>NZ_JXXK01000015.1 GCF_000949455.1 Ruthenibacterium lactatiformans | reverse complement strand
AGACGCTGTGGCAACGAGCGGCACAAAAAGGATTGGGACTGCCATGGCAGATAGGAGGTGACAGTTTTGCCCAAAGCAATTGAACAACCGGAAATGATTGAACGGGAGTATGGCCAATATCGTGCTAAAATTTATTTTGCAAAGGACAATATACCGGACGCAGATGACAAGATATTGGATACTATCATGCAGAGCTATCGGCAGAGAATAGCGAGGGAAAGCTAAGAAGTATGCCAGACCATAAAGCAACGGTATAAAGAAATGAAGCCGTGAGATAAATCAATTCCAGATAAGATGGTAGGATGCTGTATTTTGTGAGTAGTTTTTGCAAATTACTGCATCCGGTATAGTTCTTACAATGTTGCGCTTGTATCAATTTCCAAAGCAGCGCAAAGGAACAGGAAAGATAGCGTTTATCGGTGGAAAAAGGATTTCTCTTGTAGTAAAATGGATTTAGTCGGAAAGGGTGAATTCCAATGGAGAACAATCAGTTGCAGCTTTTTGAAAACAAAGAAATCCGTACAGCATGGGACGGGGAACGAGAAGAATGGTACTTTTCTGTCGTTGATGTTGTTGCTGTCTTAACCAATCAGAATACACAACGTGGGGCGAGTAATTACTGGGCGAAGCTGAAGCAGCGCCTAAAAATGGAAGGGGCGGATCAACTGCTGACAAATTGTCAGCAGTTGAAAATGACTGCTACCGATGGAAAAAAGCGGTTAACCGATGTCGCCACAACAGAACAGCTTTTACGAATCATTCAGTCTATCCCTTCGCCCAAAGCAGAACCGTTTAAGTTATGGCTTGCAGAGGTAGGTCGGGAACGCATAGAAGAAACCATAGATCCCGAACTGACCATAGACCGTGCCCTTGACACATATTTGAAAAAAGGCTATTCCCGCGAGTGGATTAACCAGCGTCTGCAGGCAATCCAGGTGCGCAAGGAACTCACTGATGAGTGGCAGGACAGAGGTGTACAAAAAGGGGTTGAATTTGCGATACTTACCGACGAGATCACTCGTGCATGGTCGGGTATGACGACGCGGCAATACAAAAAGCTAAAAGGTCTAAAAAAGGAAAATCTGCGAGACAATATGACGACACTGGAAATTGTATTGAATATGCTTGCAGAGGCCACAACAACAGAACTGTCAAAGGTACACCAGCCGCAAGGCTTTGAAGAAAACCGTGAAATAGCAAAACGTGGCGGTAGTTATGCCGGGGAAACGCGAAAATCCATCGAAGCGGACACAGGACGGTCTATTATTACTTCCGAAAATGCGGTGCAATTAAATACAGTTGTAACAGATATGATCGAAGGTGTTGTCAACGCGGAGGATAAAGAAGGGGAAAACAAAAAGTAGGGAAAACACGGTGAAATAGAAATTGTATCAGCAAAGCCGGGCGCAAACAGCGTCCGGCTTTGCCTTTAATGTCAGAAAATCGAAGGTGAAGTGCTGCGGTTCATACAGCTTTTAAAGGCGTTTTTCTCCGTTTTGGTGATAGCTTTTCCTTATATAATAAGGTAATGTTGAGTAGGGAAACGGAGAACCGTTCCCAAAGAACCTTGAAAACAGAATAGCTGATCTGAATTGCAGGCGCTATCTGCAAGGAGGACAGAGCAGTGGATTATATCAATGAATATGGAGAAGTAATCAAGATACCAGTATCCGATGAAGTATGGCTGGATGATGCGTTTTTTGAAAGGGAGATGTCTAAGCTGCCGCTCGATGCGCCACGCGCGGGACTCGCCTACCGTGTTTCGACCAAAGGGCAGGTGGACCATGATGATATCCCAATGCAGAAAATCGAGTGCCGTAAATTTTGTGTACAGCATGGCTGGCGCGTTGTAGCTGAGAAATCAGAAAAGGGCGTGTCGGGTTCAAAGGTGTCGGCGCAGAAGCGGGATGCGATCCAATATTTTAAGTCGATTGCCGAAAATGGAGAAATCGATATTTTGCTGCTGTACATTTTTGACAGGCTGGGCCGTATCGAAAGTGAGACGCCCTTTGTGCTGGAATGGTTTGTAAAGCACGGCGTCCAAGTGTGGAGCACACGCGAGGGTGAGCAGCGCATTGAGAACCATACAGACAAACTGCTGAACTACATACGTTTTTGGCAGGCAGCGGGCGAATCGGAAAAGATAGCGGAACGCGTGTCAACGCGAATTCGGCAGCTTAATTCAAGCGGATACTATTCCGGCGGCACAGTGCCATACGGATACCGGGCTGTTTACAAAGGACGGACGAACAAGAAAGGCCTGCCGGTGAAAGATCTCGAAATTGAACCGGCAGAAGCTACGATCGTTCAAGAGTTGTTTGGAAAAACTGCGTATGAAGGGCAGAGCTCTTATATGCTGGCCGAGTTGTTGAATCGGCGAGGACTACGCACACACAGCGGTGCGAAATTTACCTCTAACCATATCCTGCGCATCATTCGGCACGAGGGCTATACAGGCTACATTATTACGCATAGTGTTCGTTCGCAGCACATTCCAGAACTGCAAATCGTTGATATAGAACTATTTAAAGAAGCTAACAAAATGGTGAGCCTGCGGTGCAATGCAAATGCAGAAGCCAGAAAGGTAGCTCAAAAGGCAGAAAACAATACGCTGCTGGCGGGCATTGTGTACTGTGCGCACTGTGGCGCCAGAATGTCGGGTTTTATGCATATGGATCGATACAAGCTGAAAAATGGAAAGGTCGTGGAAGCGCTTAAGCCTAAGTACAACTGCTTTCAGAGGGCGCAGCATCTCAGAAAATGCGATGGCCAGGCACTTTATCTGGCTGATCGGGTGGACGCCGTTGTACTAAATGTTGCCAGAGAATTATTTGGCAGCATTCAGCGCTCACCGCGCGACAGGATGATGGAGGAAAAGATTCGGCAGGAGTACAAAGAAAAGCAGAAGCAGAAACATACCCTTGAGAAAAAGCTGCAGGATTGTGAGCACGCGCTTGAACGGTATGAGAACGAAGTGCTGAAATGCCTGGAAGGGCGGAGCAGTTTTTCAGAGGAAATGCTGGCGCGCTTGATCGCAAAGGCAGAAAACGAACTGAAGATTGCCCGGCAGGAATACGCAGCGGCGGTTTTGGCAGTTGACAATGAAAAGGAAATTGCGAGAAAAATAAAGGAATGCTACAATCACTTTTGTGGGTGGGCGGAAGAATTTGAAATGGCCTCCCTCGCGCGCAAGCGTGTTATACTCAGCCAGCTGTTTGAAAGAGTGGAAGTCGGAAGGGGATACGAAGTAACTGTCCATGTAAACATGAGCTACCAGCAATTTGTAAACATGGGAGAGCCGAACGAAAAAATGAAGATTACACAAATAAGTGCCACAGACGAGGAAGTGGCATAGGGCAAAAGGCTGCTCACTGCTCTGAGGTAGAACGTTTATGGTGTGTGTAATAACAACTGTTGACATTTGTTGACAAGCATGATAGAATTTTACTCGCAACAAGAGGGATGACCTATTGGGAATGCCTATAAACTGGGTGCATGCAAAATGCTCCGGTTGGTAGAGCAGCTGACTCTTAATCAGCGGGCCCAGGGTTCGAGTCCCTGAAAGTGCACCATTATCAGCAAACTCGAACTTGCTCTTGTATGAGAGTGAGTTCGGGTTTATTTTTTTGTCTGGGCATAATTTTAAAGTAGAGCAAACAGGCCGCACAGGAGAGACATCTCCCGCGCGGCCTGTTTGCTCTCTATGGAATTTGAACGCATTCCGCAAACTGTTCGAAAGATATCTCCCCTACCTGGTATTTGACCATTGTCTTCTGCGCGGGTCACGCCATTTGTTGTAGGCCTCGCGCATTTTGGCGTTTCCCTGTGCGTAGGCGCAGTGCATCTGGTATTTGTTCCGCAGCTGCTGGTAGAGCTGCCGCATCTTATCCGCTTTCAGGTGGAAGATACGGAGGACCGTCTGCATCCAGTCTTGGATGGATACGCGCTCTTACTGGGCGGCGGTAAGAATCATGCTGCGGCGTGTCAACGATTCTTTCAGAAGTTCTGCGGAAGCGCCGCCGTGAGTAATCGGTGACGCGGCAGAACCAGACGCAGCAGCGGAGCTGGGGAGATGCAGTTGTGAGCAGATGGAATGAGCAGGCGCCGGGGACAGCCCGGCGGAAAGAAGACCGGACAGGTTAAAGGAAAACATTTTAATCATTGTTTCTTTTTTCCATTCCTGAAACGCCCGTTGTCCTTCTTCCGTTTCGTAAAACACCTGAAGTTTCGGAAGTAAGAACCTTGCAAACGGCTTCAAATCCTCCACCGGCACACCCTGCCGTGCCGTATTTTCTTTTCGCCTGTTACTTTCCCGTTCCGCCATGAAAACATCATACTGCATAGAGTAAACAGAAAAACGGCCGGGAGAGAGATTTCCCGGTCGTTCTATATGAATTCTGACTGAAAATAAAAATATTTGAATTAACCTGTCCCCAAATGGGGTAGTCGCTGGTTATAATGGGTGTAAGGGAAAGGCGGTGGCACTCGTTTGAAATTCGATAAAACGGCTCAACAACGTTTCACAGACTTATATAAGCGCTATTATAAGTTGATGTATCATGTCGCATTTGAGGTGCTACATAATCGAGTCACAACGGAAGATGTAGTGCATACATCCTGCGTGCGTGTTCTGGAGCATTTTTCGCAAGTGTCCGCAATTGACAGCCCCCAAACAAGAAACTTTGTTGCGATCATTACCAAACGCATTGCCCTTACAGAATGTTCGCGAATGAAACGTGAAGTGCCGGCAGACGTGCCGACAGAGTTGGAAAATTTTGATGATCTGCATGAAACGCCCGTTGTCGCTGTGGAACGGCGTGATGCGCAAACAGCGTTGCTGATGGAAATACGGCGATTAGGCGCTGAGGATCAAGATATTTTGATGTTAAAATACGACAACAAATTTACAGTCGTGCAGATTGCACAGGCGCTGAACATGGATGCACAAGTCGTAAAAAAACGGCTGCAGCGCATTCGGGCGCGCCTAAAATCTGCGCTTGAAGAGAAAGGGTATGACACAATATGAACGATGTTGTTTTTGAAAATCTACTTTGTGATGCTGCGGCTCAATTGAGGGAAGAACGTTTAGAAAAAATTAAACTACCACATAAAAATCGGCACATACTACGTGCTTTTGCGGTATGCGTATGTGCAGCAATATTGTCTTTAGCTGTTGTTTATGCTGTTCCATCGATGCGTGCTCAACTATTTTCACTGCTTCAAATCGAAGAAGAATCTGATTGGATACTTCGCTTCGAAAGTCAAACACAAACAGAGCCAATTACAACGCTGCCGGAATTTACGCCGAATTGGCTACCAGAAGACACCGTCCGTACAAAATTCAATTCGAGTGAAGGGCCGCTCTATGACACATACTCATATCGTCAATCCCAATATGGGGTGACTGTAAATTCTTTGGATATCGCAATATTCCCTGCACAGGATATCCAATTGTATCTCCCAAAAGAGGATTTCCCCTTGGAAATGGACGAAACAACGACAAGCATTCGCACATATTATTACCTTGACTTTGACAAAGGGAATGTTGATTCCAAGAGGATGAACAAAGTAATCTTTGAAGAAAATGGAATAGCCGTGATGATGGATAGTTCTTTCGAAGTGAAAGTTCTTCTGCAAATTGCTGATTCATTATGGAAATAAAAAAATTTTTGGAATTTTTGTCCCCTTTTGCCATATTGCTGGTTATTATAGTTGAGCAAAGGTTATCTTTGTTAAAAAATGAAGGAAGTGTTGTCATGAAACGGTTAGCTGCTCGCCTATTATCTCTGATGGGTGTATTTGTGCTGTGTTTGGGCGTAATGGGGAGTGCCATTGCGGCCAGTCCCGTCATCCTACAGGATACTACAGTGGGAACGCAGACGAGAACACTTTGCAATCATGCGTACCGTTACCTAGAAAGAACTGAGACACAATATGTCTATTCTGGAGCATTGAACAGAACATATAAATATATCATTGAATATTATCGCTGCGCAGATTGTGGATATACATATCCTGTAACCATTGATTGCGGATGGTTTTCTGGAGAAGTAGTAGGATGGTAAATCGCATGCAATCTCTGTTTTGAACAACTTAAAATGAAACAGCTTGGGGAAGTCAGACATCAGCGCGCGAAATGTCGGTACAATAGAAAAGTGTCAAACCATGAAGAAGGAGTTTAAGAATTATGAAGAAAAAGCTGTTCGCATTTGCATTTTGTATTATTATGGTAGTTGCAATAGCCGTGCCCGCATTTGCAGCGGAACCTCCGCAAAGGAGTGAAGGTGACACCACCGTGATTGATCTTACCTACGAAGAGTTTATCAAAAAACTGCAGAATTGAATGGAATTAGTGAGGAAGAAGCCGTACAGCTTTTTGAAGGAATTCGTAAAAATTCCCAAAGTGATGGTATAGCACCTTATGCTGATCTGGTCGATCATTATCAGGTGGTTTCAAAAACCTTTACTTATTCAAAAAATAGTACTTATAGTGCAACGTCCGAAGCAACATTGTGGCTTAGAGGAAAAGGCTCCTATTTTCAAATTCAAGGCGTAGTAGGAAGTGCCACAAGGATACAGACCGGAACATCCACCGCTTCTTGGGTGCAGTTGTACAATAACTACAACGCTTCATTCCCTTCTCTTTCTGTAGATTTTGTTGGAAGTGGACATTTTACTGAATCCAGAACGCATTCCGGAGGCGGCTCAGTAAATATTAACGGGTTTAATTTGACCGGCTCAACTGCATATACAGACACTTACTCCAGTGATACAATGAGCCTGATTTGGACATATAAGCTGTACGCTTAAGGAATAAAGGATGATTAATAAAAACATTATCTTTTGCTTGGAATATTTTTTATTGATATTTTTAGTAGGATGTACGGCGTTCAAAAATGTACCGGGTGAAGAATACCAATATGAGCAGCTTTCAGAAACGCCTGGAATTGACGCATACCAAGCAATTGAAACAATTTATTCTCCTGAAGATGCTGCACTTATGGAAGAAGACTTCTACGAAGAAGCTAAACTATGGAGGTATGCAGCCCAAAAGGAAGTGTTCGTCTGTAGAGGAAAAGAAAAAATAGAAGCGAATATAGTGTTGAAGCTTTGTGAGTACAAAGGATATTCGGCAATTTATGCGGTTATTGATTACGGTTTTGAAAATTCGGATGTTTGGGAGCAAACAAGTGAGGCATGGCTCAATATAAAAAACAGCCAAACGCCAGAAGCTTTGCCAGAGGCAACGCTCGGCGTGACCGTTACAGGAAAGGGGCTTCCCGATCCGATTTTGACCGTATGCTCCTTTTACCCTAACATATTTGATTTACAGTATCAAAAAGGAATATCCTTCGCTGAAGAAAAGTTTTCTTTTAAGTAACAAATCAGTTGCCATTCAAGTGCCGTTGCCGCACGAAATTGTAAAACTTCGTTCAGTGACGGCACTATTTTAGCTCAATATTTTATCGCAGGCACCTCCTGATTATAACTTTAAAATAGGTATATAAGGACACAGTGATTCCGGATGCGATTCCGGCTATCATTACACCGGAGGTTTTTGACCGAGTACAAAAACGCTGTGAACAGAACCAAAAAGCTCCGGCGCATACGAGAACGAATGTCAATTATATGCTGACAACAAAACTGTTTTGCAGAAACTGTGGCTCTATAATGGCAGGTGAAAGCGGAAAAGTCATACAGGCACATGGCACGATTATTATAAATGTGGGAACCGTAAACGCAATGGCCGCGCGGGATGCGATTTAAAATCAGTGCGAAAGGAACCTTTGGAACGTTTTGTAGTAAAGGCTGCGATAGAAAAGGCTCTCAATAAGGACACGATTGAACGTTTGACGCAAAAGCTTTTAGCTTATCAAAGCAGAGAAAATACACGTTTGCCGGTACTGCCGGCCGCGCTGAAAGATGTTAATAAACCAATCGAAAATATCGTATCTGCAATCGAACAGGGAATCATTATACCAGCTACCAAACAGCGGTTGGACGATTGGGAGGAGCAGCGTAAGGCGCTGGAAACAAACATCCTGCAGGAGCAGATTGCAAAGCCGCTTCTTACAAGGGAGCAGATTCTGTTCCGGTTTGAGCGGTTTCGGCAGGGCGACCCGAGTGTCTCGGCATATCAGCGAAATATCATAGATTGTTTTGTAAACTCGGTATATATTTTTGATGACCGATTCGTTGTCAATTTCAATTACAGAGATGGGGATAAACTGGTATCTCTGCAAGAGGTAAAAAGTTCGTCCTTAGCTGAATATGGTGCACCACACAGCCACCGTTCATGTAAAAATGAACGGTACTTTTTTATATCCAAAAATATTTAACCGCCCGCAGTTCAGATCAGATGGCCCGCTGCTTTTTTCGAAACAGCATTGGGCCTTTTGTTTTGCTGGGAAGGGTCATGTACAATAAAAAAACTATACAGAAGGGAGGAAGCAGATTGGATAAACGGATGTATCTTTCCATTGACTTAAAGTCGTTTTACGCATCTGTGGAATGCCTGGAACATGGACTTGACCCCATGACGACAAACCTTGTGGTAGCGGACGCTGGCTGCACGGAAAAGACAATCTGCCTTGCCATCTCTCCCTCCTTGAAGTCTTGCGGCATACCGGGCCGGGCACGGCTGTTCAAGGTGAAACAGGCAGGCCAACGCGCAGCGGCAGCGATTTAGGGACAGTTCCGTGTCAGCTATGGAACTGCAGGAGAATCCAAAGTTCTCGATGTTCCTTTCGGGCGCATGGACAGCCCTATATCTCGCGGTGCTGGGCACAATGTTTGGCTGCTTGATCGGATTCGGCGTGGGAATCGTGTATACAGTGCCGAACCCGTTAGAGAGCAAGCGATTAAAGTGTGTGGGTATTGGCGGCGCGAAGATTATCGTGGGTGCGGTTCTTGTCTTAGGATTAGGTGAAAGTCACGACTCTGGCGCAACATACAAATGTTGTTGCTTTTGAAGAAATATGGACAGGACGGGAGGCAGGAAGAGAAAAAGTGTGTCTATACAACGTTTCTTTTTTGTGATAAAATAAAGGTAAAAATCTAATGTACGTCAATAAGGCTTTGTCAGTAACAAATCAAGATGACAGTAAGATGGAATAACCGATAGAAATGTTCGGTCGCAAGAGGAGAGAACCATGCAGTTATCACTCGACAATATCTATATTTCCGCCAGACTGCAGAAAAAGCTGGACAGAATACCGATGTATCCGCTGACCACAGTAGTAGCACCTGCAGGATATGGGAAAACAACGGCTGTGCGATGGTTTCGCGAAGGTCTTTCAAAAGAATGCATGGTGCTGAGACTGAATGTGTTGGGCGGAGGGCTGAATGAATTTTGGCGTGATTTTGCCGAATTGATCGGCAGGGAAGCGGGAGCTTCATTTTCTGAAACTCTGTTGAAAATGGGGCCGCCACTGGACACTACGACACAGCGAGAATTCCTGCGCAAGATACACGAGCTTGCGCCCGCAAGGGAAACCTACCTTTTTGTCGATGATTACCACCTTGTGGAGGGCGAAATGATGACCGGCTTTGTGCTGTTCATTAGCCGTAATCTGCCGAAGCATATTCATGTGGTGCTCATATCCCGTATCGCGGTTTTGAGCATCAGAGACAGATTGCTGCTCTCAGGGCGCGTCAATGAGATCGAGGAGGGTGATTTGCGGTTTGATGCGCAGGATATCGGTAATTACTTTGCGCAATGCGGGTATCCAATCTCTTCAGAGGACATCTCTCATCTCATATATATTAGTGAGGGCTGGGCGGCGGCACTGTACCTAAATCTTGTTTCCTATGCGGATACGGGGAAATTCTCGGACTTTGGGGATATCCACACCATGATGGGGACGATTTTGTTCGAGCCATTGCCGCCCGATGAAAAAGAGCTGTTGACGGTAATGTCAATGATGTTGGTGTTTAGTGCTTCACAGGCTGAATGGATCAGCGGCCGCGCGGACGCAGAAATACTGCTGAGGCGGCTCGCGCGGAGTAATGGTTTCATTACCTATATCTCGCAGGACGGTACCTACAAACTGCATCATCTGATGCAGGAAAGCGTACAACAAGCCTTTGCTCGCCTGCCGGAGGAGCAACAGGCGAAATATCTGTCCCGCGCGGGTATGTGGCAACTGGAGCACGGATATGCTGCTTCAGCAGCGCGGCTGTTCTACAAAGCACGGGATTTTCACGGGCTGATGCGTGCAGTGGAGTGTGGCCAAGGCGCTGACCTTTCGGCAGAACACAAAAACGAGATGCTGGCTTGGTTCAGAGAATGCCCCCGCGCCGTGTGCAATGCATATCCGGTGGCCATGCTGGTATATGCGCGGCGCCTGTTTACTTTCAATATGCGCGCCGAGTGCACTGCCACGCTCGATGGCCTTTTACAGAGCTTAAATACCAATACTACACTGTCAGAGGCTGAAAAAAACAATCTGCTGGGCGAAGTGGAGATCGTCAAAAGCTTTCTTGATTTCAATAATATCAAAGCGATGAGCGCCCATCACCGTCGGGCCTGTGTACTGATGGATCGCCCGACTACCGCGGTTTCGCCCACAGCGGTATGGGGCTATGGTTCGCCCAGCGTGCTTATATCCTATTACCGTCTGCCGGGTACACTGGATAGGGAAGTAGCGGTGATGAAGGAGTCCATGCCGTTTTGGTATCGCCTCAATCCCAATCAAGGCAGCGGTGCGGAACATGTGATGGAGGGAGAAGCCTTTTTGATGCGCGGCAGCTTTGTGGACGCGGAGATTTGCCAGTACCGCGCACTACATGACGCAGAGCGTGACGGTCAACTGTGCATGGTGCTGGCTGCCCATTTTTTGCGGCTGCGCGCAGAGGTGCTTCAGGGAGAATTCAGCGGGGTAGAGCCTACGCTTCGTACTTTGCGTGACAAGGTGCTGGCACAGCAAGAGTATGTGTTGCTGCATTCGATAGACATGTGCGAGGCATGGTTGTATGCACTTTTGGGACAGCCGCATTCAGCGGCGGACTGGCTGGACGAGGGGCGGCTGGAGGATACGCGTCTTCTGTTCCCCAGTGTGCCTTTTCTGAACACTGTTTACGGACAACTTCTTCTTGCACAGGGACAATTTACCCGGCTTATCGCCCGAGAGGAGAACGAGCGGCGGCTTTATCGTGTGTACCCAATGCTTCTGTGCGAGATATACTTGGATATTCAGCTTGCCGGTGCGCTGGAGCGGGTGGGTAAACACCGCGCGGCAATCATTCACTTGTCTCAAGCGTTAAATGTTGCGATGCCGGACAGGCTTTACCTCCCGTTTGTGGAAAATCAAGAGTATATTGCCGCACTTTTGTGCGAGCTGAAAAGCGGGCCGTGGGAAAAAGAAATCGGCACTATTCTGGAGCAATGTGCGCAATGGCGCGCGGCCAATTTGCAAATCCAACACACAGCGTTTGGTCAAGCGCCTTCCTTCGGGCTTACAGAAAAGGAGCGCTCTATTGCGCGTCTTGCCGCCGAAGGGCACACAAATAAGGAAATTGCTGCGCAAATGTTCCTCTCTGAAAGTCGTGTGAAGGCGTGCCTTGGCAGTGCATTTCAAAAAATGGGAATCACGGAAAAGCGAAACAAGCGCAGTGCTTTGAAACACTTGCTGGGGTGAAAAGCAGAAGAAAAGAGCGCGATGTCCGGCAACCTGCAGACGGCACTGCCATTCGGGAAAAGATATGGTGAGCGTTATTTAGAAGGCATACATCCTCGCGTTTTTTGTGTGGGGCTAGAATGGTTTCCGCCATCGGATGAAGGAAGACAGCTGTGCAAGTCGGTGCTATTTTAAAACAATACCTGTGCGATACCAGCGCAATACCATTGGGCTCTACACGTTGTTGGTCATCAAGTTTATAATAAAAATAACGGTGAAAACAGTATTTTTTACCGAAAAATTTGGAGACCATGGAGGAAAGACATGAAAAAGAAAATCGTCTGGCTACTTTGTAGCGCGCTGTTGCTGACGATACTTTCTGCATGCGGTGGCAATGACGATGCACCAAAAGGCAGAGGAAACAATGTACCAACATCTGTAAGCAGTGCTGTAACGGCTCCGGTGCGATCTACAACACTTGCGGTGACTGTTGCAAACGTTTCGGGCTACAATTTCCAAGAGCTGTATGTTTCGCCCACCGGTACAAACAACTGGGGTGAGGACCATTTGGGAAGCACCAGCATTTTGAAAAATAACGGCTCTTACGACATTACCCTTGCCCGGTATGATTTCGAAAACTACGATGTGCTGATCATCGACGAAGACGGCGACGAATACGAGTTTAAGTATGTGCCCCTTGTCGACGGCTGCGAGATGCAGATCGGCTTCGATGAAAACGGTGTCCCGGGTGTGGTTGTCGTAGGCGCAGACGGCACGGAGAACTATGTGTCCGGCACCTTGAATGGTAGCAGTGGAGCGACTGGAGGCGGCGAAACAGTTGTCGTTCAGGAACAGCAACAGACTGTGACCGGAACTGGATATGACACGAACGGTCAATTTGTATTCGAGGTATACAATAATTCTGCTTATGACATTTATGCGCTGTATATTGGCGTCATCAATGCCAGCAGCGATCATGACATCGATGTACTGCCTCAAATTCTTCCAGCTAACAGCAGCACCACTATTGTGGGCCAGGCTACAATGGGAGACTGGTCGCAGACAGAGTGGACGCTGTATGTTGAGGATGTAGACGGCGATACCAGCGCTTCCTTTGATTCCTTCAACCCCTGGACAGTGAGCTATGTGGACATCTACTGGCAGGGTGATTCCTATGTGTGCGATTTTACCTATTGATTTCCGTCTGAACATTCCCACTTGTGCAAGAGCTGCTCCGGCTTTTGATGAATTGCTTGGGCCATAGGGCGTAATTTGTAGCATGCCTTATTTACAGGGAATCAATACGTGGGTATCGATAGATCCCTAAAAAGTACAAATCAACATCCCTCGAAATACCGAGGGGTGTTTTTCTTGTATCCCAAAACCACACGTCTATTCTGGCGGAAAGCGCCAATATCGCTTTTTTCACGCCGTATAGTCAGGATTTTACGCAGAATGCTCCCGGAATTGATTGCTCGGCTTGTTTTTTATGCTTGGATACACTACAATGGATAAAAAGGATGGGCCATTTTTCACAAACCGGCCCCGGCAAGGAGGCATGTATATGCCGTTTTCTGAAGAAAATGTGCTGGATTTTGTAAAATGGCTCGAAAAGTCGTATTTTGTAGAACGGGCTCTGGGAAGGATTGAAAAGCTTCTGGCACCGGAATTTATGATGGTGGGAACCGGACGGCGGGAGGTCTGCTATGACATGCCGCAGATGAGGTTCCTGCTGCAGCAGGAGCAAAGTGGATTTCATGATACGTTTCTGGTGCTAAGTGCCCATTACAGCGTCCGAACGCTCACACCGGAGGTGTTTTCCGTGTGCGGTGAGCTTGTCGTGCGCGAAAACAATGAATCCTGTGAAATGCTGGATCTTCCTGTCCGCGTTACGATCATTTTGCGCGCGGAGCAGAGATGTCTGCTGCTTTCGCAGCTGCATTTGTCGCTGCCCAGTCCCGACCAGGATGACGCGGAATTTTTTCCGCGGCTGTTGGTGGGGGAGAACATCTCCACACTGCGCAGGCTTGCAGACGAGCGCTCCGCAGAGCTGCGGGAGCGCAACCGTGACCTCGATGCTCTGATGAACAATATCCCCGGCGGCGTCATGTGCTGCGACGCCACGGACGAACTGAACCTTCTGCAGTTCAGCGACGGACTTCTGTCAATGTTGGGTTATACACGCGAGGAGCTGAGGACTGTTTTCCATAACCGATTCTCCGAGATGATTTACGAGCCGGATATTGCACCTACATGGGAGGCTGTGCATGCGCAGCTGGAAAAAGGCAATACGAAGCTCATTGAGTACCGGATGGCCCGCAAGGATGGTGGTTTGATTTGGGTGCAAGACAGAGGCCAGCTCATGCGCCGGGAGGATGGGCGAGAGGTATTCTACTGCATTCTGTTGGATATTACTGAAACAAAAAAGGCGCAGGAGGATCTGCGCCTTTCGCTGGAACGCCACCAAATCATTATGGATCAGACCAACGACATTATTTTTGAGTGGCAGGTCAAACAGGATACACTGACTTTCTCGCCCAACTGGGAAAAGAAATTTGGCTATGAGCCGGTGCGGGAAAATGTTCATGCGCGCCTGCTGGACAACCCGCATCTGCATCCTGATGATGCACCACTGCTGCGGCGCAAGCTGTCGGATATTCTGGAAAGAGAACCCTATCAGGAGGCGGAACTTCGCATTCAGAAGCGGGACGGGGGCTATTTGTGGTGCCGTGTGCGTGCGACGCTGCAGAAAGACCGCGCGGGTGAACCGGCCAAAGCGGTGGGCGTGATTTTGGACATCGACGCGGAAAAGCGGGAGGCCCAGCGCATGCGGGAGCGTGCAGAGCGCGACACCTTGACGGGGCTGTATAACAAAGGGACCATGGAAGCCAAGGCAGACCACGCGTTGGGTGCACTGATGCCCGGGGAAAACGCCGTGCTTTTGATGATCGACATTGACAATTTCAAGCAGGTAAATGATTTTTACGGGCATCTGAGCGGTGACGTGATGTTGACGGAGGCCGCACGTATGCTGCAGGATATGTTCCGCGCAAGCGATATTCTGGGACGCATCGGCGGGGACGAATTCACCGTACTGCTGCGTGGTTCCGGGGCGCAGGCCATAGCGGGCCGCAAGGCGCAGGAGGTGTTGGACGCTTTTGCGCGGCTCCTGCCGGCACAGGGCGGCGGGCCAGTTTTTTCCTGCAGTGTTGGCATCGCTCAAGCGCCGCAGGATGGTACCGATTATCTCACGCTTTATAAGAAGGCAGACGCGGCGTTGTACCGAGCCAAAATGCAGGGGAAAAATACCTATGCGTTTTATACCCAGTTGCCGTTGGAAGGGCTGGGAGCGCCTACACAGAGCACCGTGGGACAGACGATTGATTCCGAGCTGGGCACAGGCGTGATGCGCAGCTCGCTGGCGGAGTATGTATTTCACATTCTCTACCAGTCCGACGATGTGGAGAAAGCGATTCCCAGCGTGCTGGAGATCGTAGGGCGGCATGTAGGTGTGAGCCGCGTTTATATTTTTGAAGATTCCGAGGACGGAACATACTGCGATAACACCTTTGAATGGTGCAACGACGGCATTGTGCCGCAGATAGACCAGCTTCAGCATATGCTGGAGGGCGAACTGGCGGATTATTATAAGAATTTTAACGAGGACGGTATTTTTTACTGCCGCGACATCCATGCACTGCCCCCGAATCAGGTGCAGGTTCTGGAGGCGCAAGGCATCAAGTCCATGCTGCAGTGTGTGATCCGCGACGACGGCAAGCCTAGGGGCTACATCGGCTTTGATGAATGCCGGGAAAGCCGATTCTGGACGCAGGAGCAGACGGACCTGCTGTGCATTGTAGCGGAAATCGTGAGCGTATACCTGCTGAAGGCGCGGGCACGCACAAGGCTCACCCATGCGCTGCAGGGCGCGCAGGCGATTTTGGACTCGCAGGACGCATGGCTGTATGTCATCCGAAAAGGAACGTATGAGCTGCTTTACGCCAATAAAAAAACAATGCAGGATGTACCCGGCGCAATGCCCGGCGAGCCTTGTTACCGTGTGTTTTACCGGGCGGACAAGCCGTGCGTGCATTGCCCGCTGGTAAAGCTGGCCCCCGAAGGCCCGGACCGCGTCACCGCGAGACTGTACAGCGAGGTTCTGGACATGGAAGTAACGGCTGTGGGCATGGAAATCCCCTGGGCGGGCGGAGAGGATGCCTATCTGATGGCCTGTGAAAAAGTAAAAACTCAGAAGAAAAAGTGAACTAAAAAACAGAAAAGGTGCCCGGCTGCGGAAAAATAAGCGGCCGGGAATTTTTGCCGGTATTTTTTCACCTGAAAAGTAAAAAACACTTGCATTTTTTGCTGGGATGGTGTATATTAAATAAGCAGTTTTCGTTCCTCTTTAGCTCAGCCGGTAGAGCATGCGGCTGTTAACCGCAGGGTCGTTGGTTCGAGTCCAACAAGGGGAGCCAAAAGCGCCTAACTGAGAATTCAGTTGGGCGCTTTTTTTTTCGAAAAGCGGAGCGAATGTTCATCGGCATTCCAAACGGCCGCCTTTTCTGCGGTATTGGCAGTAAGGCAAAAGGCGAAAGATTTCGCTGACAGAAAAAGCGGGCAAAAAACTGCCAAAAAAGCCAAAAAACACATAGCCGGGAAAAATTGGAAAGAGTATGATCGATACAGAAGAAAAAACAGGAAAGAGGCATTGACATTTCAGCAAAAGCATGTAGAATTTAGATACACAAAAGAATCAGACTGGTCATGGTTGCACGAAAGTGCATGAAAAGGGAATCCGGTGAAAATCCGGGACAGCTCACTCTACTGTAAGGGCTACGAAACGCGGCAAAGTCACTGGGAAACCGGGAAGACACGCGGAATAGGCATGAAGCTCTAAGTCAGGAGACCTGCCATGAACAGAAACAATCTGTCGGTGGGGATAAGATTGGTGTGTTTCGTATTGTCGGATACGATTCATATAAAAGGCGGCCCACATTCGTGGGCCGCCTTTGTTTGTTTGGAAAAACAAACGGAAATATACGAAAAAGGAGGGATGGAATGAAAAAGATCGTAATGCTCAACTGCTTGAGGGCAAACTCCGTCTGCACAGGAGCGGCATGTCTTCAGGCTTTCAACGCCAAAACAAAAACCTTTGCGCGCTATGGGGCCGAGCCGCTGGAGCTGGTTGCGTTTTTTCGCTGCAACGGGTGCGATGCACCACAGGACGACGCAGGAATGGAGGAAAAGATCGAGCGGCTTTTACAGCTTCGGCCTGACGCTGCCCATATGGGCGTATGTACCCGGCGCAAAGCAGACGGCACACGCTGTCCCACGATTCAGAAAGTAGCGGACCGGCTTGCTGCAGAGGGTGTCGTTCTGGTGGACGGTACACATTGACGAGCGCGGCGGGGGACTCCACCGTCTGTGCAGAACAGAAGAAAGGAATGAAATAAGCATGAAAAAAATACTGGCAATCGTACTATCCCTGACTTTGGCACTCAGCCTGGCTGCCTGTACGGGGAGCAGGGCGTCCTCGTCTGCCCCGGCTCCCTCCGCAGCGCCGTCGGCCAGTGCCGTCCGGCCTGTAAGCACGGCGTCTGCGAACAGCGAATATTATTATCCCGTGACATTGGAGGTGTACAACAATGCGCGCGAACTTGTGCCGTATACATTTGAGCAATGTCCTGAGCGGACGCTGGTCTATGGAAAAAACAATGTGGAGATCATGCTGGCGCTGGGGCTGGAAGACAAGATTCTGATGACGGCAGACTGCAGCAGCGTTCTGCCGGAGTATGAGGAAGCTTTCGCGGAGCTGGACCGTGTGAAAAACCATCAGGATGTTGGATATTTTGTGAAGGAATACGCCCTCAGTTTGGAGCCGGATATGGTCATCGGATGGTATTCCTTGTTCAACATTGAAGATCGCATGGGTGACGTTGGCTTTTGGCACGAACGCGGCATCGGCACTTATACCAGCATCAACAGCGTGTTGAAGGATGACCAGTCTCTTCAAAATGAATATGCGGATATCCGCAACATTGCAGCGATCTACAACAAGCAGGAAAAGGCAGAGGAGATCATTGCCGAGATAGAGGCGGATGTCGCCAAAGGAAAGCAGGCGGCTGCCGGCAGCGAGCCGCAGAGGATTTTGATCGCGGAAAAGTATGAGGGCGAATATGACATCTACCATGCAAAAAGCTGTGCGGGCGACATTGCCGCGCAGCTGGGGGCAGAGCCCTTGGGCGAAAAAGGCTGGACAGATGAACAGATCGTTGAAGCCAACCCGGAGGCGATCTTCTCCGTGCATGTGAGCTCTGTGACAGACGAGGAGGCCGTGAACCTGTTTCTGGACAATCCCGCACTGGCCAGCGTGGATGCCGTCAAGAACGGGCGTGTATATCCTGTGGAATACGGCCTGGCCTATACGCCCGGTGTCCGCACGGGCCTGACGGTGAAGATGTTCCTGAAAGACCTGTACGGAATCGGGGAATGAAAGCGCCAGGCCGAGCTGCGGAAACAGACGCACCCGGTACCAGCGTCCGGGTGCGTCTGCTTTAAGAAAGCCGGGGAGGAATCGAATCACAAAGGAATTGAAGGCATGAAACAGAAAATGAATTTGAAGAGCGGCATGTTCAACGGGCTGCCGGCTTATGCCTGCGCGCTTCTGCTGCTGGCCGCAGGCTTGGTCCTTTCCGTGCTGTACGCGGTCACAGTCGGCTCCGCGGAGCTATCGGTGGGGGAGGTTTACCGGGTGATCCTGTACGAGCTGTTCCGCTGGGGAGACCCGGAGCAGCTCGACAGCGGAGCGGTACACGATATTGTATGGCTGATCCGCCTGCCGCGCGTTGTATTGGCTGTTTTGGTCGGAATGGGTCTGTCCGTGGTGGGGGCAGTGATGCAGGCCATCGTCAAAAATCCGCTGGCGGATCCGTATGTGCTGGGTATTTCCTCCGGCGCATCGCTGGGCGCTACACTTACGCTCCTGCTGGGCGCAGGACTTTTCGGTGCGGCCGGAGTGGGACTCGGGGCGTTCATCGGTGCGCTGGCGGCCGCATTTTCCGTAATCACCATTGCCGGCATCGGGGGGCGCATCACTTCGGTAAAGCTGATTTTGGCCGGCGTTGCACTGAGCTCGCTCTGCTCTGCTTTTTCGAACCTGATCGTGTACGTCGCGGATGACCCGAGCCGGTTTATGACGGTGCAGTTCTGGCTGATGGGAAGCCTGGCCGGCGCACAGTGGAGCGGTAATTTTCGTATTCTGTGCGTCGTGGTGCCCTGCACGCTTTTCTTTATTTCCCAGGCGCGGATACTGAACCTGATGCTCATGGGGGATGACACGGCGGTCACGCTGGGGACGGACCTGCAGCCGTACCGGCGGGTATATCTGGTCATTGCTTCGCTGATGGTGGGATTTGTCGTGCACGTGTCGGGCGTGATCGGGTTTGTGGGGCTGATCATCCCGCATACGGTCCGCGGGATATTCGGCGTGGACCATAAAAAGCTGCTGCCGCTTTCCGCGCTGACAGGCAGCGTGTTCCTTGTATGGGCGGATGTGGCGGCGCGCACGATTCTGCCGCGCACGGAGGTTCCCATCGGAATTTTGATCTCTGTTGTGGGCGCACCCTTTTTTATTTTTCTTATGGTTCGGAAAAATTACAGCTTTGGAGGAAGAGCATGAGCTTTATCACGGCCGAAGGCGTTTCATTTTCATGGGGACAGGCAAGAATCCTGCAAGAGGTCTCCCTGTGTGCGGGAAAGGGAAAATTTGTCGGCGTCATCGGCCCCAACGGAAGCGGCAAAAGCACGCTTCTGAAATGCATCTACCGGGTGCTGCACCAGGACGCAGGCTGCATTTTTCTGGATGGAAAGGAAAATACAAAAATGGGCTATAAGGAAACGGCGCGTTTCCTGGGCGTTGTGGCGCAGCACAACATCTATGATTTCGATTTTTCCGTCCGGGATATCGTGTTGATGGGCCGGTCCCCGCACAAAAAAACAATGGAGCAGGACAACGCGGAGGACCGCCGCATCGCCCGGGAGGCACTGGCGCGGGTGGGATTGAGCGGCTTCGAGGAGAGGACGTTTGCGGAATTGTCCGGCGGCGAGCAGCAGCGGGTGATCCTTGCGCGGGCATTGGCGCAGCAGACCCGGGCTTTGATCCTGGACGAGCCGACCAACCATCTTGACGTCAAATACCAGCTGCAGCTTTTGAATACGGTAAAGTCACTTGACCTGACGGTGGTGGCGGCTTTTCACGATCTCAATCTGGCGGGGCTGTACTGTGATGAGATATACGTTTTGAAGGATGGACGGGTGCGGGCCGCAGGCGCTCCATGGGAGGTGCTTACAGCGCCGCTGATCGAGGAGGTCTACGGCGTACATGCGGATATCCTTCCTGGAAAAGACGGCAACCCCCGTATAATTTATTACGCAGGCTGACAGTGTGCCGCGTCCGGCCGTTGGAGAAACCGGAAAACGGGATTCCCGTGCTCTGGGCATTTTGCCGCGGCGCGGCAAAAAAAGGCGCGCACCGCAAAGAAAGCAAAAATAAAACGTCAAATATTGAAGCGGATATCAATTTTTGCAGATGGAAAATTTGAGGACGGCGGTGTAAAATACAACAAATGGACGGCCTGGCTGGTGCAAAGCGGCCGCGTTGCTTCAAGATGCAGCGGCGCGGGACGCTCGGAGCGGGCGGACACCGTTGACAGGGGGAGTTGTGTTTGGCGCGTTCTCACGATATGACGAGCGGTTCCATCTGGCGCAGCCTGCTGGGATTCTCCATACCGATCATGATCTCGAATCTGGTGCAGTCTACCTACAACGCGGTGGACATGCTGTTTGTCGGCCGGTTTACCGGCACGGAAAGCCTGGCTGCGGTTTCTGTGTGCGGGCCGATCATGAACGTGATGATCATTACTCTGTCGGGCATGTCGGCGGGGGTGCTGGTGGTCATCAGCGGCCTGCTGGGTGCGGGCGATATAAAGCAGGCGCAGGATGCGGCCCACACCAGCGTGGCGCTGTATGCGTTGATGGCTGCTGTTATGACCGTACTGGGGCTTTTGTTTGTGCCGCAGATATTGCGGCTTGTGCAGACTCCGGCCGCCGCGATGCCGGAGGCAAAGCGGTACCTGTATACGGTGTTTGCGGGAACCGTGTTCACCTTTGGATATAACCTGATCGGCGCGCTGCAGCGCGGGCTGGGCAATGCGGCGGCATCCATGTCTTTCGTGATCATTTCCTCGGCGGCGAATATTGCGCTGGACGCGGTGTTCATTGTATGGTTGGGCATGGGCGCCTTCGGCGCGGCGCTGGGCACCGTGCTTTCTCAGGTGGCGGCATTCGTCATCGGCACCGTACAGTTCGCAAGGGGCGGAGCGGCGCTGCGCCTTTCGGCAAGGGCAGTGCGCTTCCATAAAAAGCATTTGAAAAATATCCTGCTGTTCGGCGTGCCCACGGCGCTCAACGAGGTCATGGTCAACCTGGCCATGCTCACCGTCAGCGGCGTGGCCAACAGCTTCGGGCTGGCCTCCAGCGCCGCCTATGGAGTGGGCTCGCGGATCAACAGCCTTGCCATTTTTACGGACGGAGCCATGAACCAGACCATGTCGGCTTACGCCTCCCAGAACATAGGAGCCGGCCGGCAGAAGCGGGCGCTGGAAGGGTTGTGGAAAGCAATCATCCTTTCGGCAGGAGCCGCTCTGGGGACATCGCTCCTGGTGCTTGGGTTTGCCTCCGAGTTTTCCGCCTGTTTTGATTCCGACCCTGCGGTCATTGAGCAGTCCGCAGCATTTTTGCGCGTTACGGTGTGGTCTTACCCGCTGTTTGCCACGGTCGGCCCGCTCATCGGGTTCATCCGCGGCACGGGAAATGTGGAGGCGAGCCTTTTGGTGGGGGTCGTCGCGCAGTTGTGCTGCCGCGTTCCGGCGTCGTTCCTGTTCTCCCGGTGGATGGGGTTCCCGGGCGTCGGGGTGGCTGTTCTGGTGGGGCCGCTGGTCAGCGTTTCCATTTATCTTTGGTATATCCTCACGCGCCGCTGGCACAGAGGGCTGGCGCGTGTTGCAAGGCTGTGAGGCGCGTGGAACGCCGCAGCGGAAAAAATGAAAGCCCGGGCCCAGACAGACCGACGAAAAAGGCAAAGAAGCAAAAGAAGCGTCCGGGGAAAAAGCTGGCGGTGGCAAAGCCATGCATCTTTGCGCAGCAAAGTGCAAGCCACGCGGCGAATGCCGCCAAAAGGGGTGGAGCCCCTTTTTTCATTTAAAATAACCCCGCGCCGTGCGCGGCGAACGGGGCCGCAGGCCCTGTTCGTAGGTAGCTTGGCGCAAAAGCGCAGCTTTTTCGACAAGCTGAGCCCGGCGCTTTCCCAGAAACGGGAAAGCGCCGGGCTTTTGCCGTTATTTCTGCATGGCGCGGTATTGAGTGGGCGTAACGCCTTCATATTTTTTGAATTTGCGGGAAAAATTCGCCTCGTCGGTGTAGCCAACGCGCTCCACAATGGCCTTAACGGGCAAAGCGGTGGCAGCCAGCAGGCGCTTGCTCTCCTCAAAGCGCTTACGGTCGATGTACTGCATCAGGGAAATACCTGTCTTTTCCTTAAAACAACGGGTGAGATAAGAGGGAGAAAAACGCAGGCTCTCGGCAATGGAGGAAAGCGAAAGCGCGGGCGAGGCATAATTTTCCTCCACATAGTCATAAATCGTGCCCAGCAGGCCGCCGCTCAGCTGCGCCGAGCGCTGCTCGTACAGGGTATCGGCCAGCAGGATACAGAATTTGTACAGGTCCTGCTGGAGCACTTCCGTGCTCTCGTAACAGTTTTCATACAGCAGGTCCAACATGTTTACCAGCATGGTCTGCTTGTTTTCGGCGCATTCCGGAATCAGCTTGTTCAGGCGTGAAAGCATGTCAAAATAGGCGAGTTTGTAGGAGGGAAGGGTGGCGGCCCGGGTGATATCGGCAAAGAAGCGCCCCACTCCGCGGGAGATGTCCGGGTAGCTGCACGCCTTGACTGCTTGAAGAATATCGTCCGCGCCCGTATAAGAGAGACGCGTGCGCTGGTTGCGGATGTCGGCCACAAATTCCGGCGTAATGGTGGAATTGGCGTGGAAGAGGCGGTACCGGCAGTTGGCGCTCGCCTCCCGGAAGGCATGGGGCAGATCTCCGGCCGCATAGACCGCGCTGCTGATGCCGCAGGAGAGCGACAGCCCGCAGCTGCGGCACAGCGCTTCGCGGATGGCGTCCAGAATGCAGGCGCAGTCTGCGTCCGGCCCGAAGGCAGCGACCGCCGCGATCCCCTGCCCGTTTTGCAGGTCCACCGCCGCGCCGAAGCCGTCCTGCGCCCCGCACATCGCGGCAAATTCCTGCCGCAAAGCGGATTTGATGCTCCATTGCTGCTTGGGGAGATACGTCTCCACAAAATGAATGGTATCGTCAAAGCGGAACACCAGGACGCGCAGGCCGAAGCGGCTCCAGCGGGAAAGCAGCGTACTGTATTTCTGTACGACGGTTTCGGAAAAGTCCCGCCCGCCAAGCACGCCCAGCAGATACAGCAGGTACTGGGATTCCTCCAGTTGGCTGTGGCTCTCCATAGCGGCTGTCAGAGAAGTCTGCTGCTCCACGAGGTCTTCAAAAATATGAGAGAGCCGGGCAATCTCATCCGGTTCCTCCGCGGGCGTCACGCCGCCCAGCTGGGAGGCGCGCTGTACCAATACGGAAAACGGGCGGGCGGTATTTTGTGCCAGCACATAAGAAAGGCGGAGGCCCGACACCGTGACGAAAGCTGCCAGCAGCACAAGGCTGAGAACAGCTGTGAGCGTAGGCTGATAATATTGCCAGAAATCCAGGGCCTGCACCACCTGGATACCGTAATTCTCCAGCTCGTGGCGAAATACGGCCTTGCCGGAAAGGCTTTCAGGCCCGACTGCGGCAGCACGGGCGGCGGTGATATCGTTGCCGTAAGTGGGGCCAAAGTACAAAAGCAGGTTTTCTTCGCTGTCGAATACATAAATGTCGCTGTTTCCGGCCGCTGTGGCGCGCAGCCCGCGTGTAAAGGAGGTATAGTCCAGCCGCAGCAGCAGTCTGCCGGGAGAGAACACATACGAGGAGGGGATGGGCATCACATACAAAAGGCTTCTGGTATTGCCTGAGAGTTGGGGCACGAAATGGGCATGATCCGCGGCATACACCACTTCCATAAGCTGGTTTTCCGTGAGGCTGCCGCTCAGTTCGTCGCGGCAGTAATCGGCGTAGCTGAACCGCCCGGCGCTGGAATAGATGACGCCGTTGATTTGCGGGTACAGCGAATCTACGTAAACGATGCTGAGGGAGGAGAGAGAGTTGACGGAGGGCGCCAGCATTTCCAGCTCCCAGACGATATTGTGGGGCAGGTCTCTGTTATTATAAAGGTTATAAGCCATGAGCTGGGAATCATTCTGGACGACGATGCCCAACTGTTCGGCACTGGCGATGAAATCCCCGATTTGCTGGCTGGCCTGGCTCAGGGCCATCGTCTGCAGGCTGGCCTGCCGCTGCTGTGTGCGGACAATGGAAAAAACATTGAAAACAGAGAACATCAGAATGATGACCATTACAGCGGTTACATTGAATTTCATCAGCGGACGAAAGAGCCCGGGCAGCTTTTCTTTCATACTCATCACCTCCAATTGTAGAATTTTGCTGTTTTTTCTTCTGTTGTAAAAATATTATAGGAATATTTAACAATAAAAACAAGAATTAAGGGTGTATCTGGGCAAATATTGCGGCGGATGTCAATTTTTGCACATGGCAAAATCGTGTTTTGAGTTGTACTATGAACACAAATCCAAAGGACGGACGGTGAAAAAAATGGTTAAAATGCTGCAGGGCGGCCGGACGGCCGCACCGGCACGGACACGCGCCGAAAAGCGGGCGCGCGGCAGGCAGCGGCGCAGGCGGGTGCTCACAAAGCTCAACCAAAGCAAGAGCCTTTACTTGTTTTTGATCCCTGCGATCGTCTATTTCATTATTTTTTGTTATCTGCCGATGTACGGCGTGCAGATCGCCTTCAAGTACTACTCGCCCCGGCTGGGCATCTGGGGCAGCACGTGGACGGGAATGGAGAACCTGAACCGTTTCTTTGATTCCTATTATTTCTGGAGGCTGCTGCGAAATACGGTAGGGTTGAGCCTGTATAACCTTATAGTGGCGTTCCCGTTCCCGATTTTGCTGGCGCTGGTATTCAACGAGGTGAAAAGCCCAAAGCTGAAAAAAGCCGTGCAGACCATTTCTTACGCGCCGCATTTTATTTCTGTGGTGGTCCTTGTAGGCATCCTGAACCTGTTCTTCAACCAGGGCAACGGCCTGATCAACGTGTTCCTCGACAAAATGGGTTTTGAGAAGTTCGGGTTTCTCACAAGCTCGGCGGCGTTCCCGTCCATGTATGTATGGTCGGGCGTGTGGCAGAACGCGGGCTGGAACTCCATCATTTATATTGCGGCGCTGGCCGCCATCGACCCGCAGCTGCATGAGGCGGCACAGATCGACGGCGCGTCCCGCCTCCAGCGTATTCTGCACATCAACCTGCCGGGTATCCTGCCTACGGCCATCATCATGTTCATCCTGGATGTGGGCCAGGTAATGAATATGGGCTTTGAAAAAGTATTCCTGATGCAGAACGCCCAGAATACTGAAACGTCGCAGGTGATATCCACCTTTGTATATGAAGCGGGCCTCATCAACAGCGATTACGGGTTTTCCACGGCCATCGGGCTGTTCAACAACATTATCAACATTGTTTTGCTGCTGACAGTCAATAAGATCGCAAAAAAAATCAGCGATACGAGCCTGTTCTAATGGTGGGAAGAAGGAGGTATGGATTATGTCGGCAGTAAAAAGGCGCAAACAAAAACTGGGCGCAGGAGACAGGGCGTTCAATATTGTGCTTGGGGGCCTCACCGCAGTCAGCGTTGTAGTGATTTTGTATCCTCTGATTTTCGTGCTTGTCGCATCCATCAGCGACCCGATGGAGATATTTCAGGGGAACGTGTGGCTGTGGCCGAAAGGCTTCAACCTGGAAGCATACAAGCAGGTATTCCGCAACGGGGACATTTTTACCGGTTATAAAAACACTCTGATCTATACGGTTGTGGGGACGCTTGTCACCATCATAATCACATTCAGCGCGGCATATCCGCTGTCCCGCAAAAAACTGTACGGACGAAGCAAGCTGATGGGGTTTTTCCTGTTCACAATGTTTTTTTCCGGAGGGATGATACCCACTTACCTGATGGTGAAAAATCTGGGCTTATACAATACCATGTGGGCCGTCATCCTGGTGGGAACGGTGTCGGTGTATAACATTATCGTTGCCCGCACTTTCATGCAGAACACGATACCGGAAGAGCTGTATGAGGCCGCATCCATGGACGGCTGCGGAGACATCCGCGTATTCTTTAAAATGGTGCTTCCGCTTTCGGCGCCCATCCTTGCCGTTCTGGTGCTGTTCTACGGCGTGAACTTCTGGAACAGCTATTTCAACGGCCTGATTTATTTGAGCGAGCGCTCGGCCTATCCGCTGCAGATGTTCCTGCGGGAAATACTGCTGAACAACATGGCGGACAGCATGATCGACACCGCGGGTATGGACATCAGTAAGTTTATGGTGGGAGAGAGCATCAAATACGCGGTGATCATCGTTTCCAGCGTGCCGATGCTGGTTTTGTATCCGTTCCTGCAGAAGTTTTTCGTCAAGGGCGTCATGATCGGCGCGGTAAAAGGGTAGACGGGAGGCCGTAAGGCCTCCGGGATATATAAAAAAGAGAAAGAAGGATGAAAGATGAAAAAGTGGTTGAGCATGTTTTTGGCAGCCGTGATGCTGTGCGGCGTGCTGGCGGGCTGCGGCGGCACACAGAGCGGCAGTACGCCTGCGTCCGGCGCGCAGAGCGCGAGCGCGGCGGGGGACTCCAACGTGAACGCCGAGGGCTTCCCCATCGTGAACGAGCCGATCACACTGCGGGGCATGGTCGCCCTGAACGCGAATGTGAAGGACTGGAACGAGCACCCGGCCCTCAAGCGCATGGAGGAGCTGACAGGCATCCACATCGAATGGGAATGCGTGCCGGACGCGGGCTTCACGGAGAAGCGCAACCTGGCCTTTGCCTCCGATGACCTGCCGGACATTATCCTGCGCGCGAAGATCAGCCCGCAGGAAGAGATGAAATATGCGGCCAACGGACAGCTCGTTGCGCTGGACGAGTATCTGGATTATGCGCCCAACCTTTCGGCGCTGATCGAGCAGGACGACGCCATCCGCAAGGGCATTACCATGCCGGACGGCCATATCTATTCCTGCCCGCAGCTCAACAAGACCGAGGGCAACCTGATCCACCACTACTGGATCAACAAAACCTGGCTGGACAACCTGGGCCTGGAAGCGCCTACGACGGTTGACGAGCTGTATGACGTGCTGGTGGCGTTCCGCGACAACGACCCCAACGGCAACGGCCAAAAGGACGAGATTCCCTACTGCGTGGTGGGTAAGGACTATCCCCACCGTATGTTCTACGACCTGCTCGGCTCCTGGGGCTTCGGCATCAACGGCGTTATGGACTCCGACTATGCCTTCAGCTGGCTGGATATCGACGACGCGGGCAACGTGCGCTTCATCGGCCGTGAGGACAAATTCAAAAATATGGTGGAATTTTACAACAAGCTGTGGACGGAGGGCCTGGTAGACAAGGAAAGCTATTCTCAGGACCAGACCCAGGCCGCCGCAAAGGTGAACGCCGGCCAGGTGGGCTTTGTGGCCCGCGCGCAGAACACCCAGTGGATGGGCGCCGCCGCTGAGAACTATGTGCAGTGCCCCGTGCTGGAAGGCCCCTACGGCGACCGCGCGCTCATCAACGTGGAGAGCAACGTGCAGATGACGGGCGTTGCCGTCATCACCACCGCCAACAAATATCCCGAAGCAACCATGCGCTGGCTGGACTATTTTTACAGCGAAGAAGGCACCGTGCTGTGCCGCCTGGGCATCGAGGGCGAGAGCTATGAGGTCGTGGACGGCAAGTACCAGCTGCTGGATAACATCAAGAACAACCCCGACGGGCTGACGCTGGACCAGGCTCTGGGCCAGTGGGCCATCTTCCCGGGCGGCTACCTGCCTCAGTATATCACCAACGAAGTGGACCAGAGCGCGGCCCAGCTGCCCGAAACCAAAGCGGCCAACGATGTGGTACGCGATTATGTGGTGCCCTTTGAGACAGTGCCTCGCGTAAAGTTTACCGAGGAGGAGAGCATCAAGCTGGGCACCTATGCGCAGGATATCGTCAACTACGCCACGGAGAATGTGGTGAAGTTCATCACGGGCGAAAAGAGCCTGAGCGAGTGGGACGCCTACGTGGCGGAACTGAACAATATGCCGGTTGAGGATTACATCAAAATCAACCAGGACGCTTACGACCGCTGGAAGGGTTGAGCGGAAAATGCATTATGCGGCGCCCCGCGCCTGTAAACCAGGCGCGGGGGGACGCCGCTCCAAAGGAGAAGAACAATGAAAAAAATCAGATTTGGCGTGATCGGCTGCGGAAGCATCGCCAACGAATACCATCTGCCCGCGCTGCGGCGCGTGGAGGGCGCGCAGCTCGTGTGGGCCTGCGATCTGATCGAGGAGCGCGCGCAGAAAGCAAAGGACGACTTCGGCTTTGAAAAATATACGCTGGATTATCACGACATCCTGAACGACAGCAGCATCGACGCGGTGTGCATCTTCACAAAGATCGAGATGCACGCGACGCTCTGCATCGAGGCGGCCGCCGCGGGCAAGCATATCTTTTCGCAAAAGCCCTTTGCCTATAACATTGAGGAAGGCCGCAAGATCATCCGCGCTGTGGACGAGGCGGGCGTCAAACTCACGCCGTCCTTCATGCACAGCTATATGGACGGCTCCATCGCGGCGCGCAGGATCGTGGAAGAGGGGAAGATCGGCGAGATCCGCCACATCCGCATGCGCAACGCCACCAAAAATCCGTTCGATTCCGCGCCCGGCTACGGCGGCTGTATGATGGACATCGGCTGCCACGGGATGGACCTGATCCACACAGTGGCGGGGTCCTCCATTGAAGAGGTGTTCGCGCTGCACCTGTCCCCGCGGGACGAAAAGCGCAGAGAGGAATTCGGCGAGCGTGCCAACCTGAACGGTGTGGAAAATACCGCCATCCTCAACTACAGGCTGGCCAGCGGCGCAACGGTGTTCCACGAGGTTTTCTGGACGCAGGTGGCGCAGACCAACCGCTTTGAAATGGAAATCTACGGTGCGAAGGGTGTTATCTATCTGTACAATCCCCACCGCAGCGATATCGTATATTATGGCTGGAATCTGGACGGCCATCCCCGCAAGGATATCCACTGGCAGGCCGCCCCCGTCGACCCGCAGTTCTTTGGGTACATTCATCACAAGACATTTGTGGACGATCTGCTGAACGGCACGAACAACAGCAAAACAGCGCGCGACGCATTTGTGCCGCTCCAGGTGGTAGAGGCCGCCCGGCGCTCCTTTGAATCGGGCCGCATCGAGCGCGTGCTGGGCATCTGAAGGAGGAATAGAACATGAAAAAACTCGGTTTTATCGTAGAGATGAAGGACTGCAAGGACGCAGCCGACCTGCGCCGCTGGGTGGACCTGGCCCAGCAGCAGGGCATCGACGGCGTGGAACTGCTGTTCAACTCAAAGTGCGGCGTGGACTTCTCGCTGGACAAAATCAAGCCTGCGTTTGAAAATACACCCGTGGAGCCCGCTGCCTGCGGCCTCTGGTGGCTGAACACCATCAGCCCGGACCCGGACGAGCGCGCGGCAGTGCGCAGGACCATGCTGGAATTTCTGGACATGGCGGAGGCCATCGGCTGCAGGATGGCGTTTTTCAACACCGGCGAGTACGACCCGGAGGACCCGGACAAGAATATCGCCGAGTTCAAAAAAGAATATCTTTACTATAAGGACATCGCGGACAAAAAGGGCATCAAGCTGGCCTGCTACCTGGGCCACGGCGGAAACTTCGTCCATTCCCGCGGGATTTTGGACAAGCTGCTGAAGGAAGTGCCTGAGTTCAACATCAAGCTGGACCCGGTGGGTATTATGCGCAACATGAAGGACGACCCCTATGAGATCATGAAGCGTTACGCCAACCGCATCGCGCACTTCCATGCCAAGGACATTTTCCGCTATGGCGACGACGGCTGGGAGATCGAACCTATCGTAGGCATGGGCCAGCTGAAGTGGAACGTGATGCTGGGTATGCTGTGGAATGTGGGCTATGACGGCTATATCATCATCGAGCCCCACGGCGACGTGTGGGCCGAGCCGGAGAACCGCTGGAAGCACATCGTGCTGGCGAAGCGCCATCTGGAACAATACATGATCCGCTGAGAAAGGAGCCGCTCATGCTGTTATGGGGAGATTTACATAACCACTGCGGCATCACCTATGGTTTCGGAAGCCTGCAGAATGCGCTGAAGATCGCCCGCAGCCATCTGGATTTTTGCTGCATTACGGGACACGCCATGTGGCCGGACATCTATGCGCGTACGCCGGAGACGGAATTTATCGTGGATTTTCACCGGGAGGGCTTTAAAAAGCTTCTGGAGCACTGGGACGAGATCCGGGCCGAGATGGCGCGGCAGAATGACGGCGAACTGGTGACCTTCCAAAGCTATGAGATGCATTCCTCGCTTTACGGAGACCACCACATCATCTCGCCGGATGACACATTCCCGCTCATTTATCGGGACAGCCCTGCGCGGCTGGTGGCGGATTGCGGCGTGCGCGCCATCGCGGTGCCGCACCACATCGGCTATACGCCGGGATACCGGGGCATCAATTGGGAGCTGTACGACCAGAACATCTCGCCCTGCGTGGAGGTATGCTCCAAGCACGGCTGCGCCATGAGCGAAACGGCTCCCTATCCGTATTATCACGACATGGGCCCGCGGGATTCCCGCAACACGGTATACGCCGGATTGCGGCGGGGCAGCCGGTTCTGCTTTTTGGGCTCCACCGACCACCACGCCGGGTTCCCCGGCTCCTACGGCGACGGCCTGACGGCTGTTTTGGCAAAGGAGAAAAGCCGGGAGGCCATTTGGGAGGCGCTGCTTTCGGGCCGTGCCTACGCGGTGACGGGCGACCGGATCGAATGCGATTTTACCGTCAACGGCCAGGGCCTGGGCGAGACGGTGCGCGGCGCAAAGAGAAAGCTGCGCTGCGCCGTAAAGGGCGAATACTGGGCCGACAAGCTGGTGATCTATAAAAACTGCAGACCGCTGGCGGTTTTGTGCGGCGAACAGCTTCGCCCGAAGCCTGCCCGTGCGTACAAGCTGCGGGTGGAGATGGGCTGGGGAAACAGCGAGGAGCTGACGCGCTGGGCCGGGCGCATTACAACCGACGGGCGGCTGGCCGGCGCGAACCTGTACCTGCGGGGCCGCAGCCTGCTTTCGCCCACAAACCACGACGGAAGCCCTGTCGAGGTAAACGAGATCGACAACCGTGTGCTGGAACAGGACACGCAGGCCTTTGCCTGGCAGTGCGAGACCGTGCGCAACAAGAGCACGCTGCACCCCCAGACGGACGCCGTCGTTGCCGAGATAGAGGGCGGGCCGGACACTGTGGTAAACGTGACGGTAAACGGCCGTACGCACACGGCGTCCATCGCGCAGCTTTTGGACGGCGGCGTAACCTGGCACGTGAAGCCCTGGCATTCCGAGGCGGTAAAAATTCATGCCGCCGTGCCGGACAGCGCCTATGAAATGGTGCTGGAGGCAGAGGACGAGGGCAGCGGGGGCATGGACGTGTATCATGCGGAATTTGCCCAGAAGAACGGCCAGTGGGCGTTTGTCTCGCCCATATACGCCGGGCTGTAAAGCAGAGGCCCGGCGCAGACGCAAAACGGAAAAAACCGCCGCTTGGGACGGCGCACGCTGTACCCGGCACGGAAAAACAAGAAAGAGGGTAAACACAATGTCTATCGCGATTGTAAAAAAGGAAGAAATGGCGCCTCAGTATGACGCAAACGGATTTTCCCGCATGGAAATGCTGCCCGGAACGTTCCCCGGCGCCCACAACTACAAATGCTTTTTGAAGGCCGGGCATGATGTGCAGCCGGAAAAATATGCAGATAAGACCGCAGTGTACTGCTTTACAGCCGGCAAGGGCTATGTCACCACGGATAAGTTCGCCCGAAACATCACCGAACTGGCTTTTTTTGTGCCGGATTTTGACAACGGCGATTTTACCATTCACGCCGTCGAGGATCTGGAATTCCTGTGCCTGGTGCTGGATATGACAGAGGGAGACCACAAAAATTATGCGGCGTGCCACACAACGCTGCCGATCTTCCGTTCCTTCTCTGAGACGCACGAATATACGCAGGACTGCAAGGGCCCCCACACCCGCAGCTGGCAGGTGCTGTACTCCGGCGAGGTAGGCCGCAATCTGCTGGGTGTGGTGAAAGCCGTGGGCGAAGGCACTGTGGAAAAAGGCCATCCCGCTGTGGACCAGTGGAACTACGGCCTGGACAATGCCGATTTCACGCTGACGGTGGAAAACGAGAGCGTGGCCCATCATGCGGGCGACTGGAGCTTCGTGCCCGCCGGGCTGGACCACTCCCTGACGGCGGAGCCGGGCAAGGAAGTGGCGTACATCTGGTTCGAGCGCTTCGTGAAAGAGCGGGAGGCCTGAATTTCTGCGGCGGCAGAAAAACAACAGAAACGGCGGGATGCGCTTCGGTGCGCCCCGCCCATCCATCAGGCTGTTTCAAGGCAATAGCTTGCCTTGGGGCGGCCTGATGCCAAAAGGGGACGAAGTGATGGAAGTACGGAAACTGAAAACGGTAATCGCAGGCTGCGGAAAGATATTCCCCATGCATGCCGTACCGGTCTCCAGGGACCCGCACGCCGTGCTCACGGCGGTGTGCGATGTGAAGCCCGAGCGTGCCGGGGCTGCGGCGGAGCGCTTCGGCTGCCGGGCGTATACGGATTTTGAAGTGATGCTGGAGCAGGAAAAGCCGGATGTGGTGCATATCTGCACGCCGCACTATCTGCATGCGCCGCTGGCGTGCCTTGCCATGGAGCACGGCTGCCATGTGCTGACAGAAAAGCCGATGGCCATTGCGCTGGCGGACGCGCGCCGTATGCTGGACACCGCGGCCGCCACAGGCAGAACGCTGGGCGTCATTTTCCAGAACCGCTATAACGCGGGTTCCCAGCTCATCCGCCGTTGCCTGGACAACGGAGATTTGGGCGAGGTGCGCGCGGCGCGCGTGCTGCTGACATGGGACCGCTCACCGGAATATTATTCCCAAAGCGACTGGAAAGGCACCTGGGATAAAGAGGGCGGCGGCGTCATCATCGACCAGGCCATCCATACGCTGGACCTGATGCGCTGGTTCATCGGCCGTCCGGTGACAGGCGTACAGGCCAGCCTGGCCAACCGCACGCACCCGGATATTCCGGTGGAGGACACAGCCGAGGGACGGGTGGAATTTGAAGGCGGTGCGTACGGCACCTTTTATGTGATGAACCACTACTGCACAGACGAGCCGGTTCGTCTGGAGCTGGCGTGCACCCGGGGCAAAGCCGTTATGGAAGGGCCCAAGGCGCGGGTGGAGCTGAACAACGGCCTCACCTGCCTTGCGGACAACGACCCAGCACAGATGTTTGAATACGGGGACGTCAAGCAATATTGGGGCACCAGCCATGTCAAGCAGATCGGTAACTTTTATCAGAGCCTGCTGGGGCTTGCGCCCATGTATGTCACCGCGGAAAACGCCTTTTTGACACAGGAAATGATCTGCGCCCTGTATGAGCACGGCCGCAGGCATTTTGTAAGGGAAGTACGATGAAGGTCATCTATTTTGATATCGACACGCTGCGGCCGGACCATTTGTCCTGCTGCGGGTATGGGCGGCCGACGCCGCACATCGACGCGCTGGCGGCGGACGGGGTGCGTTTTTCCCGGGCGTATGCTTCCAACACGCCCTGCATGCCGGCCCGCGCAGCGCTGTTTACCGGGTGCTTCGGCGTGGTCAACGGCGTGGAGACCCACGGTACGGCTGCACTTTCCGTGGCCACGCCGCCGGAAACGGCCCTGCCCCGTGTACTGTCCTGGGAGGGCGTGCACACGGCGGCGGTTTCTTCGTTCGGGCGGCATCCTGCGCCATGGTTTTACAATGGATTTTCCCATGTGATCGACCCCTCCTACCGCTGCCGTGCGGAAAATTTCCAGCGCTTTCCGGGCGCCGCGGTGAATGAGGCGGCAATGGATTTTCTGGACGGCTTTTGTGGGGAAGACCTTTTCCTGCATCTGCATTACTGGGATCCTCACGGGCCGCTGTCCCCGCCGCCGGAATGGATCGACCGCGGCTATGAGCCGGACACCTCCGCCGTAACCGATGAACAGCTCACCCGGCTGGCCGCATCTCCGCTGTACCGAGGCGGCCGGCATACGGGCGTGCGCAGCCGACGGGAGCTGGCGGAGCTGCTTCGCCTGTATGACGCCGAAATCCGCTATACCGACCATCTGGTAGGGCAGATGTGCGCATACCTGAAAAAAAGAGGCTGGTATGACGACTGTGCCGTGATACTGAGTGCGGACCACGGCGAGCAGTATGGAGAGGGGCAGATGATCCTGGAGCACGGCACGGTGCATGACAGCTGTATCCATATCCCGATGCTGCTCAAGCTGCCGGGCGGCGCCCACAGGGGCGAGGTGTGCGCCCATCCTGTGTATGGGCTGGACATCGCGCCTGCCGCGGCGCGCTTTTTCGGCGTGGCCGCACCGGAGATGTGGCACGGTACAGCGCTACAGGACACGCTGGACGGAACAGCGGCGCCCCGGGAATATCTTGTGTGTGAGCACGGGCTGTATACCTGCCAGAGGGCGGTTTTACAGGACGGCTGGAAGATGGTGCATACCTTCAGCCCCGGCCTGTGGGATTTTGCAGAATATGCCCTGTATCATACGGAAGAGGACCCGCGGGAAACGGCGGATGTAAAGGCCCGGTATCCGGAGGTGCTGGCGCGGATGCAGGCGCTGGAGGCGGAATGGCTGGAGCGCACGCTGCACGGCGCGCCGGACCCGCTTGCACGGCTGGGCGCTGAAAATGCACAGCACGGTCTGCGTGTTGCCCGGGAGGTGACCCGGCGCCTGCGTGCGGACAAGGAGCAATAACCGGCTGCCAAAGGGGCAAAAGGGTGCGGAAAGCTGAACGCTTTCTGTACCCTTTTTCTATTGACAAACCTTAAAAAAAGCAGTAAGATATGGTTCGTCCCCTAACAAACGGGGCATAGCTGGCGCTTAAAATTCAAGAGCCGCGGGCGGCAGCCCGCATGGCCGCGTCGGGCCGCACTGCCTGTCGCAGGGCGGCCGAAGAGACTGCGGCTGATTTTTTTGAGCCGAATTGTTAGCGTCATAACAAATAATACAGAAAGGCTCCTCGGAGCCGGAGAGAAAGGGGTATCTTTTTATGCTGAGCGTTTTGGCCAAAAGCATCCGCGAGTACAAGAAGCCTTCGCTGCTCGCGCCGCTGTTGGTCTCGGGCGAGGTGGTGATGGAGTGCATCATCCCGTTTGTCACGGCGAATCTGGTAAACCAGATCAAAGCCGGGTGCTCCATCGGCGTCATTGTGCAGTACGGCGCGGTGCTGGTGGTGATGGCTGGGCTGTCGCTCACCTTCGGCGCGCTGGCGGGCAGCGCCTGCGCCACCGCAAGCTGCGGCTTCGCGCGCAATCTGCGCAAGGACATGTTCTATAAAATACAGGATTATTCTTTCGAGAACATCGACAAGTTTTCGGTGTCCAGCCTTGTGACACGCATGACCACCGATGTGACCAACGTGCAGATGGCGTATATGATGATCGTGCGCACGGCCATCCGCTGCCCTCTGATGCTGGTGTTTTCGTTTGCGATGGCGTTTATCATGGGCGGCAAGATGGCGGTGATCTTCCTGCTGGTCATCCCGGTGTTGGGCGTGGGGCTGGCGCTGGTGGTGCGCAGCACGATGCCGCTGTTCAAGCGCGTGTTCAAAAAATACGACGCGTTGAACAGCTCTGTGCAGGAAAACATCAAAGGTATGCGCGTCGTGAAGTCCTATGTGCGCGAGGAATATGAAAAACAGAAATTCGGCGCGGCGGCAGCAGACGTCCAGCGGGACTTCACGAGAGCGGAGCGCATCCTTGCTTTCAACAACCCGCTCATGCAGTTCTGTGTGTATGCGGTGATGGTGTTCGTGCTGTCCTTCGGCTCGTATACGGTCATCACCAGCCGCGGCCTTGCGCTGGATGTGGGCCAGATGTCCTCCATGCTCACGTACAGCTTCCAGATATTGATGAGCCTGATGATGCTCTCCATGGTGTTCGTGATGATCACCATGGCCAGTGAATCGGCTCAGCGCATCGTGGAGGTGCTGTGCGAAGAGAGCGCGCTGCAAAGCCCGGAAAACCCTGTGCGCGAGGTGAAGGACGGCTCCATCGATTTTGATAATGTGAGCTTCAAGTACGCAAAGACGGCGGAGCGCATGGCGCTTTCCGGCATTGACCTGCACATTCGTTCCGGCGAGACCATCGGCATTATCGGCGGCACGGGCTCGTCCAAATCCACGCTGATCCAGCTCATCTCCCGTCTGTATGACGCCACTGAGGGCGCTGTGCGCGTGGGCGGTGTGGATGTGCGCGGCTACGACCTGGAGGCTCTGCGCGACCAGGTAGCCGTGGTGCTGCAGAAAAACGTGCTGTTCAGCGGTTCCATCCGGGAAAATCTGCGTTGGGGAAACAAGGACGCCACCGATGCAGAGATGGAGGAGGCCTGCCGCCTGGCGCAGGCGGATGAGTTTATCCGCCAGTTCCCGGACGGCTACGACACCCATATCGAGCAGGGCGGCGCCAATGTGTCCGGAGGGCAGAAGCAGCGCCTGTGCATTGCCCGCGCGCTGCTGAAAAAGCCCAAGATCCTGGTCCTGGACGATTCAACCAGTGCCGTGGATACGCGCACCGACGCACTGATCCGCCAGGCGCTGCGCCGGTATATACCCGAAACGACAAAGATCATCATTGCCCAGCGCATCGCCTCCGTACAGGACGCGGACCGCATCGTCGTCATGGACGGCGGCGCGGTGAATGCCGTGGGTACCCATGCGGAGCTTATGAAAACAAATAAGATCTACCGCGAGGTGTATACCTCTCAGAACAAGGCAGGTGACGACGATGCCGAATAAAGGAACCGCAAAGCGTCTCGCGCCCAAGGGCGTGCTGGGCCGTCTCATCCGCACGCTGTTCGGTTTTTATCCGGTGCTGCTGCCCGTTACCGTGGCGTGCATCCTGTTCAACGCCGTCGTCAGTTCGGTGCCGTCCATCTTCATGCAGAACGTCATTGCCGCCGTGGAGCAGAGCTGGCAGAGCGGCGATTGGTCCGCCGTATCCGGCCGCATTTTGGGACTTGTGGCGTTGTTGGCGGTGTTTTATGTCCTCAGCCTGGCAGCGGGCGTTGTATATACTCAGCTCATGGCCGTCATCACGCAGGGCTCGCTGGAAAAAATGCGCGAGAAGATGTTCAACGGCATGCAGGACCTTCCCATCCGCTATTTCGATACCCACAATCATGGCGATATCATGAGCTATTATACCAACGATATCGACACGCTGCGCCAGATGATCAGCCAGAGCTTCCCGCAGCTGCTGATCTCCGCCGTAACGGTGATAACGGTGTTCGGCATCATGCTGTATTACAGCATCTGGCTGGCCGCTGTGGTGGTGCTGGGCGTGGTGTGCATGGTGCTTGTGGTGCGCAGGATCGGCGGCGGCTCCGCCAAATATTTTGTACGCCAGCAGCAGGCGCTGGGCCGTACCGAGGGCTACATTGAGGAAATGATGAACGGTCAGAAGGTCGTTAAGGTGTTCTGCCATGAGCAGGAGGCCAAGCGCGCCTTCGACGCCATCAACGACGCCCTTTTTTCCGACGCCGAAAAAGCCAACCGCTACGCCAACATGCTCATGCCCATTCTGAACAACATCGGCAATGTGCTGTATGTGGTGGTGGCGCTGGCCGGCGGAATTCTGCTGCTGAGCGGAGCGCCCAACCTGAGCATTTCAGGTCTGGCGTTCAGCATCAGCATCGTGGTGCCGTTTCTGAACATGACGAAACAGTTTTCCGGCAATGTCAGCCAAGTGTCCAATCAGATCAATTCCATCGTCATGGGCCTGGCCGGCACGCAGCGCATTTTTGCGCTCATCGACGAGCAGCCGGAAACCGACGAGGGCTATGTGACGCTGGTGAACGCGAAAGAGGGGGCGGACGGCACGCTGGAGGAGTGCGCGGCGCGCACAAACGTATGGGCCTGGAAGCATCCGCACGGCGACGGCACCACCACCTATACCCGCCTGACCGGCGATGTGCGTCTGTTTGACGTGGATTTCGCCTACGAAGAAGGCAAAACGGTGCTGCATGATGTGACGCTGTATGCAAAGCCCGGCCAGAAGGTGGCTTTTGTGGGCTCCACCGGCGCGGGCAAGACGACCATCACCAATCTTATCAACCGTTTTTACGATATCGCGGACGGCAAGATCCGCTATGACGGCATCAATATCAATAAAATAAAAAAGGCAGACCTGCGCCGCAGCCTGGGCGTTGTGCTGCAGGATACCAACCTGTTCACCGGAACGGTGATGGACAACATTCGCTACGGGCGCCTGGACGCCTGTGACGAGGAGTGCATCGCCGCGGCCAAGCTGGCGGGTGCGCACGATTTCATCACACGCCTGCCGCAGGGCTATGATACGCCGCTGAGCGGCAACGGCGCAAGCCTGTCCCAGGGGCAGAGACAGCTGCTGGCCATTGCCCGCGCGGCGGTGGCGGACCCGCCCGTGATGATCCTGGACGAGGCGACCAGTTCCATCGACACCCGCACCGAGGCCATTGTACAACGGGGCATGGACGCGCTGATGACGGGCCGCACGGTGTTTGTCATCGCACACCGGCTGAGCACTGTGAAAAACGCCGACGCCATCATGGTGCTGGACCACGGACGCATCATTGAGCGCGGTACGCACGACGAGTTGCTGGCCCTGAAGGGGACTTATTACCAGCTTTATACCGGCGCGCTGGAATTGGATTGACGCGCGCGGAAAACACCGGCAGGCGCGCCCCGCTTCGTGCGGAGCGCGCCTGCTTTTTTTGCAGGGCGGGCGATGCTTGCAAAGCGCGGTGCCCGACGGCTATAATAAGATGTATTTACCACGGAAAGGGGCGGTTTTATGGAAACTGTCGTGGGCGTTTTCGCTCATGTGGACGCGGGCAAGACGACGCTTTCGGAGCAGCTTTTGTACCGGGGCGGCACGCTGCGGCGCGCCGGGCGCGTGGACAGCGGCGACACCTGTCTGGACCATGACGTCATCGAGCGCAGCCGCGGCATCACGGTATTTGCCGACGAAGCGGCGTTTACGGCCTGCGGGCTTCCGTTCCGCTTGATCGACACCCCGGGCCACGCGGATTTCAGCGGCGAGATGGAGCGCAGCATCTGGGCCGTGGACTGCGCGGTATTGGTGGTAAGCTGTGTGGAGGGCGTACAGGCCCATACGGAGACCGTCTGGCGGCTGCTGCGGCAAAACGACGTGCCCGTGGTGTTTTTTCTGAACAAGACGGACCTGCCCACCGCTGATGCTGCCGGAACGCTGGCGGCGGTACGCGCACGCCTGGGGGCGGATGTGCTGGCGTGCGGGCCGGATTTCTGCGCGGCGGACATTGGAGAGGCCTTGGCGGAGGAGCTGGCCGCGCGGGACGAAACGCTGATGGAGGATTATCTTGTCCGCGGCTATGACGCGCAGGCCGCCCGGGAGCGCGGCGCCGCACTGGTGCGGGCGGGGCTTGTTTGTCCGGCAGTGGTGGGCGCGGCTCTGAACGGCACAGGCGTTGACACGTTGCTGAACGTATTGGCGGCGTTCTGCGCCGCACCGCAGGAAGAGGCCGGAGACGCGCTTTTCCGCGCCCGTGTGTACAAGGTGCGTCATGAGAAAAACGGCGGCCGCATCGTGTTTTTGAAGGTGTTGGCAGGGCGTCTGCGCCCCAAAGAGAATGTGGCCTGCCCGGAAAAGGGCGGGACTGCGTATTACAAGGTGAACGGGCTGCGGGCATACAGCGGCGGAAAAAGCGCGCCGCTGGCCGAAGCGGGGCCTGGCACGCTGTGCGCCGCCGCCGGTCTGGGCCGGGTGATGCCCGGGGATGTTGTGGGGGTGGATGCCCGGCCGGGTATGCCGCCCGCACTGCGGCCGCTGCTTTCCGCCCAAGTATTGGCAGGGCCGGAGCTTCCGCCCCGCCGCCTGCTGGAGCTGCTGCGTGAGGTGGAGGACGAGGAGCCGCTGCTGGGCGTGGAATTCAGCGAAGAGCTGCAGCGTGTGAACGTTCAGGTGATGGGAGAGGTCCAGCTGGAGGTACTGCAGGCCGTGCTGCGGGAGCGGTACGGCGCAGAGGTATCGTTCGGCCCCTGCGGCGTGCTGTACAGGGAAACCATCGCGAACGCCGTAGTGGGCTGCGGCCATTTCGAGCCGCTGCGCCACTATGCCGAGGTACACCTGCGCCTTTCTCCGGGCGCGCCGGGAAGCGGCATAACGTTTGACAGTGAATGCCATACCGATGTGCTGGCACAGAATTGGCAGAATCTCATCCGCACCCACGTTCTGGAAAAGAGCCACCGGGGCGTGCTTACCGGCGCGCCGCTGACAGACGTGCGCGTGACGCTGCTGGCCGGGCGCGCCCATCTGAAGCACACCGAGGGCGGGGATTTCCGCCAGGCCGTATACCGTGCGGTGCGCCAGGGGCTGATGCAGGCGGAAAGCGTGCTGCTGGAGCCATGGTATTCTTTCACGGCAGAGGCGGATGCGGCGCTGGCAGGGCGTATCCTGTCCGACATACCGCGTATGGGCGGCCGGTATGAAGCGCCTGTGACAGGCCGCAACGGCCGGGTGGCTGTGACGGGTACATGCCCTGTGGCACAGATGCAGGCCTATGCCCGGGAGCTGACCGCGCTGGGCAAGGGACGGACGCAGCTTTCGCTGGCGTTCGAGGCATATCATCCCTGTACGCCCGCACAGCAGCAGTACCTGGCCGAACAAACCGGCTACGACCCGGAGAGGGATGTGGAAAACACGCCGGATTCCGTATTTTGCAGCCACGGAGCGGGGTATCCCGTCAAATGGAACGAGGCACCGGCCCAAATGCACATCCAGTTAAAATAAAAGCAGCCGGGACCTGAACCGCCGTTCGCCCACGGGCGGCAGGCGGAGGAAAAAGAGATTCACCATTGTCACAGGGAGGGAATTATGACAGATCACAGGGCGTGGGCCAAAATGCTTGCAGAAAAGGCGCTGGCGCGTTTTGGTGCGCGGGTATGGTTTATGGGGCTGCAGGGCAGTGTCCGGCGGGGTGCGGCCACAGAGAGCAGCGACATTGATTTTGTGCTCATTTTGGACAGGCTGGACACGGCCGACCTGTCGGCTTACCGGGAATTGGTGCGCAGCATGCCGGACAGCGAAAAGGCCTGCGGCTTTGTTTCAGGCAGGAAAGAGCTGCTGGCTTGGCCCCGGGCGGACCTGTTCCAGTTTTACCATGACACAGAGGCGCTGTACGGTTCACTTTCGGAGGTGGGCGCGCTGTTGTGCCCGCGGGACGCGCGTGGCGCCCTGCACATGGGCGCGGCGAATGTATATCACGCGGCGTGTCACAGCTTTTTGTTCGAGGATGTCTCTGCCAATCTGCCTGCGCTGTACAAGGCCGCGTTTTTTGTCCTGCAGGCGCAGGCCTTTGCCGCGTCGGGCGTGTACTGTGAGGACGCCGCCGCGCTGGAGCGGCATCTGCCCGACGCGGACAGCCGGGCCGTGCTGGCGGGGCGCGGGCAAAAGGCATTCACGCCGCAGGAGGCGCCGGAGCATTATGCGCTGCTGGTGCGCTGGGCCGGGGCGGTTTTGCGCGCTTCAGCGGTTGGGCAGGATGCGCGAGATGCGGTAAATTATAGAATAAACGGCTTACAAAACAGGTAAGAGGAAACATTCCTCTCGCTGTGTATCGTATAAGGAGGCTTAAAGTTGCAGGCAAAGTTCACAATACAATACGGCGAATTTGCTGTGGCGCAGTATTTATCAGACAACATAAAGAATGCGTCAGTGTTTGTTCCCACATCGGCGCAGGAAAAAGGAATCGACCTGTTACTGTATAAATTCTGTAGTGGGGTGAATCTGGTCAATACGATTCAGGTCAAGATGTCAAGAGCCTATCGTCACCCAAATAAGAGATATCAAAATATGCTTTGGTTCAACCGATTCACGCCCCAAGATAATGCGGATTGGTTTATTTTGCTTGGACTCTATGCACAATTCCCCTCTGAACCAGATACACCAAGTAAAGCAATTCGGTGGGAAGAAATCATGCTTGCGTTCAAAAACAAAGAAATGAAGCATTTTATGGAGGAGGTCCGGTTCAAATCAGATCCGGAACGGGCAGATAAAATGTTTGGCTTTAGTTTTAACAGTAGAGATGAGATAAGACAAACAAGGGGTTATGCAGAAGAAAGAGATATGAGCGCATATCTGATAGAAAACAGAATAAAGGAGATAGAAAACTCGTTCAAATAAAAGGGGACGTATCTATTAAGAGGTAAGGAACGTCAGCTCTCCCACCGAGAGCGCCGGCTGCAGCGCTTTATTGATGGCCAGCGCCAGCAGCGTCGCGCCCCGGCGGATGATGGCGTCGATGTCCTTGGGCGTCACCACCAGCGGGCGTTTTGCGCCCAGCATCGTGTCGGCCTCCATAACGGTGGGCACGCCTACGGCTACCACGGGCACGCCCAGCGTCTGCTGCGTGAGCGGCGGCGCAGTGTGGGGCGAAAGCCCTGCCGTGGAAAGCTGGACGCTGCATCCCAGCCGGCGCACGTCTGAGGTACACAGGCTGTCCACACACACAACGGCCGCCGGCTCCAGCCTGCGCACCACGCTTTGCAGAAGCTCGGCTGTGGCAAGGCCTGTATTGCCCTCTACCCCCGGTGAAAACGCGGCTACGGGCCGCAGCGCTACATCGTCCCCGGCGTCCGGGTGTTCGCACAGATGGCGTGTGACGAAAACGCGGTCCGCGGTTTCGGGGCCAAGGGCATCCGCGGTGACGGCCCGGTTGCCCACTCCGGCTACCAGGACAAGCCCCTCCTTGGGCAGAAGCGCGCGCAGCTGGCTGGCAATGGCCCATACATAAGCCTCGTTGCGGTCGTCGATGGCGGCGAACTGGGGCATATCCAGCGTGATGTACCGTCCTTTGGGGCGGCGCAGGCCGCTGCGCTCAATCTCCACCCGCGTCAGGCCGATGCCCGACGCGGTGGCCGTGAAGGTCTTGACGCCGCGGGGGACGCTCCCGCGGGATTCGGGATACAGTTCGGCGGCGATATCCGTGTATACTGCCATGATATTCCTTCCTTTCGGGAGATAATGCGCCTGTTTGGGCGCTTTTTTCAAAAAAAGGCTTGCCTTGCGGGGCAAAAAGTGGTATTATAAATTGCACTGTTATGGGTATTAAGGAGGTGGTACGATGCCTAATATTAAGTCGCAGAAAGACCGTGTGGTGCAGGCGAAAAAAGAGGCTCTGCACAACAAAGCGATCAAGTCCAACCTGAAAACAGTCGTCAAGAAGGCAGACGCCGCCATTTCCGCCGGCGCCGCCGACAAAGACGCTGCTGTGAAGGCTGCTGTCGTCGCGATCGACAAGGCCGCGGCGAAAGGTGTGCTTCACAAGAACACGGCTTCCCGCAAGGTTTCCCGTCTGGCCAAGGCCGCAGACAAAGCCGGCAAGTAAGCTACGCTTTCAAATAAACCCGCTGTTCGTCTGAACAGCGGGTTTTTTGTCGTGCCTTGGCCGGGTTCTGCGCCCGGCGCAGCGGGGTCAGCTCTGGTCCCGGCTTTTGCCCAGCAGCGCGGCCAGAAAGCCCGCCGTCAACGAGGCTGTCACACCGCCCGCGGCGGCCGTAAAGCCGCCCGTCAGCGCGCCCACAAGGCCGCTCTGCGCCACAGAATCCATTACGCCCTGGGCCAGCAGGTGCCCGAAGCCGATGAGCGGCACCGTGGCGCCCGCGCCTGCAAAATCAACCAGCGGATCGTACCAGCCCAGCGCGCTGAGCACCACGCCCGCCACAACGTACAGCACCAGAATGCGCGCGGGGGTAAGCTTGGTCAGGTCGATGAGGAGCTGGCCTACCACGCAGATCAGCCCTCCCACAAGAAACGCCCATACAAAATTCATCGCACGCCGCCTCCTTTTTCCGTTTCCTCCGGCAATTCGGAAGAAAGCTCGATCAGATGGGCGACGCCCGGGATGCTCTCGCCCTGTAAAAACGTAGTTTGGCTCATCAGCGCGCCGGTGGAGAGGAACAGCACGCGCTTCATGCGGCCCTCGCGCAGCGCGGGCAGCACGTGGCAGCACAGAACCGTGGCGCTGCAGCCCGCGCCGGACCCGCCCGCCTGAACGTTCTGCGCGTCCCGGTCGTATACCAGCAGGCCGCAGTCCTGATGGTTTTCCAGCGGCAGACCTTCCTCCTTGAGCAACTGCAGCAGCAGCGTGCGGCCCACAAAGCCCAGGTCCCCGGTGAAAATGGCGTCAAAGTGCTCCGGTTTTTCGCCCGTATCGGCGAAGTAGCGCAGGATCGTTTCACAGGCGGCCGGGGCCATGGCCGCGCCCATATTGTTGATGTCGGTGACGTTATAATCCCGCACGCGGCCGAATGTGACGGCGCGCACATAGGGCGGACCGCCGGCCGGAGCCAGGATGGCGGCACCGGCGCCTGTTACCGTCCACTGGGCCGTGGGCGTACGTTTGCCGCCATAGTCCAGCGGCGTGCGGAACTGGCGCTCCGCCGCGCAGAAATGGCTGCTGCTCATGGCCGCGGCATACTGCATGTGGCCGCCTGCCACCATGCACGCGGCCAGGCCAAAGCCTTCGGCCATGGTGCTGCACGCGCCGTACAGGCCCAGGTACGGGGTGTCGAACCCGCGCATCGTATAGGCCGACGCGGTGCACTGGCACTGCAGGTCGCCCGCGAACACGGCGTCCAGCGCGTCCGCCTGCAGACGGCCTTTTTTCAGCGCGGCCTCCAGACAGTAGCGGGCAAAATCGCTCTCGGCCTTTTCCCAGGTCTTTTCGCCGCACAGGGTGTCGGCGATGAGCATATCAAAGGCGTCTGCCAGAGGGCCTTCCGCCTCTTTTTTGCCGCCCACGGCCGCATATGCGACGGCGCTGGGCGGAGCTTCAAACAGAATGGTGTCTCCCTTACGCATGCGTTACCCTCCCATCAGCGGGCGGATGAAATGGTAGATCACGCCCCACACAACGCTGGCCAGCATGCCGTAAACGATGACAGGCCCTGCGATGATGAACATTTTTGCACCCACGCCGGAGACAAGCCCCTCGTTGCGGAATTCGATGGCGGGGGCGACGACCGCGTTGGCAAAGCCTGTGATGGGTACCAGTGTACCGGCGCCGGCCTTGGCGGCCAGCTTCTGGTACCAGCCCATTGCTGTGGTAAAGGCCGACAGGCCGATGAGCGTGGCGCTCGTCAGTGTGCCAGCGTCGGTAAGTGTGAAGCCCAGGGCCGCATACAGCATGCGCAGGCCCTCGCCCAAAAGGCAGATGGCGCCGCCCACGAAAAACGCCCACAGGCAGTCCTTCAAAAGCGGCGAGGGCGGCGACGCGGCCTTGCGCATCTCGTCGTATTTTTTTGCGTCCAGTTTCATTTTTCTGTCGCTCCTTCTGCGAAACATATTTGCGGCGGCCGTTTTCATACCGTCCCCAAAGCCTTGTTGGATGCGTTCCGGCCCGGGAAGGCATAGGATCTTACGGCAGTGGTAAAAGTGTTTGCAGACGCGGGGCGGAATATGTGCGCGCAAACGCGAAAAAACAGGGCGGGACGCGCTTCGGCATATCCCGCCCTGTTTCGCGGAAAAAAGCGGCGCGCCGCTCCCTGAAAAGGGAAGCGGCGCGCCTGTTGGTTTGATTTGAGCAGGTGAGCCTACCAGTTGTTCACTGCGTGTTCGGCAAAAGCCTGCAGATCGTCGATCTGCAGCACGGTGCCGTCGTCCAGCACGGCTCTGCCTGAAAAGCCGCCGAACATCTGGTGGCAGCAGTTGTCCACGAACAGCACTTTCATGCGGGTGGTGCGGTCATAGCACGGCGTCAGGGTCAGGTCCAGGCGGCCCTCGTCGTCATACAGCCGCCAGGGCTTCATGTATTCGGTGTCCAGGTCAAAATGCACGCGGCCCAGCTTATGGTATTTCCCGTTGTAGAACAGCATGTTTTCGGTGGCCTGGCTGGTGTTGCCGAAGCCGGTTCCCAGGTTGAAGCCGAAAATTTTGCCGTCCACTGTGCCGGTGCCGTTGGACCAGTACCATTCATTGTGGAACGGCCACACGCCGCGCCCCCAGTCCAGCAGGCCGAAGGCACCGTCTCCGAAAATGTATTCCTTTCCTCCGCATACCGCCCGGCCGCGGGCCGTCATGCAGTTGATCTTGTGGTTATAATAGAACGCTGTTTTGTATTCATCAAAGGGGATATGGATGACCAGAGAATAGGGGTTTTTGCGCTCCAGCGTGATGTTCGCTTCAAAATCCGGCGCGGAAAACGAAAGGTAACGCGTGTCGCCCTCCACTTTAAAGCGCAGGTGCACGCCGCCTTTGTCGTAGCATATATCGCTGTCCTGCTCGGCGTTTTCAGGCAGATGCAGGCTGCCGAAGGGCAGGGCGAGCAGCTTGCTGATATTGGCGATGACTTCACCCGTTTTGAAGTTGAACAGCATCACCGCTACCTGGCCCGCATAAGAGGCATGGCCATATGTAAACTGGAGACACTTTTCGCCGTCGGACACCTGATAGAAGTCCCATTCCTTGATGCGGTAGAACGGGGCTTTGATATCTGCGCGGCGGTAAGTACAAATGGACCGTTCCGAATAGCCGGGCGTGATGACGCCGTGTTCGTCCAGCACGGGGCCGGGCGTGGTGATGTGGCGTTCCTGCATGCGTATTCCTCCCCCGGACGGACGCGTTTTGCCGCGCCGCCGCAAAAGCGTATTTTTAAAGAGCTTATTTACAAACAGTATAGCACACATCCGCCCATGCGGCGTAACAAATTTGTCGGCGGTTATTTGTGCTGTTTTGCGCGGGTACCATGCGCCGGTACATATGCCAAAAAAGGGCCCGCTTTGCACGGGCCCCATGAAAGGAGGTCGGGCCGGAAAAAGAACGGCCCGGGATTCAGTTTTGGGCGGCGCTTATTCGCCGTAGTAAGCTTCCCTGTACAGCTCCTTGATCTCGGACACCAGGGGATATACCGGGTTTGCGGTGGTGCACTGGTCCTCGAACGCCTTGTAGGAAAGCTCGTCGACCTTGCTCATGAACTCGGCCTCGCTGACGCCGCAGTCCTTGATGCAGAGCGGGCGCTCGGTGACGGTCATCAGTTCCCGGATGGCCTTCACAAGGCAGTCCACTGCCTCGGAGATGGGCGTGTCCGCGCTGCACAGGCCCACGCGGCGGGCGATCTTCGCATAGCGCTCGTCGGCCACATATTCCTTGTATTTCGGGAATGAGGCGAACTTGGTCGGTTTGGTAGCGTTGTATTTGATGACATACGGCAGCAGGATGGCGTTGGCGCGGCCATGGGGAATGTGGCACTCGGCCCCCAGTTTGTGCGCCATGGAGTGGTTCAGGCCCAGGAACGCGTTGGTGAAGGCCATGCCGGCGATGCAGGACGCGTTGTGCATCTTTTCGCGGGCCAGCGGGTCGCCGTTGTAGGATCTCTCCAGATAAGTGAACACCATTTCGATGGCGTGCAGCGCAAGGCCGTCGGTATAATCGCTGGCCATGACGGATACATACGCCTCAATGGCGTGGGTCAGCACGTCCAGGCCGGTGTCGGCCACGATGCTCTTGGGCATCGAGCGGGTGAACTGCGGGTCGATGATGGCCACGTCCGGCGTCAGGCGGTAGTCGGCCAGGGGATATTTGATGTTGCCGTTTTGCTTATCCGTAATGACGGAGAAGCTGGTGACCTCGGAGCCGGTGCCGGAGGTGGTGGGGATGGCGACCAGTTTGGCCTTCTGGCCCAGCTTCGGGAACTTGAACGCACGCTTGCGGATGTCCAGGAAGCGCTGGCGCAGGCCGTCGAAGCTGGTGTCCGGATGCTCGTAGAACAGCCACATGCCCTTGGCCGCGTCGATGGCCGAGCCGCCGCCGATGGCGATGATGACGTCCGGCTGGAAGGCGTTCATGGCCTTGACGCCGCGCATGATGCACTCAACGGACGGGTCGCTTTCCACGTCGGAGTAGATCTCGCTGTGGCAGTATTCCTCGCGCTTGCGCAGGTAGTACAGGACTTTGTCCACATTGCCCAGCTTCACCATCATCGGGTCGGTGACGATGAAGGCGCGGGAGATGCCCTCCATCTTTTCCAGGTACTGGATGGAATCCTCCTCAAAATAGATGCGGGGCGGCACCTTGAACCACTGCATGTTCACCCTCCTCTTGGCGATGCGCTTTTTGTTGATGAGGTTCACCGTCGTGACGTTCTGGGACACGCTGTTCTTGCCGTAGGAGCCGCAGCCCAGCGTCAGGGAAGGCGTGTTGGTATTATAGATGTCGCCGATGGCGCCCTGGGAGGACGGGCTGTTCACAATGATTCGGCCCACGCGCATGGCCACGCCGTATTCATCGGCGATCTTCATGTCGCCGGTGTGGATGACGGCGGAGTGGCCCAGGCCGCCCAGCTCCAGCATCTTGTTGGCGTAATCAAAGCCCTGCTGCTTGCTGTTTACAACAAAGTAGGCCAGCACCGGGGAAAGCTTTTCCTTCGCCAGCGGATGGTTTTCGTCCGGCGAGGAGATGGGCGCGATGAGGATCTTCGTTTTTTCGGGCACCTTCAGGCCGGCCTGCTCGGCGATCCAGTTTGCAGATTTACCCACCAGCGGGCCGTAAACACCCTTGCTGGGGTCCGGGAACATGAATTTCGTCAGCTTTTCCGTTTCTTCCTTGTTGAGGAAGTAGCAGTTGTTGGCCTTCATATAGTCTTCGAACGCTTTGGCGATCTCTTTGTCCACGATGACGGCCTGCTCGGAAGCGCAGATCATGCCGTTGTCGAAGGTCTTGGACATCATCAGGTCGGTGCAGGCGCGGTGCAGGTCCGCGGATTTTTCAATATAGCACGGCACGTTGCCCGGGCCGACGCCCAGCGCCGGTTTGCCGCAGCTGTAAGCGGCCTTTACCATGCCGGGGCCGCCCGTGGCCAGGATGGTGGCCACGCCGGGGTGGTTCATCAGCGCCCCCGTCGCTTCGATGGACGGCGTGTCGATCCACTGGATGCAGTTCTCCGGCGCGCCGGCCTTCACAGCGGCCTCATATACGATGCGCGCAGCCTCGGCCGAGCACTTCTGCGCGGACGGGTGGAAACCGAAGATGATGGGGTTGCGCGTTTTCACGGCGATCAGGCTTTTGAACAGCGTGGTGGAGGTGGGGTTGGTGGTGGGGGTGACGCCTGCGATAACGCCTACAGGCTCGGCCACTTCCACATAGCCCTCCATCTCGTTCTCGTCCAGCACGCCCACGGTCTTTTCCTTTTTGATGTCGTGCCAGATATACTCGGTGGCAAACATATTCTTGATGACCTTGTCTTCGTACACGCCGCGGCCGGTTTCCTCCACGGCCATGCGGGCCAGCTCCTGGTGCTTGTCAAGGCCGGCCAGCGCCATCTCGTGCACGATGTGGTCGATCTGTTCCTGATCCAGCGTCAGGAATTCCTTCAAAGCTGCCTGGGCTTTTTCCACCAGGCCGTCGATCATTTTGTTCACAGGGTTCTCCACGGTCTCCACAGCGGGGGCCGGAGCAGTTTTGGCGGTCGTCTTTTTCTCTGCCATCAGTTTGTCCTCCCAAAGTTCATTGATATGGTTTGAACGGTTCGTTTTGTGATTTTAGGATGCTTTCTCACTGACACTATCATACCATATCGTTAAAAGTTTATCAATGTACAACACGACGAATGTTATAAGTTTAACAAAGCTCTTTTGTGCATTCTAACAAAAGAAGAGGAAAGAAGATTGTGAAAAATTTCTGCAGAACCGGCACAAAATGCGGGATATACCGCCGGCTTGTTTCGTTTTTGGATGTATTTGTGTATAATGAAAAGAAAACGGCGCCTTACGGCGCAAAAACAAATTGCAGGCGCGCCAAGCGCAGGGAGTAAAAAGCTATGGAATGGACAGACATCAAGACGACGGTGCCGGCGGTTTGGGCCGAAACAGCGGAGGCCATTGCCACGGGCATCTCGGGCGGCGGCATCTACATCGAGGATTACCGGGATCTGGAGGCCCAGGTGGAGGCCATTGCTCACGTTGACCTCATCGAGCAGGAACTGCTGGACAAAAGCCGGGATGAGGTAGCGGTGCACCTGTACATTGCGCCGGACGAGAATTTTGCGGAGATCGGCGAGCTGATGCGGGACCGCCTGGAGCGCGCCGAGGTGCCTTACCGGATGGAGTACACGGGTGTGCGCCAGGAGGACTGGGAGACGGGCTGGAAGGCATACTACCACGCCATGGATATCGGCACACGGCTGGCTGTGGTGCCGAGCTGGGAAGCGTACGAAACGAACCGCGCGGTCATCACGCTGGACCCGGGAATGGCCTTCGGCACCGGCACGCACGAGACCACGGCCCTGTGCCTGGAAACGCTGGATGGCCTGGTGAAGGGCGGCGAGCGCGTGTTGGACATCGGCACGGGCAGCGGCATTCTTGCCATTGCGGCATTGAAATTGGGCGCGGCCAAAGCGGAAGGCGTGGACATCGACCCGATGTGCGTGCGCACGGCAGGCGAAAACGCGGCCCTCAATGGCGTGCAGAACGACCTTACGGTACTGGTGGGCGACCTTTCCGAAAAGGCCACGGGTGTATACGACGTCATCTGCGCCAACATCGTGGCCAATGCCATCATCCACCTGGTGCCGGACGTGCCCGCGCTACTGGCAAAGCATGGAACCTTTCTGGCCAGCGGCATCATCGACACCCGCAAGGATGAGGTGATCGCCGCGGTACAGGCCGCAGGCCTTGCACTGCGGGAGGTAAAGGAAAAGAACGGTTGGGTGGCGCTGGTGTGCGGCCACACAGGGCGGGAATAACTGCGCGCCAAGCACAAAGGCGGAAATACCGTGCATACGCCGGGTGCTAAATTATCTGCCACCGGGCTGAAATGGATTGCGTATGCCTGTATGCTGCTCGATCATTTTGCATACGCCTTTTTGTATTACCGCTCTCCTGCATGCATTGCGCTGCGCACCGCCGGCAAAATGGCGCTGCCTATTTTCTGCTTTCTTTTGGCGGAGGGCTATTGCCACACCAAAAGCGTGCGCCGCTATTTGATGCGGCTGCTGATGTTTGCAATGATTTCGCAGCCGTTTTACAGCAGCTTTTGCGGCTGAGTGTATACGCGCGAATGGAAATTTACGGTATTTTCGGGCGGAGGCAATGTGTTGTTTACGCTGTTTCTTGCGCTGCTTTCGCTTGTGGCATGGGAGCACATCAAGCCGTTGTTCGCATGGTGCGCCGCTTGCGCTGCCCTTTTCGTCTGCGCCGCTCTTCTTCCTTTGGATTGGGGCTGGTATGCGTTGGCCATTGTTTGGGGCTGCTTTTACATGCGCGGCCGCCCGGCTTTGCTGCTGTGCGGTATTTGAGGTAATTGTCGCGCCGCTTTGGCTTGGCGCGCTGCCCAATTTGGGCTCGCAGTATCTGCAATTTTTCGGTGTGTTTTTTTCGCTTTTGCCAATGCGGCTGTACGACGGCACGCCCGGCGCCGGTGCGCGCGTGAAGTAGGGGTTTTACCTCATCTATCCGGCGCAGTTTATCTTAATTCCGCTGCTTGGCAGGCGGCTTGCGCCTTAAACAGCGCACCGCAGTGCCACGCCCTTGCGCTATAAATACACAGAAGGAGTTTTATTATGCCCCACCGTTATTTTACAACTGATATCTCCGGAGGCACGGCCGTGCTGTCGGGGGCGGACGCGCATCACCTGGCCCATGTGATGCGTGCCCGGCCCGGCGAGACCGTTACGCTTTGCGACGGCAAGGGCACGGACTATGCCTGCGCGGTGCGCGGCTTTGGCCCCGATACGGTAGAGCTGGAAATCCTTTCCAGATCTGCCAGCGTATCGGAGCCGGGCGTGCGGGTTACGCTATATGTGGGTTACCCAAAGCAGGATAAGCTGGAGACAATCGTCCAGAAGGCTGTGGAGCTTGGCGCCGTGCGGATAGTGCCGTTTTTCAGCCGCTACTGTGTGGCTGCGCCAAAAAAGGAAGAGCAGAAAAATCTGCGCTATAACCGTATCGCCTTTGAGGCCGCCAAGCAGAGCGGACGGGGCGTGGTGCCGCAGGTGGAACTTCCGGTAACATACAAACAGATGCTCGCGGACGCAGCGCGCAACGACGCGGCGTTTTTTTGCTACGAGGCGGGCGGGGAGCCATTACTTAGCCGGCTGGGCGGCGCCGAGACCATCGGCCTCATCACCGGCAGCGAAGGCGGCTTTTCCCCCGAGGAAGCGGCCGCGGCCCGCGAAGCGGGATGCGTACAAATCGGCCTGGGGCCGCGCATCCTGCGTTGTGAGACCGCGCCGCTGGCGGCGCTCGCTGCGGTAATGACCCTGACCGGCAATTTACAATGACCTTCCCGCGCGCCGCCCGGCGTCTGCGGGCAGGCGAAAGGGAGTTTGTATTTTGCCTAAGAAAACTTTGGTCCTTACCCTCGCGCTGGTGCTTGTGGCGGCGCTGTTCGCAGGCTGCTGGGGCAGCTCCGGCAGTTCGTCCTCCAAGCCTTCGTCCAGCTCCTCCATGGCGCCCAGCTCCTCGTCTGTGACATCCGGCTCCGGCAGCATGTCCGGTTCCATGTCCGGCTCTATGAGCGGCGTCCCCGGCGACGGCGGCGCTGCCTCCGGCCCTGTTTCCGGCAGTATGTCCGGCAGCGGCGCGGGCGGCGCTTCTTCTTCCGGCTCCATGAGCGGTTCCTCCTCGGCTGCGGCACCCGCCGCAGCCCCGGCGGACGGCGACGGCTGGATGACGCGCCTTGTCAACGCCGGGAACCCTCTGCCCGAGGGTTTTACCGTGGAGACCGTGGACATCAGGGGATACGAAAACCGTCCTTTTGACAAGCGCGCGGCGGCGGACCTGGAGGCCATGCTGGCGGACGCCGAGGCGGCGGGCTGCAAGCTCTACTTAGTGTCGGGCTACCGCAGCGTGGAGCGGCAGACGGCGCTGTTCAAGCGCAAGACAAATTCCTTCATGGCGGAGGGCTTCAGCCGGGAGGAGGCCGAAAAACAGGCTGCCATGTGGGTGGCGCGCCCCGGCACCTCGGAGCATAACACGGGCCTTGCCGCAGATATCGTTTCGGCGGACTGGTATTCGAAGCACAGCGACCTGACGGCGGATTTTGAAGACACGCCGGAATTTGAATGGCTGTACGCCCACTGCGCGGACTACGGCTTCATCCTGCGCTACCCCAGGGGAAAAGAAAATGTCACGGGCGTGACGTATGAACCGTGGCATTATCGTTATGTAGGTAAGGATGCCGCGAAAGCCATCATGCAGGCGGGCGGCACCCTGGAAGAATACACCGGGGCGCATACCGCCTGATGCGGCGGCGCGCCCGGGAAGACGGGGCGTGGATACGAGTGGCATTTATAAAAAATACGCGGGCACGGTATTGGGCGCGGCGCTTCTGCTGGCGCTGGCCGTGTTCGGCATTACATATCGAAACGAGATCTGGGCCGTGCTGACGCAGCAGGATGCGCGGGATGCGTTTATTGCGTTTGTCCACGACAGCGGTTTTTTGGGCCTGCTGGCATTTTTGGGCCTGCAGGTGCTGCAGGTGGTGGTGGCCGTGCTGCCCGGCGAACCGGTGGAGCTGATGGCAGGGCTTTTGTACGGTACCTGGGGAGGGCTGGCCTTGTGCCTTTTGGGCGTGGGCCTTTCCAGCGCCGCAGTTTATTACTGCGTGCGTGCCGCGGGTGCCAGAGCCATCGACGCTTCCGTTCTGGCAAAATACCATTTTCTGCGGGACGAGGCGCACGTGAAGTTCTTTTTGTTCCTGCTGTTTTTCATCCCGGGCACGCCCAAGGACGTGCTCATCTATCTGGGCCCGTTCCTGCCCGTCAGGCCCCATGCGTTTTTTCTCATCTCCACACTGGCGCGCATCCCGTCGGTGATCACCAGTACCTTTGCGGGCAGCCAGTTCGCCGAGGGAAGCTGGGACGTGAGCCTGGTGGTGTTCCTTGCCACCGGGGCTGTGGCGGGGCTGTGCGTGATCTTTCAGGACCGCATTCTGGCAGGCATTGCCGCGCTGAAGGGGAAATTCAGTCTGGAAAAGCACGGGGATTTGTGATATACTGCCTGTGGATTTCCCGGCAGAGAGCCGGGGACTGATTTTCCAGCAAACATAAAGGAGCGACAACGATGCGTGAATATAAGATCCTGACGGATTCCACCACGGACCTTTCGCCGCAGCTTGTGGCGCAGACGGGCGTTACTGTACTGCCCATGACCTATACCATCGGCGAAAAAAGCTACCGGAACGACCCTGAGGAAACAGACCTTTCTTCCGGGGACTTTTACGATATGCTCCGCGGCGGGGCCATGTCCACCACCAGCCAGATCAATGTGGAGACATTCCGGGAAGTGGCGGGCCAAATGGCGCGGGACGGCTTCGACGTGCTGTATGTGGGCTTTTCGTCCGGGCTGTCCGGCACATTCAACTCCGCGCGCATCGCCTTCGAGGACCTGAGCGCCGAATATCCGGAGCACAAATTCCTCGCGGTGGACAGCTTGTGCGCCTCCATGGGCGAGGGCCTGCTGGTCTACCATGCGGCGCAGCGGCAGAAGGCGGGCCGCAGCATTGAAGAAACGGCTCGGTGGCTGGAGGAAAACAAGCTGCATCTGGCCCACTGGTTCACGGTGGACGACCTGAATCATCTCAAGCGCGGCGGGCGTGTGTCCGGTGCGGCGGCGTTTTTCGGCACGATGCTCAACATCAAGCCGGTGCTGCACGTGGATGACGCGGGTCATCTGATCCCCATGGAAAAGGTGCGCGGCCGCAAGGCCAGCCTGGACGCGCTGGTGGCGCATATGGAAAAGGACGCAGTGGACCCGGCCTCCCAAACGGTGTTCATCAGCCACGGGGACTGCCGTGCGGACGCGGAATATGTAGCGGACCTGGTGCGGGAAAAATTCGGCACGCAGGATATCCGCATCCATTCCATCGGCCCGGTCATCGGCAGCCATTCAGGCCCCGGCACAGTGGCGCTTTTCTATCTTGGCCGCACGCGTGGATAAAATACTTGAAGTATAAACCGGATTTAAAATAACAAAACAAGCCCCCGGCCGCGCAGGATAGACCCGCGGCCGGGGGCTGGTTTGTATTCGCAAAATATGCACGGAAATACCTGAGGCGGCGGGCAGAGTTCCTCATTGCGCGCGTTCCCGTTTTTTGCTATGATGGGAACAGGAATCATCTGCTTGCCGCGGGCGGTTTTTCGCGGCGGAAAAGGGGGAATGCAGCAATGAGCGCACAGGAAAAAACGGCGGGCGGGCTTTCGCGCCGCAACCTCTGGGCGTATCCCGTGGGCACCGTGGGCCGGGATATGGCCGGATGCATGTTTACCAACTATCTGCTCACCTATGTGTTGTTCACCAAAACGCTTACGTCGGTGCAGTTTGCCTGCATCAGCGTCATCATGGTGGCGGCGCGCGTATTCGACGCTTTCAACGACCCGATCATGGGCAACGTGGTGGAGGCCACGCGCACGCGCTGGGGCAAATTCAAGCCATGGATCGCCATTGGCGGCGTGCTGAGCGTCATCGTGTTCATCACCTCGTTTTCCACCACGCTTCAGGGCTGGGCTTATGTGGCGGCCTTCGGCTTGTTGTACTTCGCGTACAGCGTCGTATTTACAATGAACGACATCGCCTACTGGGGCATGGTGCCGGCGCTGGCGCGCCGCGCCGACGACCGCAACCGTCTTACCTCCCGCACGGTGCTGTTTGCGGGCGTGGGGCAGTTTCTGGGCGGCATCGTTGTACCCACGTTTACGGCGGGCAGCCTTGTGATCGGCGGCAACGCCGTCACCGCGTACCGTGCCGTTGTCCTTATTGTATGCGCTGCGTTTACGGCTACACAGCTCATCACGCTGCTTGTGGTGCGCGAGCCGTCTGCGCGGGACGAAGCGCCCGCCGAAAAGGTCGGCATCCGGAAGGCCTTTTCCACCATTGCCCGCAACGATCAGCTTGTCTGGTGCGCCGTTGTTTTTCTGATTTTTTCCGTGGCGCAGACACTGATGGGCGGCGGCCTTTCGGTGACATACCTGTATTTTGAATTCGGCTACAACGGCCTGCTGCTGTCCATCTTCAGCATTCTGGGCAATGTGGCGGGCGCGGTGCTGATGCTCGTGTTCGCGGCTCTGTCCGGCCGTTTCACCCGCGCGCAGCTGATGAAGGCAGGCGCTTTCGGCGCTGCGGCGGGATACCTCTGCATCATGCTCTCCGGCCTGTTCATCCCGCGGGAGATGTGGGCGCTCAAGTTCACGATGCTCACCGTGAGCAACCTGTTTGCATTTCTGGGGCAGACGCTGGTTTACCTTATTATGATCATCTGCATTGCAAATACCGTGGAATACAACGAGTGGAAAACGGGCCGCCGGGAGGAGGGCATCGTCTTTTCCGTGCGGCCTTTCATCACCAAGCTGGGCACTGCGCTGGTGCAGCTTCTGGTGCTTGTCATCTATCTGGCGGTGGGAGTGCGCGCCGTGACGAACCAGATCTCCGATCTGGAGAACGCGGCCTCCCAGGGGCTGATCACCATAGCGGAAAAGACAGAACGAATCGGGGCGGTGCTGGCCTCGGTGCCCAGCGGCAAAAGCGCCGCGCTGCTGGTCTGCATGACGGTCATCCCGGCGGCGCTTCTGTTGGCTGCTTATTTCATCTACCGTGTCAAATATACGATCACGGAAGAATCTTATGAAGCGATGGTGCGGGATATTGAGGCGCGCCGCGCGGCGAAAGGAGAAACAGCGGAATGAAAGGCTGGAAAACGGCACTGGCGCTGGGCGCCGCGGCCGCGGCTGCGGGAGCTGTGGCCGGAGAGTACTTTTACCGCTTTGCGCTTACACAGCAAATCGACAAAACAGCGGCGTTCAACGCGCCGCATAACCGTCCCACCGGCGCGCCCCGGGGCACGCTGGCGGCGGACAGGGAATGGCTGAACGCGCAGCCCCATGAGGATTGGTGGCTGACCTCGGGCGACGGCCTGCAGCTGCACGCTCTGTGTGTGCGCGCGGGCGGGAATGCGCCCTGGGCGGTGCTGTGCCACGGCTATACCGGGCAGGCATCGGGCATGGCGGAATACGCGCGCCGGTTTTATGACGCGGGCTTCAGCCTGCTGCTGCCGGACGCACGCGGCCACGGCCAAAGCGAGGGCAGGTATATCGGGATGGGCTGGCCCGAGCGGCGGGACATTGCCGCATGGGTGCAGCGTGTTACCGCAGAGAACGGCGCGCCGGATATCGTGCTCATGGGCGTGTCCATGGGGGCCGCCACCGTAATGATGACGGCGGGAGAGCCTCTGCCGCCCAACGTGCGGGCTATCGTGGAGGACTGCGGCTATACCACCGCATGGGAGGAGTTCCGTTATCAGCTGAAAAAAACCTATGGCCTGCCGCCGTTTCCCGTGCTGTACACGGCAGACGCGCTGCTGCGCCGCCGGGCGGGCTTTTCTTTGCGGGAGGCCAGCGCTGCGGCACAGGTGGCGCACTCCCGCACGCCGATGCTGTTCATCCACGGCGGGAAGGATGCCTTCGTTCCCTTTGCCATGCTGGATGAGGTGTATGCGGCGGCGCGGTGTCCCAAGGAAAAATATGTGGAGCCGGATGCAGGCCATGCGGAGTCCCTGCGCATGGCGCCCGCGCGCTATTGGGCAAAGGTATTCGGATTCATCGGCCGCTGGATGCCGCTGCCCGGCGCGGAGCGGACAGTGGCTGCGGACCCGGCGGAAAAGCCGGTATAAGGCGTCGCATACATAAAAGAAAAAGCAGCGGAGAACAGGCGGCATCTGCCTGTTCTCCGCTGCTTTTGTTGTGACATACAGCTTGAACACAAAGAAGGAAAGCATATCCCGGTGCTTAAAACAGGGCGGAGACGCCGTCCACGACTCCGGATCGTGTGAAAGGGTCCGGCTGAGCGAAAGGATGGCCGTTCCGGTCGGTGAGGGCGGCGCGGGCCGCGTCCTCCATACGCTTGTACCGGATCTCTACGGAGAGAGGGCCGGGCATGCAGTAGGGGACGAGCGTCCCGGCGCCGGGTACGGCGGCCCGCACGGTGCGGTAGATGTCGTCGCACACAGCCTGGGGATGCCGGCTCAAAGCAGACGTCCAGGAGAGCGCCTCCTTCGTCACAACGGCGGCGAGGCCGGGAAACAGCGCACGGGCCTCGGCCACACAGGCGTCGTCGCCCGCGCAGAACAGCACCGGAACGCCCAGCTCGCCCGCGTATGCCGCGTCGATGGCAAGCTCGCCCGCTTCTTTTCCGTCCAGCTTATAATATTGGAACGCGGTGGAACAGAAGGTGTGGGCCAACACGGCCCGGGAGGTGTTTTCCCGCGCATGATAGCCGATGAACAGCACGGCGGTATAGCTTTTGTCCATGCCTGCAAAGCGGCCTCTGTGCCCGCTGCCCAGCAGGATGCGGCAGCGTGGGTCCAGCAGGTCGTACTGCAGGTTTACGCCTGTGCCGTGCGCGTCCCAGACGACGACCTCCTGCGCGCCTGCGTCGAACAAAGCACGGGCCGCTGCGTTCGCCTCCCGCGTGGCCTGCAGGCAGGCGAACCGGTAGTTTTCTCCGCTGCCCAGGCCCTTTCCCGGTTCGCCCACCACACAGGCGGGGCCTTCGCAGTCTACCGCGATATAAAATTTCATGGCGGCACTCCTTTTTCCTTCACTTGAAGCGTCAAACGTTCACAGCTTCAGCAGCCCCAGCCCCGAGCCGAGCGGTTTGCCTTGCAGCAAAAGCTCCTTTGCGCCCCGCTGCAGAGACGTGCGCTCAGGCAGCGCGGCGTCCGGGATACCCGGTGCGCCGAACAGCCAGAGACGGCCGGAATTGTCATCGGGATCCCAGTCTGCCAGCGTGTAATCCTCCATAAAATTGCGAATGCCGGAACCGGGCGGGAGCAGCTCCTTCACGCGGGGCGAAAGAAGCCATGTGCGGCAATAGGTCAACGGCAAAGCGCCGTCGCGGGCAAAAAAGTCCGCACGCCGCGCATAGGAGGCATGGAGCGTTTCGGGCATACACATCGCATCGCCGGGAATATGCACCGAGAGCGCGGGCGCGCCCGCCGCCGCGCCCAACGGCCCGGCAAGCTCAGCGGGCAGGGGAAGCGCCTCGAATTCCAGTGTGCCGAGGCGGAGCAGCCGCCCGCAGAGCTGCCGCCAGACCCAGAAGCCGCGGTCGAACTGCCAGCGGCCTGTCCAGCGGTGCGTCTCGTTCAGAAAACGGGAAAAGCAGCCCATCGTGGCAAGGTAGACATCGTCGGGAACGCCCCGCGCCGCATAATGTTTGCGCGCCTCCAATGCGGCGGACAGCAGCACGGCCAGCTCCAGCAGCCCATTGGGACTCAGCGGCGCGCATTTCGCCTGAAGTTCACGCATGGCGGCTTCGGCCCGCGATGCATCCAGCAGGGCGGGGATATGGCGCAGCAAGGGCGCCGCCTGTGCCGAAGCGGCCTGCGCAAGGCAGGCTTCGGCGGCGGGGCCGGGAATCGAAAGCTCGATGCACAGCGCGTGCAGGGCCGGGATGTCAAAGGCTTCCATGGCTGCCTCCTTGTTTGTTGTGCAAAGGCCGGCCCGGCCCCTTCGTTGTAAAGGGCTTTCCGCCGGGCCGGCCTGCGGCACCGGTTCTGGCCGCCCTTGAGCACGGCCGGAAAAGCGCGTTATTTTTCGGTAAACTCGGCCAGCTCCACTGCGGAGCCACCGTGTGTGCGGGAGTGCTCGGCCGCCAGCGCCATCACGTGGCTTTCCACCGAGGCGTCCACCGAGGTGAGGCCTTCCGCACCGCCTGCGGCGATAAGCTCGCACACATAATCCATCATCAGCGCATCGCCGCCACCGTGACCGGCAAAGCGGTCGGGGATGGTGCCCAGGTCCAGAACCTGCTCGGGCTGTCCGAATTTGCGCAGGTACAGTACGTTGGCGTCCATATCGCCTTCGATCTCACCCATCGTACCCATCACCTTGATGCTGCGGTAGCATTTTGCCGTGAAGGCGCTCATGGTGAAGGTGGCTGTCGCGCCGCCGGCAAAGCGCATGGAGACGACCTGGTGGTCCACCACGTCGTTGTCGCACCGGTATACGCACCGGCCGTAGGGCCCTGTGCGCAGCGCGTCATACAGCTTTTCCTCGGTGGGTTTATTCACCAGCACCGAGCAGGGCCACTCGTCATTGCCCGAACGGATGCCGCTTTTGTCATTGAAAATGTAGATCTTTTCCGCGTCGTAGGGGCATCCTTCCTTACAGGCGCAGCCGGAAAGACAGCGGTCTGCACTGCCATCCGGCGCGTTTTCCGCGCGGAACCAGTCCAGAGAGCCGTAGGAGGAAACGCTTTCGCAGGGAACGCCCATCAGCCAGCGGATGATGTCCATGTCGTGGCAGCTTTTTGCCAGGATCATGGGGCTGGATTCCTCCGCCCGCCGCCAGTTGCCGCGTACATAGCTGTGGGCATAATGCCAGTAAGCCACGTTCTCCACCGCGTCCAGGGATTCGATACGGCCGATGGCGCCTCCGCGCAGCAGCTCGTACAGCGTGCCGTAGAATTTGGTATAGCGCAGCACATGGCACACCACCACCACGCGGTTCGCCTCATGCGCTTTTTTTTGCAGTGCAAGGCATTCGTCCAGCAGCGGAGAAATGGGTTTTTCCAGCACAAGGTGATAGCCCTTGTCCAGCGCGGCCAGCGCCTGCGCCACATGCTGGCGGTCCTGCGTGGCAATGATCATCACATCCGCAAGGCGCGGCTGGGCCAGCAGCTCTTCGCCTGTGGCAAAGCAGCTTCCGGAGGGCACGCCGTAATTCGCCTGCAGTGCGGCGCGGCGGTCGGGGTCCGGGTCGGCCCCGGCGGTGATCTTCATTTTTTCAGGGTGCTGCTTCTGGAAGGCGGCATACGCCTCCAGCCCGCGGATGCCCAGGCCGCAGATGGCAAAGGTAACGGGTTTGTCCATGGTAGTTCGTCCTTTCTTTTTTTTTGCGGATAACAGCGCGGCCGGATGCGGCGCGCTTAGAACCCGTATTCACAGAACGGAACGCCATCTATCCGGCGGATTTTGCGCCCTGCTGCGTTAAATTTCCTTGAAATAGCGCTGCTATTCCTGCGAAAATTTGCCTTGCATGGCACAAAATCCGCTCGAATATCCGACATTCCTTATCTAAGAATACAGATTCTTAGATATCGAGCTTGCAGGCGGAGACGATCTCCCCCACCGCGTAGCTGCCGAACAGCGTGCCGTCCGGGCGCAGCGTATAAGGCAAGGCGGGAGCGGAAAGCTCGGGGATGTCCGCGCAGACGCCCGCGGCAAACGCGCGCATGCGCGCTGCGGCGGTGGAAAGCCTTGCGGCCACGCCGCCCAGGCGGAGGTCGATGATCTCGAAGCCCTGGGGCCTGTTTGTGGCTTCCCACAGCGCGCGCCATGCGGTGCGAAGCGCCTCCGTCGCCGCAATGGTCCCGGGCAGGGCTTCGGCAAGGCGTGCCGCCAGAGCAAGATCCTTTCGGCGGACGGCCTGCGCGGCCTGCTCGTGCCAGGCGCATTTGCCGGCCAGCACGCGGGCCAAAAGGGAGTAAAAACGGAAAAGCGGTTCAAAGGCCGGGTTTTCATCGGCATACCGGGTATAGCGCGCCTCAAGCTCCGTATAATGCGCGCTCATGGCGAGCCCGGCGGTGTCGGCGGCAAAGAGCTGCACCAGGGGGTCCTGATACAGCAGGAATTTGGCCGCGTTGACAGGCCGCAGCGCGCCCGAGCGCATGCCGGGCACGGCGTTGAACAGCGAAAGGTCCAAAAACGCCTGTGCGTCTGCACCGCAGCAGCAGGCAAAACGGCGGGCGAGAGAGCCGGCATCGTATGTGCCGGTATACATGAATTCGGCGTACAGCTGCATGCCCAGCAGGGCGGACGTGAGATTGGCCTCGGCGCCGTTGTCGCCCCAGGCCGTGGCCAGCACCAGCGGCACGCCCGCTTTTTTGCAGGCGGTCAGCGCTGGGACGGCCGCAGCCAGCGTTTTGGCGTAATCCGGCGCAGGCCCGCACCATGTCCAGATCCCGCCCGCGAATACGGTGGGCGCGGGCAGTGCCGCGTGCTTTTGCAGCATATCGGCATACTCCTGCTCGGTTTCGTGGTAATAGTCCCAATACACAAGCGTCACATCCGGCTGCACGGCGGCCACTGCTTCGGCCGAGGGCATACCGCTGTCATAATAGCCGTCGGTGGGGGAATCGGGCCGGAAATACATATCGCTCCACATCATGGCCGAAAGACCGTGGCGGCGTGTGATCTCCAGCACGCGGGAAAGATGCCGGCGGATGATGGTGTGGGGGTCCTCGTAGCCGTGGCGGCGCAGGTGCGCGCCCAAACCGATGCCGTGGGCCTCGTCCATGCCGATGTGGATGCGTTTGGAACGGTAGGGCGCGGCGGCAGCCGCGATAAGCTCCTCCAGGAATGCGTAGGTTTGCGCATCGTCGGCCAGCAGAACCTCCTCGTTGTCCTTCAGATGCGCCAGCGCGGGCCAGTGCAGCGCGCGGTTCAAATGGCCCAGCGTCTGGATGCAGGGACAAAGCTCGATGCCCAGCATATCGGCATAATCATCCAGCGCCCGCAGCTCGTCTGTGGAATAACGCCCGCGCTGATAGCCGAAGTAGGGCTGGCCGGGCACCTCATAGGTGTCCTCGGTGTACATCATGCCCAGGTTGAGCCCCATCATGGCCATTTTGCGCAGGAAAAACCGCAGCGTGTCCGGCTGCAGCACCGCATTGCGGGAAACGTCGAACATCATGCCCGTTGTTTCAAAGCAGGGCGTTTCCTCAATGCAGAAAGCGTCCTCCGCCCAGTGCTGGCGCAGCAGTGAAAGTGCGCGGTATACCTGTACGGGTTCGGCCCAGGTGACCACCACGCCGTCCGCACGCTTTTCCGCGCGCAGGCAGCCGCCCTGACGCAGGGCTACGCTCAGGCCTCCCTGTCCGGCGCGGGCAAAGCCCAGCTCGGGGCCAATCTCCGCAAAAGCAGCGTCAAAATGCTCCGGCAGCTGGCCGGAGAAGGAGAGAATTTCGTTCATGGCCGTCTCCTTTCCCTGCACGCGGCAGGCTTACAGCAGGCTGGCGCTGTCCGCGTCCAGATACAGTGTCGCAGCGGGGTGGCGCCGCAGGATGCTGGCGGGGCAGGCGGTGCGGATGTCGCCCAGCAGCGTGTCGCGTACGGCGCGCGCCTTGGTGGCGGCGGGCACCACACAGAACACCTGGGCAGCGTGCATCAGTGCGGGCACTGTCAGCGTCAGCGCATGGGTGGGCACGTCGTCCAGAGTGGCGAAGCAGCCGTCATGCACCTGCTGGTTGCGGCATATCTCGTCCAGCGCCACGGGCTTTACCAGGGCGGGGTCGTCGAAATCGGCCACGGGGGGGTCGTTGAAGGCGATGTGCCCGTTTTCCCCTATGCCCATGCAGGTGATGTCCACGGGGAAACGGCGCAGCAGCTGGGAATAGCGGGCACACTCAGCTGCCGGATCCCGGGACGCCGCGGTCCCATCCAGGCAGTTAACGGATCGAAAGGGCACCTTGGTGAAGATGGCCGCCCGCAGAAAATTGGCAAAGCCCTGGGGCGCGTCCGGCGCAAGGCCGATGTACTCGTCCATATGAAAGGCGTTCACACGGTTCCATTCAATGCCCTGCTGCGCCGCAAGCGCGGCCAGCATCTCGTTCTGCGAGGGTGCGGCGGCGAAGATCATATTACACTCTTCCTTCTGCGCCAATACGCCGCGGATGGCGGCGGCGGCTTCGTCTGCGGCGCAGAAGCCCATTTCCGCGCGGGTGTCGTAGATCTTTACGCGGAACTGGTTGATGGAAATGGTTTTTGTCATTGGAATGCCTCCTCTCGGTTTTCAAAACACACGGCGCCGTCCTTGAACACCATGGCGATGCGGACGGTATGGTCGAACACGGCAAGGTCTGCCGCGCGGCCCGCCTCCACGCGGCCGTAAAAATCGGAAAGGCCCAGTACGCGGGCGGGGGTTTCGGTGATCATACGCACTGCATCGGGCAGGCTGGCGCCGGCCAGCGTCACCATTGTGCGGACCAGCCTGTCGGCTGTGCAGATGCTGCCCGCGAAGGCCGTGCGGTCCGGCATTTTGGCGACGCCGTCCTCCAGGATGACGCGCTGGCCGTTTTCCAGGCTGCCCAGGATGCTCTCGCCCTGTGTCTGTCCGGCGCCGCGCATGGCGTCCGTGACCAGCACCAGCCGCTGCGGGCCGATGTGTCTGTAGGCAAGCTGCAGCAATGGAGCGGGCAGGTGGCAGCCGTCGGCGATGATCTCGCTGGACAGCTCATCGTACAGATACGCACTTTCCACGATGCCTGCGTGGCGGAAGCCGGCCTTGCGCACGATGGTGGACATGGCCGAATACAGGTGCGTCACATGGCGGTAGCCGCAGGGAATGGCGGCACGCACCGCTTCGCTGTCGGCCTCACTGTGGCCGATGCTGGGCAGTACGCCGCGCGCCAGCAGCGCAAGCCCCATCTCCCGTGCGCCGGGCAGCTCGGGCGCGATGGTCCAGCGAAGGATGTGCGGGCAGGCGTCAAGCAGCTCGTTGTATTCGGCGGGGTCCGGCTCGCGGATGAAGCGCGGGTCCTGTGCGCCGCACTGGCTTTTGGCGATGTAAGGCCCCTCGATGTGCAGGCCCAGAAGCTTCGCGCCGTCCGCAAAGCCGTCCCGGCAGCGTTCAAATACAGAAAAGGAGCGCAGCAGCTCTTCCTTTGAGGCGGCCAGCGTAGTGGGCACCATGGCCGTGGTGCCGTGGCGGAGGTGCAGCGCGCTCGCGCCGTGATATGCCTCCGGCGTGCCGTCCATAAAATCGTGTTCGCCGCCTCCGTGGACGTGGATGTCGATAAAGCCCGCGCTGACGTACAGGCCGGCCAGGTCATATGCGAAGTCCGCCGCCGCGCCGCTGTCCGGCGGCAGGACGGCATCCACAGCCTTGCCGCGCAGCAGAATATCGCAGCGGGTGATGCAGCCATCCTGCACCAGGCGCCCGCCGCGCAAAAGTGTTGTGCTCACAGCAGCCCCTCCTTTTGCAGAATGTCCTTCAGCGCCGCGACGCTCTCGGCCGTGGCCGCTGCACCGCCCGCTGAAAAGCCCGCGCCGCCGGGCAGGCGCATTTGTTCCTCCGTCAGGTGGGAATCCAGACGGTAATGGGTCTCCATGGACAGCCAGCCCGCATAGCCGTCCGCCGCAAGGCGGCGCAGCAGAGCGGGATAGCCCACCTGCCCCGTGCCCACCTTTACGCAGTAGCTTTCCGGCACAGCGCGCACCGCGTCCTTGATGTGCACATGGGCAAAGAAGGGACGGATGGCCTCGTAGCCGTCCGGATAGGGCGTTTCGCCCAAGGGGTCGTACAGGCAATTGCCCGGGTCGAAGATTGCGCGCACACGGGGCGAGCCGATGGCTTCGACAAGCCGGGCCAGCGCCGCATGGTTCGAGGTGTTGACGCTGGGGTCCGCCTCCAGCAGCAGCGTTTTGCCGCGCTGCTCCAGCAGGCGTACGGGCCGCTCAAAATAAGGCGCCAGCGTTTCGGCGGGCAGGGGCCCTTCCTCCGGTGCGAAGAATGCAAAGCCGCGGATGAACGCGCAGCCCAAAATGTCCGCCGCGGCGCACAGGCGTTCCAGCTTGGCCAGCTCGGCTTCCACAGCGTCCGGTTCCGGCGCGCATTTGTAAAACGAACCGGCCAGGCCGCAAACGGTCAAACCCTCGGCGTCCAGCCTGCGGCGCCATGCGCGCAGCGTTTCAGCCGGAAGCATGTCGATGGCAGTGTCCTCCACGCTGCGTAGCTCCAGCCCTGCCAGGCCGTTCTGCCTTGCGAACCGTACGGCCTCGTCAAAGCTCTGCGTCACCTCGTCGGTGATGAATGAGATTTTCATAAGAACCTCCATGTGCCGCGTCCCATAGCTTGAAAAGGAACGCGGCACGTCGTTTTTACAGGGATGAGGGGAAAACGCGCGGGCTTAGAAAACGATGGGCCTGCCCGTGCGGGTGGATTCGTAAATAGAACAGATGACGCGCACGGCCAGCGCGGCCTCCTGCGGGGGAATGGCAGGAGAACGGCCGTCGCGTACGGCCTGTGCGATATCGCGCAGCAGGCAGATGTGGCCGTAATTGCCGATTTTCGTCGGGTCGCCCGCACCGCCCACGCGTTCGCCCATATCGGGGCGCTGAGGCGCGTCGGCCTCGTCGAGGAACTTCCACTCCAGTATGCCCTCGTCGTTGAATACGACGGTGCCCTTTTCGCCGTGAATATAGAAGGTGGACGAAAAGCCCGGATATGCCGTGGTGCAGCCCTGGATGACGCAGATACCGCCGTGCTTCATATTCAGCACGGCCGCGGCGGTATCCTCCACAGGGATGTCGCGGGCCAGCGTCTCGGCGCGGCCGTACAGCGTGGAGACCTCGTCGCCCAGCATCCACAAAATAAGGTCGATGCCATGCACGCCCTGGTTCATCAGCGCGCCGCCGCCGTCCTGCTCCCAGGTGCCGCGCCAGCCCGCGCTGTTGTAATAGGCCTGGTCACGATAATATTTCAGGTCCGCTCCGGCCAGGCAGATCCTGCCGAACCTGCCCTCGGCCACGGCCTGCTTCACAGCGATGGCCACAGGCATCATGCGCCGCTGGAAGATGCACTGCATCTTCGCGTGGGTGCGCTCCACCACGCCGATCACATCCGCGATCTTCTCCGGCGTGATCTCCATAGGCTTTTCGCACACAATGGCCTTACCGGCTTCGGCGGCGGCTTTGCACACCTCGCCGTGGGTGCCGCTGGGTACGCAGACGCATACGATGTCCACGGCAGGGTCCGCCAGAACGTCGTGATAATCATAGTAGACGTGGGGCACGCCGTGTTCGGCGGCATAAGCGTCGGCCTTTTCCGGGATGATATCGCACGCGCCGTACAGCACGCAGCCCTCGCCGCGCAGGGCCTCCAGCGCTTTGGCATGGGTGAAAGCAATCACGCCGCAGCCGATGATGGCAAAATTCATACTCTCAAATCTCTCCTTTTCGCCGTGCAGGTCACACGGAGTTCTGATTTGATGGTACTCCCTTTTGCTCAAAAGAGATTTGCATATCATCCCATAAAGTTGGCAAATCGTCAAAACATAGGCGCTGTGTACAAAAAAAGCAGCGTCCGTGCCGGGGCAGGGCGCTGCTTTCGGAGAATATCAGTACAGTCTGCCTGCCGCCGCGCCGTAGCTCCTGCAGAAGGCACGGCCGTCGTAAGCGGGCATTGCGTCCGTCAGGGCATCCAGCGCAACGGGCACGCCTCCCTGCGCGCGGGAGGCCGTGGCCGCCAGCATTACTTTGACGGATTCCAGCAGTGCGTCCGGCCCCGCCAGAAGATTGGGCTTGCCCTCCATATAATTGCAGATCTCGCACATCAGCGCCTCGTACAGGCGGTTGGAGTCCATGCGGAAATGGTGGGTGGTTTTGGTCGTCATAATGGTGAGAACAAAGGGCTGCCAGGTGCCTGTGAAGGTGTTGAAAACAGCGCTTTTTCCGTTTTCGTACTGTACGAAATAGCTCTCGGAGTACTTGCCGCCGGCTTCGCCGCGGCCCATGTAGCGCACGCTCTGTGCGCCCTGTCCCAAAATGCCGCCGATGGCCTCGGCAATGTGTACGCCGTAGTTGAATTCGTCCACGCCGGCAGTGCCGAACACGTTCACCACCTCGCCGCGCTCCTCTTCAGGCAGCGCCAGGAACTGCTGCACTTCGTAAGCGTAGCGCGCGCTGGACGCGCCGAGGATCACCGCGCCGTCTTTTACAAGCTGTTCCACGCGGCGGCAGTCGGCCAGATTCCCCACCAGAGGCTTGTCGATGAACACAGGCTTGCCCTGCTCGATGAAAGGCATTGCGCAGCGCAGATGGTCGTCCCAGTCGCAGCCGTGGATGAAGCCGATGTCGCACATCGCGGCAAGCTCCTCCAGCGTATTGCAGCGCTTTTCCAAGCCGAAGCGGCGGATGAAGCCCTCCACCTCGCTGTCCGGACGGAAAGAGTCGTTGTACACGCCCACATAGCGTGCACGGTCGTCCTTTTCCATGACCTCGCCGAATCCCAGAGGGTGGGAGGTGTCGATGTTGACGGCGCCGATGCGTATCATAAATTCAGCACTTCCTTTTACGGGCCGCCGCACAGGCGGCTGTTGTTTTGTTTGCATTATAGGGCTGTTGACAGGTCCGCGTCTTTCCGGGCCGTTTTGTTTGTCAACGGCCTCATTATAAAACGAAACCGCCGGGATTGCTTTGCATATTATCCAGAATTTTTTGCTTTTTTTTCGCCGGCGGCAGCAGCCTTACCACAGGCTGCTGCCGCCCTGCCGCTGAAAGCTGAAATAACGGCTCTGCCCGTTGCGCATGCGGTATTCCATGGGCGTGCAGTTTTCCTTCGCTTTGAAAAAGCGGCTGAAATAGTGGATGCTCTGGAAGCCCACAAGGTCTGCGATCTCGCTGACGCTGGTGTCGGTGTTCACCAGAAGCTCCTTGGCCTTGCGCAGGCGGATACGGTTGATGTAGCGGATGGGCGTGGTGCCGTACACCTCCTTGAAGATGCTGATGAGCGTTGTTTTGTTGACGCCCGCCAGGGTGGAAAGATCCTCCAGGCTGATGATGCGGGAATAGTTGAAATCGATATACTGCATCAGTGCGGCAACGTCCACACCCTTGAACGTGGCGACGCGGGGCGCCTCCTCCTCGGGCGCTGCGGCGGGCTGGCCCAGCCGTTCCCGCACGATACGTACCAGCATCTCCAGCAAATAGCCGCTGATGATGGAGTAATAATAGGGGCGCTGCTGGGCGCTCTCTGCGATGATCTTATCAAAAAAGCGCACGAACCATCCGAAATCCTGCAAATGGAACATATCGCCCACGCGCACCAGATCCTCGAACAGCGCGGGATCCGCCACGGTGAATTTTACATCCAGCATTTTCAGCGGCGCAGCGTTTTTTTCACCGCAGTGGATGGCGTGCAGCTGCTGGGGGCACAGCAGAAACACCTGCTCCTTTTCAATCTCATAAGGCTGGTCGTCCACATACACGGTGCCGCTGCCGCTCAGAATGCCTACCATTTGGAAATAGTTGTGGCAGTGCAGCTCGTTTTCCCAGTTTTGGTGGTACTTGCCGCACCAGAGGATGCTGCATTCGTTCATCCGTGTTCCCCTTCCTTTCACTGCTTTTCTACAATATCAGTATACAGCAACGCCATGCGCAAAGGGAACACCTGCGAAAAAATAGTACAATATTCCTAAAAAAAGTGTAAAGACACCGGCGGGAGGCGACGGTATAATGTGGGCAAGAGGGCCGGCCGGACAACGGGCGGCGGAAAAGGAGCTTACCGAACGATGAAAATTGCCGTGCTGATGGACGCGCCGCTGCGCGCGACGCTGCTTTCCGAAAAAACAATGGCCCGCCTGGCCGAATGGGGCGAGGTGGCCGTGAACGAAACGGACAAGGCCGAAAAAGAGACCGTCAAGCAGATCATTGCCGGGGCGGATATCGCCATTACATCCTGGGGCGTGCCGCAGCTGGATAAGGAAATTTTGGACTGCGCACCCAACCTGCGCTTTGTGGCCCACGCCGCGGGCAGCGTGAAGGGCATCGTCAGCGACGAGCTGTATGCCCGCGGCATCCGCGTTGTCAGCAGCGCGCGCATCCTCAGCTACGGTGTGTCGGAAACGGCGCTGGGCCTTACCATCTGCGCCTGCAAAAACGTGTTTGCTTTCAACGAGGAGATCCGCAACGGCGGCTGGGTGGAGGATTACAGCGTCATCACCGAGCTGTTCGACATCACCGTGGGCGTGGTAGGCTGTGGCTTTGCAGGCTCCCACTACATCGAGCTGCTGCAGGCGTTCGGCGTAAATGTGCTGGCCTATGACCCGCTGCTGGACGAAGCCGCCATCGCCGCCATGGGCGCGAAAAAGGCAGATTTGGATACGCTGCTGGCCGAAAGCGATGTGGTTTCGCTGCACGCGCCCGCGCTGGATTCTACCCGCCATATGATCAACGGCCGCGCGCTTTCTTTGATGAAGGACCGAGCCATCCTCATCAACACCGCCCGGGGCGCCCTGGTAGACGAGGAAGCGCTTGCGCAAGCGCTGCGCGGCGGCAAGCTGAAATATGCCTGCCTGGATGTGACGGACCCCGAGCCGCCTGCCGCGGACAGCCCGCTGCGAGGCATCCCCAACTGCATCATGACGCCGCATCTGGCGGGCCTTGCCAACAACGGCAAGCTGAAAATCGGCGCGCACGTGGCCGACGAGATCGGACGGTTCCTTACAGGCGGGACGCTGGTGTCTGAGATCACGCAGGCCATGCTGGCCACCATCGCGTAAGCGCCATGGAACGTATCGTTAACACAGAGCTCGGCGTCATACGGGAACCGCTGCGCGCACCTTTCGGCTTCAAGGGAGGCACGCTGAGCGAGCTGTGGCAGACGGCCGTGCGCCTGACGCTGGACAGCGGAGCGAGCGGCATGGGTGTGGGCGTACAGAGCGTGCTCTGGTCCGACCCCGTCACCTTCTGCGCCTGTGACGAAGCGGGCGGCAACGAAAGAATGCTGGCGGTCACGCGCCGCGCGCTGGAGCTTTTGCAGGGACAGGCTTTCACAGACCCGCCCGGTATGACTGCGGGCCTGGTGCCGGAGCTTCTGGCGTTCGCCCGCAGACTTCTGGGACGGGCAGACGTGCCGCAAACCTTTGTACTCAACGCGCTGGTACCCGTGGATTTTGCGCTGTGGCAGCTTTGGAACGCAAAACGGGGGAACGGCACCTTCGACGCGCTGTGCGCGTCCTTCTGCCCGGAGCTGACGAACCGGGAAAAAGAGTTGGGGAGCATCCCGCTCATCACTTACCATACGCCGGAGGACGAGCTGCACGCCCTGCTGGAGGACGGCGCCTTTTTATTAAAGGTAAAGATCGGTTCCGACCCGGAGAAAAACGGAGACCCGGAGGCCATGCTTGCGTGGGACATCGGGCGCCTGCGCACCGTCCACACGGCAGCCGCCGGCTTTACCACGCCGTATACGGAGTGTGGCCGCCCCGTCTATTATCTGGACGCCAACGGCCGTTATCCGGACAGGGAATTTCTGCTGCGCTTTCTGGATGCTGCGGACAAGATGGATGCGCTGGAGCGCATCGTGCTGCTGGAGGAGCCGTTTGCGGGGGACCGGCCGGAACCCGTGCATGGCCTGCCGGTACGCGTAGCGGGCGACGAAAGCGCCCACAGCGCACAGGACGTTGCCCGCCTGACCCGGGAATACGGCTATTCGGCCATCGCCTGCAAACCCATTGCAAAAACGCTGTCCGTCACGCTGGAGATGGTGCGCGCGGCGCAGAAAAGCGGCGCGGCGTGCTTCTGCGCGGACCTGACGGTGCCGCCTGCGCTTTTGGACTGGAATATGTCTCTGGCGGCGCGGCTGTCGCGTGTACCGGGCTTGCGCGTGGGTGTTGTGGAGAGCAACGGCCCGCAGAATTATACCGATTGGCGCCGTCTGGACGCTATGTGCGCCGCGCCCGGAGCCGCCTGGCGCACACCGCAGAACGGCGTGTACCGGCTTGACGGAGGTTTTTATGGGGAAAGCGGCATTTTTGCGCCGCTGCCCGCTTATGCGGACACGCTGCGCCCGGTTTGAACAGGAGGGCCGCGCCCGGAAAGGAATGTTGAACCTTTGGATTTGAAAGTGCATTTTGCCGTGGCGGGCTGCGGCGTGATCTCCCGGTTCCATCTGGACGCGATCCGATCCATCGAGGACGCGGCGCTGTGCGGCGTGTATGATCCTGTGGAAGCAAGCGCCCGTGCCGCGGCACAGGCTTACGGCACCCGGGCGTATCCGGATTACGACGCGCTTCTGGCAGACCCGCAGGTGGACGCGGTGTGTATCTGCACGCCCAGCCACCTGCATGCGCCGCTGGCACTGCAGGCTGTGGCCGCGGGCAAGCATGTGCTCATTGAAAAGCCCGTGGCGCTGACGTTGGAGGACTGCGACGCTGTGGCCGCCGCAGCACGCGCCGCCGGTGTTCAGGTGGGGGTAGTCTCCCAGCTGCGTTACGGCCCGGCCGTGGCGCGCGTAAAGCGCGCCTTGGAGAGCGGGGCGCTGGGGCGCATCACGCGCTGCGATTTGTATATGAAATATTTCCGCCCCCAGAGCTATTATGATTCGGGTACCTGGCGGGGCACACAGGCGATGGACGGCGGCGGGGCGCTGATGAACCAGGGGATCCACGGTGTGGACCTTGTGCGGTATCTGATGGGGCCGGCAGACAGCATCTATGCGCTGAGCGGCACGCTGGTGCGGGACATTGAGGTGGAGGATACACTCACAGCTGTGGTGGCCTGGCACTGCGGCGCGCAGGGCGTCATTCAGGCGTCGGTGGGGGATTACCCCGGCTTTCCGCGCCGCATCGAGCTGAACGGCGAGTCAGGAACGATCATTTTGGAAGAAGACCGCATCGTTAAATGGGAGGTGGCGGGAGACTCCGCTTACCATATTTATGAGCAGGAACCCGCGCCGGAGGTGCGCTCCCACAGTGAGGCGGGCGCGATTGACCCTTCGGGGCATGTGGCACAGCTGCGCAACTTTATCGACGCGGTGCGCGGCGAGGGGACGCTGCTGGTGGACGAGGCCGAAGGCCGCAAGGCACTGGCGCTGGTGCTGGCCGCTTACCGCTCCGCGGCCGAGGGGAAGCCCGTAGTTCTGTGACGCTTTTACCAGTAAAACTGCTCGGCGACGGTTCTGTTTTGGATGTTTTTTCAAATTCGGTGGGTCAGGATTGAACGATTTATCAAGTTTGCCTGCCAAATGCGGCGTTTTGAAATTTAATTTTGTGTAAATTGTTTTTACGAGGCGAAGGACGCAGCAAAGCCGTTTTTAGGCGGAACTGCCCGCGGCGCCTCAAAAAAAGTGCAAAAAAGGCCGCCCGGAAGGCGGCGGCCGAAAATGGAAGATTTGCCAAGAAGAATTTTTGCAGATTTGGTATAGTATAGGAGGGCAAAAAAGCACCCGGGGCACATCGACGTGCGCTTTTGCGCAAAAGCGCCGGTGCCTGGAGCCGTTGGCTCCAGGATATTCTTTTAAAAGAGACCCGTGTGCACGCCCGGAATTGATGCCATGTACGGGCCGGGCTGACCGGTCGTCCGGCCCGTTCGGAAATAATGTTTCATCAGGAGGTCACTTATGAAAAAGGCACTCGCTTTGATCCTTTCTCTTGCGCTGGCTGTTTCGGCGCTCACCGCCTGCGGCGGCGGAGCATCTTCTTCCGCAGCCGGCAGCACATCTGGTTCCGCCCCGGCGTCCGCCGCGCCCTCCGGCGAAAAGACGGTGGTCACCGTCTGGCACATGTATGCCGAGGATGAGGAAGTAACCAAGCCCCATCAGCGTCTGCTGCAGTGGGCCGAGAATTACAACGCCACCAACACCGATAACATCGAAGTCGTTGTGTCCGGCGCCAAAACGGCGGACGTCATCATGACGACGATCGCTTCCGGCTCTACGCCGGACATCTTCCAGAACTACTGGAACAACGCGCCCACCTGGGCGAACAACGGCGCTTTGTACGACCTTACCGAGTTTGTCAACGGCGGCGACGCCGAGTGGAACAAGGACGATTTCATCGACGCCGCATGGGATGTGTGCACCTACGAGGATAAGGTATATTCCATCCCCTTCACGTACAGCTCTACGTTCCTGTTCTACAACAAGGACATGCTGGCCGAGGCCGGCTGGGAAGAATTCCCCAAAACGATGGACGAGCTGATCCAGTGCATTGACGACTGCACGAAGGTTGGCGCTGACGGTTCCATTGAGCAGATGGGCCTGATCCCCGATTATCCCTGGCTGGACAACGTTCTGTGGCCTGTGGCGTTCGGTGCGCAGTTCATCGACGAAGAGACCAACACCATCACCTTCGATTCTCCCGAGATGCTCAAGGCTTATCAGTTCCAGGCCGACATTTACAGCAAGTACGGCTATGACAACGTGAAGCGCTTCATCGATTCTCTGGGCGCCCGCGCCACAACCGAGGACCCGCTGTTCACCGGAAAGCTGGCCATCCGCTGGCAGGCGGACTCTGCGCTGGCTTCCATGGTGGACGCTGCGAAGGAGACCGGCACCAACATGGGCATCGCCCCGATGCCGGCTCCCGCCGAGGGCGGCGAAGGCCAGGGCATGCTGAGCTGCGGCGTGTGGGAAGTGAACGCCAAAACGGCGAACGCCGAAGCCACGCTGAAGGTGCTCAAGAGCCTGACCAGCGCCGAGAACATGGCCTTCATGGCTGAGGGCGACTATGGCAATGGCGCGTTCATGCCGCGCAAGAGCGCTTTGGATGCGGTCATCGCGATGGACGGCGTTTCCGAAGAGGCCAAACAGGTGGCGGAGATGCTGCGCGACGGCGAGTTCCGTGCGTTCCCCATGAGCTCCTATGTCAACGAGTATCTGACTGAGATCAGCACTTACATGACCGAGGCGCTCGCCGGCAATATGACCGTAGAAGACGCGGCCAAGGCCGTTGTGGAAGCGGTGCAGCCCATGGCGGACGAGGCCGCCGGCTGAACAGACAAAAGAAACAGTAAAGAATAGAGGAAAGCGCCGGCTGTGCGGTTACCCGGCCCGGTCGGCGCTTTCCTTTTTTGTATCGCGCCTGTATTCCCAAAGCCCGTGCCGCGGGCCATCTCTACGAAAGCGAGGTTTTGGCATGAGAAATGCATCGGCCGCCAAAAAGGAAGGAAACGGGATCAAAAAACGAAAATCGAAACAAGAGCGGAGGTTCTTCCTCCTTGGCCTGCTGTTTGTCTCGCCGTGGCTCATCGGGTTTTTGTGCTTCCAGCTTTATCCGATCCTCTCCGCGCTGTATTATAGTTTTACGGATTTTAACATCTTCCAGCCGGCAGAGTTCACAGGGCTGGACAACTATGTCACGCTGTTCAACGACAAATATTTTCCGGTGTCGATCAAGAACACCGCCGTCATGTCCTTCATCGGCATGCCCATCGGCCTTGTGGTCGCTCTGGCGCTGGCCGTGCTGCTGTCGAAGGAGGTCAAGGGCATGCCCGCGTTCCGCACCATCTATTATCTGCCCACAGTGGTGCCCATTGTGGCCAGCGCCATGCTGTTTTTGTGGGTGCTCAACCCGGAATACGGCCTGCTGAACAACTTTTTGTCCTGGTTCGGCATCCGAGGCCCAAGCTGGCTGAGCGACCCGAAGTTCACCAAGATCTCGCTGATGATTATGGACGTGTGGCGCTGCGGGCAGAACACCGTCATTTTCCTTTCGGCGCTGAAGGCGGTGCCAAAGTCATTCTACGAGGCGGCAGAGCTGGACGGCGCGGGCCCTGTCAAGCGTTTCTTTAAGATCACTCTGCCGTACATTTCACCCACCATTCAGTTCCTGGTGGTGATGGGGCTTATTTCGTCCTTTCAGTATTTCACGCAGGCGTATGTGTTCGCCAGTGTTTCCCAGGTGGGGCAGAGCATCACCGGCGGGCCGCAGAACTCGCTTTTGTTCTATTCGATGTATCTGTATATGAACGGCTTCAGCTACATGAAGATGGGCTACGCCTCGGCTATGGCCATCGTGCTGTTCCTGATTGTGCTGGTGGTTTCGTTCGTGGCCATGTACCTGATGGAAAAACGCGTCACCTACGACGTAGAGTAAGGGGGGAACAGCTGTGAAAAAATGGATCATCTCTGCAAAAACCTCGCGCACCGTGGGCAAGGTCTGCTCTTATATTCTGCTGATCTTTTTTGCCTGCATCTTTTTCATGCCGTTCCTGTGGATGCTTTCCACCGCGGTAAAGCCTACGAACCAGATATTTCTGAATCCGCCCAAGTGGATTCCGGACCCCATTAAGTGGGAAAATTTTGCGACGATCTTTAAGCGTATGCCGCTGTTCGCGTATACGAAGAACACGCTGGTGGTCGCGATTCTGCCGGTCCTCGGCCAAATCTTCGCCGCGCCGATGATCGCCTATTCCCTGACGAAGATCCCCTGGAAGGGTGCGAAATATATTTTCCCGCTCATTCTCGCCACAATGATGATTCCCTGGCAGGTCACGCAGATCCCGCTGTTCATCACATGGTCGAAGCTAGGGCTGGTGAATACCTTCGTACCCCTGGTGTTGCCCGCATTTTTCGGTACGCCGTATTACATCTATCTTATGCGGCAGTTCGTAAAGGGCCTGCCCGACAGCGTCATTGAGGCCGCGCGCATCGACGGTGCGAACGAGTTCGTCATTCTGTACCGTGTGGTCTACCCGATGTGCAAGCCCGTGCTGACGACGATCATGGTGCTTGTATTCATCGGCGGCTGGAACGATTTGAACGGCCCGCTGCTTTATTTGCAGGACAGCGCAAAGTATACGCTGTCCATCGGCCTGCAGATGTTCCTGACCACTGCGCGTCAGGAATGGGACCTGCTGATGGCCGCAGGCGTGATGTTCACCCTGCCGCTCATCATCATCTTCTTCCTTGCACAAAAACAGTTTATAAGCGGCATTTCCACGACTTCCGGCTTAAAATAAAAGCCGGTGAGCTGAAATCCTGCGCCCGTGCGTTTTGGCGCATGGGCGTTTTTTGTGAAACAGAACAGACAGAGCACAGAGTACCCATTTTGCGGCACCCTTGTTTTGGTGCGCTCAAAAACAAACAGAAAACAAGAAAGAAGACTCAGAACAAGCCCATTGGTATCATTGAGAAGGAGTTATCCGAATGCGTAAAGAAAAAATCATGCGTTTTTTCCTGGCGGCGGTCCTTGCAATATCCATGCTGGCGATGCCGCTCACAACCGCCTATGCGGAAAGCGTGTCGTCTTCCTCTGACGCGGCGCCGTCTTCCGCTGTTTCATCCTCCACCGGGACAGAGTCCTCCCCGGATGCTTCGTCCTCCTCCGGGGCGGCGTCCTCTCCGGACGTTTCGTCCTCCTCCGGGGCGGCGTCCTCTCCGGACGTTTCGTCCTCCTCCGGGGCGGCGTCCTCCCCAGACGTTTCGTCCTCCTCCGGGACAGAGTCCTCTCCGGACGTTTCGTCCTCCTCCGGGGCGGCGTCCTCTCCGGACGTTTCGTCCTCTTCCGGGGCGGCGTCCTCTTCAGGCGCTTCGTCTTCCTCCGAGACGGTGTCTTCGGATGTCTCATCTTCTTCCGGTTCCGCGGATACAGCCAGCGCCGCAACGGCGGCAGATACTGTAAACCTGGCGCAGGGAAAGGGCAATGATGCCTTCACACTGGAAATGGAAGGCGCCGGTACGGACCTTGACCCTGCCACCAAGGATACAACGATCCGCGAAAAAGAGGAGAGCATCCTCAACCGCCTGACAGACGGCTATTACGGCAGCGGCGAGATATTGGACGGCAATTGGAATGGCAGCGGCATGCGCTCCCATTATTATGAGGCATACCGGCAGATCGACCGCGCCATCACGCTGGATCTGGGGCAGCTGAGCCATATTGAATCGCTTTCCTTCCACATGCAGGAGGGCCTGGGATGGGGGATTTCTGCGCCGTCGATGGTCACCTACTTCCTGTCGGAGGACGGCGTAACGTTCCACCGCGTGGGCCGTGTTTCCCGCTTCGACGCCGTGAAGGACGAGGACCCGGACCATTATTATTCCGTGGTGGAAAACGGCAAAGAGGTGAATTGCCAGAGCTACTATTTTACGCTGGACGGCCTGAACTACAATGCGCGTTATGTAAAGGTCGCGTTTGAGCTGACAGGCACCTGGGCCTTTGCCGACGAGCTGGAGGTACGGGGCACAGCGGCGCCTTCGGACACCGCCGAAACGCTGCCGGATACTCCGGGCACGGATTATGAAGTTGTGAACAAATATGCCTGGACAGACCAGGCACGCGGCATCCAGCACGAGGCGCTGGCCTATGCCGGACACTGGTTCTCTTCCGCGGGCGGCGCGCTGCAGACCAGCCAGAAAACCGTGGAGGAGCTTCTTCCCATGGTAGGCTATGTGGACGGGGAGGGCAATATTACGGATAAGTTTTTTGAATCCGTTACCTTCCTGTCCCACGGCTATACACCAAATCTGGATACGCCGGATGACGATACGGATTACCATAACCTCATCTATGTGAGCAGTACGATGACCTCCAACCCCGATGCGGCACAGATGTGTGCCACCGCGGAGGACTGGCAGACCTATCTTGATTTTCTGTTCCACTACGGCGAGGGTACAGGCACGGCTTATAACCTGGACGCGCTGAACGAGGCTGTGGCCCTGGTGAAAGAGGCCACAGGCGACGCGGATTACAAAGTGGGCGTGAAGATTGCGTTTTATCCGCCCATTCTGTGCCAGGATGCCTTCGGCACGCTGCCCGGCGGCACCCATTCGCTGAATTTCGCGGTCTCGGATACCAATCCGGCGCAGCAGGCTCTGGCGGACCGCATGGAGGCCTCCAGGTGGTATCTGGACACCGTGATTCGGGAATTCAAGGCCAAGGGTTACGAGAACCTGCGTCTGGACGGCTTCTATTGGTACGATGAAGTGATGCACTACGACGTGGACCCGTTGGTTCTGGAAACGGTGCAGGGTGTAACGGATTACGTCCACAGCCTGGAGAACGGCGCGTATCAAATTTACTGGATCCCCTTCTACCAGTCCTCCGGGTTCCGCGCCTGGAAGACCTTCGGCTTTGACTACGCCATCATGCAGCCCAACTATGCGTTCGACGCCAATGCCTCCGAACAGCGCATTGCGGATACCGCTGCGCTGTGCAAAAAGTACGGCCTGGGCATCGAGATGGAATTCGGCGGCATCAACGACAAATACATCAGCCAGTTCCGCTCTTACCTCACGCAAGGGGCGGACGACAAGCTTGCCTATCAGAACAACAGCCTGATTGCCTGGTACACGGGCACATGGGGCATTGCAGAGACGAGCCAGAACGTCTCGGGCACGCGGTATATCTACGACGCGATGCATGATTTCTTCAGCGGCATCCCCACGGAGATGGAGAAGCCTGTCAAGAATCTTGCGGCGGCGGGCACGCTTACACTGGAAGCGGACAATGTAAAAAATACCGAAGAATTCAACAAGCTGCTGCAGGCGCTTCCGAAACTGGTGGACGGCAATGAAAAGGCCGGCGCCTGGAACGACAGCTATGTGAAGATCAATGCCAATCACGCGCAGGGGCCGTTTACGCTGACAGCGGATCTGGGCGGTATCGGGCAGGTGGAGCGTGTGGCGCTGGGCTCCGTTTCCAATCCGGGATGGGGCATCGGCGCGCCGGACAGTGTTGCATACAGTGTTTCACAGGACGGCCAGACATGGAAAGAGCTGGGCACTGTAACTTATGCGCAGGCGGAGATAAGCCCGGGATCGGCCAACGGCTTCGAGACGGTCGAGTATGTGCTCAAGCTGGATGCCGCCGAAAAGGCCCGTTATATCCGCGCGGAGTTCGGCCACGGCCTGGACGCCTCCAAAGACCCGGCTGCGCCCTATACATGGCTGGGCGTGGACGAATTCACGGTAAACGGCACGGCGCCGCTGGCTTCGGGCGAGGGCATCGCCTCCATGGGTACCATAACGTTGGAAAGCGGAAATGTCCTGAACAGTGAAAGCTTTGCAACCCTTCAGAATGTGGCTTCTGTACTGCTGAACAATGGCGTCCTTCAAACAGGAAGCTGGGCGAACCAGAATACGCTGAACGGTGATTATATCGGCGTCCTGCAGACCGTGGCTACGGAGCCTTTTACGCTGCAGATCTCCTTTGACACTGTCGCTGAGGTGCAGGCTTTGGGGGTAGACTATCTTGCCTGGGTATCCGCGGGCATCGGCGCGCCGGATAAGGTGACGTATTCCGCGTCGCTGGACGGCAAGAGCTGGACGGAGCTCGGCACCGTGGCGCAGGCGGACGCTCGCCGCTATGAAGCCATCGCCACGGGTATGGACGCCTACCACTTTGTACTGGAGACTGGTGCTCCGGTGCGTGTGAAATACCTGAAGGCCGAGTTTGAGCGCGGCTTCAACACGGACAAAAATACCAAATTCGGCTGGGTGGCTTTTGATGAATTCACCGTGGAGGGCGCGCTCACTTCGGAACAGCCCGCTCCCGTGTTCAACGAGGTGGACAGTGCAACAGGGATCCGTGTTGCGGCAGGGCTGGACACAGTGCCGGCCGGCGCGCATCTCAAGGTGGAGCCGGTGGATGCGGGCGACGCGGCATATGCTTCTGTGGCGCGCGCTTTCCGCAATGAAAATGTTGACCTTGCGGCATTTGATATTTCTTTGCTGCTGGATGGCGGCACGGTGCAGCCGCGCGGCGTGCTGAATGTGGCGTTCCCGCTTCCCCAGGGCTTTGACGCAGCCAAAACGCAGCTGTATCACGTAAGCCCTGAGGGCGAAAAAGAACTGCTGACGGCAAAAACAGCAGACGGCCTGCTGAATGCGGAGCTGACACATCTGAGCCTGTATGTATTGGCACAGCCGAAGGCGGGCGCCGAAAGCGGCGGCTCCTCTTCTTCCGCTCCTTCGGGCGGGACGAGCAGTTCTTCTGCAGACACATCTTCCTCTTCCGGCACGCCTTCCGGCGGCGCGGGGGGCGCGTCTTCCGGTACGGCCGCACCTGCGCCGGGAATGCCCCAGACAGGGGATGCGTTCCCGCTGGTCTGGGTCACCGTAGCCGCGGCGGCTTGTGTGGTCCTGCTGGCTGTGCTGGCTTGGAAAAAGTATCGGGAGACACGCGCATAAAAAATGTGACATTTTGGTAAAAGCCGGATGCATTCCAGCGGCGGTGTGCTATAATGGTTTCAAGCTCGCAGCTTGTGCGGCTGTGTGCCGGGCATAAACCGATGCGCATGCGCGCAGCTTTGGAAACATTGAACCACGCAGAACGGCAACGGGGCCGCGCGTCCGCACATGGCGGGCGCGCGGCCGTTTTTCAGCAGCACGGCTGCGCCGGTATATCAGAAGGAGGGACAAAGCGATGGAAGTATGGAATGAGCCGGCCGTTTTATTTGAAAAGAGCACGATGTTCACCAAGAGCAGATTCTGTAAGATCTATAAGGTCACATCGGAGAATCCCTCCGGCTATCTGCCCCATTCCCACGATTATATGCAGATTTGGTATATCACCCGAGGCTGCTGTGAGCATTGGGTGGAGGGGCAAAAGCATCTGATGGCCCGCGGCGATATCTTCATCGTTCCTCCGAAGGTCGAGCATCAGGTGGTGCGGCTGGAAGATGCCGAGATCATCAGCTGCGAATTTTCTTTCGACCATTTTTTTCCGCCGAAGGAGAACAGCGCCTATCAGCAGGTGCATGAAGCGGCGCTGAATCTTTCTTTTGCCTGGCTGTTCCTCAAGGATGCCGATGACATCCATTCCCAGTTTTCGCTTCGGCCTGAAACGGGAGAGCGCGTGAACACGCTGATGAACGCGATGCTGGTGGAATACGAAAACGGAGATATCTATTATGAGGAATTCCTGCGCGTGCAGATCATGGAGCTGCTGCTTGTACTGGCACGGGAATATTCTCAGTCGCCCCAAAGCCATACCGCAGCGGCCGTTTACGACAAATACAAGCCTATGGTGGAAGATGCCATCCGGTATGTGGAAGCGCATTACAACGAGCCGCTCAAGCTGGAGGATGTGTGCCGTATCTCCATGGTGTCCAAAACATATTTCTGCTATCTGTTCAAGCTGCTCACCCAGCAGACCTTGGTGGAGTATATTATGAACCTGCGCATCCAAAAGGCCATTGAGCTTTTGAAGGACCCGGCCAATTCCATTACCTGGGTGGGATACGAGGTGGGCTTCAACGATTCGACGCACTTTTCGCGCACATTCAAAAAGATCGTAGGTATTTCGCCGCGCACCTATCGGGCAATCAAGAACTCTGAAAGCTGAACCGCGCCCGGACGGGCGCGGCGGCTTTGCAAAAAAACAGACCGCGCGGCGCGCGGCCGGGGAGAGATGGGATATGGAAAATTTTGTGCATGCGTCTGTTTCGCATGCGGCCCTTGCGGAGTTTGGGCGGAACGCCCGCGCCGTTGGAGTGCAGCTGCACGCGCTGGAGATTTTTGAAAAAAATGAGTGCATGGTCCGCTGGGCCGTCGCGCCTTACAGCTGCGGCGATAAACGGGAAATGTACTCGCTGAGCAAAAGCTTTACTTCCACGGCTGCAGGAGTTGCGTTTGGAATGGGAAAGCTGCATCCGGACGACCGGGTGCTGGACTGGTTCCCCGAATATGCATCTCTGTGTTCGGGCGACGCGCGTTGGAGCCGCCTGCGCGTGGGGCATGTACTCTCCATGAATACAGGGCATGCGGCCTGTGTGATGCCGCAGGCGGCATTTTCGCAGGATGGCGTGCGCGCTTTTTTTGAAGCGCCGCTGTCCCATGAGCCGGGGACGTTTTTCGCCTATAATACCGCCGCCTCCTATCTCGCGGCAGAGCTGGTGCGCCGTGCCGCGGGCCGCACGGTTCCCGAGCTTCTGGCACGCACGGTGTTCCCCGCGCTGGGTGTGGAGGAGTTTTCGTGGCTGACCTGTGCAGACGGACGGTGCCAGGGCGGCACCGGGCTGCAGGCATCCTGCGATGACGTCGCGAAGCTGGCCCTTCTGTATCTGAACGAGGGCGAGTGGGCGGGACGCCGGGTGCTGCCGCGGGAATGGGTACATATGGCTGCGCAGCCGCACTCCGTAAATGCGGGCAACGGCACGCCGGACTGGTGTGCGGGCTACGGCTATCAGTTCTGGATGAACCGGCGTGGAGGCTTCCGCGGCGACGGCGCCTTTGGGCAGTTGTGTGTGGTTCTGCCTGAAAACGGAATTGCGGCCGCCGTTACGGCCGAGTGCACAAATATGAGTGCCGAGCTGGACGCGCTGTGGCTCCTGCTGGAAAATCTGCATAAGCGGGACGGCGCGTGCGCAGACGGAGGGCTGCCGGAGGCGTACATACCCCAGGGCAGGCTGGACGGCAGAGAATGGGATACAGGCTGGCTGGATTTCCGGCCAAACCCGGCGGGGTTCACAGGCCTGCGTGTGCGCGTGGACGGAGAAGCCGCCTGTGTATGGCTGTGCGACGGCGGCAGTGTGCAGAAGGTGTGCGCGCCGTCCGGTACGTGGCGGGAGAATACGCTCTGGGCGAAAAATTTCCGTCCCGCCATCTTCCGCCAGATGCCGAGGGCGGAACGCGCGCCGCTGCGTTTCGCCGCGGCGGCGCATATGCGCGGGGACCTGCTGGTGCTGGAGTGCCGCAGCCTGAATACGCCCCATGCCTTTGAAATGCGTTTTGCCTCCAGCGGGGAAGGCATGCGCATGGAGCTTTTCTCCCCACTGGATGTCTTTGGGGAAGAAAAGCTGCTGGAAGCGGGCCGCCCGCAGCGCAAAATAGAGCGGTAAAGGAATGTGGAAGCAATGACCAAAATACTGTTCGTCTGCCACGGCAATATCTGCCGTTCGCCCATGGCGGAATTTGTGTTTCGGGAGATGGCTGGAAAACGTGGCATGGGGGCTCTGTTCCACGCGGCTTCCGCCGCTACCAGTGGTGAAGAGCTGGGCAACCCTGTGCACCAGGGCACACGGGAAAAGCTGCGGGCTGTGGGCATTTCCTGCGCGGATAAGCGCGCGGTACGTCTGCGCCCGGACGATTACAGGGCCTGGGACCTGCTGCTGGGCATGGATTCGTACAACCTGTCCAACATGCGGCGCATTTTTGGCGGCGACCCGGAACGCAGAATGTACCGTCTGCTGGATTACTCCGCTCACCCCCGTGATATTGCCGACCCCTGGTATACCGGAGATTTTGACGCAACATATGCCGATGTGTGCGAGGGATGCGGGGCGCTGCTGGAGCATCTGCTGCGCGGCGGGCTGCGGCCGGAATAGCTCTGCGCGAAAAAACAGAAAACAAAAGACCGGGCGCCGCCTGAACGGAACTCCGTTCGGGCGGCGCCCGGCCTTTTGTACATTTCGTGCGTCAGGCACAGGCTTCGCCCAGCAGCATGCCGCGCACGACAGCAATATCCTGCGCCGCGGCACCGGCCTGCAGCAGATACGATTCCGCGGTACCGTAGTGCTCCGCGAGATAGGCCAGCGCCGTTTCAAGCTCCTCCGGCGCAGAGGAGAATACCGCATCCGGCGGGGTGACGCCGAAAGTTTTTTCCAGCCAGGCCTTCTGCTGTTTGAAGATCTCCTGCATGTTGGCTTCGCTTACACTGTAATCGGCAACGACAATCTCGCAGGGCACGCCCGCAAGCAGCAAAAGCAGCATGGCCGTCACGCCCGTGCGGTCTTTTCCGGCGGTACAGTTGAACAGCACCGTCCCGCCGCTGTGCTGTGCAAAAATGCGGATTATCCGTGCAAATGCGTCGCCGCGGCCGGACAGCAGCTTCACGTATACATCGCCCATGCGCTCAGGCATTCCGCCCGTAAAGCCCTGGCTCGCCGCCTCGTCCAGCATGGGGATGGAATAATAATCCACGCCGGGTACGTCTGCAAGACGGGAGGGAGCGGCGGCCGTCTCGCTTTCGCTGCGCAGGTCCACCACACAGCATACGCCGTAATCCAGCAGCATCTGCACGTCTTTGTCCGTCAGTCCGGAAAGCCCGTCGGAACGCAGGAAGGCGTGCCTGCGCGTCTTCCTGCCGCAGGCGGCGGGGTAGCCGCCCAATTCGCGGGTGTTGCGCGTACCGGCCAGTACCAGAGGGGCGTTGACACAAATCGTCTGCTCCATGATCGAAAACTCCTTTTTGTTGATGAGGAACGGCAAGGGCGGTCCGGCGGTATGCCGGGCCGCCCTTTGCATGTTCCGTGGGGCAAATTATTTGCCTGTTTCCCACACTTCCTCTTTCATGTTCGAACGGATGTATACAATGGCTCCGCCCAGGCAGATGAGGAACATCAGCACCGAAAGTGCGGCCGCACGTTCATAATTCATGTAGGTGCCCGTTTGTTGGTACAGCAGGATGCCCAGCATTTTTGGATTGTTGGGGCCTGTCAGGTAGGGAATCGTGAACGCGCCCACCTGGCCCATAAGGATAAAGGTGGCGCTGACGATGACGTCCTTGTATGTCAGCGGAAGAATGATGCGGCACAGAACATCCCGCCAGGAGCATCCGGCGTCGCGCGCGCTTTCCACATAGGAATCGTTGACGCTGGACAGCGCGGCGCTCATCATCATGGCGGCAAAGGGAATGCAGAACCACAGGTTTGAAAGAATGATGCCTTTTAGGTCATACAGCAGGCCGGGCTTGTAATCGACGCCGAAGGCTGCGGCGATGCGGTTGATGCTGCCGGAGTCCTTGATGACATTCATCACCGCGTACACTGCGGCGATACCCGGGATGAAGCGGGGCAGCAGATACAGCTTGCCCAGCGCGCGGCTGACGGGGCTTTTGGAAAAGCGGAGGTACAGTGCCAGCAGAAAGCTGAGCACTACGCTCAGTGCCATGACGGTGAGAGCCTCGGCGAGGGTGAACAGCAGGCTTTGCAGCGCCTCGGCGCTGGTAAAGAAATAGACATAGTTGTCCAGCGTGAACCGCCCGTCCGTTGTTCGGAAGGAACGGGCCACTGTGTTTACGATGGGAAAGACCACCACCAGAACCATAATGGAAAACGCGGGCAGAACCATCAGGTACGGCAGCCATCTGTGTTTTTTCTGGTTTGCCATATGCGCGGCCTCACTGTGCCAGCGGCGCGATCTCTTCCGCCCAGCGTACCACGATATCCTTCTGTATCATGCCGATGGAAAAATAGCGCAGCTCGTCCATATTGGTCTCCTCCAGCCAGTCGGCGTGGTCCAGATTTTCCAATTTGGCAGTGTCCACGACAGGGGAGGCATACATGGTGTTCCAGCCGATGGCCTGGGCCTCATAGCTCAGGTAGTAGTCGATGACGGAGAGCGCGGCCTCCTGATCCTTGGCGATTTTCGGGATGCAGAAGCCGGCCAGCGCACCGGAAAAGGCGGGCTCGATGGGCTGGAGCTTGATGGACTCGGGCATCGTACCCATATTCTTCTGGCTGAGCACCATGTTCACGAACGCGGGCGTCATGTCGATCTGCTTTGTGGCCAGCAGGTCCAGCGAACCGGCATTCTTCATCGGGTACTGTACCTTGCCCGCCGTCTGGTACAGATAAGGGTGCAGCTCGGCCATCAGGGCGAAGGCGTTGTCCCACTCGGCGGTGTGTTCGGTCTCCCATTTGGTGTCCGGGGACATGCGTGCTTCGTCGGGCAGCTGGTTGTAGATGGCGGTCGTTACAAAGGTATAGCCGGAGCCGCCGGTGGACGGGTCGCAGTAGGCGAAACGGCCGGGATTGTCCTTGATCCATTGATACAGCTCGTCCGCCGTTGCAGGCGGATTTTCCACGGTTTCGGAATTGTAGGCCAGCATCACGGCTGTGCCGCGGTAGGGGATGAAGGTATCGCCTACGATATTGTCCTTGAATACGACATTTTCATAGTTGGGGATCTTCGAGGTGTCGATGGGGATGAAAAAATCTTCGCTCGTCTGGGCCAGAATGGCGGAGATCCCGCTGTCGTCCAGGGCAATGATGTCAAAATCGGTGTCGGTCTCGCCTGCCTGATAGGCAGCGGCAAGGCGGTCGGGCAGGCTCTGCTCGCTGGTGCCGGAGACGACGAACTGGATCTCCACCCGGGCTTTGGTATTATAGGCGGGGTCTGCGTTGTGTGCGTCGGCAACGGCCTGCAGCGCTTCGCGCACCTCCTGGCCGCCATAACCCCAGATGGTGACGGTGGGAACGTCCGCGCTTGCGGCGCCCGTGGCCGGGGAAGTGCTGCCGCAGGCGGAAAGGCTCAGCGCAAGAGCGCAGGCGGCGACGGCGCACAGCGCCTTCTGGATGAATCGATTCATGAATGTTTCTCCCTTCCATATCTCCTATGAGATTACGATAAAATCCTTATTTATTGCCGGGGCGGCTTTCCGCTCCGGCGGAAAACAGCCGAAGCTGTTTTGCCCGGAAGTACTTCAGGCGCTGGCCTGTGCCGCGCCGAACTGCTTGAAGCGCGTGAAGGAATAGTCCGCTGTCTGGCCGGGTATATATCCCAGTGCCTGTTCCTTGGGAATGAAAACCTTCAGCCGTGCGCCGTCTGCGCGCACAAGGATGATCTGTGTGTAATGGCCCAGCGGCATCACGCTTTCAATACGCGCCATGCCCGCGCCGGAGGCCGAACGCAGAGCAATATCCTCCGGGCGCACGGCGAGCACCGCGCCGCCTTCGTCCAAAAAGTTCATCTCGCCGATGAACCCCGCCACAAAACGGCTGTGCGGGTTGTCGTAAATTTCGGTAGGGCTGTCCAGCTGTTCAATGGCACCCTGGTTCATGACGGCAATGCGGTCGGAGATGGCCATGGCCTCCTCTTGGTCGTGCGTGACGAAGATGACAGTCAGCCCGGCCTCGCGCTGGATGCGCTTGAGCTCCTCGCGCATCTGGCCGCGGATCTTGGCGTCCAGTGCCGAAAACGGCTCGTCCAGCAGAAGTACGGCGGGCCTGAGCACCAGTGCGCGTGCAATGGCCACACGCTGCTGCTGGCCGCCGGAAAGCTGAGTGGGGTATTTCTTTTCGCTGCCGCTCATTTTTACAAGTGCCAGCATCTCCGCGATCTGCGCGTCCATCTCCTTTTTGGGCGTTTTGCGAAGCTTCAGGCCGAATGCCATATTCTCGTAGATGGTCATATGCGGCCACAGGTTGTAGCTCTGGAATACCATACCGGTGGGACGCTTTTCGGGCGGCAGGCCCTGTACTTCGGCGCCGTCCAGCAAAATCTTGCCGGAATCGATCTTGTTAAAGCCGCCGATGGCGCGCAGGATGGTGGTTTTGCCGCAGCCGGATGGTCCGAGCAGCGTTAACAGCTCGTGTTCATACACCTGGAGGCTGATGTCGGCTACACCCTCGGTAGCGCTGAACTTTTTGGTGAGATTGCGGGTCTCCAGCTTGATAACGGGAAGGTTCATTTCCATGTTTTCTCCTTTGCGAAGGGCGCGTCACATTTTCAGCCCGTTGGACAGGGCGTCGGCGCTCAGATATTTGCGGAAGACGACGAGCAGCAGGATGGACGGCACCAGCAGGATCATCGCGAATACCGCGCCCGCGGTATCCGGGAAGGACATGATGATGCCATACAGCTCACTGGGCATGGTGTGCACGTTGGGCAGGCCGATGAGCAGCGAACCCTGCGCCTCTTCCATGGAACCGAGGAACGTATACAGTGAAGCCACGATGATGCCGGGCTTGGCCATGGGCAGCGTAACCATAAGGAACGTGCGCAGCGGCGAAGCGCCCACGTCACGGGCGCTTTCCTCCTGCTGGATATGTACGGTGCGGAACGCGCCGGAAGGAATCCACACCATGAACATCATCGTGTTTACGATGTGCACCAGCACCACTCCTGCAAATGTGCCGATAAGGTTCAGCTTATAAAAGATGACGGCCATGGCTGTGTAGATGCCCATTTTGGGGAATGCGTTGGTAAGAAGAAAGCTCAGGCGCACGGCGCTGCGGCCCCTGAACGGGTAGCGTGCCAGTGCGTAGGCGGCGGGCAGGCATACGGCCAGCGAGAGCAGCGTTACAACAACAGCCAGCACCAGCGATGTGCCGATGGATTGTACAAGCTGTGCCTTGGAGAGCACATAATCCCACCATTTGAATCCGTAGCTCCGGGGGATGACATCGGGATACTCGTAATCTCCGGCGAACGAAAGCAGCAGCATATTCATCAGCGGTCCGTAAAAAAACAGCAGAAACAGCGCAAGCAGAACATATTCCCAGAATTTGTTTTTGCCCAGCGAAAAATAAAGGCGTCTCATCCGTTTCCCTCCTTGTCAAGATAAAGCGGCGCCCCCACGGCCAACAGGTGTACCGGCGCGCAGGCGCCGGCATACAGCTTCAGCACGGCGCTGCGCGCGCCCGGAGCCAGGGACAGAGAGAGCGGCGTGCGCAGGTCTGTTTCGGCACGCTGTACCGCTCCGGTGCTGTCCCTCAGCTCCAGCACCGGGGCAGCGGCCTGCGCCGGTGCCCAGTCCAGATAGCCGGAGGTGTTGTCGAATATTACTGTTACGCGTCCCTTTTCGCTGTGTGCTGTGAACAGAGGACCTTTTGTGACGATGGTCTGCCGGCGCAGCACCGCGCCCAGTACCGCATCCGCCGCGTTCAGCGTGCAGGCCTCGTCCACGATGGCGTAGGTGGTGAATACCTCCGCGTCCCGGGGCATGCTGTGAAGATCTTTTCCGGTGACGGCCGCGATGCGCTGTCCATCCAGCACCAGCCGTTCCCACAGCGCCAGCGCCCGGCTGTTGCCGATGAACGCCTCTGCCATGGGGTGCGCACCCATGCCGGATTCCGAAACAGAGGTGTTAAAGACCTCGATATAGTCCACTGCGTTCCAGTCGTGCATTTCCATGTCAAAACGGCAGCCGATGAACAGCGGGCTGCCGACGGAAAACGGGTGTGCGATGCCCACGGCACGCGCGCCCGCAGTGCGCAGCATTGCAAAAAAAGGCTCCGGCGCACGGGGGTCCAGTGTGGTGATGTCCGGCATCTGTACAAGCCCAAGCGCCAGAATGTGGCCGAAAAATGTGGTTATCTCCACGCCCGGCAAAAGCGCAAGCGCGTATCCCGCCCGCCGGATGGCGTCATAGGCCTTCGCATGGCCGGAAGTGGTGTTATGGTCTGTCAGGGCCAGCACGCCGAAGTTTTTTTCCGCGGCGTATGCAGCCAGCGATTCCACAGAAAGCGCACCGTCCGATTCTGTGGAATGGTTGTGCAGCTCTGCTCTTATGAATTTCATCCGGCCACCTCCTCCAGGCGCAGCGTGTAGTTTGTCTCGTCGTTGAGAACGTTGAGCACGTGCAGCACCACCCGCAGTACGCCTGTGGGACGACAGTTTACAAAGCCCTCGGATGAGCCCTGCGGTGCGAGCAGCATTTCCTTTGTCAATTGGTTGCGGTGAGCGCTGCCCACACACGCACCGTTCAAAAACAGCGAGACGTTGATTTCGCCCTTGGGCATCGTGCAAAGATGTTCCGCCAACGCCTCCGGCACGGGCGTACCTTCGGGCAGGTTCTGTGCGGCAGCGGCCATACAGCCCGCGCGCAGCGTGTCCGGCTCCTGCTGCGGTTCGCGCTTGTCAAAGGTGAACACCACGCGCAGGGCGCGCAGCTCCCCCGGCAGAAGCGTTGTGTAAGAGATGTGCCCCTGAAAGCCCCGTGGCAGCTGCCCGGACGCCCGGTACAAAAGCCATTCATTCGTTTGTGGCACTTATTTCCATCCTTTCCTTTTAGACGGGTTGTTCCGTCATTTTGTTGAATCTTGTTTCTTTTCACTGTGCATATTCTACAAGATAGACCCCGATGCTTTCTCCGCAGAACATGTAAGAGCCATGTAAAAAGAACGCAATTCCGTGGGAAAACCGGTCAAAAATGGACAGTTTTCAGAGGCTTTATCGGAACTTTACAAAGAACGGGCGTGTGGTTTACATACATGATTTTTCTGCCCGGGGTGTCTGCGGTATACTGGGAGAAGAACGGAAGAGAGGGAGGCGGCACACCGTGCCACAGATGAAATATGAAAAGCACAATGCGCGGCAGTATGAGCAGATATTGCGTGCGGCGCGGCAGTTGTTTGTGGAAAAAGGGATCGAGCGCGTAAGCTTCAGCGCAGTGGCGGACAGCTGCGGTATCGCGCGCGCGACGCTTTACAAATATTTCCCCGATAAGGAATCTTTGCTGTGGGCCATCCACCGCCAAGCGCTGCGTACATTTGGAAACGCACTGCTGGCGCGGGCGGAGGCGCGTCCGCTCACGGCCCTGGAACGCTTTTCCGTGTATTTTGAGGAGCTTGCCCGCCGGTTTGAACTGGACCCGGATTTCCTTTTATTTTTCGACCTGTTTGAAAAAACCTATCAGGCGGAAACGGCGCGGCGTGGCAGCGCTGTTTACGAGCGGATGTTCCGGCCGGGAGATTTCGGCTCCGGCGACACTGCACGATTTTTATGCGAGAATTTTAACGATGGCTCCCTGCGGGCCGGATTGGACGCGCAACTCACCGCCGTCAGCGCCACGTATACAGCGGTGTATGTACTCATCGGCCTGGGAAAAGACCGCGCGCCTCTGTCGCTGAAATACGGTATGGAGGCCCCGGCCATGGCGCGGTTTTTATTTGATGCATTTCTGCGGGGCATCAGCGCAGACGGAGCCCCGCCTCGCTGAAAGGCCTGAAACGGAAAAAGCGTGCCGCATCCCAAACTGGATGCGGCACGCTTTCTGTGCTCCCAAAAGAATAGGAGCAAGGCTGGACGAAAAGGCGAAAAGAGATTGACACCGTCCGCTGCCGTGCTATACTGTGGTTAGCGAAAACTAATTATGGAGCGGCGGAGCCGCCGCTGAACGGAGGGTATTGTCATGGAAGCAACTGTTTCCGCACTGCTCAACCAGCAGATCAACAAGGAGTTTTATTCGGCCTATCTTTATCTGGACATCGCCAATTTTTATGCGTCTAAGGGTCTGGACGGCTTTGCAAACTGGTATCAGGTCCAGGCAAAGGAGGAGCAGGACCATGCGATGCTGTTTTACCAGTATCTGCACAACAACGGCCAGCCGGTGATACTGGAGGCCGTCGGCAAGCCGGACGGGGCATTTGCTTCGCTGGAGGCCCCTTTGGCTGCAGCGCTGGAGCATGAACGGTATGTTACCGCACTCATCAACGCCATTTACACAGCGGCACAAGCGGCGCAGGATTACCGCACCGTACAGTTTCTGGACTGGTTTGTAAAGGAGCAGGGCGAGGAAGAGAAAAACGCCGCTGACCTGATCACCAAGATGGAGCTGTTTGGGAGCGACGCGAAGGGGCTGTACATGCTCAACAGCGAGTTGGCCGCCCGCGTCTATACCGCACCGTCCCTTGTGCTGTAATACGACAGGGACAAAATGGCGGCCTGCGCCAGACGCAGGGGAAAAGCGGCGCCTCCGGACACAGGGTGTTCGGGAAAGACTGCGATTTGTTTTTCAAAAACCGGAAATACGCCGTTTCTCTTGCTGCTTCGGCCGCCGAGGAACGGCTGAAGTTTATTGAGTTTATATAAGGCTTCACACAAATGAGGTGCAGACAGCCGACAGCTTGGTCCGCTTGACGGCAGCCGTTACGCTCCGTGCGGACAGTGCGATAATTTTTTACAGTGCAACGGGCGGACAAAAATAAAATAACGCGCCGATCTATTTCGGCGCTTCGGTCTTTCGAAAAAAGCCGCTTTTCGACGCCCTTTTCGCTAAGTTGCCTACGAACAGGGCCTTTGGCCCCGTTCGCCCCGAACGACGGCTTTCGGCGGTCGCTTCGCTTTGCTCGCCTCGGTACTCGTCTTGCGGGGCGTCGCGGGGTTATTTTAAATGAAAAAGGGGCGTCTGCGCGCTTATCCGCAAGGGAGGCGTCGCACCGCTCCGACACGCATCTGCGGGTGCAGTCGCCACTCCTTTTTCAAGCTTTTCCCCGGACGTTTCTTTTGCTTCTTTGCCTTTTTCGACAGTCTGAAGCGTGCAATCCTTTTAACAAGGATTGCACGCTGTTTTTGTAGCCCCCGGCTGTAACTGTCCTCTAATCCCGAAACAGTTCATTCGCCAAGGGCTTTTTTTCTGCTGTCCGGATGAGGTTGCTCACATATGGACGTTTGCCGGAAAGGACCTCGTCATAAAAATTCTGCTTCCAGCCGATATAGGAAATGCTGTCCTCCAATTCCTTAATAGAAGCCCGCAGCTCCTCCTGCTTTCTCGCAAGCATTTTTTTTCGGGAAACAATGGTAGCTTCCCCTTGCAGGCACAGTTCCAGATATTTTTTCATCTCCTGAATGCTCATCCCGCATTTTTTCAGGCAAGTAAGATCTTTGATCCATTTTACATCTTTCTCATCGAAAACCCGGCGGTTGTTGTGGTCGCGCTTGACGTTTGGGACCAACCCCTCGTTGCAGTAGAATTTCAAAGTCTGGTAGGTCATATCCAGTTCCCGGCAGACCTGCATCATTGTATACACAGACTTACACCTCCGGTTGTGTCTACAAAAAGTCATTAAAAATTTTAAAAGGCTATTGACCGATAGTAACTACCGTATAATATAATCGATCTTAACAAGCGGTTAAAACAAACGCATTGTAGCATTGAAATAACAAAATTGCAAGAGAAAAAGAGGGATATTCAAATGAAAGTGTTGCTTGTAAACGGCAGCTCCCGTAAGAAGGGATGTACCAATGCCGCGTTGTGTGAAGTGGAACGTGCCTTGCAGGAAGCGGGAATCGGAACCGAGCAGTTCTTTATCGGAAATGAAGCTCTGCCGGATTGCGTTGCCTGCCGCAAGTGCCGGGAAACCGGGCGTTGTGTGTTCCATGATAGTGTGAATGAGTTTGTAGAAAAGGCCAAATCAGCAGATGGTTTTGTATTTGGTTCTCCGGTTTATTTCGCCCATCCCAGCGGCAGGCTGTTGGCTTTTATGGACAGGGCTTTTTATTCCGGCGGAGCGGCATTTCAGTTTAAACCCGCGGCGGCAGTACTTTCTGCCCGGCGGGCGGGAACCACAGCTTCTTTCGACGTTATCAATAAGTATTTTACCATCTGCTCTATGCCGGTAGTTTCCGCCACCTATTGGAACCACGTATACGGCGCACAGCCGGAGGAGGCCGCAAAGGATAAGGAAGGGCTGATGACCATGTATAATATCGGGAAGAACATGGCGTGGCTGTTAAAGTGCATCGCCCTGGGAAGAGAGAATGGACTTCCGCACCCGGACAACGAAAAGGTTTTGACGAACTTTATAAGATAAGAAAAGGATGGCTTTTATGAACAAAAACGCGGAGAGCAGAGCGCGAAGATTATTTGCAGGGGTAAATTCTTCTTTGAGCCGGACCGATCCTGAGTTTGTGGAGATCATCTCAAATTTTTCTCAGGACGAAACCGCGAATGCAAATATCCTCACGGAAAAGGAACGGATGCTTTGTATCCTGGCCGCCCTGCTTGGCTGCCAGGGCATGGGCGAATTTCAGAACATGCTCCACGCAGCGCTGAATATAGGGGTTGACCCCGTTGCGATCAAGGAGACCATCTATCAGGCAACGGCCTATCTTGGGATCGGCCGCACCTGTGATTTTCTCATTGCTGCGAACGGGATTATGGAGCAGCATGGCGTCAGGCTGCCACTTGCGCCGCAAGCATCCACAAATGAGGAAGCCCGGTTTGAGCGAGGGCTTGCCAAACAGGTGGAGCTGTTTGGCCCCGATATGGCGAAGCGCCAAACGGATGGCCCGGCGCTTCGCAGAAACATTAACCGCTGGCTGGCGGACAACTGCTTTGGAGACTATTATACCCGCAACGGCCTGAACGGCCAGGAACGCGAGATGATCACTTTTTGTTTCTTTCTTGCACAGGGAGGCTGTGAAAACCAGCTTCGCGGGCATACGGCAGGAAATTTCGGCGTGGGCAACGGAAAAGAAAAACTTTACAGTGTCGTGGAGCAGTGCATGCCATATATCGGGTATCCCCGCAGCCTGAATGCTATGAGCATCATTGACGAAATCGCCGCAAAAGAAAAATAAGGAGGAGCTGCTATTATGGAATATGCAACACTGCAAAACGGATTGAAAATGCCTATGGAGGGCTTTGGGGTTTTTCAAGTTCGTGATAAAGAGGAATGTAAGCGTTCTGTGCTGGATGCGATCCGGACAGGATACCGCCTGATTGATACTGCCGCTTCATACACCAACGAGGACGCCGTGGGAGAAGCTGTGCGGGAAGCCATTGCTGAAGGCATCTGTACCAGAGAGGAGCTGTTTATCACCTCTAAAATGTGGGTGCAGGATATGCAGAATTACGAAATGGCAAAAGCTGCCATTGGAGTCTCTCTGGAAAAAACAGGACTGGAATATCTGGATTTATACTTGCTGCATCAGGCGATGAAGGACTACTTTAGCGCATGGCGGGCTATGGAGGACGCGTACAGGGATGGAAAGCTGAAAGCTATCGGCGTGTCCAACTTCTATCCTCACGTCCTTACGAATTTCTGCGAAACTGTCGAGATCCAGCCCATGGTGAATCAAGTGGAGCTTCACCCTTATTTCACGCAAGAGAACGCATTGGCTACTATGAAAAAGTACAATATCGTTCCGGAAGCATGGGCGCCTCTTGGCGGCGGCCGATATGGCGCGTTCCATGAGGGGCTCCTTCTGGAGATTGCTTCGGCACACGGAAAGACAGTGGGGCAAGTGATGCTTCGATGGAACATCCAGCGCGGAGTAGTGGTGATCCCCAAATCCACCCATCCGGAACGAATCGAGGAGAATTTCAATATCTGGGATTTTACCCTCACCGATGATGAAATGCAGAGGATCAGTTCTTTGGATCAAGGTTATACAGGTACTGCCGTGAAACACTTTGACCCGGAATTCGTTCGTATGTGTACAAACAGAAAGATTCACGATTGAAGGAAGAGTATAGCATGAACAGTTTCACTTTTTCTTATCCGACGAAGGTGTATTTTGGTGAGGGGAGCGCGGCGCAGGCTTTCCGCACAGAGCTTCGAAAGAAAGGCAAGACAGTGCTGCTTGCCTACGGCGGCGGCTCCGTCAAAAAGAATGGCGTCTATGATGAAGTAAAAGCGCTTG
>NZ_JXXK01000014.1 GCF_000949455.1 Ruthenibacterium lactatiformans | reverse complement strand
CGATGCTGATGGGTTTTCCCTCCAGGATGTTGTGGGCCATATCGTACAGCACGCCGTACCGCAGGTCCACCGCGTAGTTCAAACGGTAAACCGCCACCCGCGTGCCGTAGGTCTTTGCCGCGTACTCGAACATCCGCTCGCGCCCCTGGCAGGACATGCAGTACTCGCCCACCGGCTCCGTCCGCGTCTCCTCCGTGGCACCCCCGCTGTGCACACCCACCTTCGGGTACAGGTTCCCGCTGGAGAACACCACGATGCGGCTGTTTTGGTACCGCTCGGCCACCCGGCTGGGCAGCCAGGTGTTCATCGCCCAGGTGGCGTATTCATTGCCGTCCGTGCCGAACTTTTTGCCCGCCATGTAGATGACGTTCTCCGCGTCCGGCAGGCTGTCCAGCGCGCCGGGCGCCAGCAGGTCCGCGCTGATCATCTCCACCCCGTTCTCCCGCAGCAGCTCCACCACCAGCGGGTCGCTGAAGCGCGACACCGCGATGACTCGCTTTTCCACTCCCGCCGCCCGCAGCGCGTTCTTTGCCAGAACGCACAGCGTCGGCCCCATTTTTCCGCCCGCGCCCAGCACCAGGATGTCTCCCTCCAACCTTCCCAGCTCCACGCTCAGCGCCTCGCTCGGCGTCGTCAGCATTTTGTTCAGTCTTTCTTCCGTCCACATTTCCGTCGTTCCTCCTGTATTTGGAAAAGTCGTTTTCCGCGCAAGGCCGCCACAGCCGCCCGCACCGCCGGCGAAAGGACGCGGTGCGGGACCTGCTTTTATTATGCAGGACCGAGGCTGCGGCGTAAAGTGACATTTTTTAAGAATGCGGTTTCTATTTTACAGGCCGCCCGGAGCGGAGAAAAGTGTAATTTTTGAAAGCCGGTTTAAAAAATGATAGCGCGGCGTTTTGCCGCGCCTGCGCGGTATCTTTAATTTTGATTGCGGGGGCTTAATTTCTGGCAATTTACCCGGCCCCGGACGGATGATATGCTGAAAACAGAGCAAGGAACCGCGGCGGGAACACCACAGAACGCCGCGCCGAACGCCTCTCGGGCCGCGCCACAGCCCGGAGGCTGCCCCGCAGCTTATATATAAACCTAATATAAGAAAAGCGGGAACGGCCGCGCCGGCAAAGAGGCTGGGCGGCACAAGCAAAGGAGGAACGACCCAACTCATGGAGACTGAAGTAAAGACACGCCGGAAAATTCAGCTGCGGATGCCCGGGCGGCGGACGGCCACCGGTAAAAATGTAAACTGGATTTTGATGAAGCGCAATAAGGTGCTGTATCTTTTTATTCTGCCGGCATTTTTGTATTTCCTGATTTTTGCCTATGTACCGATGTACGGTGTGCAGATCGCTTTCAAGGATTTTGTCGCCAACAAGGGTTTTTTGGGCAGTGAATGGGCAGACCCGCTGTTCAAGCATTTCATTACGTTTTTCAGTTCGGTGAACTTCTGGGAGATTCTGCGGAATACGATCGGGCTTTCTCTGTATTATCTCGCCATCAGTTTCCCGATGCCCATTCTTCTGGCACTGATGATCAACGAGGTGAAGAATACCCGGTTCAAAAAGGCTGTGCAGAACATTACTTATATGCCATACTTTGTGTCCACCGTGGTGCTCGTCGGCATGATCAATCTGTTCTTTTCCTACAACGGTCTTGCCAACAATATCGGCGCGCTGTTTGGAGCGGAGCCGCAGATGTTCCTGATGAAAGATGCGCTGTTCAACGATTTGTATGTTTGGAGCGGCGTGTGGCAGGCCACGGGTTACGGCGCGGTCATCTACATCGCCGCGCTGGCGGGCGTTTCGCCGGACCTGCACGAGGCGGCCACCATCGACGGCGCTACACGGCTGCAGCGTATCATCCACATCAATCTGCCGGCCATTATGCCCACCATCGTCATCATGCTGATCATGGCCGTGGGCGGCATCATGAACCTTTCCTTTGAAAAGGTACTGCTCATGCAGACAGACAGCAACACTGCGGTGTCGGAGGTCATCTCCACTTATGTTTACAAGCTGGGCATTCAACGCGCCCAGTACAGCCTGTCGGCCGCCGTGGGCCTGTTCAACAATATCATCAACTTGATTTTGCTTGTGACGGTGAACAAAGTCTCCCGCAAGATCAGCGAAACATCTTTGTGGTAAGGAGGCGCCTGCAATGGTTATTAAAGAGACAAGAAGCGACAAGATATTCAATTTCATCAACTATTTCCTGCTTGCATGCGTGTTCCTGATCTGTCTGTATCCGTTGTGGTTCATCATCATCGCGTCTATCAGCAACCCGGATCTTGTCAACGGCGGCCAGGTATGGTTCTGGCCCAAGGATATTTCCTTTGACGGCTATAAGAGCCTGTTCGCCGACGACGGCGTGATGCGCGGTTATGTCAATACGCTGATTTATACCACAGGCGGGACGCTCATCAACCTTGCCGTTACGCTGCCCGCTGCTTACGCGCTTTCCCGCCGGGATTTTGTAGGCCGCAAGTTTTTCACGCTGATGTTCCTGTTCACGATGTTTTTCTCCGGCGGCCTGATTCCCACCTTCCTGACGGTGAAAAGCCTGGGGCTGTACAACAATCCATGGGTCATGGTCATTCTGGGCGCCACCAGCATGACGAACATCATCATCAGCCGGACCTTTTTTGAAACCAATATCCCAAACGAGCTGCGGGAGGCTGCCGAGATCGACGGTTGTTCCAATACGCGCTTCTTTTTCAGCATCGTGCTGCCGCTTTCCACGGCTATCATAGCCGTCATGGCGCTGTTCTTTGCGGTGACACACTGGAACGGTTATTTTACGGCGATGATCTACGTGCGCGACAAAGACTGGCAGCCGCTGCAGATCGTTATGCGCGAGATACTGATGCGCAGCGAATTTAACGCCCAGATGCTCCAGCAAGGCGGGGATACGGGCGTGCTGGCGGCGCAGGAACAGCGCATCGCCGAGCAGATCAAATATGCGCTCATCGTTGTGGCCTCGGTACCGGTCATGTGCATTTATCCGTTTGTGCAGAAGCATTTTGTCAAAGGTGTAACAGTGGGCGCGGTAAAGGGATGATTCCCTTGCCGCTCCGCACGTGATACAATTATTAAAACAGGAGGAAGCAATATGAAACTGAAAAAACTGGCATCCCTTGCAATGTCCGGCGTGCTGTGCGTCAGCATGCTGGCGGCCTGCGGCGGCGGTTCGTCGTCCAGCGCGGCCGTATCCGGTTCGGCGGCGTCCGGCTCCGCTTCGGCGGAGGGGACGGGCAACGTTACTCCCGTGGGTGAGTATCCAATTGTAAACGAGCCGATCACCTTTAAGATCATGGGTGCAAAAGACCCCGGCGCTCCGGACTGGAGCGAGTTGGAAGTATTCCAGCGCTTGTCCGAGATCACCAACATCAACTTTGAGTTTGAAGTGTCCGAGACCAGCACCTGGCCCGAACAGAAAAACATTGCGCTGGTGGGCGGCGAGTACGGCGACATCATCCTGCGCGATAAGAGTGCGACCGACGCCAATATGGCCGTTACCGACGAGGAGACCTACGGCCCGCAGGGGATTTTTCTGGACCTGACGGACCTCATCGACCAGTACGCGCCCAACATCAAGGCCATGATGGAAAAATATCCCGACGTCAAAGCGGCCATGACGAGCATGGACGGCAAGATCTACGGCCTGCCGTATGTGTTCCACACGGCCACCGTACAGGGCCACACTGCGTTTTTCAGTGAAGAATGGATGAAAAATGTGGGCGTTGATAAAGTGCCTGAGACCACCGATGAGCTGTACGATATGCTGGTCGCTTTTAAAGAACAGGACGCAAACGGCAACGGCGACCCCAGCGATGAGATCCCCTTCACCTGCGTGGGCCTCACCACCACCATCCGCGACCTGCTCATTCCGGCCTTTACGGGCCTGCCCGACGGCCTGAGCTTTAACCTGGACGACGAAGGCAAGGTCGTGTATGCCCCGGCCACCGAGGAGTACAAGGAATTCCTGAAATATGCCAACAAGCTGTACAGCGAAGGTCTGCTGGACCCCGAGTTCTCCACCCAGACGGCACAGCAGTGGCAGGCTAAGGTAAAGGCTGACCAGTGCGGCATTTACAGCGGCAGCCCCACCACGCTGGACCCCTCCACCACCGCGCAGCAGCTCAGCCTGCCGCCGCTCACCAGCGCCACCAATGACGAAAAGGTCGTCAAACAGCCGCTTTACATGTATCCGGGCCGTGCGTTCATCACCGACAAATGCTCCGACCCTGTGGCAGCCATCCGTCTGCTGGATATGTTCTATGCCACCGAGGAAGACGCAGTGGAAGGCTTCAGCGGCCTGACGACATTTGTGGGCTGGGAAGGCGAGCATTGGGAATACACCGATGATACCAAGACGGCCTATTCCTGGATCGACCCCATCACCGGCTTCAGTGATATCAACAAAACGGTGTCTGTGAACATGGAGCTGCCCGGCCTGCTGGAATTCAATGCGATGCCTGCCGGAAGCCCGCTGATGGAGATGAAGTGCGAGCAGGTTGCAGAGATGCAGGCTCCGTACTATAACATCAAGAATGCATATCCCCAGAACGCGCGCTTTACCGCCGAGGAATCCGAGCGCGGCAATGTCATTGAAAACGATCTGTATACGCAGGTGTTGATGATGACAACGAAATTTATCGTCGGTGATACCGACATTGAATCCGGCTGGGAGGACTATCTTGCTTCCCTCGAGAAGATCGGCCTTGCCGAGCTGACGGAGATCAAGGAAGCGGCTCTGGCCCGCTGGAACGAAGCCATCCAATAAGTTTTGTACGCACCCGGCCGGGGGGCTTCCCAAGGGGGAAACAGCCCCCCGGCCTTTTTTAAAGGCCAATGGCAAAGAAAGAGGGAAAACCACAATGATCCATACGGTGGAGACCGCGGCGCGCCTGCTGGAGCTGCCCGCAGCTACACTGCATGCGGGCGACGTGGCCCAGGTGCTGGGCCGCCTTGTACCCGGCGACGGCAGCTGGCTGTACCGCTGGGACCCCAACAGCACAGCCGGGCCAAACGGCGGCACGGTGCTTGCACCCGCGGGCATGCCCGCCGCGGGCCGCTGGCTTTTGTGTCACAGCGGAACGGTGGATGCGCGCTGCTTCGGCGTATTCGGCCCGGACGTCCCGGCAGACGACGCGCTGGACGCGCTGATGGCGGACGGGAGCGTAACGCGCATCGTATTCGGCACAGATGTGAATTTCACACGCCGCCACATGTTCACACGCGGGCACGTCACGCTGGATTTCACCGGCCACACAGTAACGGCACAGGGCGTGGAGCACGCAAAGCACAACGATCCCTTCGGCGCGCTGTTTCACTTTACGGGCGTGCCGGGGGATGACGTGCGTACTTTTCCGCTGGCGCAGCCCATGCGCGAGCTGTATGATGTGTTCGAGGTGCCCGGCGCGGGCGGCATCCCGCTGTATTCCTGGTGGCAGGTGAGCGTCAACAGCCTCGCGGGCCGTGAGGAAAAAGAGATCGACAAGCTGCTGTGCGTCACCGAGCGCATCGACGAAAGCCATGTGCGCGTTAACTATAAGATGGGATGGCCGCTGGACGCCGGGCGTGTGATGACCTGGCGGCGCGTTGAACCCATTGAGCGCGTCTGCGTGCAGGATATGGAATTCCGGGGCAACGAGGGCGGCGAGGAGACGGGCGCGCAGCCGTTGGCCTTTGAGTACGCGGTGCGGTGCGATGTGCGGGACGTGCGGGCGCGGCATACCTACTGGCCTGTGCTGCTGCGCCGCCACAACACCGAATACGTCACCGAACGGTGCAGTCTGGCCAATCCCATAGAGGTGGTGGTGGGCGGCACCGGATATCTGACGCAGCAGATCCACTGTCTGTACGGCAAGGTGCGGGATTGCACCACATCCAACGCGCGCCACCTGAACGATTTTACGGGCAGCGCATACTGCATGGTGGAGAACTGTCACGGCGACGGCGATTTTCACGGGGCCTACGTCACCCACGGTCAGTTCGAGCACGACCTTACCTATGTGGGCAATTCCGGCCTGCTCAGCTTCGCCAACAGCGGTCCCACCTGGGGCAGCAGTGCAAAGCGCATCACAGTGGTGCGGCACACGGGCTTCTGGGGCATCGGCTTCGCAAAGGTCAGCGATCTTACCCTGCAGGACGTCGCCGTCTGCCGCACAGGCGCCTACGACGGTGTGAATACGGAGGGCTACGGCCCCTGCGGCACGTTTCTGCTGAACGCGGACGGCCTGCAGATGCGCGGCTGCACGGCTGAAAAGCTGGTTTTGACCCAGCGCAGCCGTCGCGCAAAGCGGCCCGCGATCGTGGAGGGCTGCTGGTTCCGGGGCGGGATCGAAGTGGTGCGGACGGGCGAGGCAGCCGTCGCGCCCGGCACGCCGCTGATCCTGCGAGACAATCTGACGGGCCCCGGCGGCCCGCAGCAAGCGGAGGGAACAGAATGAACGACATCCATATTCTGGTTACGATGCCGCAGCATGCGGTATTCAGGACCTTTTTTGACGCCGACGCCATGGCTGCGCTGGAGCACATCGGCACGGTACACTGGAACACGCTGGGCCGCCAGTACACCCAGGACGAGCTGGGCGCGGCCGTACGCGGCATGGATATCTGCGTCACAGGCTGGGGAACCCCGGTCTTTGATGAAGCGGTGCTGGTGCAGGCGGACCGCCTGCGGCTCATTGCCCACACGGGAGGCTCCGTCAAGCCCTATGTGACGGACGCGGTGTATGGCCGGGGCATCCGTGTGGTGAGCGGCAACGAGGTGTTTGCGGAGTCCGTGGCCGAAAGCGTGGTGGCCTATGCGCTGGCCAGCCTGCGGCAGATCCCCTATCACTCTGTGAACCTGGCCGGCGGCATATGGCCGGAGAGCTTTGCGAACCGCGGCCTGCTGGACCGCAGCGTGGGCATTGTGGGCTACGGCATGATCGCCCGCTATGTGGTGGGCATGCTGGCGCCGTTCCACTGTCCCATCAAGGTGTTTTCCCGGCACATCGGCCAGGACGAGCTGGACCGCTGCCACATGGAAAAAGCCGAGCTGGAGGAACTGTTCGCCACCTGCGACATCATTTCCATCCACAGCGGCATGACGCCGGAAAACCACCATCTTGTCACGCGGGAGCTGCTGCAGAGCATGAAGCCCGGCGCGCTGCTTATCAATACGGCGCGGGGCGCAGTCATCGACGAGCCGGCGCTGTGCGAGGTGCTGGCCGCACGGCCGGACCTTTCCGCCGCGCTGGACGTGTACGAGACCGAGCCGCTGCCCGCGGGCCATCCGCTGGAAAAGCTGCCAAATGTGCTGCTGATGCCCCACATGGGAGGCCCCACGGTGGACCGCCGTCTGGCCGTCACCCGCAGCGTGACGCAGGATATCCGGCGCTTTCTGGCAGGGCAGCCCATGAGCTGCGAGATCAGCCGCAGTTATGCGGCGAAAATGTCGGCGTATTAAAGCGCGCCGCACGGGAAAGGCGGGCCGCCGTGCGCGCCCGCAGCAAGGGAGGAACAGGAAATGAAACAGAAACTGAAGCTGGCGCTGGTGGGCGCGGGAGAGCGCGGCCAATACTGCTATGCGCCTTACGCAAAAATGCACGGCTACGAAATTGAGTTCGTGGCGGTGGCGGACCCGCATAAGGGCCGCCGGGAAAAATTCGTCCAGGATTACCATGTGCCCGCCGAAGGCGTGTTCGAGACGGCGGAGCAGTTTTTCGCCCGGCCGCGCATGGCGGACGCGGTGCTCATCTGCACCCAGGACAGCCAGCACTATGCGTATGCCTGCCAGGCCATCGACCTGGGGTACAGCATCCTGCTGGAAAAGCCCATCTCGCCCAGTGTGCGCGAATGCCTGGACCTGCAGCGCCGCGCCGAGGAAAAGGGCACGCAGATCATGGTCTGCCATGTGATGCGCTATACCAAATTCTACCGCAAGCTCAAGGAGCTGATCGACTCCGGCGTCATCGGCGACGTGGTGCACGTCACCCATACCGAGAACGTGGCCTACTGGCACTACGCGCACAGCTATGTACGCGGCAACTGGCATAAGACGGCGGATTCCAGCCCCATGATCCTGGCAAAATGCTGCCACGATATGGATATCCTTTCCTGGCTGCTGGGCAGCCGGTGCAGAACGGTCTCCAGCTTTGGCGACCTGCGCTATTTCCGGGAGGAGAATGCCCCCGCGGGCAGCCCCGCCCGCTGCACCGACGGCTGCCCGCACAGCGGCTCCTGCCCATACTACGCGCCCGCGCTGTACCTGGACGACAATACGCCCTGGCCCACCGCGCTGACGGCCCTGGGGCCGGACCAGAGCTATGAGGCGCGCAAAAAGGCGCTGGAGGAAGGCCCCTACGGCAAGTGCGTGTTCCACAACGACAACGATGTGGTGGATCATCAGGTGGCCAGCCTCCTGTTTGAAAACGGCACCACCGTGGCGTTCACGATGTGCGCGTTTTCCGACGCATGCGACCGCACCGTCAAATTTATGGGCACCAGAGGCGAGATCCGCGCTTCCATGGACAACAACGTCATTGAGGTGACGCAGTTCGGCGCGGGCGTGCGAACGGGCACCACTGCGGTATACACCGTCAAGCCCGGCAGCACGGGCCACTCCGGCGGCGACGAGGGTATTATGGAAGAATTTGTCTCCATCCTGAAGGGCGAACGCGAGAATACGAACACCATCGCCCAGTCCGTCCACAGCCATGTGATGGCCTTTGCGGCGGAGGAATCCCGCCTGACAGGCCGCACCGTGGATGTGGCGGATTTTGAAAAAAGCGTGATGGCCTGATAACCAGGCTTTTTCCTGCGGCGCAGCAAAAAAGAAACGGCGCGGACGGGCTTTTCAGCCAAAGGTGTGGTATACTGGCTGAAGGGGCGTCCGCGCCCCTTTTGTAAAAGGAGAACAGGGAAGGGGTCGTTTGGATGGTTCATCTGGAACAGGCGCAGCCGGAGCAGCTGCAGGAGCTTTTGGCGTTTGCGGAGGAGGCGTTCCGCACGCCGGAGGGGAAGGTGGATTTCCCCACGCTGCTGCCCAAGCTGTACGGGCCGGGCGCCGACAGCGCGCCGCTGCATACGGTGCTGTATGAGGACGGCGCGCCCGCAGGGCTGTACTGCCTGAAGATACAGGATTTCAACATAGCTGGAACAGCCCTGCGCGTGGGAGGCATCGGCACGGTGTGCGTGGACGGACGCAGCCGGGGCAAAGGGCATCTGGCCCTGCTGATGCAGGACGCGCAGGAGCGTATGCAGGCGGCGGGCTGTGACATTGCCATGCTGGGCGGCCAGCGCCAGCGGTACGAGCGCTTCGGGTATGTACCCGCGGGCGCGCACTGGGAGTTTACGCTCACACCGCGCAACGTGCGGGATATCCGGACGGGCGGCGTGGCGCTGGCGCCTCTGGCGGAATACCCCAGCTGGCTGGAGAGCGCCCGGGCACTGCATGAAAAGCAGCCCGTAACGTGCGCCCGGGGCGGGGACGCCTCGTTCCTCACCGTGCTGCAAAGCTGGCGCGCCGAGCCATATGCGGTTTTGCAGGACGGCATGTTCGCGGGCTATTGCGCGCTGGCGGAGGGAAAACCGCCGCGGCTGCAGGAGCTGGTGCTGCCGGATGCGGCGCTGTTGCCGGCCTTTGCGGCGGCCCTGGCACAGCATACGGGAGCTGCCGGTGTACGTGTACAGCTTTACCCGTGGCAGCGGGCGGAGCTTGCCTATTTTGCCTCTGTGGCGGAACAGGGCGTTTGTGTGCCAAACCACAGCTACCGCGTTTTCCATTGGGCGGCTGCGGCCCGCGCCGCAATGGCGCTGCAGCGCGCTTATGACGATACGGCGATTTTAAATGAATTTATACTTGAAGTAGAAAATGAGGTGCGTCTGCGCTTCGGGCCGGGGGCAGAGGGGGTGCGCTCCGCGGAGCCGCAGGATGCGGCGCCGGACCTTGTGCTGCCGCCGCTGGACGCCGCGCGTCTGCTGTTCGGGCCGGACAGCCCGCTGGTGCCCGGCGCGCAGGCCGTTCCCGCCGGGCTGCTGCCGCTGCCGTTGGCCTTCCCCTGGGCGGACGGCATTTGAATGGGGCAGAAGAAAGCCGACTTTGCCTGCAAAAGCGGCCGCGGGACGTTTTCCGGCCGGGCCCTTGAGAAAAAACAGCCCGCTTTCCTCCGGATGTGCTATTCCGGAAGAAGGCGGGCTGTTTGCTTTTAGGGTTCTGCCTGACAAAGCGGCGGCTGCGGTGAAAGAAAGCGCTTTTGCGCTTCATTTGTGCTGCGCACGGTAATCGCCGGGCGTGGTGCCCTCGTACTTGCGGAACAGGCGGATGATGCCGATCTCGCCCGCGTAGCCCAGCCGTGCGGCAACCTCCCGCACCGGCAGGTCGGTGCCGGTCAGCAGCGCTTTGGCCTGGGCCAGCTTGCGTCTGGCGATGTAATCCTTGACATTTTCGTCCCGGTACTTTTTGAATACGTTGGAGATGTACTGCGGCGTCACGCCGAACGCTTCCGAAAGAACGGTAAGGTCGGGGAACTCCGATTCCGCGCAGTTGTCGATGTACGCCGCGATGCGCTCCACCAGCTTTTCCGTTTTGCTTTGGGCGCGGTTTTCATGGGCAGCGGCAAGCCGGGCGATATGCTCGGACAAGCGGCGGCGGGCGTAGTCGATGCTGGAGCTGTTCACCACCTGCTCCACGAGCTGTTCGTCAAAGTCCGCGCCGCCGCCCTGCGCCAGCGCGTCACTGTTGGCAAGGCGCTGCAGCGTGGCGGCAAGCTGGTACAGCAGGCTGCGCGCGGCAGCCGCGCTCACACGTTTTGTTTCAAAGTTTGCGGTAAAGATGCGGCCCAGCACCTCCTGCGCCTTGGCCGCGTCTCCGGCGCGCACATATTGCAGAAGCTGCTGTTCGGCCTCCAGCGGATAATAATAGTCCGAATGGGTAACGTCCAGAGCCGTGAACAGCACGGGCTCCGTGCCGCCTCCGGCCTGCAGGCGGCTGTACTCCAGCGCCTTTCGGGCCTCGTCGTAGCAAAGGGGAAGCTGCTCCAGCCCCTGCTCCATGGCCGAAACGCCTACAAAGATATCAAGCTCAAACTGCTGTGCGCAGAAGCGCGCCAGGGCGTCCCCCTGGCGGGATGCCGCCGCCAATGCGGCGGCATCATTCTCTCCTGAAGGCGGCGAAAGCAGGAATACGCCCTGTGCGCGGCCCAGGTCCAGATACTGGCAGGCCGCGTTTGCGCCGAACAGCTCGCACCCCACGTTCTGCAGCACGAGCCGGGCCACGGAAAGGTTATTTTCCAGCGGGATATTGGAATCCAGGAAAAAGGCGCTGTCCAGGTCCGCCTCGGCCAGTACGGCGATATATGCATCGCCGCCGAAACGCACGCCAAGGGCTTCCAGCTGGCTGCGCGCGCCGTCCCAGTCCAGCGTCTGCCCCAGCAGGAGCTGGAGCAGCAGGTCCCGCACTACGGCGGGGCGCTGGGCCTCGATGATGCGCTGCAGCTCGGTGCCTGAGCGCATCTGATTGAGCAGCGTGGACTTGATGACGGCGAATTCGTCGTCGCCCGCGCCGCCAGGCGCGCTTTGTAAAATCAGGTCGTTAATGTCCTTCACCGGGCGGTAGCTGCGCCGGGCGATGCGCCGCACCAGAAACAGCCCCAGCAGCAGGTATACGGCAAATACACCACCCAGGAAGCCGATGGTGGAAAGGTTGTCGGTAAAATAAAGATTGGCGGGCGACGTGATAAAGTAGGTCCAGCCCGTTTCCTCGGAGACATAGCGTGTGTAGGAGATATGGTCCGCGGTCACCAGGGCCTCCGCGCTGTTCAGCACTCCGGCGGGCAGGCCGGGCGCGTCCGGCGTTTGGTACACGGCCGCGCCTGTTTCATCCAGCACATAGACGCTGCCGCCCGTAGCGGACTGAAGAGACAGCGCATGCGCAAAGAATTTGTCGCTGTCCAGCAGGAGCATCACCTGTCCCGGCGGAGGCGCGCTGCTGCTGATGGGGATGGACTGGACGTAGGGAATGACGCGGATCACCGTGTCGGAATCGTACTGACGCAGCCCGCCCGCGGGAAGATAATCCTGAAAATGGTATTCCGCCAGCGTGCCTTCGCGCAGCGCCTGGGCTGTGAGATCGGTAAATTCGTAGATGATATCGAAAAACTTGTCCGCGCTCATCCGCACCGTGGAGGTGACGACCTCGTCGGTGCTGCGCACATAAAGAAAATAATCCAGCAGGAAATCCCGCGAAACGGCCATCCCGGCCATCTGGTCCATCGCGTCGTGCACGGAGGAAACAGACGGATGCTTCACAAGGAACTGCAGCCGGGAGTTGAACACCAGGCTGTTGCCCAGCTCCTCCACATAACGCAGGTTTTCCTCTACGTCGTTTTTCAGTGAGGTGAGCAGGGCCTGCTTATTGAGGGCCTCCTCCCGGCGCAGCTGCTGGGCGACCTCCGCTCCGAAAAACAGACAACTGCTCAGAGAGACGAGCAGAATAAGGGTATACGAAAGCAGGAAGAACGAGTATACGCGGCTCTTTTCCTTTTTGGCCCTGTGCGGCGCGGCTTTTTCTGTCGGCATCCCGGCGTTCCTCCTCCCGGCGTCAATGCGGAGTTCCCGCCGGGAAAAGCGGCGCAGCGCGCGGCTCCCGGCGGGAACGCTCTGCTTATAATGGTAAGGGAAAAAGAGCGGTTTGTCAAATGAAACCGGCGGCTGTATAATAGTTGTAAGAAGATTTTGTACAAACAGGCGGAACGGGGGAGAAGCATGACGGAACTGGCAGTGCTGGACTTTGAGACAACGGGCCTTGTGCCGGGGCAGGACGAGGTGCTGCAGGTGGCGGTGGTGGATGAGACCGGAGCGGTGCTGATGAACGAATACTGCCGCCCACAGCGTCACACGGCGTGGGCCGACGCGCAGAAGGTGAACGGCATCGCACCGCAGGACGTGTGCGGCAAATCTCCCTTCGAGGCGCTTGTGCCGCGCCTGCAGGAGATCTTATCCGGCGCGCGGCGGGTGGTGGCTTATAACGACGGGTTTGAAAAAGCCTTCCTGGATGCCTACGGCATTCCGTCCCGCGGGCTGCGCTGGGGGGAGGACCCAATGGCCGCTTTTGCACAGCAGATGGGCGGGCAGAAGCGAAGTCTTTCCGCCGTCGCGTCGTTTTTCGGCTATGAATTCGAGGCGCACGACGCGCTGGCCGACGTGCGGGCCACGCTGTATCTTTACGAGCGGCTGGCGGACGGCGGGCTGCTGCGCTGGGCAACGCGCAATGCGTCGCCCGCGTGGGGGCAGTCGCCCCGGGGCCCGGTAGCATACCAGACGCTGCCGCCCGAGGACATGCTGCGCCTGCTCAAATGCCTGGGCCTGTGCCCGCTGACGGCGGCGCAGGCCCGGCAGCTGTGGTATAAGGGCATCTATACCGCGTCGCCCCGCCCCTGCGAGATTGTGGGGTTTCAGAACCGTTCCAAAGAGGACGGCTGGCTGGTGGTCGCCGTGGAGGCGGACGGCATGACGTATCTTGTGTGCGACGATTATTTGCGGGAGATGCAGGCTCCGGCCTTTGGCGGAGATGGCGCGGCGGCGTCCGTCCCCGGGCAGGCCGTGGGGACGGGACGGACAGGGCGCGCGTCCCGGGCCGGTATAGCCGCGCGTGGAAAAGCGGAAGGCGCGGCAAACAGCCGCTACGCGGCCTTTGCCCGCAAGAGTGCAGCCCTGAAGAACGTGGAGGCAAACCCGAATGCAGACCCCTCCAACCCGTTTTACGGCAAAGCCGTCGTATTTACCGGCGACATGGAGATGCCCCGGGCCGAAGCAGCCCAGGCGGTTGCGGAGCTGGGCGCCCATGTGAAGAGCGCCGTTTCCCGCAAGACGGATTATCTGGTCGCGGGCGCGCAGGACCCGGCGCTGGTGGGCGCGGGCGGGCGCAGCGGCAAGGAGGAAAAGGCCGCCGCTCTGAACGAAAGCGGCCAGGGAAAAATCGAGATCCTGGACGAAGCCGCCTTTCGCGCCCTGCTGGCGCAGGCGCGCGGGCAGTGAGCTTTGTCCGCCGGCTCCTGTCTGGAAAGAATGTACGGCTGAACGCCCTGTCTCGAGTGCGGCGGCAGCTTGGACATCCAATGCGCTCAATCTCCATAAAAATGGCCATCGGCTGTTTTTGGGCCATGCGGCCCGTCCCCGGCCGGCGGCCATTGAGATAAGTTTTTTATAGCGGGACAATAAAGAATCCCGGCCCGGGAGGCGTCTGCCTCCCGGGCCGGGTGCGCGATACGGCCGCGCGGGATGAGCGCCGCCTTACAGCGTGGCGTTGAATGCGGGGATGAGCGCCGCCCAGGTAGCGCTGCCTACCACGCCGTCTACCGGCAGGCCGGCGGTGGCCTGGAACAGACCTACGGCACGGGTGGTGTTCTGGCCGTAATTTCCGTCCACTGTCAGCAGAGGACGGCCGCTTATGCCGTTCAGATAGCTCTGCACAAAGCGGACGTAATCGCCGGTGGAGCCTACGCGCAGCGGTACGCCGGGATACTGAGTGGTAACGTGCGTGGGGTTGCCCGCCTGCATGGCGTTATGCACGGAGACGATCTTGTTCCAGGTATCCTTGCCCAGAATGCCGTCGGCGGAAAGGCTGAACTGGCGCTGGAAGCGGCGCACGGCGTTGGTCATATTGTTTCCGTACGCGCCGTCCACGGTCTGCGTGTTGATGCCGGTGTAGATGCGTGCAACTTCGTTCAGACGGCCCTGCATGTGGCGCACATCCTGGCTGCGGTCGCCCGGGCGCAGGGGAATGCCGGGATAGGTGTCGGCGCTGCCGCCGATGGTGGCATTGTAATCGCTGACGATGGCGTTCCAGGTATCGTGGCCGATGACGCCGTCCATCGAAAGACGGTTGATCACCTGATACTGCATCACGGTGCTGGCGGTGGCGGAGCCGTACCGTCCGTCCACGACCAGACGGTTGAGGGTGGGGTACTTGGCGTCGCGCAGGCCGTTCAAATAGGTCTGCATCCGCGCGACTTCGCTGCCGGAGCTGCCGGGCCGCAAAGCGGTGCCGGGATAGACGGGATCGACTACGGCGAGGACTGCATTATTATTTTCAAGCATAAAAATTGCCTCCTTCTGCCCCATGGTATGCGCGCGGCGTGCGCCGCGTGCGGGGGCGGAAAGGAGGCTGTTTTGCGTTACAGAGCTTTTTTGCGGTGCGTTTCCACAGCTTTCAGCAGAAAATACAGCAAAGCGGTGTCCAAAGGCAGCTTAACGGCATTTTTGATAAGCCGCATGCCGGAAATCACGAAAGCGTTGCCGTACATGATATTCAGCCACAGCGGCGTGAGCACCAGGTTGATGACGAGCACCGCGGACAGGCAGGCGCAGAACGTGCGCCACAGGGACACGGGTTTTTTGTACAGCCAGCAGCCGTATAAAAAGCCCAGCAGGAACTCGTTGAGCGTGAAGCCGGGAAAAAAGCCGCCGTTGGGCCGCAAAAAGTAGCCCGCCACGTCGGTGACGATGCCCATTAGCCCGGCCAGCCACGGGCCGTACAGGAACGCGCACGTTCCTGCGGCCAGAAAGGAAAAGCCGATCTCCAGAAACTGGCTGACCGCGATGGTAAACTGGTTGAGCACCAGGCTCAGCGCCGCCAGCATGGCGGCCCCGGCCAGACTGGCGGTGCGCCGCACCTCGCGGGCGGCGTCGGACAGGCGGCGGGGAAAGCCGCGCAGGGAATCGAATGTGGATTGAAAAGCAGACATGAAAAAACCTCCTTTATTTTGGCGTTGCCGCATAAAGGAGGCAAAAGGCCCGCGCACAGCCGCACGGCGGCGCGCTTGCGCGCGGCTCCGGGCGGCCCTGGCAGGCCCGTGTTGCATTCGTCATGCAGCAGCGGGATGCGAAGCCTGCACCGCAAGCGGTGCTTTTCGTCCGTTCCGCAACTCCCCGTCGGAACGGCACTGCGGCCCTTTTTGGAGGCCAACGCGCAGGCTTCTACTCTGCGATAGGGTTATTATAGGACGGCGGAAGGAAAATTGCAAGTATCCGCGCGTTTTTTCTTTCAAAGCGCTGCGCCCCATGATACAATACAGGCAGAATGAAAAATATTTTGGGCGGCGGGCCGCTTGCGGCCGCGCTGTCTGCGGAAAGCGGGGCAGTCGCATGGAAAAGATATCGCGCAAAAACTGGGCGCTCATCTGGGTGCTGGGAATGGCGGGGCAGATCTGCTGGAACATCGAAAACTCCTGGTTCAATACCTTTGTATACCGGAAGATCGCGCCGGACCCGTCCATCGTGGCGTGGATGGTGGGCGTTTCCGCCGTGGTGTCCACCTTCTGCACGTTCCTCATCGGCACTGCAAGCGACAGGCTGGGCAGGCGCCGCCCGTTCATCGCGTTCGGGTACATCCTGTGGGGCGTGTTCACCATCGGCTTCGGCGTCACGGAGTTCCTGCCGAAAGATCCGCTGTGGCTCGCGGCCACCTGCGTGGTGCTGGCGGACGCGGTGATGAGCTTTTTCGGCAGCATGGGCAATGACGGCGCGTTCAACCCCTGGACGACCGATATCTCCAGCGCGGGCAACCGCGGCAAGGTGGGCGGCGCGCTGGCCGTGATGCCGGTGTTCGCCACCATTTTCGGGGCCATTGTGTCGGGCATTATCATTGACGCGCTGGACTTCTTCGCGTTTTTCACCATCATGGGCGGCATGGTCATTGCTGTGGGCGTGCTGTGCCTGTTCACGCTGCGGGATGCGCCGGGCCTCGCCCCCAACCGGGACCCACGGGGTTTTTGGCACCAGTTCGCCGCTGTGTTCGATTATAAGATCGTGGGCCGCAACCGGGAGCTGTTCTGGGTGTTTCTGGTGATGATGGTGTATTTCATCGGCTTCAACGTATATTTCCCGTACATCACGGTTTACTTTACCGACAACCTGGGTATGGACTACACGCTCACGGGCGTGGTGCAGGGCGCGGGCCTGCTGGCCGCATCGGTGCTCACCATTCCCGCCGCCCGCTTCATCGACCGCGGCAAGTGCGGGCCGGTCATCGCGGCGGCCGTGGGCTGTAATCTGCTGGGCCTTCTGGGCGTCAGCTTTTCCACGGCGTTCGTTCCGCTGCTTATCGGTGTGTTCGGCGCCGGCGCGGGGTATATCCTGGTGCTGCAGGCGCTGACAGCGTGGATCAAAAACCTGTATCCGGAGGACCAGCGCGGCCAGTTCGAGGGTGTGAAGCAGCTGTTCTTTGTGTGCGTGCCCATGATCGTCGGCCCGGCCATTGCCACCCCTGTTATCAATGCTTTCGGCGTTGAAAAAATTGTCAACGGCGTGGCGGGCATGGTGCCCGGCAACAGCCTGTTTCTGATTTCGGGGCTGGTGACGCTGCTGGCGCTTTTGCCGCTGCTCCCCGCCGCGCGCATGGAAAAAGCGCGCACCGGAGCCGCGGCGCAGCCGTAAAATGCAGACGGCCCGGCCCAGGTTCTTTTGGAGGGCGCGGGCGTTTTGCGTATTCTCTTTCCCGCCGCTCTATGATAAGATACAATTGTAATGCAAGGCGCGGCCCGTGCGCCGCGAAAAAGGAGTTGTTTGGATGAAATTTGAACAGATGCAGTACGCTCGCCCGGACTTTGACGCGGCGCGGGAAACCTTTGCGTCGCTGCGCGCGCGCATCGCCGCCGCGCCGGACGCGCAGGCGCAGCTGGAGGCGTTCCGGGAATTTGAGACGCTGAGCCGCCATATCTCCACCATGTCCACCCTGGCTGAGATCCGCCACACCGTGGATACGCGGGATGCGTTTTACGAAGCCGAGCGGGAATTTTTTGACGCAAACAGCCCGGCGCTGGGCGAAGCCCAGCTGGACGTGTACCGCGCGCTGCTGGCCTCGCCGTTCCGCACACAGCTGGAGCAGGCGCTGGGCAGGCTCACTTTTGAAAAAATGGAGGTGGACGTCAAGTCCTCCGACCCGGCCATTCTGGAGCTGATGGCGGAGGAAAACGCCCTCACCACGGCTTATGAAAAGTTGTACGCCTCGGCGCTGATCGAATTTGACGGCAGAAAAAATACCGTCAGCCAGATGAGCCTTTACAAGCAAAACCCGGACCGAGCCGTGCGCAAAGCCGCCTACGAAGCCGAGGGAGCATGGTTTGATGCGCACCGGGCCGAGCTGGACGAATTGTACGATAAGCTGGTAAAAAACCGCACGGCCCAGGCACGAAAGCTGGGTTATGAGAATTTCATCCCCCTGGGCGCCATCCGCATGCGGCGCATCGGCTACACGCTGGAGGACATGGCCGCCTACCGTGCGCAGATCAAAAAAGATTTCGTGCCCGTGGTGGCGGAACTGAAGAAGCTGCAGTATGCCCGCACCGGCGTGGCGGACCCGAAATTCTACGACGACGCGTTCTGCTTTGCGGACGGAAACCCCGCGCCCCACGGCACGCCGGAAGAAATACTGGCCGCGGGCCGCGAAATGTACCATGCCCTCAGCCCCGAGACGGCGGAATTCATTGACGAAATGTTCGACGGAGGCCTGTTCGACGTGCTCTCCAAGGAGGGCAAGGCCCCGGGCGGCTACTGCACCTACCTGGCGGATTACAAAGCGCCTTTCATTTTCTCCAACTTCAACGGCACGTCCGACGACGTGGACGTACTGACGCATGAAGCGGGCCATGCCTTTGCCGCGTGGGTGGCCGCGCGGAAAGACCTTCCCATGATTCTGGAGGAGCCCGGCATGGAGAGCTGCGAGATCCACTCCATGTCCATGGAGTTCCTTACGGCGGAGCATCACGAAAAATTCTTCGGCACGGACACGCCCCGGTATGAACTGGCCCACGCCGAGGACGCGATGTACTTTTTGCCATACGGGACCATGGTGGACGAATTCCAGCACATCATGTACGCCGAGCCGGACCTGACGCCCGGGGAGCGCAACGCAGTATGGGCAAAGCTGGAAAGCGAATACCGCCCCTGGCTGGACTTCGCGGGCCTGCCCTTCTACGGACGCGGCGCGGGCTGGCAGCGCCAGCTGCACATCTACGAGGTGCCGTTCTACTATATCGACTACTGCCTGGCCCAAACGGTGGCGCTGCAGTTCTTCACCGCGTTTCTGCACGACAAAAAGGACGCCTGGCGGCGGTACCTGGCTCTGGTGGGCGAGGCCGGCGGCAAGACGTATCCGGGTCTCGTGGCGGCGGCCGGGCTGGACAGCCCGTTTGCTCCCGGAACGCTGGCGAAGCTGGGCAAAGAAGTGGGCGCGTGGATCGCGGCGCAGGACGCCGCGCTGAACGCCCGGTAAAGGACCCGGCTCCGGAATGGACCGGACAGAAAAGGCCCGGGAAGGGCAGGGCGGAACAGGAGGCCTGAAGATATGATACAGGAAAAGGGAAAACGAAGGGCCCGGCGCGCGCCGGCGCTGCTGGCGGCGTATCTTGCGCTTGCGCTTTTGGCGGGCTGTGCCGGCGGCGCGGGCAGCTCCGCGGCGGAACAGAACAGTGCGTCCTCCTCCGGTGCGGCGGAAAGCGCGCTTTCCGCCCCCGCTGCGCCGCAGGAGACCGTTTTCTCCGGTGCGTCCTCCTCCTGCCTGCCGTCCGAACCGCCGGAGGATGCGCCGGAAACGCTGGGGCCGGGGCATTTTACCAGCGTACAGGATCGCGCGGAGGGGGAGCAGGATCCCTATTTGGAGCTATACGCCGACGGCACGTTTATGTTCATGTGCAATGTGTATCAGGGGATGACGACGTATCTGGGAACGTGGAGCTATGAGAGCGGCGTTCTGACGCTGACGCGCCCCAGCGCGGAGGAGACCTATGTTTTCTTCGCGCAGGACGCCGACACGCTGCTGATGCACAGCGGAGACCTGGTGATGACGCAGCCCGGCGCAGTGCTCACACGGCTGGCGCAGTAGCATAGAAAGCGGGCGCGGTGCAAAACCGCGCGCAAAAAGCATAAACAACAAAAAACACGCCCTGAAGCGAAGCGAAATGCTGCCTCAGAACGTGTTTTTTCTTTTTTGGTATTTTCCCTGCGCCGATTGTTTATGATAATTTTATTCTGCGCCGCACCCGTTTGTGCCTGTATGCCGCGATCTACTTCCAGCCGAGGTCGCGCAGAATATCCTGCCGCGCGGCAAGGCCCATACGCGCCAGATGCTCGATGCGGTCGTCCGTCATCTGCGCGGCAAGGCCCGAGATGCTGAACGCCGCCTCCGCACGGCCGTTCATGCCCGGCACCGCCAGCGCCACACAGCGGATGCCCAGCTCGTTTTCCTCGTCGTCGATGGCATAGCCCGCCATGCGCACGCGCTTGAGCTGCTCGATGAATGCGTCGAAATCCGTGATGGTATGCGCTGTCAGCGCCCGGATGCTGCTTTTGCGCCACACGCGTTCGGCCTCGCCGTAGCTCTGGGTGGCCAAAATGGCCTTGCCCACGCCTGTGCAGTACATGGGGATGCGAAGCCCCACATGGCTGGACATGCGCATGCCGCCCAGCCCGGCGCCGGCCTCCGCCTTATAGATGTATACGATGTCCACGCCGTCCTGGATAACCAGATGCACCGCCTCGCCCGTATGGCGGGAAAGCTTGTCCAGATGCGGCTTTGCAACGGACATGATATCCATATCGTTGACGATGCCGCTGGACAGCTCGAACATCTTCATCGTCAGCCGATAGTGCGTGGAGAAACTGTCCTGCACCGCGTAGCCCAGCGATACAAGGCTGGAGAGCAGCCGGTGCGCCGTGCTTTTGGGCAGGCCGCTCTCGGCGCTGATGGTCTGCAGGGACGCGCCCTTGGGGTGTGCGCACAGGACTTCGATCAGTGCGAAGATGCGTGCCACGCTCTGCACGCCGCCGTTGCTGTTTTCCACAAGAGCACCCCCTTTTCTTTGTTGCGTTCCACAATGCGAAACGGTTTTCCGTCTGTATTGTAACTTGTTTTGCGCCAAAGCGCAAGCCCCCGGCCCCGCTTGGATGCAAGAAATATCCGCTTTTGGGCAAAAAACGCAAGAATCGCATTGACAATAAAACCTGTTCGTTTATAATGAAGCCAGAAAGAAAGTGGAACGGCGTTCCACAATATGGAACACACCCCCACCGGGAATAAAAGGAGAAGATTGCTATGAACGACGTGATTCAGAAAATCTACGACATCGGCATCGTGCCCGTCATCGCCATCGACGACGCAGACAAGGCTGTGCCTCTGGCAAAGGCCCTGGTCAAAGGCGGCCTGCCCGCGGCCGAGGTCACGTTCCGCACCGCAGCGGCCGAGGAGGCCATCAAGCGCATCGTGGCCGAAGTACCTGAAATGCTGGTGGGCGCGGGCACCGTGCTGACGAAGGAGCAGGCGGACCGAGCCATCGCCGCCGGCGTCAAGTTCATCGTCAGCCCGGGCTTTAACCCCGAGATCACCAAATATGTCATCGACAAGGGCATGCTGATGATGCCCGGCACCGCTACTCCGGGCGAGATGGAGCAGGCCATGAGCATGGGCCTGGACGTTGTGAAATTCTTCCCGGCCGAACAGAACGGCGGCGTCGCCAAGCTGAAAGCCGTGGCCGGCCCTTACACAAACCTGCGCTGGATGCCCACGGGCGGCGTCAACGCCAAAAACCTGCTGGACTACCTGTCCTTTAACAAGATCGTTGCCTGCGGCGGCACCTGGATGGTGAAGAAGGACCTCATCGAGGCCGAAAACTGGGACGAAATCGAGCGTCTGACGCGCGAGGCCGTCAACACCATGCTTGGCTTCGAGGTCAAGCACATCGGCATCAACACCGAGAACGCCGAGGAAGCCATGAAGGCCGCCAAGCTGTTCGAGCTGATGTTCGGCTTCGACGTTGCCGAGGGCAACAGCAGCATCTTCTGCGGCAGCCGGGCCATTGAGATCATGAAAAAGCAGTATCTGGGAAAGAACGGCCACATCGCCATCGGCACCAACACGCTGCCCCGCGCCATCGCCTATTTCAAGAGCCGCGGCTTCGAGTTCAACGAGGAGACCGCCAGCCCCAAGGCCATTTACTTCAAAGACGAGATCGCCGGTTTCGCCGTCCACCTCGTGCAGAAGTAATTTTTTACAGCTTTGCACAGCAAGGCTGTAAAAGGCGGCCTGAGCTGCGGCATTTGCGGTTCAATGTTTTTATAATTGCAGATAAGATATATAAAAGACAGGAGAGTATTTTTTCATGGCAAAGAAAGTTGTTACCTTCGGCGAGCTCATGATCCGCCTGCAGCCCTATAACTACGAGCGCTTCGTCCAGGCCGACCACCTGGAATTCACTTTCGGCGGCGGTGAGGCCAACGTGGCCGTCAGCTTGGCCAACTATGGCCTGGACGCCGCTTACGTCACCAAGCTGCCCGCCCACGCCATCGGCCAGGCGGCGGTGAACAGCCTGCGCCGCTACGGTGTGGACACCAGCAAGATCACCCGCGGCGGCGACCGTGTGGGCATCTACTTCAACGAGAAGGGCGCTTCCCAGCGTCCCAGCGTGTGCATTTATGACCGCGCCCATTCCGCCATTTCCGAGGCGACTACGGCTGATTTCGACTGGGATGCCATTTTTGAGGGCGTGGAGTGGTTCCACTTCACCGGCATCACCCCGGCGCTGGGCGCCAATGTGGTGGAGATCTGCAAGGAGGCCTGCAAGGCCGCGAAAGCTCATGGCGTGAAGATCAGCTGCGACCTGAACTACCGCGGCAAGCTGTGGACACGCGACGAAGCCCGCGCCGCCATGACGGAGCTGTGCCAGTATGTAGACGTGTGCATCTCCAACGAGGAGGATGCCAAAGACGTATTCGGCATCGAGGCCGAGAACACCGACATCACCGGCGGCGAGCTGAACAAAGAAGGCTATAAGAGCGTGGCCAAACAGCTGGCGGACAAATTCAATTTCGAGATGGTCGCCATCACGCTGCGCGAGAGCAAATCTGCCTTTGACAACGACTGGAGCGCCATGCTTTACAACGTGGCCAAGGATGAGTACTGCTTCTCCAAGCTGTATCATCTGCACATCATCGACCGTATCGGCGGCGGCGACAGCTTCGGCGGCGGCCTGATCTACGCCCTGCTGTCCGGCAAGGACACCCAGGCCGCGGTGGAGTTCGCGGTGGCGGCTTCCGCCCTGAAGCACTCCATCGAGGGCGACTACAACTTCGTCACCGTGCCCGAAGTGGAAAAGCTGGCGGGCGGCGACGGTTCCGGACGTGTACAACGGTAATTAGCGCTTACCGTTATACAATAGATACGCCGGTATTTCCGGTGTTCAAAGAGTCTTCAAGCACTCAAACACTCATTACCTCCCAAAAGCAAAAGGGCCGCCCTGCCGGGCGGCCCTTTTGCACGGGAGAGGCAGGAGGAGACCCGTGCAAGCCAAAAATCCGAAAATTCATGTAGAGCGCTCGTTTTACCGCAGCCTGCTGGCGCTCACACTGCCTGTGGCGCTGCAGAATGTCATTTCGTACAGTGTCAACCTGATGGATACCCTGATGCTGGGCGGGCTGGGCGAGGTGGCGCTCTCTGCCACCAGTCTGGCCAACCAGGTGTTCTTTATTTATACCGTAGCCATATTCGGCGTGGCGGGCGGTGCCATCGTGCTGTGCAGCCAGTACTGGGGCAAAAAGGACGTGGATTCCATCTGCCGCGTCGCCAGCCTGGCGCTGCGCATTTCGGCTGCGGCGGGGCTGCTGTTCACACTGGTGCTGTTTTTGTTCCCGCGCCCGGTGATGCAGATATTCACCGCCGAGCCCGCCGTTATCGAGGCCGGCGCATCCTATCTGCGCATCGTGTCGCTGTCGTATTTCTTCTACGGCGTCACATCCACATTCCTGGTGGTGCTGCGCAGCGTGGAGACCGTCAACGTCTCGGTGGCGATCTACGGCGTGTCGTTTGCGGTGAACGTGTTTTTCAACTACGTGTTCATCTTCGGCAAGTTCGGCGCGCCGCGCATGGGCGTGGCGGGTGCCGCCGTCGGCACTGTGCTGGCGCGCGTGGCGGAGTTCGTGATGATCATCGCCTATATGCTCGTGTGGGAAAAGAAGATCCGCTTCCGCCTGCATATGCTGCTGTGGCCGTCGGGCGGCCTCGCCCGGGACCTGGTGCGCTACGGTTTGCCCGTGATGCTCAACGAGCTGCTGTGGAGCGTCGCCATTTCCATGCACTCTGTCATCCTGGGGCATATGAGCAGCGATATCGTGGCGGCCAACAGCATTTGCAATGTGATGTTCCAGATGGCAACGAGCATCATCCTGGGGGTGTCCAATGCCTCGGCCGTTCTGGTGGGCATGCTGGTGGGCCGGGGGGATTATCCGTACGCCCGGGCCTGTGTCAACAAGCTCATCCAGATCTACGCCGTCATCGGCGTGGTGTGCGCGGCGCTGCTGCTGGCGGTGAAGGGGCCGGTCATCGGCATTTATGACATCAAGGAAAGCACCCGCGTACTGACCGACCAATTGATGTATGTATATGCGGCGGCCATTTTCTTTATGGCGTTCACCTGCCCGCTGATCAGCGGTGTGCTGCGCGGCGCGGGGGATACCCGTTTCGCGGCTGTCACGGATGTAGGCTGTATCTGGGCGATGGTCCCCCTGGGCGCGGCAGCGGCATTCTGGCTGGGCGCGCCGCCGGTGCTGGTGCTGGCCGTGCTGAAATGCGACATGCCGCTGAAGGCATTTTTCTGTCTGCGCCGCATCGCGGGCGGCAACTGGATCCGCAACGTCACGCGGTAAAGGCCGCGCGCGGAAAATACGGAGAGAGGGTTGCCCGCCCGCCACATATCCGGGCGGACAAACGATTTTTCAACAGGCAAAGCGGCCGTGTATTTGCACGGCCGCGGTTTTGTGCTATGATGAAAAAAACGCCCCCCGGCGGCGCGCCGGACGCCAAGGAGGAAGAAAAGGAGAAACGCCATGAATCTGTTCATTTCCAGCGATATCGAAGGCACCTGCGGCATCGCCGCATGGAGCGAGACCGAGCCGGGCAGGCCGGACGGGGATTACGCCTATTTTAAGCAGCAGATGAGCCGGGAGGTGGCCGCGGCCTGCCGCGGCGCTCTGGCGGCAGGCGGCGAGCGCATTCTGGTAAAGGACGCTCATGATTCCGCCCGCAACATCGACCCCTCTGTTCTGCCCGAAGAGGTGCAGATCAACCGGGGCTGGGCGGGCGATGTTTACAGCATGATGAGCGGCATCCAGCACGGCGATTGGGACGCGGCAGTCTTTACCGGTTATCATGCGGCCGCCTGCTGCGACGGCAATCCGCTTTCCCACACCATGAACACCAGTGTGGATTATGTGGAGATCAACGGCGTGCGTGCCAGCGAATTCACGCTCAACGCCTATATGGCGGGCTATCACGGCGTGCCGGTGTGCTTTGTTTCCGGTGATGCGGCGCTGTGCGACAGTGCACGGCGCATGATACCCGATATCGCCACGGTGCCCGTCAATAAGGGGGACGGAAACTCTGCCACCAGCCTGCATCCGGCGCTGGCCGTCAAGCGTATCGAGGAAACGCTGCGCGCCCAGCTGGAGAGCGGCGCGTACCGTACCTGCATCGTGCCCATGCCTCCGAAGTTTGAGATCATCATCCGCTATAAGGAACACCGGGCGGCCTACCGCTGCAGCTTCTACCCGGGCGTGGAACAGGTGGACGAAAAAACGCTGCGCTTCACCTGTGTGGATTATATGGACGCCATGTGCCTGTTTCAGTTCGTGCTGTAAGGCTCCGGCCGCGCAAAGCAGAGGAGGAAAGCGGAGTATGACACAAAAGGAACGCATGCTGGCGGGCCTGCCCTATAAGGCGTGGATGGACGGCCTGCCGGAGGAACGCGCCCGGGCGCAGCGTGCCTGCTGGGAATTCAACCGTCTGCCGCCGGATGCGCGTGCAGAGCGCACGGCGCTGCTGCGCGGCCTGTTCGGCAGAACGGGCGAGCATCTGCACATCGAGGAGCCGTTCCACTGCGACCTCGGCTACAACATTGAGGTAGGCGAGTGGTTCTATGCCAATTACAACTGTGTGATCCTGGACGTTTGCAGGGTGACCATTGGCGACAATGTGATGTTTGCGCCCAACGTCGCCATTTATGCGGCGGGCCATCCGGTACACCCGGCCGCGCGCAATTCGGGCTACGAGTACGGCCAGCCCGTCGCCATCGGGAATAACGTCTGGTTGGGCGGCAATACAGTGGTCACGCCCGGCGTGACCATCGGGGACAACGTGGTGGTGGGTGCGGGCAGCGTCGTCACCCGGGACATCCCGGCAAATGTTGTTGCGGCGGGCAACCCCTGCCGCGTGCTGCGCGCCATCACCGAAGCGGACGCGGATTATTATTTTAAAGACCGGAAATTCGACGTGGATTGGCACGCCGAGCTTTGATGCGCTTCGTGCGGCAATAAGGCCCGGAGCCGTGCGGAAAGCAGCGCGGCTCCGGGCCTTATTGCGGGATGCGCCGGAACGGCGCGCTTAGCGATGTTTAAAAAATAGAGAAAATGCTGTGTTCTGAGAACTTTTAACGAAGCAAACACCGATTCCTGTCGGAGAAAACAGCTTTTTCGATTTTTTAAGCGTCCCCTAGTTGATGGCCTTGCCGAAGAAGGCGCTGGCGGCCTTGACCTTGCCCATCAGCGCGTCGAACTGTGCGGGCGTCAGGCTTTGGGCGCCGTCGCTTTTGGCGTGGGGCGGGTCGTTGTGGACTTCGATCATCAATCCGTCCGCGCCCGCGGCAATGGCGGCCATGGCAAGCGGCTCCACCATCCAGGCAATGCCCGCGGCGTGGCTGGGGTCAATGACCACGGGCAGATGGGTCTTGCTTTTGAGCATGGGCACCGCGGAAATGTCCAGTGTGTTGCGCATGCTCGTTTCAAACGTGCGGATGCCGCGTTCGCACAGTACGACGTTTTCATTGCCGCCGGCCATGATATATTCGGCGCTCATCAGAAATTCTTCGATGGTGTTGGCAAGGCCGCGTTTGAGCAGAACGGGCGTTTGCAGCTTGCCCAGTTCCTTCAGCAATTCAAAATTCTGCATGTTGCGCGCGCCCACTTGGATCATATCAACGTCGGCAAAGAGGGGAACGTGCTCGGTGTTCATGATCTCGGTGACGATGGGCAGCCCGGTGGCGGCGCGGGCCTCGCGCAGAAGCTCCAGGCCCTCGGCGCGCATGCCCTGGAACGCGTAAGGGGAGGTGCGGGGCTTGAACGCGCCGCCGCGCAGGATGCCCGCGCCGCTGCGCTGTACGTCGCGGGCGACTTCCACGATCTGGCTCTCGCTCTCCACGCTGCACGGCCCGGCCATCACGGAGAAATGTCCGCCGCCGATCGTATGTCCCGCCACGTCCACAGCGGTGTCCGCCGGATGGAATTTCCGGTTGGCCTTTTTATAGGGCTCGCTGACCCGCTTCACATCCTCGACAAAATCATTGGCGCGCACAAGGTCGATGTCCACGCTGGATGTGTCGCCGATGAGGCCGATAAGGTGCGTGTGCTCGCCCTCGGAATTGTGAATTTTGAGGCCCTGGGCTTCAAAACCGGCGCAGAGCTGCTTCACCTGCTCCGGGTTCGCGTTGTTTTTAAAAATAACGATCATACTGCATACCCCTCTTGCGATTTAAAATTTTAAAACAAAAAAGCCGGCAGCGCTCTGCGCTGCCGGCTTATCAGTTTACAAAAAATTATTTTGCATCCTGAACCGTTCCACAGCAAACAGAGCCATTACCTGTAAAGTAATAGCCAAAATAATAATAGTTTGCAGTTGTAAACGAACGGTCCGGCATGGTTTTCCCCCAGCGGAAAAGATTTGTTAGCAGTATACGCGCATTCGGCGCATTTGTCAAGGGCAGCCTTTCGCCGGGGTAAACGGGGGCCTTGCGCTTCTCATCCCAGAGCCTCGAAAGCCAGACGCAGGCCGAGCCCACACCTTGTGCGAAGATGGCGGTCGCCCGGTGCAACCCGGCAAACTCTTCGCGGTCGCACAGGGCTTCATACAGCTCGTTCTGGCTCCGGGAAAAAGTGGCGGTGAACCGGCCTTTCAGTTCTTCCGTTTCCCGCGCCAGCGCGCGCTGTTCGTCTGTAAGCGGGCAGGCGCGTCTCCACCGGGATATTTTCGCCTGTGTACCAATCTTTTATGATGCTTTTCACAATCCATTCTCCTTTGTTTCACAAATAGTAAAAAACTATTTCAAGCATAATTCACTATTGGTGAAAAAGCGAAATGGAATATATTATCATAAAACGAAGGGGGGGGGGCCTGCATGGATTATATTGACCGTATCCGCGCGCTTCGCAAAGCGCAGGGGCTGACGCAGAAAGACATGGCGGATGTACTCGGTGTGGCAACCTCAATGTATAACATGTATGAAACACGGCAGCGTCGGATGTATGTGGAAACTTTTGCAACGCTATGCAGTTATTTCGGCGTGTCTGCAGATGATCTGTTAGGCACCGGCAAAGAAGAGTGAACAAAATGGCAGAATTCAAAACAAACGTCATGCGGATGCTTGACAAGGAAAAGGTGCCCTATACGCCCCATACCTACGACCACGGCGACGGCGCCATCGACGGAGCGTCAGTTGCGGCAAAAATGGGGCAGGACCCCGCCCGCGTGTTTAAAACACTGGTCACACAGGGCGCGGGAAAAAGCTACTTTGTATTCGTCGTGCCCGTGCTGGCCGAGCTGGACCTGAAGAAGGCCGCAAAAAGCGTGGGCGAAAAAAGCGTAGCCATGCTCCATGTGGCCGATATCAATAAGGTCACCGGCTATGTCCGCGGCGGGTGCAGCCCGCTGGGGATGAAGAAAGCCTACCGCACCGTGTTCGACCGCAGCGCGCTTGCGGGCGCAAGCATCATCGTAAGCGGCGGCAGGATTGGCTATCAGATCGAGCTTGCGCCCGAGGAACTGATCCGCCTGGCGCGGGCGGATACGGCGGATATCATCTGCGGCTGACGGCGCCGGTTCCGCATTGTAAAATCTGTGTAAGACAATCAACCAAAAAAGCCGCCCGGCGGCATAAGGTTCTTGTTGTTTTCTCTGAAAATTCGCGCCGCCGCCGGAAAGCGATTGCTTTTATTCCGGTTTCATAGTACGATGATAATATCCTTTTTCTTCGCACCGAACAAGCTGTTCAGAGGAGGTACCGGGATGCAATCAATCGCTTTGGGAACCGCTGCGTACCCGGGGCGGAGTGTAAGTCGCCGGCCTTCCCGCCGGGGCAGTGCGTCTGCGGGATACCGCGCGTTTTTTCGGCGCGCCTGCGGGCTGCGGAAAGAGGATGCCGCGCTGAAACTGCAAGCATAAGGCCATGGTGTAACTGCACCACGGCCTTTTTTCTTTTCAGGGACGCACAAAGGAGATGGATTTATGGAAAACACCAAAAAAGTAGCCATCATCATGGGCTCGGACAGCGACTGGCCAACGGTAAAAGCCGCGGCCGTACAGCTCAAAAGCTGGGATATCCCGTTTGAGGTGCGCGTAATGAGCGCCCACCGCACCCCGGCCGCTGCGGCGGAGTTTGCAAAGCGCGCGGCGGAAAACGGCTTCGGCGTGATCATCGCGGCCGCGGGTATGGCCGCCCATCTGGCGGGCAGCATCGCCGCGAACACCGTGCTGCCCGTCGTCGGCATCCCCGTTAAGGGCGGCGCGGTGGACGGCCTGGACGCCCTGCTGGCCACCGTGCAGATGCCCAGCGGCATTCCTGTGGCCACCGTTGCGCTGAACGGCGCCAAAAACGCCGCCGTGCTGGCCGCTCAGATGCTGGCCATCCACGACGCGCGCATCGCCGCGCTGCTGGCGGAGGACCGGGAGAAAATGGCCCGCTCCATCGCTGAAAAGGACGCCGCCATCCGGGCCGAGGCGGCCGCGCTGTAAGGAATGCTTTCCAAATATCTTTTTATTTTTATAAAACACAAAAGAGGGAGAAGAACAACATGGAAAAACGGGAACAGCTGTATGAGGGGAAAGCCAAAAAGGTATTCGCCACAGACGACGCGGACCTTGTCATCGTGGATTACAAGGACGACGCCACCGCCGGCGACGGAGCAAAGAAAGGCACCATCCGCGGCAAGGGCGTGGTGAACAACAGGCTTTCCAACAACCTGATGAAGATGCTGGCTGAAAAGGGCGTGCCCACCCACTTTGTGGAGGAATTGTCCGACCGCGAGACGCTGGTGAAAAAGGTGGAGATCGTGCCGCTGGAGGTCATCATCCGCAACGTGGCCGCGGGCAGCTTCACCAAGCGTCTGGGCGTGCCTGAGGGAACGGTGCTGAAGATCCCCACCATCGAGTTCAGCTACAAAAACGACGAGTATCACGACCCCCTCATCAACCATTACCACGCGCTGGCCCTGGGCCTGGCCACGCAGGAGGAGATCGACACCATCACGAAATATGCCTTCCAGGTGAACGACATCCTTTCCCAATATCTGCTGGGCTTCAACATCCGCCTCATCGACTTCAAGCTGGAATTCGGCCGCCTGCCCGACGGCTCCATCGTGCTGGCCGACGAGATCAGCCCCGACACCTGCCGCTTCTGGGACGCCACCACAGGTGCGCACCTGGATAAAGACCTGTTCCGGCGCGACCTGGGCGGCGAAGAGGAAGCCTACCGGGAAGTTATGAAGCGCCTGCTGGGGGAGTGAGCGGATGATCAAAGACTATCTTGACGAAAAGCTGCATGAAGAGTGCGGCGTGTTCGGCGTTTACCGCCGCGACGCGGACCTGGACGTGGTGGGTACCACCTATTACGGCCTGTACGCGCTGCAGCACCGCGGCCAGGAGAGCTGCGGCATGGCGGTGAACGACGACGGCGTGTTCTACAAACGGCGCGAGCTGGGCCTTGTGAACGACGTGTTCACCAAGGACGTGCTGGAGACGATGCCCCGGGGCAATATGTGCATCGGCCACTGCCGCTATGCCACCACGGGGGTGCCCGTCCGCTCCAATGCGCAGCCCTTTGTGATCCGCCACATCAAGGGACCGATGGCGCTGGCTCACAACGGCAACCTGACAAATTCCGCCGAGCTGCGTTCGGAATTCGAGCTTTCGGGCGCGATCTTCCACTCCACGTCGGATACGGAGGTCATCGCTTACGCCATCACCCGCGAGCGCCTTTCCTCCGACAGCATCGAACAGGCCGTGGAGCAAACGATGGACAGGCTGAAGGGGGCGTATTCGCTGGTGGTGATGAGCCCGCGCAAGCTCATCGCCGCGCGGGACCCGCAGGGCTTCCGCCCGCTGTGCATCGGCAAGCTGGGCGAAAACGACATCATTGCCAGCGAGAGCTGCGCCATCACCGCCGCGGGCGGCGAGTTCGTGCGCGATGTGGAGCCGGGCGAGATCGTGGTGTTTGACGAAAACGGCTGCCGCTCCATCCGCACCCACTGCGGCTGCCCCACAGGCCTGTGCGTGTTTGAATACGTGTACATCGCCCGGCCGGATTCTGTTGTGGACGGCGCTTCCGTACACCGGGCGCGCCGGCGAGCCGGCGCGTTTCTGGCGCTGGAGCACCCTGTGCAGGCGGACGTCGTCATCGGTGTGCCGGATTCGGGCCTGGACGCGGCGCTGGGCTATTCCCAGCAGAGCGGCATCCCTTACGGCATCGGCTTTTTGAAGAACAAATACATCGGCCGAACGTTCATCCAGCCCAACCAGAAGCTGCGGGAGAACACCGTGCGCATCAAGCTGAACCCCATTGCGGACACCGTGAAGGGCCGGCGCGTGGTGCTGGTGGATGATTCCATCGTGCGCGGCACCACCTCGCGGCAGATCGTACAGATGCTGCGGGAAGCCGGGTCCACGGAAGTGCACTTTTTGTCCTCCGCGCCGGAATTTCTGTATCCGTGCTATTTCGGCGTGGACGTGGACAGCCGGGAAAATCTCATCGCCGCCAACCATTCGCTGGAGGAGATGCGGGAGATTTTGGGTGTGGACAGCCTGGGCTTTTTGAGCGTGGACGGAGTGAAGAAGATCGCCGAGGGCTGTAAATGCGGCCTGTGCACGGGCTGCTTTACGGGCAAATACCCGGTGGAGCCGCCCAAAAGCACTGAAAAAAGCAAATTTGAAAAGAAAATTTCCGAAAATATCAACGACTGACCGTCGGGAACAGGAGAAACGATATGAAGAGCTTTTCCGAGAGCTACAAGGCAGCGGGCGTTGACATCACGGCGGGCTATGCCGCGGTGGAGCTGATGAAACAGCATGTGGCGCGTACGATGACGCCGGGCGCCATCGGCGGGCTGGGCGGCTTCGGCGGCCTGTTCGAGCTGGATATGACGGGCCTCACCCACCCGGTGCTGGTCTCCGGCACGGACGGCGTGGGCACGAAGCTGAAGATCGCTTTTCTGATGGACAAGCACGACACCGTGGGCATCGACTGTGTGGCCATGTGCGTCAATGATGTGATCACCTGCGGCGCGAAGCCACTGGTATTTCTGGACTATATCGCCTGCGGAAAGAATTACCCGGAGAAGATCGCCTCCATCGTGGCGGGCGTGGCCGAGGGCTGCGTCCAGGCGGGCGCAGCGCTTGTGGGCGGCGAGACCGCCGAGATGCCGGGCTTTTACCCGGAGCAGGAATACGACCTGGCCGGCTTTACCGTGGGCGTCGTGGAAAAAAGCAAAATCATTGACAATACGAAGATGCAGGCGGGCGACGCCGTCATCGCGCTGCCCTCCAGCGGCGTGCACTCCAACGGCTTTTCTCTTGTGCGCAAGATATTCAATGTGGAGTACGCGGATATCTGGCAGCATTACGACGAGCTTTCCGGCACGCTGGGCGAAACGCTGCTCACGCCCACAAAAATTTACGTCAAGCCCGTGCTGGCGCTGATGGAGCAGGTGGATGTGCGCGCCGTGAGCCACATCACGGGCGGCGGCTTTTATGAGAACATCCCCCGCGCGCTGGCCGCGGGCTGCGTGGCGAAGCTCGAGAAAAAGAGCCTGCGCATGCCGCCCATCTTCCCGCTGCTGCAAAAGGTTGGCAAAATTCCCGAGCGGGACATGTTCAATACGTTCAATATGGGCGTGGGCATGGCTGTCGTCGTGCCCGGCGACAGGGCGGACGAATCCGTGCGCATCCTGAAGGAAGCGGGCGAGGATGCGTACATCCTGGGCGAGATCGCGAAGGGTGCGGAAAAGGGCGTAGAGCTATGCTGAACGTAGCGGTGCTGGTTTCCGGCGGCGGCACGAACCTGCAGGCCATTCTGGACGCAAAGGCCGCGGGCGCGCTGCCCCATGCGAAAATCGCTCTGGTGCTGGCCTCAAAGCCCGGCGTGTACGCGCTGGAGCGCGCGTCCAAAGCGGGCGTGCCCGGCATTGTGGTGGCGCGCAAAAGCTATGCCGCACCGGAGGAATACGACGCGGCGCTGCTGGCCGCGCTGCGGGAGCACCGCATCGACGTGGTGGTGCTGGCGGGCTTTTTGTCCATCCTGGGCCCCAGCGTCATCACCGCGTATTCCGAGCGCATTCTGAACGTGCACCCCAGCCTGATCCCCAGCTTCTGCGGGGCGGGCTATTACGGCCTGCGGGTGCATGAGGCAGCGCTGGCAAAGGGCGTGAAGGTGACGGGCGCGACGGTGCATTTTGTGAACGAAGTGCCGGACGGCGGACGCATCCTGCTGCAGCAGGCCGTGGACGTGCTGCCCGGCGATACGCCGGAAACGCTGCAGAAGCGCGTGATGGAGCAGGCGGAATGGAAGTTGCTGCCCCGGGCGCTGGCGCAGCTGACGGAAGAATTGGACGCGGCGGACGGACCCGCCGCGCCGCGGAAAGAGGAGAAGGATATGGACCATCTGAGCCTTGCGGCGGAGCTTGCCGTAAATACATACCCCGGCCGCGGCATCGTGCTGGGAAGGTCGGAGGACGGCAAAAGCGCCGTCATCGCCTATTTTATCATGGGCCGCAGCGCAAACAGCCGCAACCGCGTGTTCACCGCGAAGGACGGCGGCATCATTACCGAAGCGGCGGACCCCTCCAAGCTGGAGGACCCGTCCCTCATCATCTACGCGCCCGTGCGCGTGCTGGGCAAAACAACCATCGTGACCAACGGCGACCAGACGGATACGATATACGACCACCTGGCCGCGGGCAAGGGCTTTGCCAAGGCGCTGCGCACGCGCACCTTTGAGCCGGATTCCCCCAACTTCACGCCGCGCATCTCGGGCATTGTGAAGGTGAAGGACGGCGCAATGAAGTACAAGCTGTCCATTCTGAAATCCGACGGCGGCAACGCGGATTCCGTGGAACGGTTCTTCTTTGAATACGACCAGCCCGTTGCAGGCGAGGGCCGCTTTATCCATACCTACCGCTGCGACGGCAGCCCCATCCCCAGCTTCGCGGGCGAGCCGGAGCACGTGCGCCTGATGGGCGATATCGACACGTTTACAAGAATGGTCTGGAACAGCCTGAACGAGGACAACAAGGTTTCGCTGTTTGTGCGGTATATCGACCTTGCCACGGGCAAAACGCAGGACCGCATCGTGAACAAATACGAAAAAGTGTAACGCGCCGCCCCGTGTGCGGCAGGGCCGCCGGGGACATCGAATGGGGGTTTTTAAGGATATGAAAGAACTGGAACTGAAATACGGCTGCAACCCGAACCAGCGGCCCGCGCGCATCTTCATGCGGGAGGGCGAGCTGCCCATCACCGTTTTGAACGGCAAACCGGGCTATATCAATTTCCTGGACGCGCTGAACGCGTGGCAGCTTGTAAAAGAGCTGCGCCAGGCCACGGGCCTGCCCGCGGCCGCGTCCTTCAAGCACGTCAGCCCCGCCGGCGCGGCGCTGGGCCTGCCGCTGGACGATACGCTGAAAAAGATGTATTTTGTGGAGGACACCGAGCTTTCCCCGCTGGCCTGCGCCTATGCCCGCGCCCGCGGCGCGGACCGCATGTCCAGCTTCGGGGACTGGATCGCCCTTTCCGACGAATGCGACGAAGCCACGGCGAAGGTCATCCAGCACGAGGTGTCGGACGGCGTTATCGCGCCGGGCTATTCCGCCGCCGCGCTGGCCATCCTGAAAACAAAGCGCAAGGGCGGTTACAACATTGTCGCCATCGACCCATCCTACCAGCCCGCACCTGTGGAGCACAAGGATGTGTTCGGCATCACGTTTGAGCAGGGGCGCAACGAGCTGAAGTTCGGCGACGATACGTTCTCCAATATCGTCACACGGAACAGGGCGCTGACAGACGAGCAGAAGCGGGACCTGACACTGTGCCTGATCGCGCTGAAATACACCCAGTCCAACTCGGTGTGCTATGCCCAGGGCGGGCAGCTCATCGGCGTGGGCGCGGGCCAGCAGAGCCGCATCCACTGTACGCGCCTTGCGGGCAACAAAGCGGACATCTGGCAGCTGCGCCACCACCCCAAGGTGCTGGGCCTGCCGTTCCGTCCCGACGTCTCCCGCCCCAACCGCGACAACGCCATCGACGTGTATATCTCCGACGAATGGGAGGACGTGCTGGGCGACGGCGTGTGGGCGGAGACCTTCACCACACGTCCCGAACCGTTGACGCCCGCCGAAAAAAAAGAATGGCTGTCCAAGGTCACGGGCGTCTGTCTCGGCAGCGACGCATTTTTCCCCTTTGGGGACAACATCGAGCGCGCGCGCCGTTCCGGCGTGACGGCCATCGTGGAGCCGGGCGGCTCCATCCGGGACGGGCAGGTCATTGAAACCTGCGATAAATACGGCATTGTGATGGCGTTCAACGGCATCCGCCTGTTCCACCATTAAAAAGAACGCCGCGCGGCCGCGCCGGGGCGGAGCACGGCTCTGCCCGCGTTTGGCGGCGCGGCGGCGAAAGCAGGGAGGTTGACCTATGAAGGTTCTGGTTGTCGGCGGGGGCGGGCGGGAGCACGCTATCATCCGCAAGCTGAAGGAAAGCCCGCGGCGCCCCGCGCTGTATGCCGCGCCGGGCAACGGCGGTATCGCCAGCGACGCCGTGTGCGTGCCCATCGCCGCCACCGACGTGGCGGGCGTGGTGTCCTTTGCCGTGCAGGAGGGCATCGATTATGTGGTCGTCGCGCCGGACGACCCGCTGGTGCTGGGCATGGTGGACGCGCTGGCGGAAAAGGGCATTCCCGCCTTTGGCCCCAACAAGGCCGCCGCCATTCTGGAAGGCAGCAAGGTGTTCAGCAAAAACCTGATGAAGAAGTACGGCATCCCCACGGCCGCCTACGAGACGTTTGCGGACGCGGGCGAGGCCGCGGCTTATGTGCGCGCCAACCGGAAGTACCCGCTTGTCGTCAAGGCGGACGGCCTTGCGCTGGGCAAGGGCGTGCTGATCTGCGAGGACGAGGCCGCGGCGCTGGCCGCTGTGAAAAGCATCATGGAGGACAGGCAGTTCGGCGCGTCGGGCAGCCGTATCGTCATCGAGGAGTTTCTCACGGGGCCGGAGGTTTCTGTACTCAGCTTTACCGACGGAAAAACCGTCGTGCCCATGGTGTCCAGCATGGACCACAAGCGCGCGCTGGACGGCGACAGGGGCCTGAACACCGGCGGCATGGGCACCATCGCGCCCAACCCCTATTATACGCCGCAGATCGCACAGGTGTGCATGGAGACGATTTTCAAACCCACCGTTGCGGCCATGAACGCGGAGGGCCGGCCCTTCAAAGGCTGTTTGTATTTCGGGCTGATGCTTACGCCCGACGGCCCGAAGGTCATTGAGTACAACTGCCGTTTCGGAGACCCGGAGACCCAGGTGGTGCTGCCGCTTCTGGAGAGCGACCTGCTGGCTGTGATGCAGGCCGCCACCAACGGTACGCTGGCGCAGACGGAAGTAAAATTCAGCGGCCAAAGCGCCGCGTGCGTGGTGCTGGCTTCAGGCGGATACCCGCAGCACTATGAAAAAGGAAAGCCCATCACGGGCCTCGCGGACGGCCAGCTGCCGGGCGGCGGGGCCACCGTGTACCACGCGGGCACGGCCCTTGCGGACAATGTGCTCGTCACCAGCGGCGGGCGCGTGCTGGGCGTCACCGCCGTGGCGGATTCGCTGTTTGACGCCGTGGCCGCGGCCTACGGCGCGGCGGACCAGATCGGCTTTGAGGGGCTGCACCGCCGCTCGGACATCGGCCAGAAGGCGCTTGCCGCGCTGTGAGCCACAGGGAGGAAACGTTATGGTATATCGCATTTATGTGGAAAAGCGTCCCGAATACGCGGTGGAGGCCAGGGGCATTTTGTCCGAGATCCGTCATCTGCTGCGCATCAAAAGCGTGACGGGCCTGCGCCTGCTGAACCGCTACGACGTGGAGGGCATCTCCGAAGAGCTGTTTTCCCAGTGCTGCGGCACCGTGTTCAGTGAGCCGCAGCTGGACTTCACCTATACGGCCGTGCCCGAAGGCGCGGACGCGGTGTTCGCCACCGAGTTCCTGCCCGGCCAGTTCGATCAGCGCGCGGCCAGCGCCGCCGAGTGCATCCAGCTCATCAGCCAGGGCGAGCGGCCGGACGTGCAGTCCGCCCGCGTGTTCCTGCTGTACGGCGCGCCCAGCGCGGAGGAGCTGGCTGAAATTAAAAAATACGTCATCAACCCCGTAGAGGCCCGGGAGGCGTCCCTTGCGGAGAAGGCCACGCTGAAGACCGATTACGCCATCCCAACCACCGTGGAAACGCTGGAGGGCTTCACCGCGCTGGATGAAGCGGGCCTCGCGGATTTTGTAAAGCACTACGGCCTCGCCATGGATGAAGGCGACATCGCCTTCTGCCAAGAATACTTCAAAAGCGAGCGACGGGACCCCACCATCACCGAGATCCGCATGATCGACACTTATTGGAGCGATCACTGCCGCCACACCACTTTCGGCACCATCCTGGACGACGTGCAGATCGAGGACGAGACGGTGAAGGCCGCATGGGAGCGTTATCTTGCGCTGCGCAGGGAGGTGCACGCGGGCAAAAACAAGCCCGTATGCCTGATGGACCTGGGCACCATCGGCGGAAAGTACCTGAAAAAGACCGGCGTGCTGAAGAACATGGACGAATCCGACGAGATCAACGCCTGCAGCGTGCGCATCACCGTGGACAACAACGGTACGGACGAGCCCTGGCTGCTGCTGTTCAAAAACGAGACGCACAACCATCCCACCGAGATCGAGCCGTTCGGCGGCGCGGCCACCTGCATCGGCGGCGCCATCCGGGACCCGCTGGCCAACCGCGGCTATGTGTACCAGGCCATGCGCGTCACCGGGGCGGGCGACCCACTGGTGCCCGTCAGGGATACCATGCCCGGCAAGCTGCCGCAGCGCAAGCTGGTGACGACAGCCGCGGCGGGCTATTCCAGCTACGGCAACCAGATCGGCCTTGCCACCGGTATGGTGGACGAGCTGTACCACCCGGGCTACATCGCCAAGCGTATGGAGATCGGCGCGGTGGTGGGCGCGGTGCCCGAGGCAAACGTGCGCCGTGAGCAGCCCATCCCCGGAGACGTGGTGATCCTGCTGGGCGGCCGCACGGGCCGCGACGGCTGCGGCGGCGCGACAGGGTCCTCCAAAGCCCACAAGCTGGAGAGCCTGGAGACCTGCGGTGCAGAGGTGCAGAAGGGCAATGCGCCTGTGGAGCGCAAGCTGCAGCGCCTGTTCCGCACAAAGGAAGCAACGCGGATGATCAAGCGCTGCAACGACTTCGGCGCGGGCGGTGTTTCCGTCGCCATCGGTGAGCTGGCCGACGGCCTTTCCATTGACTTGAACGCCGTACCGAAAAAATATGACGGGCTGGACGGCACCGAGCTTGCCATCTCCGAGAGCCAGGAGCGCATGGCCGTTGTGGTGGCGAAGGAGGACGCGGAGAAATTCATTGCCGCAGCCAACAGGGAAAATCTGGAGGCCACCGTCGTGGCCGAGGTGACGGCGGAGCCGCGCCTTGTCATGCGCTGGAACGGCAATATCATCTGCGACATCAAGCGCAAATTCCTGAACTCCAACGGCGCGGAGAAGCATATGGACGTGCGCGTGCCGGCACGCAGCGTGGAACCCTGCAAAGCGCCGGAGGGCACGCTTGAGGAAAAACTGACCGCGCTGATGAGCGATCTGAACACCTGCAGCAAAAAAGGACTGTCCGAACGGTTCGATTCCACCATCGGCGCGGGTACGGTACTGATGCCTTTCGGCGGCCGGACACAGCTCACGCCCGTGCAGGCAATGGCGGCAAAGCTGCCCGTGCCCCACGGCGAGACAAAGACCTGCTCCGGCATGGCCTGGGGTTACAACCCTTTCATCGCCGAACAGAGCGAGTACCACAGCGCCTACCTGGCCGTGGCCGAGAGCGTTTCCAAGCTGGTGGCCACCGGTTTTTCCGCCAAAAACGCCTATCTCACGTTCCAGGAATACTTCGAGCGCCTGGGCGCGGACCCCACCCGCTGGGGCCGGCCCATGGCCAGCCTGCTGGGCGCGCTGGACGCGCAGGTGGAACTGGGCGTCGCTGCCATCGGCGGCAAGGACTCCATGTCCGGCTCGTTTGAAAACATCGACGTGCCGCCCACGCTGGTCAGCTTTGCTGTTGCCGCGGGCAATACGGACAATGTCGTCAGCCCGGAGTTCAAGCTGCCCGGCTCGAAGCTGGTGCTGCTGAGCCCGGCCATGCGCGACGGCCTGCTGCCCAATGCCGGGAGCCTGAAGCTGCTGTGGGCGCAGGTGGAGACGCTCATCAAAGAGAAAAAGGTGCTTTCTGCCTACACGCCGTCCATGGGCGGTCTGGCCGAGGCACTGTTCAAAATGGGCCTGGGCAACCGCCTGGGCGTGCGTTTCGCCCCGGGCTTTGACGCCGCAAAGCTGTTCGGCTACGCCTATGGCAGCTTTGTGCTGGAGCTGGCGGAGGACATCGACGTGGGCACGCCCATCGGCGAGACAACAGCGCGCTATGTGTGGGAACTGAACGGCGAGACAGCCGACCTGGCCAAAGTGCAGGAAGCCTATGAAGCAAAGCTGGAGCCGGTGCTGCCCTACCGTACGGCAGAGGCAGCCGGGCCGGCGCAGGAGGCGCCCGCGCTGAAGTACGAGGCGCTGAACCGCGTGGCGCCCAAGGTGGGCACAGCAAAGCCCCGCGTGCTGATCCCGGTGTTCCCGGGCACAAACTGCGAGTACGATTCCGCCCGCGCCATGGAGCGCGCCGGGGCCGAGCCCGAGGTATTCGTCATCAACAACCTCACCCCGGCCCATGTGGCCGAGAGCGTGGCTGCTGTGAAGGAGCTCATCGGGCGCAGCCAGATGATCTTCCTGCCGGGCGGTTTCTCCGGCGGCGACGAGCCGGAGGGCAGCGCCAAGTTCATCACGGCGTTTTTCCGCAACCCGGCCATCACCGAGGCCGTGCGCGGGCTGCTGCAAAAGCGCGACGGCCTGATGCTGGGCATCTGCAACGGCTTCCAGGCGCTCATCAAGCTGGGCCTTGTGCCCTTCGGCGATATCGTGGAGACGGATGATACCTGCCCCACGCTGACATTCAACACCATCGGCCGCCACCAGAGTATGCTGGTGCGCACCCGTGTGGCGTCGAACCTTTCGCCCTGGCTGCAGTATACAAAGCCGGGCGATGTGCACACGGTGGCCGTCAGCCATGGCGAAGGCCGCTTCGTGGCCGGAGCCGAAACGCTGGACCGCCTAGTGAAAAACGGGCAGATCGCCACCCAGTATGTAGACCTGTCCGGCAAGCCCACCATGGACGTGCGCCACAACCCCAACGGCAGCTACTATGCCGTGGAGGGCATCACCAGCCCGGACGGCCGTGTACTGGGCAAGATGGGCCATTCCGAGCGCAGCGGCGACAACCTGTATAAGAACGTGGACGGCAACAAATACCAGAAGCTGTTTGAGGGCGGCGTGGATTACTTCAAACTGTAAGAGGAGAGCACAATGGCACACGATACCTATACTTCCCCGTTCCAGACGCGTTACGCGTCGAAAGAGATGCAGTACATCTTCTCGGAGGACAATAAATTCAAGACGTGGCGCAGGCTGTGGATCGCGCTGGCGAAGGCCGAGCAGAAGCAGGGCCTGCCCATCACCGACGCGCAGATCGCCGAGCTGGAGGCGCACAAGGACGACATCAATTACGATGTGGCCGCCGCCCGGGAAAAGGAGTGCCGCCACGACGTGATGAGCCACGTCTATGCCTACGGCGTGCAGTGCCCGGAGGCAAAGGGCATCATCCATCTGGGGGCCACCAGCTGCTATGTGGGCGACAATACCGATATCCTTGTCATGCGCGAGGGGCTGGAGGTAGTGCGCCGCAAGCTGCTGAACGTGATGGCCCTGTTGGCAGAATTCGCGGACGAATACAAGGCCATGCCCGCGCTGGCCTACACACATCTGCAGCCCGCGCAGCTCACCACCGTGGGCAAGCGCGCCGCGCTGTGGCTGGGCGAGCTGTATATGGATTACGCCGAAATCGAGACGCGCATCAAGGGGCTTGCGCTGCTGGGCAGCAAGGGCACCACGGGCACACAGGCCAGCTTTGTAGAGCTGTTTGAGGGCGACGACGCAAAAATCAAGGCGGTGGAGGCCGACATCGCCGCCGCGCTGGGTTTTGAAAAAGTGGTTCCCGTTTCGGGCCAGACGTATTCCCGCAAAGTGGACTACAATGTGCTGTCCGCGCTGTCCGGCGTTGCGCAGAGCGCCATGAAGTTCGGCAACGACATGCGCCTGCTGGCCAATTTCAAGGAGATGGAGGAACCGTTTGAGAAAAACCAGATCGGTTCGTCCGCCATGCCCTACAAACGCAATCCCATGCGGTGCGAGCGCATCTGCGCGCTGGCCCGCTACGTGATGATCGACGTGCTGAACCCCGCGTTCACCGCGGGCACACAGTGGTTTGAACGCACGCTGGACGATTCCGCCAACAAGCGCGTGGCCGTGGCCGAGGGCTTTTTGGCCGTGGACGCCATTCTGAACATCATGCTCAACGTGTGCGACGGCCTGGTGGTATACCCAAAGGTCATCCGAAGCCGCATTATGGCGGAGCTGCCCTTCATGGCCAGCGAAAACATCATGATGAGCGCCGTCAAGAAAGGCGGCGACCGCCAGGAGCTGCACGAGAAGATCCGTGTCTATGCGCAGCAGGCGGCAAAGGTCGTGAAAGAGGAGGGCGGCAAAAACGACCTCATCGAGCGCATCTGCGCCGACTCCTCTTTCGGGCTGGATTACGAGGAGATCGAGGCCATCCTCAAGCCGGAGGACTTCACGGGCCGCAGCGCCGCACAGGTAGAGGAATTCCTGGCGGATTGCATCCGCCCGCTTCTGGAGGAAAACCGCGCGCTGCTGGGAGAGAAAGCTGAACTTTCTGTATAATCAGATGGGAAAATTACAAAAAACCGCCCCGGTATGCAACAAAGCGCCGGAGCGGTTTTTTGTGTAAAAGGAAAAGCAGGCAGGCGCGCCGTTCAGATGGCGCGGAAGCCCTTGCCGATGGTCTCGCTGGAATTGACGATGGTGATGAAAGCGCCGGGATCCGTCCGGCGGATGTAATTGCGCAGGGAGACAGCTTCGCGCCGGTTCAGCACCGTGGTGATGACCTGCTCGTCCCGGCCCGAAAAGGCGCCGTGGGCCGTATATACGGTAGCGCCGCGGTGCAGCGTGCCCATGATGAACTCATTGATCTTGTCCGGCTGGCGGGACACGATGGTGACCTTTTTGCGCACGTTGATGCCTTCGATGACGCCGTCCACCACAAAGGCCTTGGCCAGCAGGCCCAGCACGCAGTACAGGCCTGTGCGCACGCCGTACAGCCCGCCGGCAAACAGCGCGATGCAGAAATCCGAAACGAGCAGCGCCTTGCCGATCTCCAGACTCGTGTATTTGGAAAGGATCATGGCAATGATGTCGGTGCCGCCGCTGGAGGCGCCGATGTTAAAAATAATAGCGCTGCCCGCCGCAGGCAGGATAACGGCGTAGCACAGCTCCAGGAACGTGTCGTCCGTAAACGGGCGGGCCATGGGCACGGCGCGCTCCAGCACCCAGACATAGAACGAGAGCGCCACCGAAGAGTAAAGCGTGGCCCCGATGACCGCGCGCCCCAGAAACACCAGCCCCAGCACGATGAGCACGCCGTTGATGATAAACATGAACGTGCCCACATCCATATGCGGCAGCAGCGTGGCCGCGATGATGGAGATGCCGGACGTACCGCCCATTGCAAAATTATTGGGTGATTTGAAAAAATGGATGCCTGCCGCCAGCAGCACAAGGCCGAAGTTGAGCAGCAGGAACCAGATGATATGCGCGCGGGTAAAGATTTTTTTAGCAGCTTCCATCTTGGGGTTTCTCCCGTTCTGTGGTATAATATGTCCGGTTGGTGAATGCGAGCCGCAGGCGAAGCATGAGCCTGGCGGCATAGATACCATGTTTCTTAGTGAACACGAGCGGTACGCGAAGTGCGAGCTTAGAAATATGGTATAATAACCTCAAAGCCGCCGCATGTGCGGCCGGGCGTGTGCGTGGCACACGCCCCTGTGCTAACGCACAGAGCTTTGAGAACATTGAACCATGCAAAACCGCAACAAGTGCGGTTTTGTTGAGGTTGCGTCGCGGCGTCATGGTATAATAACCTCAAAGCCGCCGCATGCGCGGCCGCGCGTGTGCACTGCACACGCCCCTGTGCTGACGCACAGGGCTTTGAGGACATTGAACCATGCAAAACCGCAGCAGGTGCGGTTTTGTTCTAGCCACGGCTGGCGGAGACATGATATAATATATAATAATATGGGGTTTTTTAGCCGTTTCCGCAATGTTTTGTCTCTGACCGCCCCCATTTTAGCACACTGTCCGCGTCGGTACAAGCCGCGCGGAGCCTGCCGGAAAAATTTTTTGCCCGGTGCGGGCCGCGCCCGCGAAAAAATATGTTTTTATTGCCCGGGACAGAAGGTGTGCGCGTCCCGCGATAAGGAAAGATTGGAACCCACTGCATGAAATTCAGCGATTTGAACCTGATTCCCCCAATTTTGAAAGCCGCCGCCGAGGCGGGCTACGAAGAACCGTCTCCCATTCAGCAAAAAGCCATTCCGCCCGTACTGGCCGGGCGGGACCTGCTGGGCTGCGCTCAGACCGGAACCGGCAAGACCGCCGCGTTCGCCATGCCCATTCTGCAGCGTCTGGCGGCTGCGCCAGCACCTTCGGGCGGGCGCCCCATCCGAGCGCTCATTCTCACGCCGACCCGCGAGCTTGCGCTGCAGATCGACGAAAGCTTTGCGGCCTACGGCCGCCATATGCGCCTTGCACACTGCGTTATTTTCGGCGGCGTGAACCAGAATCCCCAGGTGGCCCGGCTGAAAAAGGGCGTAGATATCCTGACAGCCACGCCCGGCCGCCTGAACGATCTCATCGGACAGGGCTATATCGACCTGAAAAATGTTGAGATATTCGTATTGGACGAAGCCGACCGTATGCTGGACATGGGCTTTGTACATGATGTGAAGCGGGTGCTCGCCTGCCTTCCGGGGCAAAAGCAGACGCTGCTGTTCTCGGCCACCATGCCGCGGGAGATCGAGGAGCTGGCCGACGGCCTGCTCCACGGCCCGGAAAAGGTGATGGTCGCGCCGCCCGCCACGACGGTGGAGCGCATTGAGCAAAGCGTTTATTTTGTGGACAAGGGCAACAAGCGCCACCTGCTGGCGCAGCTGCTGCAAAAACCGGAGGTGACCAGCGCGCTGGTGTTCACCCGCACCAAGCATGGGGCGGACCGCGTTGTGCGGGAGCTTGCCCGCGCGGGCATCGGGGCTATGGCCATCCACGGCAACAAAAGCCAGAACGCCCGGCAGGACGCGCTGGGCCGCTTCAAGGACGGCCGTATCCGCGTGCTGGTGGCCACGGACATTGCCGCCCGCGGCATTGACGTCAGCGGCCTTTCCCATGTGTTCAACTATGATCTGCCCAATATCCCCGAGACATATGTGCACAGGATCGGGCGCACGGGGCGCGCGGGGCACGCGGGCGTGGCCGTAAGCTTCTGCGACTTTGAGGAAAAGGAATATCTGGCGGATATTGAAAAGCTGACGCACATCCGCATCCCGTCCGTGGAACACGAGTGGCCGATGCAGGTGTTTGAAAAAGAAGAGAAACAGACGCAGGGGCGCGGCCAGCGCGCGCCGCGTACCGAGCGCGCGCCTGCCGTGCGGCCGGCCGTACAGGCGCAGCAGCAGGCCCCTGCGCGGAAAAAGCCGGTCCGGGCCGCCGCCCGGCCGGAAAAAAGTGAGGAATTTCAAATGGAACAGACGAATACGCCACAGCGCCCGCAGCAGGACGGCGCGGCCCCGGCCGAAAGTGCAAAGCGCCGCCGTCGGCGCGGCGGCCGCCGCCATAAGAGCGGCGGGCAGGGCCCGGCTGCAGCCAGCCAGGCGCCGCAGAAAAAAGAGAGTGCTCCGCAGGCGCAGCCCCAGCAGCCCCAAAAGGAGAAACCGGCAAACGGCGCGCCGCGCGGCAAGAACGGACGCGGCGAAAAAGCCGAGCACGCGCCCCGCGCTGAAAAGAGCGCAAAGTCTGCAAAAGAGGAGCCGCGCTTTTCCGAGGTGGACGACAGCATCCAGCTTATCGCACGTAGGGCCCCTGCACAAAAATATGCCAGCTTTGAAGAGTATATGAAGGCGCACGAAGAATAAGCACCGCGGATATACGGCAGGGCGCGGCGCGCCGGGCACACGCCCGCGCCGCGCCTTTTTTGCGCCTGCCGCACCGCGGCGCCGCCCGGAAAAACATGCGAAAGGGAGCGATACCATGGAGCTTTTCCGCTGCCCGGTGTGCGGGGCGCCGCTGACACGCGGCGCCCGCGTCCTGGTCTGTCCCAAACGCCACAGTTTTGACCTCGCGGCTGAGGGCTACGCCCATCTTCTGCCGGCCGCCCAGATGCACGCCAAAATCCCCGGCGACAGCAGGGAGATGGTGGCGGCCCGCCGCCGGTTTCTGGATACGGGCGGGTATGCCTGCTTTTCCGACGGGCTGAATGCGCTTGTCTGCAGCCTGCTTATGGAGCTGCCGGCTCCCTCATTGGTAGACGCGGGCTGTGGGGAAGGGTATTATACCGCCCGTCTTGTACAGGCGCTGCGCGCATCAGGCAAAACGCCGTCGGCGGCCGCGTTCGATATTTCCAAATTCGCGGTAAAGGCAGCGGCCAGGCGGGACAAGGCACATGCCGTGCAGTGGGCGGTGGCCAGCAGCTTCGCCATCCCGGTGGCCGATGCGGCGGCGGATTGCCTGGTCGATATTTTCAGCCCGGCCGCCGCACAGGAATTTGCCCGTGTGGTGAAGCCCGGCGGAGCATTCGTGTTTGCGGTGCCCGGCCCGCGCCACCTGTACGGCCTTAAGGAGGTGCTCTACGAGCGCCCTTACGAAAATACGGTGCAGGATGTCGCTTATCCCGGCTTTGCGCTGGAGCAGAGGATACCCGTACACAGCATGCTCACCGTGACGGGCAGCACGATCCTGGACCTGTTTGCGATGACGCCTTATTATTGGAAAACGCCCCGCTCCGGCGCTGAAAGGCTGGCCTCGCTGGATACGCTTACAACAGAACTGCATTTTGATTTTCTGATCTACCGCCGGGCGCATGCGTGAAACGGCTGCCGGCATGGAACAGATAAAAGGTCTCCGGTACCGCGGTTTGCCGGAGATTTTTTGCATATACTAGAAGTGCGCGCCTGGCCCGGTCCTTGCGGCTTTCAACAAAATAAGATAAAATGTATGATGCAAAACCGATAAAAGGAGATTGGATTTTATGGGCGCTTTACAGGCGAAAGAAAACATCTGGTACGTGGGCGTGCAGGATCCCGGCCTGCGCGTGTTCGATATCATCATGCATTCAGACCACGGTACTTCCTACAATTCCTATATCGTGAAGGGCACTGAAAAAACGGTGCTGTTCGAGACGAGCAAGGAGCCGTTCTTTGAGGAGTTCCTTGCCAATATCCGCGAGGTGTGCGACCCGGCTTCTCTGGATTATATCGTCGTCAACCATACCGAGCCGGACCACACGGGCAGCATGAAGCGGCTGCTGGAGCTTGCGCCCGGCGCCACGGTGCTGGGCAGCGGAACGGCGCTGACGTTTTTGAAAGAAATCGTCAACGGCCCGTTTCCGTCCCGCGCCGTCACGGAGAAGGACGAGATTGACCTGGGCGGTCTGACGATGAAATTCCTCAGTGTGCCCATGCTTCATTGGCCCGACAGCATGTATACGTACATCCCGGAGCTGAAAGCCCTGTTTACCTGCGACAGCTTTGGCTGCCATTATGCCGACCCGCGCGTATTCAACGACCTCATCGACGGCGATTTCACTCCCGCGTACAAATATTATTTCGACCACATCATCGGGCCGTTCAAAGACCCGTTCATGCGCAGCGCACTGGATAAGATCGGCAGCCTGCCCGTGGAGTTTGTGGGCAACGGCCACGGCCCCGTGCTGCGCAGCGGCGTGCAGAAGTATTTTGACATGTACCGCACCTGGTGCCGGCCTGAACAGAGGCCGGAAAAAGTGGTGGCAGTTGCCTACGTTTCCGCTTACGGCTATACGCGCCGCCTGGCCGAGCACATCCGCGACGGCTTGAAGGAAGGCGGCGTGCGTGTGGAAATGTACGACCTCGTCTCCGACGACACCGCCGCTGCAAAGGCCGCGGTAGCCGCGGCGGACGGCTTTTTGCTGGGCAGCCCCACGCTGGTCGGCGACGCGCTGCCTCCAGTGTACGAAATGTTTCTTGGCCTGAACCCCATCATCCACAAGGGCAAGCCGGCGGGTGCGTTCGGCAGCTACGGCTGGAGCGGCGAGGCGGTTCCCAATCTGACTGCGCGCATGCAGCAGCTTCGGCTGAGCCTGCCGCTGGAGGGCATGCGTGTCCGGTTCTGCCCCACACAGGAGGACCTGGCTGCAGCCGTACAGTTCGGCCGGGATTTTGCCAAAGCCGTGCGCGGTGAATGATTCTTTTTTAAAAACTATTGCATTGTATTATCAATTGGCATATAATATCAATAGGTGAAACGAAATGAATAAAAGGAGGTTAGTATTATGAAAAAATGGAGATGCACGATTTGCGGCCAGACATTTGAGGGCGACGTTCCTCCCGTGCCGTGCCCCGTTTGCGGCGCCGGTGAAGAGGCCTTTGAAGAAGTGGCGGAATAAGACTGTACCAATAATAAAAGCCCCGTGCGTATGCGCGGGGCTTTTTGCGTGGCCGAAGAGTTTATATACGGGCGCGTTCAGCCCTCTGCAAACAAAGCAGCCAGGGCCTGACCAACCAGGCGGCCGGAGTATTTGGCCTCTTCCAAAGTATTGGCATGGCCGCCCATCTCAATGAGCAGGCTGCCGGTCGTAAGATCCTGATTGTAATAGCGGTAGTCGAACAGCACAGGCCGTGTGAGGCCGGGGAACATGCTTTCCATCTTATCCTGCCAGCGGCTGGCAAAGCGGAGGTTCTGTTTAAAATTGGGCAGATTGCCGTCCACGTCTGCGCCGCAGATGATCATGACCTGGGCGGCTTTCATGCCGCCGATGTCCGCCACGGGCTTGACACGGGTGCCGTCGTCCCGCTGGATGGCGTCGCGGTGGACGTCCAGCACCACCTTGATGCTGGGATACCGCTCCAGATAACTGCGCACGGTGGCGTTGCTTTTGGCGTAGCTGCCGTTGTAGCTTGGGTAATCGTGCAGGGTGGTGTCGTGCAGGGTGTTTACGCCCGCCGCGTTGAGCTGAGCAGCCATTTCGGCTCCTACTGCGGCCATATTGACAGAAAGATCCGTGCTGCGGGCGGAAAACGCCGGATCGCACCAGTTTTTTTCCTCCAGTTCGTAGGTTTCTGTGGTGTGCGTGTGCATAATGAGTACCTGAGGCTCCGCGCTGTTCAGCTCCACCTGGAACGGAAGCGTCTGCATCATTTCCGCGGCTACCTCGCTGTCAGGCAGGTCGGTGCTGTTGCGCACGGTGGCTGCGCCGCTGGAAACATAGCCCGCACCCGCGCCCTGCTCGTAATGCGCTTCCAGCAGCGGGGCCATGCCATCGGGAATGGGGCCGTCCGGTACGGAGGAAGCGCCGGAAGATACGCTTTGCGCTTCGCTCTGAGGCAGCATTTCCTCCTCGGTCGGGCCCACCGTCCAGAAGCCTGCCTCGGGATCGTCCTCATCGATAGGCTGCGCCGTGGGCACTGCGTCCTCGTCCATGGCGTCGTCCAGCACTCGCCGGGTTGCGGCCAGCGCTGCATTCGGCGCGCACAGAATGCTGCTGAAATACGCGGCAGCCTGCGGGAGGGAAAAGGACGGCGCGGCGAAGGCCGTGCTGCCCAGCGTGGCCAGCGTCAGCAGGCCCGCCAGCACGGGCATTACAATATGCCGCCTTCTGCGCCGCTTGTACATTTTGACATCACCTCATGCAATTTATATGCATAGGGGGTGGGGAAAAGTCCGGCCCGGATAAAATTTTGGACAGGCTGTCCGCCCGGTTTCGGAGGGCGCGCGGCGGAGAGAAAAAACTTCCGCTTACAATTGGGGGCAAAATGTGGTATACTATAAACAGGAAATGCCGCAGCGGCGGCAAAACGGGATACTGAAAAATTGCAGCGTGTGGTTTTGAGGAACGTAAGTCCGGCTGTCAAAACCGCACGCTGTTTTGATTTTTGGCGGAGCGAAGCGCAGGGGAGGGAGCACGGCGCGGCGCGTCCGCCTGTTCGGGACGAAACGGGTGGAGTGGTTTTACAGGAGGGAATACGATGTTTCAAAAAGGCGATTTGATCGTGTACGGGAATATGGGCGTATGCCGTGTGGAGGCTGTGGAGGCTCCGGCGGGGCTGCCGGGCGCCGGCGAAAAAAAGCTGTATTATAAGCTGGACCCTGTGTACGAAACAGGCACGGTATATATTCCTGTGGACGCCAAGGTGTTTATGCGGCCCATTCTGACGCATGCCCAGGCAGAGGCGCTCATCGGCCGGATCCCGGAGATTGAGGAGAACCCATGCGGCGGGAAGGATCAGCAGATGCTGGCCGAGCACTACCGTTCGCTCATGCGCACGCACGACTGCGACGATTTGGTGCAGCTTATCAAGACGATCTACGGCAAAAACAGGGAGCGTACGGCGCAGGGCAAAAAGCCCGCACGTACCGAGGCCGAATATATGAAGCGTGCCGAGGAGCTGCTTCATGGTGAGCTGGCCGCCGCGCTGGGCATCACGCCTGAACAGGTGCCGGGCTATATCGCGGCCGAGGTGGCGCAGGCGGGCTGCGGCGCTGAAACCTGAAAGAAAAAACTGCGCGGCGCGCGGGAACGGAAGCGTCCCGCACCGCGCAGCTTTTTGCAAAGGGAAAGCCCCCGTGTGGTGAGCACGGGGGCTTTTAGGGGTATCTCTCTTGGTGTGAGGAGGAATCATGTGCAGGAACCCGGATTGCGGCTTCCGTGTCCCTGTGATTGTATTATAGAAAAGAATTGCGTAAGGTTTGTTAAACCGCTGTGAACAAACTGTAAATAGTTTTGCCCGGCTTTTCAAATCCGCCACGGTTTGCTATAATAGGACAAGACGGCGGGCCTCAGCCCTCTACGACCCACTTCTTGACGGCGTCCACGGTCTGGGGAATATCGACGCCCTTGTCCTGCTCGTACTTGCTCTTGCCCAGCAGCGCCTTGAAGTCCTTCAGCGTGTAGTGGCCCGTGCCGCGCGGCAGCGCAAGGGTCGCTTTTTTATTGGTGAAAACGCACACGGTCTCCACCTGGATGCCGCGCAGGTTCGCAGTAAACAGCGTGTCACGCACCAGGCGGGTATCGGCCTCTGCGGCGCGCATGGGGTTTTCAAACGAGATGCGCTTTTCCGCGTCCACCTGCAGCCACATCGGGTCGCCGGGGTTGCCGTAGATCTGGCCGCCCAGCCCCACACATTTTACGCACAAAAGGCCGAACCAGCCGACGATGATGAAATCAAGGTCGGCAAATTTGCCGTCCTTGGCAATCTGCGCGGGGGCGATGACCTGATACTGGTGCAGCGCCGCGAAACGGCGGGCCGCGCTCAGGGCTTTTGCGCTTTTTTTCGCGCCGTCCAGGTTTTTGGCTTTCCGGGGCGTTTCTGTGCCTTCGTCCCGGCTTTTGACAAAAAAGAAATAAACGGCCACTGCAGCGGCGATAACAAGGAGCAGAAGCAACAGATCCATGAGAGTCAAAGTGAAAAACCTCCAATAAAACAAAAATACCGCGCAGCGCAAGGCTGCGCGCAGTAAAATCCTTTTACAAGTATACCAAAGCCCGCGCCAAAACACAATTCCCGGCGGCGCACGAAACGTAAATTTATTTTGAACTGAGGAAAAAGAACATGAAACATGAGAAATCCTGCGGGGCGATCTGCTATACCCGCGAAGAAGGCGCGCCCCGCGTGCTTGTCATCTGCCACCGCTATGGCGGCCACTGGGCTTTTCCAAAAGGCCATGTGGAAGCCGGTGAGAGCGAGGAAGAGACCGCCATGCGCGAGGTGCGCGAAGAAACGGGCGCGCAGGTACGCGTGCGTCCGGGCTACCGCGAGGTGACGACCTATTCGCCCGCAAAGGGCGTGACAAAGGATGTTGTGTTCTTTGTGGCCGAGATCACCGGCGGCACGCTGCGGGCCCAGCCGGAGGAGGTGCGGGCAGTTTGCCTGCTGCCGCTGGAGGAAGCACAGCGCCGGCTGACTTATGCCGCCGACAAGGAATTGCTGGAAAAGGCAAAAAATATGATTCTGGACGAAAAAAACGGTTGACAACCGTGTTCGACTATGATAACATATATGATGCACTCCAAAAGCGGAGTGGTATGCGCTGCTAGCTCAGTTGGATAGAGTGTTTGGCTACGAACCAAAAGGTCAGGGGTTCGAATCCCTTGCAGCGCACCACAGGAACGGTATCCCGGTTGGGATGCCGTTTTTGTTTTTTGGGAAAAAGTCGTTCTTATGTGCTGCAAGGGATTCGAACCCGAAAGGGACGAGCCCGTGAAGAAAACGTGCCGGTGGCACGTTTTTAGGGTGAGGGGCCGCAGCGGCTACGCCGCAAGGCCGGCAGACGCGCAAGCGGCTGCAAAATCCCTTGCAGCGCACCACAGGAACGGTATCCCGGTTGGGATGCCGTTTTTGTTTTTCAACGATATTTTGCACTGGAAAGACACTTCAGCGTGCAGCCGTGTCCACGGAACCCGTTCCGCAGGAACGGTGGGATATACAGTTTTTTGTCATACACGAGTGCTATAATAAAGTGATAACAATGAAGTAAATACAAAAGGGAGGCTCGCGGATGGGATGGTTTTTGCTGATTGGCGCACTGGCCGTTACGTTCGTTGTTTATTGCTGCCTCATTGTGGGGAGCGATTCCTTTCAGGACAGACGCAAATAGGCTTGCGGACGGCGCAGAGCCGAAAAATATAGAAACCCGTCCCCGGCCGGGGACGGGTTTTCCGTATCTTCGTTTGACGTTATTGCCTCGGGGACGCGGTTTTCCGGCGGCGCGCTGCAATGCACAGCGTTACCACGGGAAGCCAGAAACTCGGAAGCAGCATCAGGTTGAACAGCTGGAACAGCAGCGTTTTCCAGGACAATACAGCGGCGCCCGCCGCGGAGGAAACCTGCCACAATGACAATATGCCCAACAGGAGCCAGCACAGCAAAGCGGCGGCGGAAAACATCAAAGCAAGCGTATGCTTTGCACGCGGCCCGTTTTGCCCCCAGCGCAGCAGCACGCAGGCGGCGCAGCATCCCAGAATGAAGGGAACGGCGAGCCACAGCGGTGTGAGCATCGGGGCGAGAAAATTTGCAGCGCCTGTTATAAAAATGGCCGTCGGCCCGTCTGCACCGCCGATAACGCCCATGCCGGAGCTTTGAAAATAAAAAAGCAGAAAGGGAAGAATGGAAAGCAGTGCTGCTCCGCCCGCCAGTATCGCCGCAATGAGGAACACCCAGCGCCAGGGGCTGCCTTTGGGAAGAAGCTGATCCTGCATTTCCTCGTTAAAGCCCGCGGCAACCTCCTGCGGCGTGCCCATCTCCGCGATGATCTCATCGATGCTTTGTCCTTTTTCCAGCCGGGCGTGGATATCGGTGCCGATGTCCCCGTTGATGCGCGCTTTTGCTTTCAGAGGCAGGCGCAGCTCCCGCTCGATGGCATTGACATAGCGCTTGATCTTTTTCTCCTGTTCCGTCATAACTGCTCCTCCCTGTCAAATCCGTCCACGCAGTCCGCGAAGGCGCGCCATGCTTTGCGTTGTACGGCATAAGCCGCATGACCCTCCGGCGTGGCCGTGTAGTATTTTTTCGGTGCGGTGCGGCCCCCGCTGGTACGCCATTGCGCTTCGATAAGCCCATCGTCTTCCAGCCGGTACAAAATGGGATACAACGTGCCTTCCTTCAGCGCAAAAAGCCCGTTGCTGCGCCGGGCCATGCTGCCCAGCAGCTCGTAGCCGTAAGTAGGTCCCGCACACACCAGCCCCAGTACCAGCATCTCCAGCGCGCCCTTTTTCAACTGTCGTTCAAAGCGCGATTCCATCCGCTCCCCTCCGTCCTGGTTTTATACCTAGTATTACTAAACACTAATATAGCATAAATTCTGGGAAAGTCAAGACCGTTCTGGAACCGGCGCGCGGTTTTTCAGCCGGGGCCGGCGCCTGTGCTTTTGGTGCAGGCGGTGCAGCAGAGCGGGAAGTGTGGTATAATAACCTCAAGCCCGTCGCTTACGCGGCTGCGCGCATTTCATGCGCTGATGCGCTTTCGCGCATGGGCTTGAGAACATTAAACCATGCAAAACCGCAGCAGGCGCGGTTTTGTTGGGGCCGCTTCGCGGCGGAGATATTTGACTTACCGGGAGGGATACCATTGCAGCTGTTCGATGCGCATATGCACTATTCTGATACCCATGGTCCGGCCTTTGATGCGGTGCGGGAGCGCCACGGCGTCGGGGCCTGTACGCTGGCGTGTATTCCGCAGATGGGCGTATGCTCCACCGTGCCGGATGCGCTTTATTACAAAGCAGTGCATCCGGAGGGAACTGTCTATGTGATGGGAGGGTTGGAACGCAGCGCCTGGTTTCTCCACGAGGGAGATGCGGCGGCGCTGGGCGAAGATCTGGTCGCGCAGGCCGGGGCGCTGCTGGCCGCAGGCTGCGACGGCATCAAGCTGCTGGAGGGCAAACCTGATATCCGGCGCAATTTTCCCATTCCGGATTTCGATACTCCGGCATGGGAACCGTTCTGGCGCTGGGCAGAGGAACAGCGCGTGCCCATTCTGTGGCATGTGAACGACCCGGAGGAGTTTTGGGACGCCTCCCGCATCAATCCCTATGCGAAAAGCGAGGGCTGGTTCTACGGCCCGGAAACCATCAACAATGAGGAGCAGTACCGTCAGGTGTTTGCGGTGCTGGCATGCCACCCGGGCCTGAGGCTCCAGCTGGCGCACCTGTTTTTCTTTTCGGCGCAGCTGCCGCGGCTTTCGGCGCTGCTGCGGCGTTACCCGGAGGTGCGGGTAGACCTGACGCCCGGTATCGAGCTGTACACGAACCTTGCCGGAGATATTCCTGCTGCACGGGCATTTTTTGAAGAATTCGGCACGCGCATCCTCTATGGCAGCGATATCGGCTCCCGTGCCTCCATCGCGCAGCCGCCCCGGCCGCTGGACAGCAGCGAGAGCGCCGCGCGGGTGGACGTGATCCGCACGTTTCTGGAAACGCCGGAGAATGAACCCTATACGCTGCTGCCGGACGGCAGATATCTGTTCCGCATCGCACCCACGCCCATGCGCGGATTGGGCCTTTCATCCGAGGCGCTGGAGCAGGTATACGGCGGCAACGCACGAATGTTCCTGGGCCGTGCGAGACCGGTGGATGCCGCAAAAGCCGCGTCGCTGGCACACAGCTTTGCCGCCGGCGTGGAGGCGCTGCATGCAAGGGAGCTGTTTTTGGCGGCGGATGCGGCCCCGCTGCGGCAAAAGGCCGTGCAGCTGCAGGCGTTGGCGGAGTAAGCGGGCGCGGTCCGCCGCATACTAATACAGAACATGGAAAAGGGGAGAGCGAAATGAAGACAGACAAACGCAAGGTTGCTCTGGTAGGCTGCGGCATGGTGGGCATGAGCTATGCCTACGCTATGCTGAACCAGAACGTATGCGACGAGCTGGTGCTCATCGACGTGGACAAAAAGCGCGCAGAGGGGGAGGCCATGGATATGAACCACGGGCTGGCCTTTTCCGGCAGTAATATGAAGATCTTTGCGGGGAGCTACGACGATTGCGGCGATGCGGACATTGTGTGCATCTGCGCAGGTGTGGCGCAAAAGCCCGGCGAAACGCGGCTGGACCTTTTGCAGCGCAATGCCGCCGTCTTCAAAAGCATCATTGACCCGGTGACGGAGAGCGGCTTCAACGGGCTGTTCCTTGTAGCTACAAACCCGGTGGACATCATGACACGCATTACCTGCGCGCTGTCGGGCTTCAATCCAAGGCGCGTGCTGGGCACAGGAACGGCGCTGGACACCGCGCGTCTGCGCTATCTGTTGGGCGATTATTTTCATGTGGACCCGCGCAACATGCACGCCTATGTGATGGGTGAACACGGCGATTCGGAATTTGTTCCCTGGAGCCAGGCCATGCTGGCCACAAAGCCTGTGCTGGAGCTGTGCCGCCAGTCCGGCGGGCGCTATTGCAGCGAGGAACTGGATAAGATCGCTGAAGAAGTGCGCACGGCCGCCTACAAGATCATCGAAGCCAAGCGCGCCACCTATTACGGCATCGGCATGGCGCTTACACGCATCACGCGGGCGGTGTTCGGCAACGAAAGCAGCGTACTGACGGTATCCGCCATGCTGCGGGGCGAATACGGCCAGAAAGACGTATTTGTGGGCGTACCCTGCATTGTGAACCGCAGCGGCATCCAGCGTGTGCTGGAGCTGAACCTCTCCGAGGAGGAGCAGGCACGGTTCAGCGCTTCCTGCGAGACGCTGCGGGAGAGCTATGCCGGACTGAAGCTATAAACAGAAGAAAAGAAAAAGAAGCAGACGGCTCTGTGCCGTCTGCTTCTTTTTTGGCCCGGAAGGGTCAAAGCGCCGCGTCCTCCGGCGCGCGCAGCCCAAAAACGTCCCACAGCACCTGCGCGGTTTCTGCGCCTGGCGCAACGGAGCGGGAACGGGCCACTGCGCCCTTACGATACCATGTCAGCTTGCTGTCGCGCAGTGACAAATGAGCATCCGGTAAAAAAATAGAGGCCCGCACCGTTTTGTTGAAAGGCGACATCGGATGCACGTCGCAAAAAAGGCTGGGCATAATAAAGTCGATGTCGAGCTGCGGTTCCTCGGTAAAGCCATACAGCCGGCGCCAGGCTCCGCCCGGCGACCGTTTCCACAGGACCCAGCCCCAAAAGGCGTCGCGGGAAAAGCGGTATTCCGTCACGCCGTCCCATTGCGCTTCGCTCTCGGCCAGCACAAGCGGCGCGCGGGGGCCTTCGCTGTTCATGCCTGTTTCGGTGAGATACCTCTTCCCCTCCAGCGTTACGACGAGCACACGGTGGCGGCGCATCTGGATGCCGGCCTCCGAAGGATAGATGAAACGGCCCGCATAGCTGGTGACCTGGTATCCCAGCGAACACAGCAGCCAGCAGAACAGGCCGTTCAGCTCGAAGCAGAGGCCGCCGCGGCGCTTTTCCACGATTTTTTCAAACAATGCTCCGTGTTCCAGAGAGGTGATCGCGCCGCGCAGGAGGTCCAGGTTTTCATAGGGCACATGCAGCAGATGTGCGGACTGCAGGCGGCGCAGCGTTTCCAGCGTGGGAGGAGGAGGGACGGCGTCACGCAGGCCGATGCGGTCAAGATAGCGCAGGATCTGTTCGGGCGGCATCGGTGTTTCGGAGAGCAGCGCGTCCTCCGCGCAGATGGGTCGGTTCGGCATTGTAAAAGCTCCTTTGATGATTTTCCGCAGCACTCATACCGAGAGCGCCAGGCACAGCATGCCCAGATAATAGGCAGCCAGATTCACCGCACGCAGCGCTTTGCGCGGCCTGACATAAAAATAAACGAACAGCAGCACCGCGTCCGAAATGAGGAACAGCGCGGCCCCCACGGCAGCCAGCGCGCCGCGCCGTCCGCCGCAGGCAAAGCCGAACGCTGTGCCGCGGGCGCACATCAGCCCTACGCAGAGCGAGTACGCCAGAGCGGGCAGCTCCATGTGCATGCGCCGCAGCTTGAAGCGTTTGTGCCGCGCGCAGGCAGCCGTCACGGCCAACGCGGCCAGCGGAGCGGCGGCGTCCCACAGTGTGAAGCGCGGTCCGCCCGGCATGGCCAGCGTGAACAGCACGCAGAACCCTGCGTGGGCCAGTGTGAAAGCGCCCACTCCCAGCAGGAACCAGCGGCCGAAAAAGCCCGCGTGGTTATTGGCCAGCCCCAGCAGCACGTCTCCGGCCAGGCACAGCACAAAGCAGGGCAGAAGCCCCCGGAAATACGCATCTGCCGTGTGTCCGCCCAGCAGGTACGCCGTGGCGGCTATGACAAGGAACCCGCAGCTTACGGCGGCCTTTACCGCCGTATAGCGGTTGAAATGATGGCGGGAATACGCCACGCAGAGCAGCGCGGCCAGCCCGCCCAGATAGATGAGGGAAAGCAGCGTCAGCACAGCGGCAGCCATAGCCGCCTCCTTCCCGGCCCTCGGGCCGTGTTTTTTGCATGAAAACGAAAAACGCCGGGCGCGGTTTTCAAACCGGCCCGGCGTTTTTGTGTCACATGCTTTCGGGCACGGTGATCTTCAGCAGGGTAAGCGCGTTGGAGATGACGTTTTTCGTAGCGGTGCACAGTGCAATGCGCGCCTGGCAAACGCAGTGCTCGGCGTCCTTTACGCGGCAGGAATTGTAGAATTTGTGGTAGCGGTTGGCCAGCTCGGTGACGTAGCGCGTGATGCGCGCCGGGTCATAGCTTTTGGCCGCGGAAATGATTTCGCCGGGAAAGTCTGCGATATGGCGGATCAGTTCCTTTTCCGCGGGCTCTGTCAGCAGCGTCAGATCCGCCTTGTCCGCGCCCTCGAACACGATGCCGTCTTCGGCCAGCTTTTTCAGGATGCTGCAGATGCGGGCATGGGCGTACTGCACATAATACACCGGATTTTCGCTGTCCTGCGCCACGGCCAGGTCCATATCAAAGTCCATTACGCTGCCCGGCTCCCGCAGGTTGAACTGGAAGCGGGCGGAGTCGATGGGGACCTCGTCCAGAAGCTCCGCCAGCCCGATGGCTTTTCCGGTGCGCTTGCTCATGCGCACCGGCTGGCCGTCCTGCATCAAACGCACGAACTGCATCAGCACGATGTCCAGCTTTTCGCCGTCTAGGCCGATGGCGTCCATGGCGCCTTTCATTCGGGCCACGTGGCCGTGATGGTCTGCGCCCCATACGTCGATGGCGCGGGAGAAGCCGCGCACCGCGAATTTGTTGTAGTGGTAAGCGATATCCGCCGCAAAATAGGTGGGCACGCCGTTGGCGCGCACCAGGACTTCGTCCTTATCCTCGTCCGTCACTTCGCCGTCCAGGCCCTTGCGCGTCACCTTGTTGCCGCCGTATTTCTCGGCGTACTGCATGGAACGGTACCAGATGGCGCCGTCTTTTTCGTAGGTGGCGCCGCGTTCGGCCAATTTGTCCAGCATTTCCCGGATGGCGCCGGATTCGTGCAGCGTGGTCTCGCTGAACCAGACGTCGTAATTCACGCGGTATTTGGCCATGTCGTCCTTAAGCCCCTGCACGTTCAACGGCAGCGCAAAAGCCGCGATATCCTTCTGCAGTTCCTCAAAAGGCTTTTCCATATAGACGTTCCCGTGCACGTCTGCAAATTTCTGTGCCAGCACACGGATATCCGCACCCTGATAGCAGTCCTCGGGGAAAGGTACGGCGTCCTCGCCCCTGAAGATCTGAAGGTAGCGGACGGCAAGGCTCTTGCCGAACTTGAGGATCTGGTTGCCCGCGTCGTTGATGAGAAACTCCCGTGTGACGTCATAGCCCGCCCAGTCCATGGCGGCGGCGAGGCAGTCGCCCAAAGCGCCGCCGCGGGCGTTGCCCAGATGCATCGGACCCGTAGGATTGGCCGAAACGAACTCCACATTCACCTTTTCACCTTTGCCGTAGCTTGTGCGGCCGTAGTCCGCGCCGGCTGCGTTGGCGGCTAAAACTACGTCGGCAAACCAGCCCGGGGCAAGGAACAGGTTGATGAAGCCGGGGCCCGCGATCTCCACGCGGCTGAAATGCGTTTCCTCCAAAGCGGGCATCGCAGCGGCCACGGCCTCGGCGATTTTACGCGGGGGCATACCGAATACGCGCGCGCCCGCCATGGCGAAGTTGGAAGCCAGGTCTCCGTTCTTCACGTCGTTTGGCACCTCCACCACAAAGGCGGGCAGCTCCTTTTCCGGCAGGCTGCCGTCCGCCATAGCGGCGCGGGCAGCGGCCTCCAGCAGCCCGCGGGCCTCATCCATAGCGGCCTGTTTCGGGTCGAAATGTTTAAAATCCTGCATTTTTTCAAAACTCCTGTCCCTTTGAATTCCTGTTATACCGGCGCGCCCCGTCAGTTGGCGGGCTTGACGGTGATCTTTACAATGTTGCGGCTCACGGCGGCGGTTTCCATGTCCAGCAGATAGCTGAAGCGGACGGTGCCGCCCTCGTCGGAAAGGCGGCTGTGGATCTCGTCCGCGGCCACGCCCAGGCTCAGCGAACCATGGCCCGTCTCGTAATGGCACACATGCCGCCGGCCCTTTTCTATGACGAGCTGGCTGGGCGCCGGGCCGAAGCGCAGCATGCTCACCTTGTGTGAATCCTCCACCTTTACGGTGGTCACACAGCCTGCATAGCCTGTGGCCTCGGTTTCTTTGTAGCTGATGAAGAAGCTGCCGTTGCGCTTGACAAAGCTGCCCCGCGTCATCAGCTTCACGCTGTCGCTTTCGCCGTCCTGCTCCATGGTGCCGTGGATGGTGATGAGATAATCTTCCTTCATACAGGGTCATCCTTTTCCTTTTTACGTTGAGGCGCCTTGCTCCACGGGATAACCGTCCACGCTGATGCGCGTCACGGGCCCGCCCGCGTATTCGCCCAAAAACCAGTCCGAAAGCTGGGCGAAGCTCTCGGTGGTGTCGCTTACATAATAGCGTGCCGTGCCCGCGCGGCCCTCCCGCAGCAGCCCGGCGGAGGCCAGCGCGTCCCGTGCGGCCAGCGCGGTTTCCCGCCCGGGGTCGATGAGCGCCACTTCGGGGCCCATCAGATCCGCGATGATGGGCGCGATGAGCGGGTAGTGCGTGCAGCCCAGGATCAGCGTATCCACGCCCGCGGCCCTTATGTCCTTCAGGTAATCCCGTGCCACAAGGCGCGTCACGGCGTTGTCTGCGCCGAAATACCCGTTTTCCACCAGCGGCACGAACAGCGGGCATGCGGTGGCTACGATGCGCGCGCCGGGCATCAGCGCGGCGATGGCCGCGTTGTAGCTGCCGCTCTTAACGGTGGCGGGCGTACCGATGACACCGATGAGCCCTGTTCTGGTGGCGCGTACGGCGGCGGCCGCCGCGCTCTGCACCACGCCCGTATAAGGCACGGGCAGCGTGCGTGTGTAAGCCTCGGACAGCGTGCTGCTCACGGTGCCGCAGGCGGCCATCACATATTTCACGTTTTGTTCCAGAAGGAATGCGATGTCCTGCTTTGCGTACCGTACAATGACATCTACGCCGCGGGTGCCGTAGGGCACCCGGCCCGTATCGCCGAAATAGACGATGTCCTCGCCGGGCAGGATGCGCCGCAGCTCGCGCACGGCCGTCAGCCCGCCCAGGCCGGAATCGAACACGCCGATGGGAGCGCCGCGCCCCGGCGCGTTTCGCTCAGTCATGGACGCCGCCCGCCCTTTCCAGCGCCAGCGTGATCAGGCTGTCCAGCAGGCCGGGATACGTCTCGCCCGCCGCCAGCATCAGCTTGGGATACATGCTGATGCTGGTAAAGCCCGGCAAGGTGTTGATCTCGTTGAGCAGCACGCGCTGTGTGCCGTGCTCCACAAAAAAGTCCACGCGGGCCAAACCTTTGCAGCACAGCGCCCGGTAGGCGCGCACGGCCAGGTCCCGCACCTCGTCCAGCTTTTCCGGCGCAAGCTGCGCCGGGATGGCCACCCGGCTGGTGCCGGAGATGTATTTGTCATCGTAGGTGTAAAATTCGGCGCTGGCCAAAATTTCGCCGGGATGGGTGCCGGAGACTTCGTCGTTGCCGCGCACCGCGCATTCTACTTCCTGCCCCTGTACGAACCGCTCGAACACCACGCGGGAATCGTGCTGCAGGGCGAGGTCCACGGCCGCCTCCAGCTCCGCCATGTCCCGCGCCTTGGAGATGCCCACGCTGGAGCCCGCGTTGGCGGGCTTGACGAAAATGGGCCAGCCCAGTTTTTCCGCCGCGCGCCGGGCAATGGCCGCCAGCTCCGGCCGCTGCCAGCGCTCCATGCAGTCCCATTCACAGCGGGGAATGCCCGTTGCATCCATCACACGGTTGGCAATGATCTTATCCATGCACACCGCGCTGCCCAGCACGCCGCAGCCCACATAGGGCAGGCCGGCCAGCTCCAGCAGGCCCTGTATCGTGCCGTCCTCGCCGTTTTTGCCGTGCAGAACGGGAAACACCACGTCCACGGGCAGGCTGCGGCAGACGCCGTTTTCAAACGCCACAAGCCCCGCCAGCCCGCTGCCCGGGCAGATGGCTGCGGGCACATTGCCGGAGTGGCGCTCCCAGGCGCCGCTGCAAAGGTCCTCCACAGGGCCGGAGTACAAATACCAGCGCCCGTCTTTCGTGATGCCCACGGGCAGCACATCGTATTTTTCCGTGTCCAGATTGTTCAGCACGCTGGTCGCGCTCATGCGCGATACCTCGTGCTCGCTGGACGCGCCGCCGAACAGTACGGCGACTTTCAATTTCTTCAAAACACTCCACACCTTTCCTCGGGCCGCCGTGGAATAAAGCCCTGGGGCAGGCGCCTGAAAACCCGCGTGCACAAAACGCCCTGCTTTCAGACCGCCCGGAGAAAGGCTTTCGGGACGGACCGCTGCGCGGCAGCACGGCTGTTTTGCCGTGCTGCCCGCATGGTATCACTTGTATGCTGCAATCGTAGCCTTTATAATACCATACAATGGTTGATTTTAAAAGACGGCGCGGCAAATTTTGACGCGCGGCGGAAAAAGCCCGGAAAACGGCCCCGCAGGCGAAAAAATCCCTTGACGCGGGACTGTGTGCTGTGCTATGATGGTTGTACCTCTTTTGCAGGTCTATTTTTTTGTGCGCATTTTTCGATGCGCCGCCTGCGGCAAGAGGGAGGCTATTTGATGGAGGTGCCGAAAAATGAGAGTGAAGATCACCCTTGCCTGCACGGAGTGCAAACAGCGCAACTACAACACCAAGAAGAACAAGAAGAACAGTCCCGACAGGCTCGAGATGAAGAAGTATTGCCGCTTCTGCAAAAAGCATACCGTTCACCGCGAGACGAAGTAAGAAAGGCGGACATGCAACATGGCTGACAAAACCGAGAAAAAGTCCAAAGGCTTTTTCGCTGGCGTGAAGCGCTTCTTCGGACGCATCGGCAAGTTTTTCCGCGATACCGTGAGCGAGATGAAGAAGGTCGTATGGCCCTCGAAAAAGCAGATCATCAACAACACCGTCGTGGTGGCTGTCGTGGTGGTCGTGGCCGCGGTACTCATCATGGTCCTGGACGCTGTGTTCGGCTTCGGGCTGAACCAGTTGCTGAAGGGCGTGTGACCGTCCGCACTTTTAAAGCAGAAAGCGGGGTTTTGACAAATGGCAGAGGATAGAGACACCGAGGCGCGCTGGTATGTGGTGCACACCTACTCCGGCTACGAAAACAAGGTTGCGCAAAACCTTGAAACCATCGTGGAGAACCGGCGCCTGCAGGAGCTTATCCATGAGGTAAAGGTCCCCGTGGAGCTGGTGCCCGACATCAAGGACGGCAAGGAGCGCGAGGTGGAGCGCAAGCTCTTCCCGGGTTATGTGCTCGTCAAAATGGTGATGACGGACGACAGCTGGTATATCGTGCGCAATACGCGCGGCGTCACGGGCTTTGTCGGCCCGTCGTCCAAGCCCATCCCCCTCACCGACGAGGAAGTGGATAAGCTGGGCGTGGACGTACGCGAAGTGAGCCTCGATTACGCCGTGGGCGACAACGTTCAGATCATGAACGGCCCGCTGGAAGGCTTCATCGGTATCGTGGAGGGCATCGATACCGACGCGAAAAAGGTAAACGTAAAGGTTTCCATGTTCGGCCGCGAAACGCCGGCGGAGCTGGACTTTACACAGGTGAAACCCCTGTAAGCCCTGAAACGTTTTTCCGGTAAGAGCACGCGCTGCAAGGCGCTGTTTCTTATAGAGCGCGCGAAGGGTATCGCGCGTTCGTGGGAGGGCCTTGGCAATCCGGCCAAAGCCCGCAACTTACCACAATTTTTGGAGGTGCACAAAATGGCTCAGAAAGTAACGGGGTATATCAAACTCCAGATTCCGGCCGGCAAAGCTACCCCGGCTCCCCCTGTTGGCCCTGCGCTTGGCCAGCACGGCGTGAACATCATGGCGTTCACGAAGGAATTCAACGAGCGCACGCAGAAGGATATCGGTTACCTGATTCCTGTCGTCATTACGGTCTATGCGGACCGTTCCTTCAGCTTCATCACCAAGACGCCCCCGGCGGCTGTCCTTATCAAGAAGGCTGTCGGTATCGAGAGCGGTTCCGGCGTGCCCAACAAGACGAAGGTCGCGTCCATCACGAAGAAGCAGCTGGAGGAGATCGCCAGCACCAAAATGCCCGACCTGAACGCGGCGAACCTGGAGACGGCCATCAGCATGATCGCCGGCACCTGCCGCAGCATGGGCGTTACGGTCACCGACTAACTGTCCGCATAACAACCTTACCATTAGTGGGAGGATCATTCCGTATTACCACAGGAGGATATTATGAATCACGGTAAACATTATGTCGACAGCAAAAAGCTTGTCGACCGTACAAAACTGTACGACACCGAAGAGGCCCTGGCGCTGTGCTGCCAGACCGCCAAGGCGAAGTTCGACGAAACGGTCGAGCTGCATGTGCGCCTGGGCGTTGACAGCCGTCACGCGGACCAGCAGGTGCGCGGCGCCGTCGTGCTGCCCAACGGCACCGGCAAGGACGTGCGCGTTATCGCCATCGCCAAGGGCGACGCCGCCAAGGCCGCTGAAGAGGCGGGTGCGATGATGGTCGGCGACGCCGATCTGGTCGCAAAAATCCAGAACGAAGGCTTTATTGATTTTGACGTGCTGGTCACCACGCCCGACATGATGGGCCTGGTAGGCCGTCTGGGTAAGGTGCTCGGCCCCCGCGGCCTGATGCCGAACCCCAAGGCCGGTACGGTCACGCCCGATGTGGGCCGCGCCGTTACCGAGGCGAAGGCCGGTAAGATCGAGTACCGCTTGGACAAAGCCAACATCATCCATGTGCCCATCGGCAAGGCGTCTTTCGGCGCCGAGAAGCTGGGCCAGAACCTGTCCGTTGTGATGGAAGCCATCGTCAAGGCGAAGCCCGCCGCGGCGAAAGGCCAGTATATCAAGAGCGCTACCGTGGCGTCCACGATGGGCCCCGGCATCAAGCTGAACAGCGCAAAATTCGGCGGCTGAGCTGCAAACTGAAAAAGCGCGCTCCTGCTGATTTTCAACATCGGCAGCAAAATGCGCGCGAACGCGCGGCTTTGGCAACACGGCCGGCGCGTATCTTCCGGCGCATCTACGCGGAAAAGCGCGGAACGGTTTTATGCGAATAAAACCGCAGCGTTTCCGGCTTTTCGGGTTTCGCTGCGCAAGCTGCGGGAAATCGACGGGAACGCCGGGAGAAGCACAGAGTGAATTTGCCCCTTGACGCGCGCAAAACTCTGTGTTAAAATAACAAAGCTGTTTTAAAGACAGCAGGTGCTTTTGCATAAAGGGTTTCGCCCGCCTGCCGAGAAACGCGAAAAAACATTTAATTGTATTTTTTTGCCTCTTTCTCGCAAGGGAAAGAGGCTTTTTTATGTGCTTACACACAATTGAAACGAGGTGAAATGATTTGCCAAGTGAGAAAATTTTGAGCGAGAAACAGGCTTATGTTGCCGCCCTGCGTGAAAAGCTGATGAATTCTGTTGCCGGCGTTGTCGTCGAATATAAGGGTATCAGCGTTGCGGACGACACCAAACTGCGCGCCGAACTGCGCGCGGCAGGCGTTGAGTATGCCGTTGTGAAAAACACCATGCTGCGCCTGGCCATTAAGGACTCCGACCTCGCCGGGATGACGGACGCCCTGACGGGTTCCACCGCCCTCGCGATCTCGAAAGAGGATCCCATTGCTGCCGCCCGTATTCTGAACAAGTTTGCGGAAGGCTCCAAGAAGGGCTTCGCCCTGAAGGCCGGCTACATGGAAGGCCAGGTCATGGATGTTGACGCCGTCAGCGCCATCGCCAAGCTGCCCGACCGTGAAGGCATGCTGTCCATGTTCGCAGGCGCCCTTACCAGCACCCTCAGCGGTCTGGCTGTGGCCATGCAGGCTTATGTGGATAAGCAGGAAGAACCAGCGGCATAATTTCGGCCGCACCCAAACACAAAACAACACTAAAATAAAATTGGAGGTATTATCATGGCTTCTGAGAAAATCACTGCCATTATCGACGAGATCAAAGGCCTGTCCATCCTGGAGCTGAAAGAGCTCATCGACACCTATTGCGAAGAATTCGGCGTTTCCGCTGTTGCCGCTGCTCCGGCTGCTGCCGCTGCCGCTGCTCCCGCCGCCGAGGAGAAGACGGAGTTTGACGTTGTGCTGGCTGAAGTCGGCGCCAACAAGATGGCCGTCATCAAGACCGTTAAGGAAGTTACCGGTCTGGGCCTGAAGGAAGCGAAGGACCTGGTCGACAACGCTCCGAAGACGCTGAAGGAAGCTGTTGCGAAGGACGCTGCCGAGGAAATGAAGAAGAAGCTGGAAGATGCCGGCGCCAAGATCGAACTGAAATAAGTTTGGTTTTTCCAAGCCCCCGCTGCAGGACGCAGCGGGGGCTTTTCTGATTCATGGAGTTTGTGAAAATATAAATTTAATATTGACTTTAATAAAATTAAAGTATATATTTAATATAGTGAAAGGAGGCGCGCTATGGCAATTGAAACGGTTCCGGAGTGGATGGCCGGGCTGGAGGATGAGGACGTGGCGTTCATCAAAAAATTCCTGCTGGCCTCCGGCAGCCTGAAGGAAGTGGCCGGGCTGTACGGGGTCACTTATCCCACGGTGCGCCTGAGGCTGGACAGGCTCATCCAAAAAATACATTTGAGCGAAGATACAGCGGCAGACCCGTATGTGGCGCTCGTCAAGAGGTTGGCCGTGGCGGACAAGCTGGATTTTGATACCGCCAAACTGCTGATCCAGAGCTACAAAAAAACGAAAGGGGAGGATGCGTAATGGCAATCATAACGACGCTGGTCGGTCTGGGCGTTCTGCTGGTGTTCACAGTGCTGGGCTGCGTGCTGGAGGTTTTTCTGGCCAGGAGGGAGAGCATATGGCCGGGACTGGCCCTGCCTATCCTCGCCGGCCTGTATGCGGTGGTGATGGCGCTGAGCTATACAGCTGCGCCGGATACACCCTGGAACCAGGTGTTGGGCGGCGTGCTGGCGGTATTCCTGGTTTCGGGCATCCCGGCTTTTTTGCTGCTGATGGTGTTCTTTATCTGCCGCAGTGGCAGGCGCCGGAAAAAGCAGCTGGAAAAAATGAATGTGCAGGATCTGTGATGCCGGCCTGCGGCGGCATACTTTGCATACAAAGAGAAAGACGCCCCGTGCCGGGTCATCCGGTACGGGGCGCCGCGCTTTTACGCAGGTCATTTATTTTTCGGATGCAAAAGGTTCGTGATGCCGCCCAGAAGCAGAAAGCCGCCGATGATGCCGGCCTGCACGCGGAAGGAGCCGCCTTTTAAAAAGGGCAGGATCTCCCATGGGCTAACTGCGAAAAACACAAAAATAAGCCCGAGGACCAGCAGCAGGGCTGCTCCGAGAATGCGTTTGTTTTTTGGCAATGAAAGCCCTCCTCTGTTCGGGGAACCTTCCCCGCTGAGATACGGTTTCATAGTACCAGCTTTGCGGTAGAGCTGTCAAGTGGGCGGAGCCTGCACTACTCTGTTTCACCGGGGAACGGTTCATTGGCAAAAAAGGCGATGCCGCAGGCGCCCGGCCCCGCATGGGTGCCGATCACAGTACCGATGGCCTGCACCATCGGCTTTTGCAGATGCAGGTTCTGCGTTACATAGCAGGCAAAGGGGCCGACGCCCTTGGGGCTGCCGGAATAGCCGACTACGACGGGCCATGCTTCATCAATGCCGCCGCACCGGTCGATTCCTTTAAAAATGGCGACATATGCGCCGGGCATGCCGCGGGCTTTGTCCACCATGCCCAGCTTGCCGCGGGCGTCCAGAGAAAGCACGGGCTTGATGCCCAGCAGGCCGCCGGCGATGGCAACCGCGCCGGAAAGGCGGCCGCCCTTGTGCAGGTATTTCAGCGTGTCCACTACCGCATACAGGCGCAGATGGGTACGGGCGGTCTCCAGATCGGCTACGATGTCCATGGCGGAAAAGCCCTCGGCAACACGCTGAACGGCACGCCGCACCAGAAGCTGAAGCCCCAATGTGGCGCTGCGGCTGTCGACGATATAGATGTTGTCATATTCTGCTTCTTCTTTGGCGATCTCAGCGCTTTGGCAGGTGCCGGAGAGCGCTGCAGACAGCAGCACACAGATCACGGTGTCGCCCGCCGCCTTGGCGGCAAGAAAGTGGGAAAGAAACAGCTCCGGGCTGGGCTGGCTAGTGGTGGGCAGTTTATCGGCCGCTGCCAGCATGTCGTAAAAACGCTCCAGGGGCAGGTCTATCCCATCCTGATAGTGGGCGTCGCCGAAGCTGACGGTGAGCGGTACCACGGCCACGCCCAGCGCGGCGGCGTCCGCCATGGAAAAATCTGCGGTGGAATCGGTGAGGATGCGGATCATAGTATCTTCTCCTGTTCTTCTATGGGGCGTGCGTCCCCCTCCGGGGCCGCACGGGATGGAGCACCTGCCCGGAAAATGGCTCGCCGGGCCGGTGCGGCGGCTGTCACAATTCTGCAAAAAAAGCGTGCAGGGAGGCGAGCGCGGTGGAGAGCGCCGCTATTTCGGCCTCGCTCAGGCGGGCAGCTGCACGGGCGACCAGTGTTTCGTGGAATGCCGCGTGGCTTTCCAGCGCGGACCGCGCGGCAGATGTCAGCGCCACCGTCACGCGGCGCTTGTCCCGGCTGCCGCGGGAGCGGACGAGATATCCTTTCTGCTCCAGCGTTTTGACAGCCACACTCAGCGTGCCGGAGGTGATGGAAAGATGTGCGGCAACCTCCGCCATGCCCGCTGCGCCGGATGCGTCGACAGACGACTTTTCCACGGCTTCCAGCACATGCATCTCGGAAACAGAGAGGTTTTTGCATGGCCCTTTGCGGATGCTGGCCTCCTCCAGACGGAGGATATCATTGAATACATTGACCAAAAAACCGTTCAGTTGCGCTTCATGCTGTGTCATTGCGGGCCTCCTTCAGGTGAATAGTTTGAAATTCAAACAAAATCGATTATACGTCTGGTAAAGCCGAAAGTCAAGAAGATATTTTGATATTCAAAATTTATTTACAAAGCAAACGGTTTGCTTTGGAGGGAAGACAACAGGCTTTTGCTTGACAAAGAAGCGGCAGAGGCGTAAACTGATATTTACTAAACTAGTAATTTAGTAAATAAGTGGTTGAGAGAAGGAATAAAAATGCCGTCAGAAGCCCGCAAGCGGGAATTAAAAGAACAATATAAGGCCATGCGTCCCGAGATGGGAGTTTTCGTTTTCCGGTGCGTTCCCACGGGCAAAAATTATGTGGGCTGGACGCACGACCTGAAAGGCACGCTCAACAGCCTGCGATTCCAGTTGGAGTTGGGCAGCTGCCGGGAAAAGGCGCTGCAGGAGGCGTGGCGTGTTCATGGCGGAGCGGCGTTTTGTGTGGACGTGCTGGAAAAGCTGCCCTATGACAAAGACGATGAAACAAAGACCGATTATTCCGAGGAACTTACCCTGCTGTGCCGGCTGTGGCAGGAGAAGCTGCCGGACCACGAGGAAGTTTGGAGGAACCGCACATGAAGATCCCCACCACATTAAAGCACAAGCCTGTCATTGTTGCGGAAAATTACGACAGTATCGACGGGCGCGGCGCATACCATTCCGATGCGAAGGGCCTTTCCCTGGGCCTGGCCCAATGGAACGACCGGGGCAAGGTGGATATCTCGGCCAAAGTCTGGCGGCATACCGGGGAGAAATGGTCGCGCCAGTCGGAGGAGCTGCCCATGCACCGCGTTCTGGACCTTGCCATCCTGCTGTGCCGCACCAACCTGTATTTTCGCGATGAAGCGTACCGCCATCCACGATATTATGACCCGGAGCATCCGCGGATCGACCGTGTGGGCCTGCAGGGCGACGCGATGGACATTGAAGTATGCACGGAAAATCCCATGCTGGAAGAAGATATCCGCCTGTTTTACAATGTGCTGGGCGAGGACGGCGAGCTGCTGGGCGAGCGATTTTCCGTTCTGGCCCGGCTGCTGCGGGAGATGGGATATTGATTCCTGAGCGAGGCCTTTTTTAAAAGTTGTAAAATTTGACGAGCCGTGTCGAATCGGCTTGAAAATCCCTGCAAAATAGTGTAATTTATTATTACTGCGCAAAAATCTGTTTGGGAGACCGCGGTTCGTCCCAGGACCGCAGGGCGAACAAACAGATTGAGCCGTTTTGGGATATCGATTGAAACGCCGGGAAACGGCGTGCCTGCGGGGAAAGCTCCGGAGGCAGAAACACGGAGGGATTTTCATGAAAAAAATGACGAAACGCATCGCGCTGGCGCTTTCCATGGTACTGTTTGCACTGGCGTTCACAGCCTGCGGCCCGAACCTGCTTTCCGGCGGAGACGGCGGCTCGAAGGATACGGAGGGCGGCATCGGCGATACGCTGTCCAACATGTTCTTCGATTATACGGTGCTGGAGGCCACGAGCCCGGCGGAATATGACGGTTATACTGCCGCGGAGGGAAACCGTCTGATCGTTTGCAGCGTAAAGGTGAAGAACACCTTTGGCGAAACGATCCCCATGTATGATTCCGACTTTCAGCTGCAGTGGGGCAACATCGGCGGCGACGACGATGATTACACCTTCTCGCTGGATGCGTTCAACGACACGATGATGCCGCTGGAATATGAACTGGCCGACGGCGAAGAAGTGACCTATGACCTGGTGTTCGAGGCCCCCGCAGATGTGAAGGACTTCGGCCTGGTTTATCTGGAGGAATACTACACGGGCAGCGAATCCGAGTCCGGCACGGGTGATTTCTTCAGTGTGAACTTCACGGTGGAGTAAACGTACATCCCGCATGTGAACAGACGCAAACGCCCCGGGCGGCCGAAAGGCCGCCCGGGGCGTTCTATGTTTTGGTGCGTACAGCGTCATTCCGGCGCTTTCATGCTTTCCACCATGCTGATGTTCCGCAGCTTGCGCTTCATGCCGAGGTTCACCAGCAGGGAAAAGACAACGGTGAGCACGGCAGAGAGCACAAAGCTGAGGGGCTTGATGTCCCGCCCGAACATGACCATATCCACCTCTACCGTGCGCATGATGAACATGTGCAGGAAGATACCGCCCACAAGGCCCAGCAGCATGCCGATCACTGTGAGAACGTTGGATTCGCGGTAGACGTAGGCCTCCACCTCGCGCTCAAAGAAGCCCAGCACCTTGATGGTGGCGATTTCCTTTGTGCGCTCGGTGATATTGATGTTCATCAGGTTGTACAGTACCACAAAAGCCAGCATGCCGGCACACAGGATGATCACGTACACGACATAGTTGATGCTCGCGATGGTGTCGTCCAGACTCGAGCGCATGCTGCTCATCTGCGTGAGGCCCGCTACCCCGTCCACCTCCAGCAGGGATGTGGAGAAGGCTTCGTCCACATCCTGCGCATCGTCGGGCAGGATGCCCAGCACAGAGTTGTATTCCAGCGCGCTGCCGTAGGCGTCCTCATAAACGGAGGGCGTCATATACACATAATTTTCCACATAATTTTCCGCTACGCCCGTGACGGTGAATGTGCCCTCCCGGCCTTCGCCGTTTTCCAGCGTGAGCGTGTCCCCGGGCGAAAGGCCCGCTTCGTCGCTGAACTTTTCCGTGATGACCACGCCGTCGTCTGTCAGCGGTACGGCTGCGCCGCTTTTGCGTTCATGCAGGTCGATAAAATTGTCCAGCCGTGCTTCATCCTCGGGTACAAAGAGGTATACGTCATAGCTCTGGCCGTCCACATCCAGCGAAATGCGCTCCTGCTGTACGGGCAGGTAGCTCGTGACCTGTTCGGGAGCATCCATCAGCGCCTGGAATCCGGCATCCTTCAAGGCGCTCTCTTTGCTCAGTGTCACGAGGAAATCATAGGTGAACACCTTGCCGAACTGTTTGGATACGATGTCGCTGATGGAGTCCTTCAGGCCGAAGCCCGTCACCAGCAGCGCCGTACAGCCAGCCACGCCGATGACCGTCATGAAAAAGCGCTTTTTGTATCGGAACAGGTTGCGCGCCGTCACCTTGTGGGTGAACTTCATGCGCTTCCATACCGGTGTGATGCGCTCCAGGAAGATACGCTTGCCTGCCTTGGGCGCTTTGGGCAAAAGGAGCTGTGCGGCCCACTCTTTCAGCGTCTGGCCGCAGGCGTTCAGTGTGGCGGCGCTGGTGCACAGGAGCGCCGCGCCCACGCCCAGCACGGCCAGCGAAGCGTGGAACAGACAGCGGAACCCGGGGATGGTATACATGGTGCCGTAGGCGTTCCAGATGACGATGGGAATGACCGTAAAGCCGAAGGCAAGGCCGGCGGCGCCGCCCACCAGTGTGGCCACCCAGGCATAGAACAGATATTTGAACATGATCTGTCCCCGCTTGTAGCCCAATGCCTTCAGTGTGCCGATCTGCAGGCGTTCTTCCTCCACCATGCGCGTCATGGTGGTAAGGGCCACCAGCGCGGCCACCAGGAAAAAGAAAATGGGGAACACCGTGGTGATGGCCTCCAGCTTATCCACATTGGAAAGGTAAGAGGACGCGCTCACGTGGGAGGTGCGGTCCAGAATCATCCATTCCGGAACTTCCAGCTCCGCCAGCTTCTGCTCCCCGTCCGCGATCTCAGCCTCGGCGTCGGCCAGCTGCTGCTCTACATCTTTTTTCTGTTTTTCGTATTCCGCCTCGCCGTCTTCCAGCTCGGCTTTGCCGTCCTCCAGCTGGGCCAGGCCGTCCTCATACTGCGCCTTGGCGGAATCCAGCTTTGATTGTGCCAGCTCCAGCTGGAGCTGGGCCAGGCCGGGGGCCAGGCTCAGGGCCGTTTCGCCGGAGGCAATCTGCTTTTCCGCCTCCAGGACCTGTTTTTTGGCGGCCGCCAGCTGCTGCTGACCGTCGGCCAATTGCTTTTCTCCCTCTGCGATCTGCGGCTCTGCCTCGGTGATCTGTGCTTTTGCGGTGTCCAACTGCGTGCGCGCTGCGGCGAGCGCCGCGCTGGACGTGTCGTAGGCAGCCTGCGCCGACGCCAGCTGCGCGTTGGCGGTGTCCAGCGCCGCCTTCGCGGGGGCCACAGCAGTCTGTGCCGCCGAATATTCGGCCTGTGCCGCGTTCAGTGCCGCGTTTGCGGTATCCAGCTCCACCTGCGCCGCGTCCCGTGCATCAATGGCGGCCTTGGCGGCAACCGGCTCCGTGGCCAGCCACTCGTCCTCCGTGGCGCAGCCTGCGGCGCTCATGCCCGCGTCCACCTGTGCCTGCGCCGCGTCGCGTTCGGATTTGGCTGTGTTTGCCCGGGACTGCGCCGCCTCATAGGCGGCCTGCTTGCCGGAGAGGTCCGCCGCCGCCGCTGCGGCGTCATACGTTTCCTGGGCTGCGGCTGCGGCCTCCCGCAGTGCGGGCAGCGCGGCCGCCAGTTCCGGCAGGCGTGCTTCTCCCTCGGCAACAGTGGGCTCCAGTGTTTCCACAAGCTGTTTGGCCGCGGCAAGCTGGGCCTTCGCGTCGGCCAGCTCTTGCTTTTTGTCGTTCAGCAGGGCCTCGTTTTCCTCGATCTGCGCTTTGGCGTCGATCAGCGCGGCCTGGCCTGCCGCAAGCTCCTGCTGCTTCTGTGTCAGAGTGCCGGGCAGACTTTCCTTATTGGCCTGCAGCTCTTTTTCGCCGCTGGCAATCTGGTTTTTCGCGCTGTCCAGCTGCGCTTGGGCGTCCTCCAGCTCCGCGCGCCCTTCGTCCAGCTGCTCTTCTGCATCGCCCAGCTTTTCCGCAGCCTCTGCCTTGGCGTCTTCCAGCTCCTGCCGGGCGTCGGCCAGCTTTTGCTCGGTATCTGTTTTGACTTCGTTGTAACGGGCGGTGCAGCGCGCGCCGCTGACCGCCTCCACCCGGTCCGCCACGGCGTCCACTGCGGCCTGGTATTCGTCCGAGGCGCTGTCCAGCGCCTGCGCGCCGGCCACAGTGGCGAAGATCTCGCTGTAAGCCTCCTGGGAAAAGCTCTCTTCGCCCACGTACATTTTCAGGGCGACGGTGCCGTCGCCGATGGTGGCGCTTTCCCGGTCCACCGAGAAATAATAGCTGGTGCGCACGATGCCCACGATCTTGAACTCGGTATCTGCCAGCGTGCCGCTCACGTCGCCGTTGGTGGCGGCGATGGTCAGCGTATTGCCCACGCTCAGCGGTCCGGTTCCGTCGATGACGTTTCCTTCCACCAGCACACATTCGTTGCGCTGAATGGGCAGGCGGCCCTCCACCACGTCCAGGCGGTTCAGATAATTTTCCGGCTCTTTTTCCTCGATTTGGCCCGTGGGCAGGCTGTGAATGCGTGTGACGATGTTCTTTTTTTCGCCTGCGTCCACGAACATGTCCGTCATATAGGCGGGCATCACCTCGTCGACGCCGTCCACGGCGGCGATGGCTGCCACGTCATCGTCCGTCAGGCCCAGCGGGCTGACGATGCGCAGGTCGTGCATGTTCTGCCGGTCAAAGTATTCGTCGATGGTGGTGCGCATATCGATGGGCATGGCCATCAGCCCCGACAGGAGCCCAACGCCCAGCGCCACGATGGCGGCGATGGCGATGAAGCGGCTGAAGGTGCCCTTCATGGTGCGCAGCACAACTTTCCGGTATGTTTTTTTCACAGCCGCGTCACCACTCGATCTCTTCCACCGGGGTGGGGTGTTCGTTCACCACATTGGAGATGGCCTGCCCGCTTTTGATGCGGATGACGCGGTCGGCCATGGCGGTGAGCGCGGAGTTGTGCGTGATGACGATGACGGTGCGCCCCGTGCTGCGGCAGGTGTCCTGCAGCAGGGCCAGCACCTGTTTGCCGGTTTTGTAGTCCAGCGCGCCCGTGGGTTCGTCACACAGAAGAATTTTTGGGTTTTTGGCCAGCGCGCGGGCAATGGAAACGCGCTGCTGCTCGCCGCCCGAAAGCTGCGCCGGGAAGTTGCCCATGCGGTGCTCCAGCCCCACCTGGCGCAGCGTTTCGGCCGCAGGCAGCGGCTCTTTGCAGATCTCGCTGGCGAGCTCCACGTTTTCCAGCGCCGTCAGATTCTGCACCAGATTGTAGAACTGGAATACAAAGCCCACGTCGTACCGGCGGTATTCGGTGAGCTGCCGCTGATTGTAGGCGCTCACCTCCTTGCCGTCCAGCCAGATATGTCCTTCGTCGCAGGTGTCCATACCGCCCAGCATGTTCAGCACGGTGGTTTTTCCCGCGCCCGAAGGGCCGACGATAATGCAGAATTCGCCTTTTTCGATGTGGAAGGTGACATGGTCGGCTGCGGCGATGCGGTTTTCACCCATTTGGTAATATTTGCAGACATTGTCAAAGGTAACAAAATGCTCCAAAACGGATACGCTCCTTCAGCGCTTGTTAAGGGACAGGCTGTCCGTTAATAAACGCGGTGTTGATTATTTTCGATGATTTCATTATAATAAGAATCACAAAAAACCGCAATCATCATTGTGCAAATTTATGTGGAAAAATAGACACATTGCACAGCATCTGTCGATTTTTTTGTAAACTTTCTATGACACGGAGGGAAAGGCCATGGCAGAGAACACCACAGACCGCCGCGTGCGGAAAACGCGCGGGCAGCTGCGGCAGGGGCTGGTGCGTCTGATGCGGGAAAAAAGCATTCAGGATATCACGGTGAAGGAACTGTGCGAGGAATGCGATATCAACCGCGGTACGTTTTATCTGCATTATACAGACGTGTACCAGCTTCTGCACAGCATCGAGGACGAGCTGCTGGTGGAGTTCGAGCGCGTGCTGGACGGCCTGACGGCGCAGTCGGTGCTGGCAGCGGCCACGCCCAGCCCGGCCATGTGCAGCATGTTTGAGCTGCTGGCCGACAATGCGGACATGTGCCTGGTGCTGCTGTGCCACAACGGCGACATGGCCTTTCTGGAAAAGGTCAAGGATATTGTGCGCCTGCGCGTGCTGGACGAATGGGGCGCGCAGTTCCGCAGCAACGGGCGGGACACCTATGATTATGTATATTCCTTCATCGTATCCGGCTGCATCGGCATGCTGCAGTGCTGGCTGGAGAAAGAGATGCCCATCTCCCCGCGGGAGATGGCAGCCATGGTGGAGGGCGTGCTGGTGAAGGGCGTCACGGCGCTGCTGTAACTGCCCCGCCATGCCGGAAAACCCCTCTCCCGCCGGGTGCTGAAACGGCACGGCTCCCGCATATAGATGGGGAAAGGGGCTGATGTTTATGCTGTTCGCGCTCACACTCACGACGCTTGCAGGCCTTTCCACGGGGCTGGGCGGGCTTGTGGTTCTGCTGTTCAAACGCCCGCGGGCGCGGATGATGGCGTTTTCCATGGGGTTTGCCGGGGGCGTGATGCTTACGGTGTCGCTCTCCGACATGCTGCCGCATACCGTCGAGACCTATTCCGATACCATGGGCCGGTTCCCGGCGGCGCTGGCCTCTGCCAGCTTGTGCGTGATGGGAATGCTGATCGCTCTGCTGCTGGAGCGGTGCATCCCCGATGAAAAGGAGCTTGCGGCCCGCCCGGACGGGCATGCGGCGCGTGGGACGCCGGCCATCAATCCCGGCGCGCTGCGCAGCGCTATGGTGACAACGGCCGCCATCGTGCTGCACAATCTGCCCGAGGGCATCCTCACGCTGTTTACAAGCTACGCCAGCCCAACGCTGGGCGCAACGCTTACGCTGGCCATTGCACTGCACAATATTCCAGAGGGCATCGCTATCTCGGTGCCCGTATACTACGCCACAAACAGCCGGGTGCGCGGCGCGCTTTACGCTCTGCTGTCCGGCCTGGCCGAGCCCGCCGGTGCGCTGCTGGCGTTCTTTTTGCTGCGGAGCTTCATCTCGCCGCTGTTCCTCAACGGGCTTATCGCGACCATCGCGGGCATTATGATCTATGTATCCATCAGCGAGCTCATACCCGAGGGCTTTTCCTACGGCAGGCGCGGCTATACCGTGGGGGGACTGGTGGCGGGCATCCTGGCCATGAGCGTGGGCATTTACCTTGTTTAATCGCCCGCCGCGTGCTATACTGTTTGTAACCGTTTCTTCATATTTTTGTGATATAATAACCTTAAAGCCGCCGCTGCCGCGGCTGCGCGTGTGCGCTGCACACGCCCCTGTGCTGGCGCACAGGGTTTTGAGAACATTGGACCATGCAAAACCGCAGCAGGTGCGGTTTTGCTGAGGCCGCTGCGCGGCGTCATGCTGTACTGAAAAACGGAGATCTGCCGCGGAGGGAGGGTCTTGTGTTGCGAAACCGGATGCGCCTGTGTGCAGCGCTGTTGTGCTGTGTGCTGCTGTGCAGCTGCGACGGCATTGTCCTGGGCGGCAAAAATGTGGAAGAGCTTCTGCGCGCGCCGCGTCCGTCCGAACGGCAGAGCGCCGTGCAGACGGCTCTGAATGCCTATCTGGGCGAGACCCTTCAGCTGAAATATCCCCGGGGCGGCGCCGAGCCGGACCCGGTAATCTTTGCGGACCTGGACGGCGACGGCGCCGAGGAGGCCGCAGTGCTGTACACTGCCGAAAGCAAGGGCCAGAACGTGCATCTTTCGGTGCTGGAGCAGGACGGCAGCGGCGGCTGGAGCATCGCCTACGAGGTGATGGGCCTGTCTACCGAGGTGGCCGAGGTGGAGCTGGCCGAGGTGTTCGGCGGCTCCACGCAGCTGGTGGTGGGCTATGCAAACGCCAATTTGGTGGACAAGTATCTGGAGGTCTACGACTACCGGGACGTGACGATCTACTCCGCCTGCAAGCAGCCCTATGACGCCTACCTGCTGGGCGACCTGACGGGCAGCGGACGTACGGAGCTGGCGGTGGCCGCCGCCACATCGGAGCCGGGCGGGCTGTCCCTGCAGCTTTTTGTGCCGGACGGGCGCGCCATGACGGCGGCACAGGGCGTAGAGCTGGACGAGCGGCTGGAAAAATGCACCGCTCTTTACGCGACCCGCTGCGGCGCGGCCCGCGGCCTTATTGTGGACGGTTCAGTGTCCTCGGGGGCGGCCAGCCAGCTTCTGTGTTGGGAAGACGGCGTGCTGTTTCCCTATCCGGACAAAGAGGAAGGCGGCGACGTATTTGCCCGCAGCCAGCGCTCCCGCACCCTGTCCGCGTTGGGGCCCCAGGACCTTTTGGGCACGGGCGAGGTGCTGATCCCCGAGGTGGGCGCCAGCATCGCTACGCTGCAGTCGGCCCGGCGTTTTTATCCCGTGGAGTGGATGAACTACCTGTGCGAGCAGCCGCTGCAGCAGTTCGGCGTCTACGACGCGGATCACAACTATTTTGTGCGCCTGCCCACAGAATGGCAGGATAATATGACCGTATCCGCCCAGTCCGAGAGCGATTGGCAGATACGGTCCAAAGAGGACAACAGCCTGCTGTGCGCGGTGCGCGTGGCAGACCGCGCCGCTGCCAACGGCACCTATACACAGGCGGCGCAGCTGGCAGAGAAAAAAGTGCTCGTGTATTTCGGCGAAAGCTGCACTGCGGTACAGGCGAACCTGATCCGCCGCGGCGTGGCTGTGCTGGGATGACCGGGCTTCAAGACATCCTTCGGGAGGAATGTACATGAGAAAGATCCTGGTTGTGGAAGACGAAGACGCCATCCGCGAGGTGGTTGCGCTCAACCTGCGCCTCGCCGGCTACGAGGTGACGGAGGCTGCCAGCGCCGAGCAGGCTCTGGCGGTGTTCAGCCCGTCGGCGGGCTTCGACGTGGCCGTGCTGGACATCATGCTGCCCGGAATGAACGGTTTTTCCCTGTGTGAGACCATCCGGAGGGACAGCGCGTCCATCGGCATCATCATGCTCAGTGCAAAAACGCTGGAGACGGATAAGATCAAAGGCCTCTCCATCGGCGCGGACGATTATATGACAAAGCCTTTCAGTGTCAGCGAGCTGCTGGCGCGCGTGGAAGCGCTGGTGCGCCGCGTGGGGCGGCAGGGCGCCTCCTCGGCCGCGCCGGAGCCGGATGGCCGCATGGTGTCCGGCGTATTCGTGCTGGACCAGAAAAGCCGCGTGCTGTACAAGAACGGCACGCCCATCGACCTTACGCAGGTGGAGTTCCAGATCATGGAGCTGTTTTTTGCCAACCCGGGCGTGGCGCTGGTGCGCGAGAAGATTCTGGAGGGCGTCTGGGGCGAAAACTATTTCGGCGACGTGAAGATCGTGGACGTGAACATTCGGCGTCTGCGCATGAAGATCGAGGACGAGCCCAGCGCGCCCAAGCATATCCTGACGGTGTGGGGCTACGGCTACCGCTGGAACGCATAGCACTGGTTTTGTATTTTCTTTGGGCAGAGGGGGCGGCCGTGTGAACAGCATCACCAAGCGCTGGGTGCGCGGCAGCCTGCTTGTCACCATTCTGTGTGCCTTGTGGCGGAGGCCGTGTTCCTGTATTATTCCATCACCAATTACTACGACGGCGCGCGGCGGGCTATGACGACGCGCACCAGCACCATCATCACCCAGCTCAACGCAAGCGCGGCCCAGACGGGCGAGAGCCAGGGCGTGCTTTTGCGCCGTATGGTGGAGCAATTTACGGAGAAGGACAAGTTCGAGCTGATGCTTGTGAACGCTGCTGGAAAGCCTCTGGTGACAAGCACAGGATTTGCGCCGGACGACAGCGTGGCCGGAGAGGATTATCTGGAGGCGCTGGCCAGCGAAAAGGGCGAGGGCCACGCGGTGTACCGCACGGCCATGGGCGAAAAGGTGATGGCCGTCACCACACTGCTGCCCCGGGCCGCGGGAGAGATCGTGGCCGTGCGCTTTGTCACCAGCCTCACGCTGGTGGACCAGAGCATCGCGGCGCTGGTGGCTTTCAGCCTGGCGCTGGTCACGGCAGTGGTGCTGTTCAGCGTGTGGACGGGCATGTTCTTCATCCGCAGTATCGTGCGCCCCATCGGAGAGATCGAGGCTACCGCCGCGAAGATCGCCGAGGGAAATCTGGACACGCGTATCGAAAACAAATATAATGATGAGATCGGCAAGCTGTCCGACACCATCAACCATATGGCGGGCGAGCTGGACAAGACCGAGCGCATGAAAAACGAGTTCATCTCCTCGGTCTCCCACGAGCTGCGCACTCCGCTCACTTCCATCAAGGGCTGGGTGGAGACCATCGCCGCCATCCGTGACCCGGCCGACCCAAATTTCCGCCGGGGCGTGCAGGTCATTTCCAGCGAGGCGGACCGTCTGTACAGCATGGTGGAGGAGCTGCTGGATTTTTCCCGTATGCAGAACGGCCTGAAGCTGGACCTGCAGCTTTTGGACCTGGTGGCCGAGGTGAGCGACGCGGCCATCATGGTGGAGCGCCGCGTGGAGCTGGAGGGCCTGCATCTTGCGTATGACGAACCCGAAGAGCCGATGCCGGTGATGGCGGACCCCGCCCGGCTGCGCCAGGTGTTCATCAACGTTCTGGACAACGCCGTCAAATATTCTCCGCCCCACGGCACTGTACGTATGGACGTGCTGTCCGACGGCAACAGCGCTTTCGTCAATATCTCGGATGAAGGGCGGGGCATTGCGCCGGACGATTTGGAAAACGTCAAGGTGAAGTTTTTTAAGGGAAAAGGCGCGGTGCGCGGAAGCGGTATCGGGCTGGCTGTGGTGGATGAGATCGTCACCGCACTGGACGGCAGCGTGGACATCCAAAGCGAGGTGGGACGCGGCACGACGGTGACCGTGCGCCTGCCTCTGTACAAGCGGCCGGCTCCGTCCGGCGCGCCGCCCCGCGGCGGCACGGCGGGGGTTTGAAACGCTTTCCCGGCGTCGCGGGCCTGCCCGCGCGCCGTGAAACGCTGTCCGGCCTTTGGGCCGGGAGCGGATAATTTATTGATGCATCGTCCGCAGAAAGGAAATCCGATTGAACAACAAAAATGAAAAAGCCTGCTGCTTTAAAACGAGCGTGGGCGGACAGGCCCTTATGGAGGGCGTGATGATGCGCGGCCCGCAGAAAATGTGCGTGGCTGTGCGCCAGCCGGACGGAGAGATTTTTACCGAGGTGTCGCCCATCCGGACGCATCCCTGGCAGAAATGGCCCTTCGTGCGGGGAATATTCAACTTTATCGACAGCCTGGTCTCGGGCTACAAGTGCCTTATGAAGAGCGCCGAAGTCTCCATGGGAGAGGACGCGGACCTGGAGGAAACAAAGTTCGACAAATGGGTGGCCGAAAAATTCGGCGACAAAGGAACCAATTTCATCATGGCCGTGGCGGCCGTGCTGGGCGGCGTTCTGGCGCTTGTTCTGTTTATGGTGGTGCCCACTGCGCTGGCCGGGCTGCTGGCGCGGTTCGTGCCGCTGGGGGGCTGGCGCGCGTTGATTGAGGGCGTGTTCAAGCTCGTCATGCTGGTGGGCTACATGGCTCTGGTCAGCCGCATGAAGGAGATTGCCCGCATGTTCCGCTACCATGGCGCGGAGCATAAGACCATTGCCTGTTATGAGTCAGGCCGGGAGCTGACCGTCGAAAACGTGCGCCCCTGTACCCGTTTCCATCCGCGCTGCGGCACCAGCTTTCTGCTGATCGTCATTCTCATCAGCATTTTGGCCGGCGCGCTGATCACCACCGAAAACACACTGCTGCGCATTGCGCTTAAGCTGCTGCTTCTGCCTGTCGTGATGAGCGTCAGCTATGAGATCATCAAGCTCTGCGGCCGGTACGATAACCCGCTCACCCGCGCGGTGTCCGCACCGGGGCTCTGGCTGCAGCGCATCACGACCAGCGAACCGGACGACGGCATGATCGAATGCGCCATCGCCGCGGTGCTTCCGGTCCTGCCGGAAAATCCCGAAGACGGAAAATGGTAACGCCCCTGGCGGCAGTGCGGGACAGGCTGGAGGCCGCAGGCATCCCGGACGCGGCGTTCGAGGCCGCGCAGCTTTACATGCTTGCCACCGGGCGGGACGCACGGCTGTCCGGCGGCGCGCCGCTGACGGATTTTGAACAGAAGAAGCTGGACGCACTGTGTGAAAAACGGTGTGCGCGGTTCCCGCTGCAATATCTGTGCGGCGAATGGGACTTTCTGGACCTGACGCTGAAGGTGGGGCCGGGCGTGCTGATCCCCCGGGCCGACACCGAGACCGTGGCAGAGGCGGCCATTGAAGCGGCGCGTGAAGCTGGGCCGGGCGCTGCTGTGGCGGACCTGTGCAGCGGCACCGGAGCCATTGCGCTGGGGGTGGCAACGCATGTGCCGGGTGCGCGCGTCACGGCCGTGGAGCTCTCACCGGACGCACTGGCCTATCTGCGCGCCAACAATGCGGCCTGCGGCTGTCCGCTGTGTGTGGTGCAGGCGGATGTTCTGCGCTGGCAGGAGGAATGCGCGCCGGGCAGCTTTGATGTCATCGTGTCCAACCCGCCGTATATCGCGCCGGAGGAGATGGCCGGGCTGCAACCGGAGCTTTTCCATGAGCCGCGCATGGCGCTGGAGGCCCCGGACGGGGGCTTGGCCTTCTACAAGCATATCGCGCCTGCTTATTTCGGCGCGCTCAAACCGGGCGGCCGTCTCATTCTGGAGATCGGCTGGCGTCAGGCGGACGCTGTGTGTGCTCTGTGCCTTTCTGCGGGATATGAGGATGTGTCTGTCCGCAGTGATTTGAGCGGCAACCCACGCTGTGTGCTGGCCCGCCGTCCGATTGCATTTTAGCGGCTTTTGGGGTATAATAACCCCAACCCCGCCGCTGCCGCGGCCACGCGCATTGCATGCGCTGATGCGCTGGCGCGCATGGGCCCGGGAACATTGAACCGTGCAAAACCGCAGCGAGTGCGGTTTTGCTGAGGCCGCTGCGCGGCGTCGCGGTATCCTATGACTGTTTAACAAATGCGGGCCGCAGGTGAGCGTGCGTTTAGCGGCATAGATACTGTGGATTTTGGTGAATATGGGCGAACGGCGAAATATGAGCTTAGAAACATGGTATACTATTTCCACATATCATGAAGAAGCAATGCGCGAAATGTCCCCTTTATAGGACGGTTTGCGCGTTATACTTGAAAAGCGGGGCAGGCTGGGCCGCCCCGCAGGATGGAGGGACGTTATGGCGGAGAAAAAACAGTCTGCGGCGGACAAAAAGGCTGCGGGTGATAAAAAAAGCGCGCTGGAAACGGCGCTGGCACAAATTGAAAAACAGTTCGGGAAAGGCGCCGTGATGAAGCTGGGGCAGAACGTCACCATGCAGGTGGACGCCATTTCCACGGGCAGCATCTCGCTGGACATGGCGCTGGGCATCGGCGGCCTGCCCCGCGGGCGTATCGTCGAGATCTACGGACCGGAAGCGTCGGGCAAAACGACGCTGGCGCTGCACTGCATCGCCGAGGCCCAGAAGGGTGGCGGCGAGGTTGCGTTCATCGACGTGGAACACGCGCTGGACCCTGTGTACGCCAAGGCGCTGGGTGTTGATATCGACAGCCTTCTCGTCAGCCAGCCGGACACGGGCGAGCAGGCGCTGGAGATCTGCGAGGCGCTGGTGCGCTCGGGCGCCATCGACTGTGTGGTCGTGGACTCCGTGGCGGCCATGGTGCCCCGTGCCGAGATCGAGGGCGAAATGGGCGACGCCCATGTGGGCCTGCAGGCCCGCCTGATGAGCCAGGCCATGCGCAAGCTGACGGGCATCATCGGCAAGACGGGCACCGTCGTCATCTTCATCAACCAGCTGCGTTTGAAGGTGGGCATCGTGTACGGCAATCCAGAGGTGACTGCCGGCGGCAACGCGCTGAAATATTATTCCTCTGTGCGTATCGACGTGCGCCGTACCGAGCAGCTTAAGGATTCCTCCGGTGCTGTGATCGGCAGCCGCACGCGGGCGAAGGTGGTTAAAAACAAGGTGGCTCCGCCTTTCCGCGAGGCGTATTTCGATATCATGTTCGGCGAGGGCATCTCCAAATCCGGCGAATTGCTGGATCTGGCCGTGCAGCTGGGTATTGTCCAGAAGAGCGGCGCGTGGTTCGGCTATGGCGAAACGCGCCTGGGCCAGGGCCGCGACAACACCAAAATCTATTTGGAGGAACACCCCGAGCTGTTCGCGGAGATTGAAAAGCAGGTGCGCGAAAACGCGGATAAATTGAACGCGGGAAAAAAGGGCGCCGCCGCGAAAAAAAAGGCGTCCATTGACGACGCGCCCGATGTGGCGAAGCCCGCCGCCAAGGCGGAGGCGCCCGCTCCGGCTGCGCCCGCCAAGCGCGCCAGCATCGATATTATGGTGGAAGACGACGAGTGACGATCAGCCGCATTGCAAAAACAAAACAGGGGCGCTTTTCCTTGTTCGATGAAAACGGGGATTTCCTGTTTTCCATCGACGGAGAAACCATGGTGAAAAACCATGTGAGGGAAGGCGCGGCGCTGGATGCCGCGTCCCTGGAGGCCCTGAAAGAGCAGAGCGATACCCGCAAGGCCAAGGACAAGGCCCTCGGGTATCTTTCTTTGCGCGACCATGCATCGGGTGAGCTGTATGACAAGCTGTGCCGAAAATTCGACGCCCGCTCGGCGGCTGCGGCCGTGGCTGAAATGCAGCGGCTGGGTTTGATAAACGATGAAAATTTTGCCCGGCACAGGGCAAAATATCTGGCGGACCAGAACCGCTCTCCACGGGAGATCCGGCGCAGGCTGGCGGAGAAGGGCATTGACCGGGATGCCGTTGACACGGCGCTGGCCGAGCTTGCCCCCGACGAGACGCAGGCCTGCCGCGCGCTCATTGAGAAAAACTATGGGCGCAGGCTGCGCGAGGGCGGACGTGATAAGGTCATTGCCGCGCTGGCGCGCAGGGGGTTCAGCTACGGCGCCATCCGGGCGGCGCTGGAGCAGTGCGGTGAAACGGCGGACGAGGACGGAAGCTGGGAATGACCCGTCGCGCCCCGGCGGAAACGCCCGCGCACTTTTGTCCGCTGTACACTTTTGATTTTTAACACGGGAGACGATTATGGTAATTGCACTGATTTCCCTCGGCTGTCCCAAAAACCAGGTGGATGCCGACGTGATGTGTCACGCTCTGCTGGAGCGCGGCCATATCACCACCGCCGACCTCTCCGAGGCCGACGCCATCATCGTGAACACCTGCGGCTTCATCGAAAGCGCCAAGCAGGAGGCCATCGACAGCATTCTGGAGGCCTGTTCCTATAAGGAACAGAAGCCGGAGCTGAAGGTGGTCGTAACAGGTTGTCTGGCGCAGCGTTACCAGCATGAGATCGTCAAAGAGATCCCGGAGGTGGACGCCGTTGTGGGCCTTGGCTCCAACGCGGCCATCTGCTCCATTCTGGAGCGGCTGACAGGCACGCAGCCTGTGGAGAGCTACGGTGCAAAAGAGAGCCTTCCGCTGGGCGGCAAGCGCGTCATCAGCACGCCGCGCCATTACGCGTACTTAAAAATCGCTGAGGGCTGCAACAACCGCTGCCATTACTGCGCCATCCCGCTCATCCGCGGCCCGCTGCGCAGCCGTACCATCCCGGATATTGTGGCCGAAGCGCGCTTTCTGGCGGGTGAAGGCGTAAAAGAGCTCATCGTTGTGGCGCAGGACATCACGGCCTTCGGCGCGGACCGCGGCCGGGTGGAGATCGCGGAGCTTCTGGATGCGCTGAACGCCGTGGAGGGCATCGAGTGGATCCGCCTGCTGTACGCTTATCCTGAGCGCATCACCGACGCGTTTATCGCGGCCATGACGCGCAACGAAAAGGTGCTGCATTATCTGGACGTGCCCATCCAGCACATCAATTCCGAGATGCTGCGCGCCATGAACCGCCGGGGCGACCGGGAGACGGTGCTGGACGCGCTGACGCGTCTGCGCGCTGCCATGCCGGACATCACGCTGCGTACCACGCTCATCACGGGATATCCGGGCGAGACGCAGGCCCAGTTCGAAGAATTGTGCGAATTTGTCAAGGATTATGCGTTCGACCGCTTGGGCTGTTTTGCGTACAGCGAGGAAGAGGGCACGGTGGCGGCCGGTCTGCCTCAGCTGCCGCAGGAGCTGCGCGAGCAGCGCGCCGAGGCCGTCGTGAACATCCAGGCGAACGTGATGGCGCGCAGGCAGGAGGAAAAGGTGGGCCGCACCGTGCAGGTCATCTGCGACGGCTACGACGACGAAAACGACCTGTATATCTGCCGCACCCGCGCAGATGCCCCCGATATTGACGCGGAATGCTGTGTGCGCAGCGAAACACCGCTGGAACCCGGCGCGTTTTACCGGGTGACCATTGAGGAGAGCGACGTGTACGACCTGTACGGGGCTTTGGCCGAAAGCTGACGCCGCCGCGGGGACACCCATTGTCCGCGCGTCGTTCTCCGGCGCGCCGAAAAGGAGTTTTGAACGATGAACCTGCCCAATAAACTGACGATGCTGCGCGTGCTGCTGATTCCCGTGTTTATGGTGTGCGCGGCCAACCGCTGGATGTTGGCGGCCGGCATTATTTTCGCCGCTGCGAGCCTTACCGATTACTTTGACGGCCACCTGGCGCGCAAAAACAATTTGGTGACGGATTTCGGCAAATTTGCCGACCCGCTGGCCGATAAGCTGCTGACGACGACGGCATTCCTGTACATGCTGGTGGACGGTGTGTGCGACCCCGTGGTGCTGGCGATCATTCTGGCCCGGGAATTCGCGGTCTCCGGCCTGCGGATGGTTGCAGCGGGCGCGCCGGGCGGCAAGGTCATCGCGGCCAATATGTGGGGCAAGGTGAAAACCGCGCTGCAAATGCTCACCATTTGTTTTTATTACTTTGGTTATGCGGCGGAGGCCGCGTTTTCCGCGCACCCGGGGCGCAGCGTGTTTGCCACGCAGGTCATCAGCTATGTGCTGTGCTGGGTGGTGGCGGCTGTCACGCTCATTTCCGGGGTAAAATATCTTTGGGACAACCGGCATTTCATCAATACGGCAAAATAATAATGCGCGGCGGGATGCCGCCCGTGCCGAACAGGAACGGTAAAAGCGGCCGCGCGGGAGGGTTCCCGTGCGGCCGCTTTTGAGCGGAAAGGGAGCGGATACCATGGCGACACAGGCAAAGCTTTCAGATTACGGCATTTCAGTGGGGACCCTGCCCAGCGGGCCGCTGGGAAAGATCTCCGATGTACCGGGTGTGACGGTGGGCCACTGCACCGTCGATACACAGACGCAAAAAACGGGTGTGACGGTGGTGATGCCCTGTGCGGACGACATGTTTGCCCAAAAGCTGCCCGCCGCGGCCTGTGTGCTCAACGGCTTCGGCAAAACCGCGGGACTGGTACAGATCGGCGAGCTGGGCACGCTGGAAACACCCATCGCACTGACGAACACACTGAATGTCGGTCTGGTGTACGACGCAATGGTGGAATATATGGTGGGGCGCTGTGCCCAAAGCGGCACGGCGCTGCGCAGTGTGAACCCTGTGGTGGCAGAGTGCAACGACGGTGGGCTGAACGACATTGCCCGCCGCGCGGTGCGGCAGGAACATGTGTTTGCGGCCATTGAAAACGCGCGGGCCGATTTTGAGGAAGGCGATGTGGGCGCGGGCAAAGGCATGGTGTGCCACGGCCTGAAAGGCGGCATCGGCAGCGCCAGCCGCATTGTGGAGCTGGACGGCGCGCGTTATACCCTGGGCGTGCTGGCGCTTGCAAACCACGGCAGGCTGGAGGATCTGTGCATCGGCGGGAAAAGCGTCGGCGCCAAAATCGCGGCGCATTTGGAAAGCGCGCCGGAACAGCAGCAGGACAAGGGCAGCTGTATTGTTGTGATGGCGACAGACCTGCCTCTCTGCGCCCGGCAGCTGGAGCGCGTGGTAAAACGGGCGTCCGTGGGGCTGGCGCGGCTGGGCAGCTACATCGGCCACGGCAGCGGCGAGGTGTTTTTAGGCTTTTCCACAACGAACCGCGTGCCTCATGAAAGCGCCCGCGCGGTGCTGCCCTGCACGGTGCTGCACGAGGGCCGGATAGACGCGGTGTTTCGGGCCATGGGAGAGGCCACGGAAGAAGCCGTGCTGCGCGCCATGCTGTGTGCGGATACGGTGACCGGCTTTGATGGCAGCACAAAATATACGATTCGTAATTTTATTAGTCAAATATACTAATTGGCGCAAACTGTTTCGCAAAAGAGAATTGGCCGGCGGTCAAAATCGGTTACAGCTTGATAACAGGTCTTGCATAATCCGGTTTTCTGTGGTAATATAACTAATGTACGATAGTAAACTTATGAAAGAGTGGGCCGCAGAGGTCCGCTCTTTCCTGTTTGTTTGGAGGTTTTTGATGGCAAAAGGCAAAGGCGGCGGCACCGTCGGGACAGTGGAGGCGCTGGTCATGCCGGTGCTCGAGCAGCTCGGCATGCGCCTGTGGGATGTGCGCTTTGAAAAGGAAGGGCCGGACTGGTTCCTGCGGATCTATATCGACAGAGATGAGCCGCTGGACCTCAACGCCTGTGAGGAAGCCACGCGCGCCATCAACCCCGTCATCGACGCGGCGGACCCCATCGACCAAAGCTATTTTATGGAGGTGGGCAGCCCGGGCCTGGGCCGCAAACTCACCAGGGACGTCCACTTTGAGGCAATGCGGGGCCGCAGGGTGGCCGCGCATCTCATCCGCGCAACGGCCGCGGGGGAAAAGGACGTGGCGGGCATCCTGCAGGGCAAGGACGGCGCGCGCGTCACGCTGCTGCTGGACGACGGCTCCGAGACGGTTATCGAGGAAAAAGAAGCGAGCTACTTCAAATTGTGCGACGATGAAGACCTGTTTTGACGCATAGGATGAATGTAAATATTATATAGAATGGATGATTGGAAAAAATGAACGCAGAATTTTTTGAAGCATTGGCCATGCTGGAAAAGGAACGCGGCCTGCCCGCCGATTACCTGCTGGAAAAAATCAAAAACGCCATCGTGATCGCCGTGAAGAAGGACTACGAGGTCGAGGATGAAAACGTGTCCGTCGTCATCGAGCCGGACCAGGGCAAATTCAGCGTTTCGCTGCTTAAGACCGTCGTCGAGGAAGTGGAGGACCCCGCTACCGAGATCTCTCTGGAGGAGGCCCAGCAGAAAAAGAAAAGCTGCAAGGCGGGCGATGAATACGCCATCCCTCTCAAGACAAAGGACTTCGGGCGCATCGCCGCGCAGACGGCTAAGCACGTCATCCGCCAAGGCCTCAAGGAGGCCGAGCGCAGCCAGATGTACGCCGAGATGCAGAGCAAGGCCCATGAGATCATCTCCGCCGTCGTCACCAACATCGAACCGGTCAAGGGCATTGTGACGCTGGAGCTGGGCAAGGGCGGCGTGGCCACGCTGCCCCGCAACGAGCAGGTCGCCGGTGAGGAGCTGCGCGAGGGCCAGCATGTCAAGGTATATGTTGTGGATGTTATGGAGACCGAGCGCGGCCCGCGCATGATGATCAGCCGCACGCATCCCGGCCTTGTCAAGCGCATGTTCGAGATGGAGGTGCCTGAGATCTTCGACGGCACCGTCGAGATCAAAGCCATCAGCCGCGAGGCCGGCGCCCGCACGAAAATGGCCGTCTGGAGCAAGGATGAAAACGTGGACCCCGTGGGCGCGTGCATCGGCCCCCGCGGCCAGCGCGTGGCCAACATCGTCGAGGAGCTGGGCGGTGAAAAGATCGACATCGTCCGCTGGAGCGAGGACCCTGCCCAGTTCATCAGCGCGGCGCTCAGCCCCGCCACCGTCGTGGGCGTGGAGCTGCTGGAGGGCGATACCAAATCCTGCCGCGTCACCGTGCCGGATCACCAGCTTTCGCTGGCCATCGGCAACAAGGGCCAGAACGCGCGCCTGTGCGCGCGCCTGACGGGCTATAACATCGACATCCGCCCCGAGAGCGGTTATTATGGCGAGGAGCCGCCCATGAAGAAAACGCCGGAGCCCGCCGCCGAGGAATAACGGCCGGACGGGACTTGGAAAAGGAGACATGTATGACGCCAAAAAAGATACCCCTTCGCCGCTGCAACGGCTGCGGCGAAAGCAAACCGAAAAAGGAACTGGTGCGCGTGGTGCGTGCGGGGGACGGCACGGTTTCGCTGGACCTGACGGGCAAAAAGCCCGGGCGCGGCGCATACGTGTGCCCCAGCGCGGCATGTCTTGCCAAAGCGCGCAAAGCCGGGCGCATCGCCCGCGCGCTGGAGGTGAGCATCCCGGAAGAAATTTACGACGCCATGGCCGCCGAGATCGAGAAGGCCGGGGCGCAAAAAGGAGAGACGCATGCCGGGTAATATCCTGTTCGCACTTTCTCTTTGCCGCAAGGCGGGGGCCCTGGTGATGGGCTTCGACGCCGTAAAAGACAGCGTCGGCAAAGGGAAGGCACAACTGGTGCTGTGCGCCGGAGACCTTTCGGAGGGCACGCGCCGCCGCGTCGGCGCCTTCTGTGAGGATTGGGTGGAGGTGGCGGACCTGCCCGAAACCCAGTTCGCCCTCGCACAGATCAGCAAAAAACCCACCGGCGTATTCGCCGTAACAGACCCCGAGCTTGCAAAGCTCTGCCGCAAAAACCTTGCTGCCCAAGCGGCCAACCAGAAGGAGGAACGTCCATGTCAGTAGTCATCAAATACAAACTCAGCGATGTAGCAAAGGACCTCAATGTCCAGAATAAGGAGCTCATCGATTTTCTGTATCAGACGCTGGGCGAGTCGAAAAAGCATACCTCGCCCCTTACAGAAGCCGAGCTGAACCATGTGTTCGAGCATTACACGCAGAAAAATTCCGAGGCAAGCCTCGACGCGTACCTTGCCAGCGCGCCCGCGCCCAAGGTGGCGGAAAAGGATATCCTGAAAAAGGCCGACGGCACCGTTGTGGCGGCCGGCCCGGCCAAGCGCAAAGAGCGCATCCGCCCCGCCAAGCCCGAGAAGGAGAACAAGCCCGCGCCTGAGAAGCGGGAGGTCGTCACCGTCACGGTGGATACCCGCATCACGGACGTGAATCTGGATAAGTTCAACGAAAAATACACCGAGCTGGCTTCCACGAAAAATGTGGAGAACCGCCGCAAGCCCACGCCCGCGGGCAACAAACAAAAGTTCTCGGGCCGCAACAACCGCCGCCAGCAGCCGTTCCAGAAAAAGCGCGAGACAGAGGCCGAGCGCCTGCAGCGCATCCAGCTGGAAAAGGCTCGTAAGGCGCAGCTGAAGGTATCCATTCCCGACGAGATCACGGTGGGTGAGCTTGCCAGCCGCCTGAAGGTGAACGTGGCGCAGGTCATCAAAAAGCTGATGGGCCTGGGCATCATGGCAGCCATCTCCGAGGTCGTCGATTTCGACACCGCCAGCCTGGTGGCCGAGGAGCTGGGCGCGAAGGTAGAGCACGAGGTGCATGTTACCATCGAGGAACGCCTGTTCGAAGTGGATGAGGATAAGGACGAGGATCTGGAAGAGCGCCCGCCTGTCGTCGTGGTCATGGGCCACGTCGACCACGGCAAGACCTCCATCCTGGACGCCATCCGCAAAACGCGCGTTACCGCGGGCGAGGCCGGCGGCATAACGCAGCATATCGGCGCGTATCAGGTGACGATGAACGGCAAGCCCATCACATTCCTGGACACTCCGGGCCATGAGGCTTTCACATCCATGCGCGCCCGCGGCGCGAACCTGACGGACATCGCCGTGCTGGTGGTGGCCGCGGACGACGGCATCATGCCGCAGACCGTCGAATCGATCAATCACGCCAAAGCGGCGAATACTACCATCATCGTGGCCATCAACAAGATGGATAAACCCACGGCCAACCCCAACCATGTAATGGAGCAGCTCACGCAGTATGAGCTGGTGCCTGAAGAATGGGGCGGCGACACCATCTGCGTGCCTGTGTCCGCGCTGACGGGCCAGGGCATCGAGGACCTGCTGGAAAGCATCAACCTGGTGGCCGAGGTCAAAGAACTGAAAGCGAACCCCCACCGCCGCGCCAAGGGCGCCGTTATCGAGGCGCGTCTGGACAAGGGGCAGGGCCCCGTGGCCACGATCCTCGTCCAGAAGGGCACGCTGCATCAGGGCGATGTGGTCATCGCGGGTACGTCCGTGGGCCGTGTGCGCGTCATGCGCGACGACCAGGGCGCCATCCTCAAGGAGGCCGGTCCCTCCATGCCGGTGGAGATCACGGGCCTGACGGAGGTGCCTGCGGCGGGCGATCTGTTCGACGCCGTAGAAGACGAGAAGCTGGCCCGTGAGCTGGCCGACCGCCGTGCTGCCGAGCAGAAGGAACAGCAGTTCAGCGCATACAAGAAGGTCACGCTGGATAACCTGTTCAGCCAGATCGCCGAGGGCGAACGCAAGGAGCTTGCCATCATTGTCAAGGCCGACGTGCAGGGCAGCGCCGAGGCCGTAAAACAGAGCCTTGAAAAGATCTCCAACGACGAGGTGCGCGTGCGCGTCATCCATGCGGGCGTAGGCGCCATCAACAAATCCGACGTCATGCTTGCCAACGCGGGCAATGCCATCATCATCGGCTTCAATGTCCGTCCGGACCCCGTTGCCAAGGAGGAAGCCGCCCAGGCCGAGGTGGAGCTGCGCATGTACCGCGTCATCTACGACGCCATCAACGATGTCACCGACGCCATGAAGGGCATGCTGGCGCCCAAGTTCCGCGAGGTGGAGCTGGGCCGCGCCGAGGTGCGCAGCGTGTTCAAGATATCTTCCGCGGGCACCATTGCCGGCTGCTACGTGCTGGAGGGCAAGGTAACGCGTGCCGCGAAGATCCGACTGGTGCGCGACGGCATCGTCATCACCGAGGACGAGATCGACAGCCTGCGCCGCTTCAAGGACGACGTGAAGGAAGTTGCCCAGGGCTACGAGTGCGGTATCGGCCTTGACAAGTTCTCCGACATCAAGGAGGGCGATATCTTCGAGGCCTTCATCATGGAGGAATACCGCGACTGAACGGAACGTTCCGTTTGAAAGGAGACACTATGCCGCAGAGCAAAAATATGGCGCGCCTGTCCGAGGACATGAAGCGCGAGCTGATCGCCATCATCGGGGGGATGAAAGACCCCCGCGTGCAGGGCTTCCTGACGGTGATGCGCGTGGAGGTCGCGCCGGATCTGTCCACGGCCAAGGTGCACGTGAGCAAGATGGGCGAGGAAAACGCAACGGCCGAAGCCGTGGGCGCGCTGAACCGCGCCGCGGGCCATGTGCGCAGCGAGATCGCAAAGCGCATGCACATCCGCAAGGCGCCGGAATTCCGCTTCGTGGCGGACGACGGCGCGAAGTATGCGGCGCACATCAATGAATTGATCGCGGGGCTGGAGCGGGAAGAGCGCTGACGCGCTCGGCGGGGCTATCCCCAAAAGCGATGAATGAGGAGAGTTTATGAGCGAGATTTTAGACATCGCGGCAGCGCTGAGCAGGCTGCTGAAAGCGGAAAACGTGCTGCTGATCTGTCATAAAAACCCGGACGGCGACACCATCGGCAGCGCCGCCGCGCTGTACTGGGCGCTGAAGGGCCTGGGCAAAACAGTGGCCGTGCTGTGCGCGGACCCCATCCCGTCCCGGTATGATTATATGGACATCGGCCTGTACACAGGCCAGTTCACGCCCGGCTACACGGTAGCCGTGGACGTGGCGGGCATCCAGCTGTTCGGCGATTCCATCGCGGAATATACACGCCGCATCGACATGTGCATCGACCACCATCCCTCCAACTCAGGGTATGCTGACTGCATGCTGCTGGACGGCGACGCCGCCGCCACAGCCGAGATCATTTACGAGCTGCTGACGGCCATCGGCACCGAGATCACGCCCACCATCGCGGACTGCCTGTATACGGGCCTGTCCACGGATACCGGCTGCTTCAAGTTTGCCAATACCACGGCCCGCACCCACGAGATCGCGGCAAAGCTCATCACCGCGGGCGCAAGCCTCGTTAAGCTCAACAACATCCTGTTCGAGAGCAAATCCCGCAGCCGTCTGGCCATTGAGCGCCTGGCGCTGGAAAGCCTGGAATACAGCTTTGGCGGCCGGTGCGCCACGGTCTACCTTACAAAAGAGCAGATCGCCGAGACCGGCGCCGACGGCACCGATTTGGAGGGTATCACCAGCCTGCCCCGCATGATCGAGGGCGTGGAGGTCGGCATCACCATCCGCCAGCAGCCCACGGGCAGCTATAAGGTGAGCGTGCGCACCGTGACAGGCGTGGACGCTTCCGCCATCTGCGCCCATCTGGGCGGCGGAGGCCACAAGCAGGCCGCCGGATGCGAACTGCTGGGCAGTCTGGACAACGCCAAGGCCGCCCTGCTGACCGAGGTGGAAAAAGCGTTATGCAAGGAATCCTAGTTGTCGACAAACCGGAGGGCTTTACCTCCTTTGACGTAGTGGCAAAGCTGCGCGGCATCTGCGGTACGCGGCGCATTGGGCACGGCGGAACGCTGGACCCGATGGCCACGGGCGTGCTGCCCGTTTTTGTGGGCGGCGCGGCCAAAGCCGTGGATATGCAGGAGCGTGCCGACAAAATGTACACGGCCACGATGCTGCTGGGCCGGCGCACCGACACCGGCGACGTTACCGGCGAAACGCTGGAGCAGGCGGCTGTTCCAGCGGACATCGGCCTGGACGCCGTGGCCGCGGTGCTGCCGCGCTTCACGGGTACGCAGCAGCAGGTGCCCCCCATGTACTCCGCCGTGAAAGTAAACGGACAACCGCTGTACAAGGCGGCCCGCGCGGGGAAGACCGTGGAGCGCACGCCGCGCCCCGTCACGCTGCACAGCATTATGCTGGCGGGCAGCCCCGCACCCAACGAGTATATTTTAAATATCCACTGCAGCAAGGGCACCTATGTGCGCGTGCTGCTGGAGGATATTGGCCGGGCGTTGGGCGTGCCCGCCACCATGGCGGCGCTGCGCCGCACGGCGTCGGGCCCCTATACGCTGGAAATGGCGTATACGCTGGATGAGCTGCAGCGCGCCCGGGAGGCCGGTACGCTGGAGAGCCTGCTGCTGAGCGTGGAAAGCGTTTTCACCTGTCTGCCCGCCGTAGAGGTGAACGAGGAGACGCGCCGCCGCCTGCTGAATGGTGCGCCTACTTACCGGTTCCCGGCCCGGGACGGGCGCTACCGCGCGCTGTGCGAGGGGGAATTTCTGGGGGTGTGCCGGGTGGAAAAGCACATCCTGACTGTGGAAAAACTGTTTTGCGAACGCGCGTGACGCGCCCCGCCGGGGCCGCTGCGCGCGGCGTTCGCTTTTGGGGCCTTTTATCCCGAGCAGGGAACGGCCCGCATTGAAAAACGGGAGGTGTGCGTTTGCACTGCTACGATACTCTTGCGACGATAGAGGGCGGCACGGGCGCCTGTGTGGCCCTTGGCTATTTTGACGGCGTGCACCTGGGGCACCGCCGTGTGCTGGCGCGCACGGTGGAAGCTGCGCGGGAGCGGGGCTGCACGTCCGCCGTGTTCACCTTTGCACCGCCGCTGGACCGGGCTGTAAAAGGCAGGGCCATCCTTACGCCGGAGGAAAAGGCGCGGCGCATTGCCGCCATGGGCGTGGAGCATTATGTGCGTCCGCCCTTTGAGGAATTCTGCACGCTTTCGCCGGAGGCGTTCGTCCACGACGTGCTGGCTGTGCGTTTCGGCGCGAAGGCTGTTTTCTGCGGGGATAACTTCACGTTCGGCAGCCGCAAGGCGGGCAATGTGGACATGCTGCGCCGTCTGTGCGCGGCCGCGGGAATTTCGGTGGAGATCGTGCCCATGGTACAGCGGGAGGGCGCGCCTGTTTCATCGTCCCGCATCCGCGCCTGCCTGGAGGCGGGCGATGTGGAAACTGCGGGCGCCATGCTGGGGGAGCCTTACTGCATCGACCTTCCCGTACGTCACGGCAAGCGGCTGGGGACTGCGTTGGGCTTTCCCACCATCAACCAGATCTATCCCGATTGGATGCTGCTTCCCCGGCAGGGCGTATATGTAACGCGGGTCCTGCTGGACGGCGTGTGGCGGCCCAGTGCTACGGGCTTGGGCACGCGCCCCACGGTGAACGGCGACGGCGTTACCTGCGAGACGTTTATCCCGGATTTTTCCGGCGATATCTACGGCGACAGAGTGCCGGTGCGCTTCTGCCGTTTTTTGTGGCCCACGCAGAAATTCGGTACGCTGGAGGAGCTTTCGGCCATGGTGGGCCGCGCCGCGCAGGCCGCGCGGGAGTGGCGGGAGAAATGAGCCTCCGTTGTTATAAGCCGCACAAAACTTGGCAAAACGCCTTGTTTTTGCGTGTGCGTTGTGTTATACTGTTTAGGCTGCCTTATTATGGGCTGCAAGCCTACCCAGGCCCGGTGTCCGGCGCATCCCTCGATGGTCTACCGACACTGCGTCTGCGGCAAATCATAAAAAAGAGGAGAAAGAAACCATGGAAAACAAACAGGACATCATCGCTTCCGCCCGCGTACACGAGACGGACACGGGTTCCCCCGAGGTTCAGGTCGCGCTGCTCACCGCGCGCATCAACCACCTGAATGAACACCTGAAGGCCAATAAAAACGACAAGCACAGCTACCGCGGTCTGCTGAAGATGGTCGGCCAGCGCCGTAACCTGCTGGCTTATCTGCAGAAGAAGGACATCGAGCGCTACCGCGCCCTGATCGCCAAGCTGGGCCTGCGCAAGTAAGAAAATCCGAAAAGGCAGGCGGCGTTTGCCGTCTGCCTTTCCGTGTTTTTACCGCGTCCCCCGCGGGGGACTTCAAAAGAAAACCGCAGGGCGGCATCCGCGTGTTGTTAGCAATGAATCGAGGGCTTTCCCGCCGGGAGAGCACTGGCTTTATTGCTAAAACACCGCCCGTCCTGTGAAAAAACAGGAGGTATACAATGGCACTCGAATTTGCATCCAAAAAAGAAACGTTCCCCAAGTACAAAGTGTTTGAAACCGAGCTGGCAGGCCGCCCGTTCGTTGTGGAGACGGGCAAGATGTGCGGCCTTTCCAACGGCAGCTGCCTGGTGCGCTACGGCGAGACCGCCGTGCTGTGCAACGTCACCATGAGCGACAAGCCCCGCGACGGCATCGACTTCTTCCCCCTTTCGGTGGACTTTGAAGAAAAGCTGTATTCCGTGGGCCGCATCCCCGGCAGCTTCATGCGCCGCGAGGGCCGTCCCGGCGAAAAGGCCGTGCTGACGAGCCGTGTTGTGGACCGTCCCATCCGTCCACTGTTTCCCAAGGACATGCGGAACGACGTCTCTGTGGTGATGACCGTTATGAGCGTGGACCAGGACTGCAGCCCCGAAATCGCGGGCATGATCGGCACGTCCATTGCGCTTTCCATCTCCGACATTCCCTGGAAAGGACCCATCGCGGGCGTGTTCATGGGCCTTGTGGACGGCGAGCTGGTGGTGAACCCCACCGAAAAGCAGCGTGAAGCAAGCGACCTGCAGCTTACCGTTGCCGCCAGCGCCGAAAAGATCGTCATGATCGAGGCCGGCGCCAACGAGGTGGACGAAGCCACCATGCTGAAAGCCATCAAGACCGGCGACGCCGAGATCCAGAAGATTATCACCTTCATCAACGGCATCGTGGCTGAGATCGGCAAACCCAAAATCGAGTTCCAGTCCATGGAGTTGGACCACGACCTGCTGGAGGAAGTGAAGCGGGATTATCTGGACGCTTTCAAGGCGGCCATGGACACCGACGACAAGACCGTGCGCGACGCGCGGCTGCTCCCCATCCGCAACGAGCTGGAGGAGAAATACGCCGAGCAGTGGGGCGCTGCGACCATTGAGGAACTGATGTACAAGATGCAGAAGTTCGTGGTGCGCCGCTGGCTGCTGGACGAGGGTAAGCGCGTGGACGGCCGCGGCATCAACGAGATCCGCCCGCTGGCCGCCGAAGTGGGCTTGCTGCCCCGCGTACACGGCTCCGGCATGTTCACCCGCGGCCAGACACAGGTGCTGACGGCTGTCACGCTGTCCGGCCTGCGGGACGCGCAGATCATGGACGACATTTCCCTGGAGCCCACGAAGCGGTATATGCACCACTATAATTTCCCGCCCTATTCCGTGGGCGAGGCGCGTGCGCCCCGCAGCCCGGGCCGCCGCGAGATCGGCCACGGCGCTCTTGCCGAGCGCGCCCTGCTGCCCGTGCTGCCCAGTGTTGAGGAGTTCCCGTACGCCATCCGCGGCGTGTCCGAGGTGCTCAGCTCCAACGGCTCCACCAGCCAGGCGTCCATCTGCGGCTCCACGCTGGCGCTGATGGACGCGGGTGTTCCCATCAAAAAACCCGTCGCGGGCATCTCCTGCGGCCTCATCACCGAGGGCGACCGCTGGATGACCATGCTGGACATTCAGGGTGTGGAGGACTTCCACGGCGATATGGACTTCAAGGTGGGCGGCACACGCGACGGCATTACGGCCATCCAGATGGATATGAAGGTAGACGGGCTGACTTACGAGATCATCGAGGAAGCCTTTGAGAAATGCCGCAAGGCGCGCCTGTATATCCTGGACGAGATCATGGCCCCGGTCATCGCCGAGCCGCGCGCGGAGCTTTCCAAGTACGCGCCCAAGATGCTGTCCATGAAGATCGATGTGGATAAGATCCGCGACGTCATCGGCAAGGGCGGCAAGGTCATTCAGGAGATCTGCGCCAACTGCAACGCGAAGATCGACATCGAGGAAGACGGCAGCGTATTCATCTCCGCCATCGACATCGCGGACGCGGAGCGCGCCATGCACACCATCAAGACCATTGTGGAGGACCCGGAGATCGGCGCCATCTATAAGGGCAAGGTCACCCGCCTGATGACGTTCGGCGCGTTCGTAGAGATCGCCCCGGGCAAAGAGGGCCTGGTGCATATCTCCAAGCTGGACACCAAGCGCGTGGAGAAGGTGGAAGATGTCGTGGCTGTGGGCGACGAGCTTCTGGTAAAGGTCACCGAGATCGACCAGCAGGGACGCATCAATCTGTCCCGCAAGGACGCGCTGGCGGACTTGGCTGCAAAGCAGAAGTAAGGAAAATCCAGGCTGCCCGGGCCGATTCGGCCGCGTGCGTTGCCGAAGCGCACGGTACGGCAGCCACGGAACCAAGCGGCAAAGCAGAATAGAAACGCCAAAAGGCGGCGCAGCGGTTT
>NZ_JXXK01000013.1 GCF_000949455.1 Ruthenibacterium lactatiformans | reverse complement strand
GCCTAGAGTACGTGTGGCCCATTCAAAGGTGATGTGATATCCACTTACACCACCTTGCAAAACTTCACTGCCAGAATCACTGAGAATAATAAAACGATCTCCGTTTTGGGTGCCAAACTGATGTTCTGGAAGTTCTGCAAGCGTTAGGGTGTGATTTGTTTCTCCGCCAGTAGCTCGCAGCGCAAAATTAGCACCGTAAACAAGCTAAATTCCAAAATCCAGACGTGCAAAAAAACGTTCTCTATAATTATGAAAAAATGTTATGGAGGACGAAGCTATGAGTGCCAAAAAGCTAAAAAAGATTGCTGTAACCATCGGGTTTAAAGCCGATAATACCCCTATTAAAAAGGCATTTTATGGCCGTTCAACGGCCCAGGCAAAAAGCCGCGCAGAGCGATGGCTGGAAAGCCATGGCACACCGGAGAAGCAGGCCGACATACTCACCCTGGGTGGTTGGGCCGCCCGCTGGCTGAACGTGTACAAGAAGCCGGACGTCACGCCCACCGCTTATACGACCACGTATGAAATAACAGTGCGGCGGCATATTCTCCCGGCGCTGGGCAGCTGCGTCATGATGGACCTGACCCCCATGGACATCAAGGCGTTTTATAACAGTGTATCCCACCTGTCAAAGTCCGTCTGCAGCAAGATTAAAATGTGCCTCAACGGGATATTAGAGACAGCGGTCGAGAATGGCCTGTGCGAGCATAATCCGGCCCACAAGGTAAAAATCGAGAGCACAGCTACACCGCGCGTCAAGGAGGTGTTTTCAAATGCAGAAATCGAGATCGCCTCCGCTTGGTTCCTTCAGACCATGCCGGAGGTGGTCCTGGCTTTGGAAACCGGCGTGCGCCGGGGCGAACTACTGGGTTTTTTCAAGTCGGATTTCGACACCAGACGGCATGTTTACAGCGTCGCCCGCACCGTGCGAAAACCACGCGGACAAGCCCCGGAGACAGCCGCGCCGAAGTCTTTGAGTTATCGCACAAATCCTCTGACGGACCGCGCTCTGCAAGCTGTGGAACTGCTGCGGCAGCGATATCCAGACAGTCCATATCTGATTCCGGGCCCGGATGGCGGGCTGATGCGCCCGGACACCTGGAGCCGCAGGCTCAAGACGGAAATGGACCGGATGGCGCAAAGGCATAAAGACATGCCGCGCCTTACAGCCCACGAGCTGCGGCACACACATGGAACCTATCTGCGCCGCCATGGCGTGGATATTTACAGTATCGCAAAAATTCTCGGGCATAAGGACGTGGAAGTCACAGCCCGCATCTATGTACACAATGAATTAAACGAATTACGCAAGGCGCTGCGCTGGATGCAGCGCCGAAGCCCTATTATATCTGGAGGTGCAGCATGACAATTTTTGAAGGAAGAAACCAAATTGCTTATAGTTACGGGCGCTTCGGATACACCCGGAACAGCGGCAAAACATGGCACGGCGGTATTGATGTTGTGGGAGTTGACAGCAGCATGATCCGGGCGGTAGTCGCAGGGATCGTGGTCTTCTCCGGCATTGTTACAAACAAGACGGACAGGACGTGGGAGTGGGGCTACTACGTCTGTATTCAGGGCAATGACGGCCGCTTCTATTACTACTGTCACATGGCACAGGCCCCGGTGGTGAGGACCGGACAAAGCGTTAATGCCGGCGCTGCGATTGGGATCATGGGCAATACGGGCAATGCTGCCGGAGGCTACAAACACTGTCACTTTGAGGTACGGACGGCGCGGAGAGCCTCGGCCGCCATCAATCCAGCACCCTACTGCGGCTGTGAAAACCGCGTCGGAACATACGGTCCTGTAAGCATCAAACCTCTTTCCAGCGAAGCGTGCATCATCAATATTGGGCCTGCAAGCACGGGAGATGTGAAGATGCTGCAGAACCTGGCTGCGTCCCTGCAGCTTGGCTGCACTGTGGCAGACAATGTGCTCTCTATTGGGCCCATGACGCCCGGCGACCAGGTAGCCGTCCTCACCATGGCGGACAAGCTCATGCTTCCTGCGGCTCAGGCCATCCGGCGCAAAATCATTGCGGTCACTGCGGACAGCCTCCGCGTGCGCAGCGGTCCGGGCACCGATGATTTCAAACAGGTTGACAGCGTTAAGGCTGGGCAAAAGTTCGAGGTCATTGACGAGTGTGACGGCTGGTATTTTGTCGAGACCGACGGCTTGGACGGATGGATCTCCGCAGAGTATGTTCGCGTAGTTGCATAACGGTTCTTTGTATATTTTTCATGTGGAGGTATACATATGCAGACTATTGTTTTGATTCTGGTGCTTGCCATCACGGTCGAAGCACTTATTCAGTACAGCAAAACCATCATTGAAATGCTGGAGAAAAAGCAGTACAAAACTTTCGCCACGCAGTTGGCGGCGATTCTGACTTCGGTCTTTATCTGCTTTGCTGCGGGGGTCGATCTGTACCTCCTTGGGGGTGTCTCCTTTGTGGTTCCGTGGTTGGGCACGCTGCTCACCGGCATCGTCGTCTCCCGAGGTTCCAATTATACCAGCGACTTCATCGCGCGCCTGCAGAACCCCGACATCGGGGAAATTGTTTTGGAGGACGTGATCGGCGTCGCGGACGCGGGCGGCAAAGCTGAGATACAAACCAGCGGCGTGCCCCCGAACGCGCGATAGAGGATACAAGTAATAATGTAGTGATTCATCTGATCGCCTACAATTATATAAGGTGGATTGCTATATGAATAGTCCAATCGGTTGGATCGGCGGCAAACGCGCCCTGCGGAAAGAAATCATTGAACTCTTTCCACAGGAGGGCGTTGGCCGCTATATCGAAGTATTTTTCGGCGCTGGATGGGTATTTTTCGGTAGAGAGAAACAGCCCGGACAGCTCGAAGTCATCAATGACAGAGACGGGCAGATCGTCAATTTATTCCGTTGCATCAAGTATCACAGAGCTGCCCTCCAGGAAGAGCTGGAGTGGCTTGTTTCGGCGCGTGAGATATTCTTCGCTGCCATAGCTCAACTGCATACCGATGGCCTCACAGATATTCAGCGTGCGGCACGCTTTTACTACGTGCTCAAAAATTCTTTCGGAAGCAATCGAAAAACCTTTGCTACATCTGGCAATGGAATCGGATGTTCTATTGACTATCTGGAGCAGGTTCAGCTCCGGCTGAAAGGTGTCAAAATTGAAAACCGTGATTTTGAACCCATTTTGAAGACCTATGATCGGCCGGACGCCTTATTTTATCTGGACCCTCCATATCTTGGAACGGAGAAACTCTATGAAGGTATATTCGGGTGGGAAGACCACTTACGGCTGGCCGCAAATCTTAAAGAGCTCAAGGGCCGGTTTGTGCTTTCATACAACGATGATCCGCGTATTCGGGAGTTATATGACTGGTGTGATATAAAAGCCACTGCACGAAGGGAAACACTGTCCGGCGCTGGGAAAAATCAAAGTTCATTCAAGGAAATAATCATACGTAACTATTAACATCGCCTTGTACGATATTCGTACTTTTAGACCGTATATCGGATAATAAGAACGAAATCGCGTATTATAATACGCGGGGCGATCAGATGATCAAAAACCATCTGTCAAAATTGCTCGGTGAGCGTCGGTGGACACAAGCGGATCTTGCTAGAAAGACGGGCATACGAAGAGCCACAATCAATGAACTTTATAATGAACTAACGGACCGGGTGAACTTGGAGCATCTTGACCGTATTTGTGAGGTGCTCGAGTGTAGCGTTTCGGATGTTTTAGAGTATGTCCCAAATCCACAGCGCAAAACGGGTGCAGACCTGATTGTCGAAGAGCACGGCAACAGGCACAAAAAGCCTAATTTTTAGGCATTAAAAAGGGCGTTTACAAGGCATTAAAACCTTTGTAAACGCCCTTTTTGTTTTTGAACTTTTGTTGCAAAATTGCAACACGCTTTTCTCATTCTTTCTGAAAAGTTTTCTCATTCTTTTTGAAAAGCAACAGTGGCGGCATCGGTGGAAAACCCGGAGCGCGCGGCTTATCTGGCCATGCTGGACGGCGCGCCCGTGGGCATGTTTCACATCAACCTGGGGGAGCATCCCGGCCGGGCGTTTTTGTATGGTGTAGGCATTTCGCCCGGACGGCGCGGCCAGGGGCTGGGGCAGGAGCTGATGCTCCTTGCGCTGGCGGAGGCCCGGGCCATGCGGGACGGCGTAGTGCTGGACGTGGATTCCGGCAACGCACCCGCTTATCATATCTACCAAAAGCTGGGCTTCTGCGTGACGTTCCAGGTGGATTACTTCCGTGCGCCTGTGCGTGCCGGATGAGAAGCGGGCGCGGAAAATAAATTTGCAGTTTTGCTTGACATTTTATGCTAAATAGTATAAAATATCAATAAAGAACCATATCCTTCCCTTGAACGAGGGAGTAAGTAAGGAGCCCATTATGGAAAAACGCAACACCATCCAGAAGCAGCTTGTGCTGGACGCCGTGTTTCGTCTTGCCAACCATCCCACAGCGGAGGAGGTCTATGCCGAAGTGGCGCGCAGCCATCCCACGGTAAGCAAGGCGACGGTATACCGCAACCTCGGCAGCCTGTCTGAGGATGGCCTGCTGCGGCATATCAAGATGCCCGGCGGCGCAGACCGGTTCGACCATATGCTTTTGGAACACCATCACATCATATGCACCCGGTGCGGCTGTTTCGCAGACGCACCCGCGTCCGGGAGCGCTGCGCTGGACGAGGCCGTGGCACGCCAGACCGGGTACTCCGGTGTTTCTCACGACATTGTGTTCCGCGGCTTGTGCCCGGAGTGTGCCAAAGCGGGCAAGGCGTAAGTCCGCGCTGATTTTGCCGGAAGCCGCGCTGCGGCTGTACATAAAAATCACATGATAGAAGAAGGAGCGTAATAAGATGGAACTGAAAGGAACAAAAACCGAAAAAAATCTGTGGACCGCGTTTGCCGGTGAGAGCCAGGCCCGCAACAAGTACACGTTCTATGCATCCAAAGCGCGCAAAGACGGTTATGTTCAGATTGCAAAGATCTTTGAAGAGACCGCTGCCAATGAGAAGGAGCACGCCGAGCTGTGGTTCAAGGCGCTGCACGGCGACGCCATTCCCGGCACGGCCGACAACCTGCTGGACGCCGCCGAGGGCGAGAATTACGAGTGGACCGATATGTATGCCCAGATGGCGAAGGACGCCAAGGAAGAGGGCTTTGACCACCTGGCTTTCCTGTTTGAAGAAGTGGGAAAGATCGAGCGTGAGCACGAAAACCGCTACCGCAAGCTGCTGGCGAATGTTGAGGGCGGCCTTGTGTTCTCCCGCGACGGCGACATGGTCTGGCAGTGCTCCAACTGCGGCCATATCGTCATCGGCAAGAATGCTCCCGAGGTGTGCCCCGTCTGCGCGCATCCGAAGGCATATTTCCAGCTCAAGGCTGAGAACTACTAAGCCTTACAGCGGCTTCAAAAGCCCACATATCCCGCAGGCGGCGGCAGGATTTTTCCTGCCGCCGCTTTTCTGTACCATTCCGCCAAATGCCTGCATGCCCTTTTTTTGGCCGGCCAAATGCGGTATACTATAAAAGACTGCCGAAGGCTGTTTTGTGTGGATGGCTCCGGGGGCGGGAGACGGCCCCAAAAATGGCCTGTAACTATTTTTTATTGTGGATTAGCAAACAATGGCAGCGCTTGCTGCAGAAGGGGGTGGAGCTTTGTGCTGCGGCTGATATTGGGTATTTCAGGCACGGGCAAAACAGGCCGTGTGCTGGCCGAGATGAAGGTGCGCGCCGCCGCGCGGCGGCGCAGCATCCTGCTGGTGCCGGAACAGTTTTCTTCCTCTGCCGAGACGATGGTGTACCGCTCTTTGGGCGATGCGTTCAGCGCCTGTGCGGAGGTATACAGCTTTACCAGCTTTGCTGAGCTGGTGCTCAAGACCTTTGGCGGCGCAGCGGTGAAAACGCTGACGGACGCGGCCCGGGCCGTTGCAGTGCGCCGTGCTATGGATACGCTGGGCGACGAGCTGCAGGCCTACCGCCGTCACCGGCGCAGCACGGGCTTTTGCAGCATGTGCGCGGACGCCATCAAAGAGCTGAAAACGGCGGGCGCAAGCCCCGAGACGCTGCTGGACGTGGCCCGCACCGCGGGCGAGGACGGCGGCAAGCTGCACGAGCTGGGATTGATTTTCGCCGCCTATGAGGCGTTGATCGCCGGCTCCGCCATGGACCCGGCGGACCGTATTTCCGCCGCCGCGCTCCGGCTGGACCCGGCGTTTTTGGCGGACAAAGCCGTTTTTATCGACAATTTCGACGGCTTTACTGCACCGGAATACCGCATGCTGGAAAAGCTGGTGGAGGCTGAGGAATGCACTGTCACGCTGTGCTGCGACGGCCTTTCGGACAACGAAGCGGGCCTTGGCTTGTTCAGTCCGGTGAAAAAAACGGCGCAGAATCTACGGCGCATTGCAGGCAAGCAGAGCGTGGAGATCGCCGCGCCGCATGTGATGCAGGAGGATTTTCGCCACAAGAACGCCCCGGGCCTTGCGGCGGTCAACCAATGCCTGGCTTTCGGCGCGCCGGAAGCGCCGGAGCACGCGGGCTTTTTTGTCACGCCTGCCGCAGGTGTTTACGCCGAGTGCAAGGCCGTAGCCTGCCGCATCGCCGCGCTTGTGCGCGAACGGGGGCTGCGCTACGGCGGCGTTGCGGTCATCTGCCGCGAGATGGACGCATACGCCGCGCCCCTGCAATATGAATTTGCTCTGGCAGGCATCCCCTATTTCACAGACGAGACCACCAGCCCCGAGCACACTGCGCCGGCCGCTTTTTTTACGGCGGCGCTGTCGCTGCTGTCGAAAGGGCTTTCCACCGAGGCGCTCCTGCGCCTGCTCAAAACCGACTTGTGCGGGTTTGCGCCTGAGGAAATCGCGGTTTTGGAAAATTACGCTTACACCTGGCAGCTGAAAGCGGCCGACTGGCGCGCCCCTTTTGAAAAGAATCCGGCGGGCTTCGGCGCGCAGATGACGGATGAGGACAGGGCGGCTCTGGCCCGGGCGGAGGCTCTGCGCGCGGAAGTTGTGCCCCGTGTGGAACGCTTTCTGGACGCGGCGCGGGGACAGACGGCAGCGGGCATCTCCAAGCAGCTGTATCTGCTGCTGGATGCTTTCAGCGGCGCGGAGCACACCGCACAGGCGGCCGCCGCGTTTGAGCAGGCGGGCGACCCGCTGCGCGCCCGCGCACTGTACGCCACTTGGGAAAACATGATGGATCTGCTGGGCCAGATGGAGCAGCTTTTGGGCGGGGACGAGGTGACGGCAGCGGAATACGCCGAGCTGTTCGCGCTGCTGCTGCACGAAGCGGACCTGGGCCATGTTCCCGAAACGCAGGACGCGGTCATCGTGACCACTGCGGACCGCATGCGTCTGGACAGCCCGGACGTATGCTTTGTGCTGGGGGTGAGCGAGGGCAAGTTTCCAAAGCTGCTGGGCGCGAGCGGCCTGCTCTCCCACGCGGACAGGGATCTGCTGGTGCAGGGCGGCGTGGAGATGCCCGGCAGCTATGAAAACCGCACGCTGCTGGAACAGATGTTCTTTTACCGCGCTTTGACGGCGCCGGCGCAGGCGCTGTATGTCAGCTTTGTCCCTCCCGAGGCGGGCGGCGCGCCGTTGAGCGCGGCGATGGAGCCGCTGGTGGAGGCACTGGCTCCTCCGGCAGACGTGCTGGACGAAGCCCAGCGCGCACCCACACCGGCCGCCGCGCTGGACTTGTTGGGAGCTGCCTACCGGGAGGATACGCCTCAGACCGCGGCGCTGGAGGCCGCTCTGCGCCGCCAGGACACGATGGCGGAGAGCTTGGTCGCCATGGAGCGCGCCGCACGGCCCGCGCACTTTTTCGCGCGGGAGACGCGCCCTCTGGGGGCACTTTTGGGCGACAGGCTCACGCTTTCACCCACGCGTGTGGAACAATATTACCGCTGCCGGTTTTCTTACTTTCTGCAGTATGTCCTGCGCATTCGTCCGCGCAGACGCGCGGAGCTTTCTCCGCTGGAGAGCGGCAGCCTGGTGCATTATATCCTGGAGCACGTGATGCGCCGCGCGGGCGCGGAGTTCCCGCGTCTTGCGCCGGAGGAGCTGGCCCGGCTGGCCGGCGAGGTGGCCGACCAATACGTGGCCGAAAACATGCCCGCCGCAGGGCGGCGCTTTGCCTACCTGGTGGAACGGCTGAAGCGCGGCGTAACGCGTTTGTTGGCGTATCTTCAGGCGGAGCAGGCCCAAAGCCTGTTCCATCCGGCCGCCTTTGAGCAGGAGATCGGAACAGGGGAGGGCGCGGTTCCCCCGCTGACGCTGCGCACGCCGGACGGCCGTACCGTGCAGGTGCAGGGCAAGATAGACCGTGTGGACGTAATGGAGCGGGAGGGCAGGACCTATCTGCGCGTGGTGGATTACAAAACGGGAAACAAAGCATTTAATCTGGACGAGGTGTATTGCGGCCTGAACACGCAGATGCTGCTGTATCTGTTCACGCTGCGCAGCAACGCGGCGCAGGTATACAAAAACCCCGTGGCCGCGGGCGTGCTGTATCTGGCCGGAGACCCTGTGCTGAAAACCGGCTCCCGTGCCGAGGCAGCGGCGGCCCCGGTGTACAAGGTGGACGGGCTGGTGCTCAACGACGAACTGGTGGTGCGCGGCATGGACCGGGACGCCACGGGCATGTTCGTACCGTTCGCCTTTGGAAAGGACGGCGCGCCCCGCGCCAGCGCCAAGCTGGCAAGCCTGGAAAAGCTGGGCAATATTGAAAAGCATCTGGACGCGCTGGTGGTGGAGATGGCCCGGGGCCTGTACGCGGGTGAAATAGACGCGGTGCCCCTTCGCACGGCGGCCCACTGTCCCTGCGACGTATGCGATTACCGTCCCGTCTGCCTGCACGAGGACGGGCGGGGCGAAACAAGCGTGCAGGCGCCGAAGGATGTGTTTGAAACGCGTGCGGACGCGTGCAAAGCACAGGGGGAGGGAAATATATGAGCGCGCCGAAATGGACGCCGGCCCAGCGCGCCGCCATCGAGGACCGGGGCGGTACGCTTCTGGTCTCGGCGGCGGCAGGCAGCGGCAAAACAGCGGTGCTGGTGGAGCGCGCGGTGCGGCTGATCACCGATGCGGCACATCCGGTCGCGGCCGACAGGCTGCTGATCGTCACCTTCACCCGCGCTGCGGCCGAAGAGCTGCGCGGGCGCATCGCGGTACGGCTTGCGGCCGAGGCGGCCGCGCACCCCGAGAGTGCGTACCTGCGCCGTCAGCGGCTGCTGCTGGGGCGCGCCAACATTTGTACCATCGACGCATTCTGTATGCAGCTGCTCAAGCGCTATTTCGCGGAGCTGGGCCTGCCGCCGGATTTTGAGCTGGCGGATGACGCAAAGGCCTATACGCTGCGCCAGAACGCGCTTTCCGCCGTGCTGGAGGAGCTTTATGAGGACGCGGATTTCTGCGCGTTTGCCTCACTGTACGGCCGCGCCCGCAGCGACGCCAGCGCCGCTGCCGCGGTGTTGGGGCTGTATGATTTTTCCCGCACGCTGCCCCATCCCGCAGCGGCGCTGCAAAGCATCTGCGCAGCCTACGAAAGCGGACAGCCGCTGGGCCAAACGGCATGGGGCCGTACATTGCTGGAAAACGCCGGGCGGGCCGCGCGCAGCGCACTGCGCCTGCTGGATGCGGCGAAGGGCATCGTCGCGCAGGAGCCGGAGCTTGCCAATTATGCACCGGCGCTGGACAGCGACGCGGCGTTTTTCGCGGCGCTGCTGGAATACATCGGCGCGGGCCGGTGGGACAGTGCGGCTGTTTATACAGCCGAATACAAGCCGCCTGCGTTCAAGGCTGTGCGCGGATATCAAAGCCCGGGAATGAATGCGGTGAAGGCGCTGCGCGCCGCCGCCAAGGACGCTGCGGAGCGTTTGAAAAAAGATGTGTTCCTGTGCACGGAGGCCGAATTTGAAGAAGACCGTGCCCGCATTGCGCCTATGGCTGCGGCTCTGGCCCGTGGAGCAAAGGCCTTCGGGGCGCGGCTGTACGAAGATAAGCTGGCGGAAAAGGCATTGGAGTACAGCGATTTTGAGCATTTGGCACTGGAGCTGCTGTGCGGTGAAAACGGCGAAAAAACGGCTGTGGCCCGCACGGTGTCCCGCGGGTTTGACGCGGTGCTTGTGGACGAATATCAGGATACCAATGCCCTGCAGGCGCTTTTGTATCAGTGCCTCGCCAACGACGACGGCTCCAACCTGTTTTTTGTGGGCGACGTGAAGCAGAGCATTTACCGCTTCCGTCTGGCCAGCCCGGAGATATTCATCGGCAAGCGCGGCGGTTTTGCGCCTTATACGCCCGGCGGCCCTCACCCGGCCACTGTCACCCTGGGCCACAACTTCCGCAGCGCGGGCAATATCATCGACCAGATCAATGATGTGTTTGCCTGTGTGATGAGCCGCACAGTGGGCGACGTGGACTACAACGGGGACGAAATGCTGGTGCGCGGCGCGGACGACGGATACGACGGCGGCCCCATGGAGCTGGATATTGTGGACATGAGCGGCGGCGACACCGCCATGGGAGACGCGGGCGCGGTGGCGGATGCGGTGGAGCGCCTGGTGAAGGAAGGCTTTGCCGTGCGCGAAAAGGGTGGCGGCACGCGGCGGTGCGGCTACGGTGATATCTGCGTGCTGCTGCGCAGCCGTGCGCGGTTCGGCCTTTATGCGGCGGAGTTCGCGCGGAGGGGCATTCCGTCCTTTGCAGACACGGGCGAGAGCCCTCTTACGTCCACGGAGGTCTCTCCCGTGCTTTCTCTGCTGCGGGTCATCGACAACCCCGGACAGGACGTACATCTGGCCGCGGCGCTGGTATCGGTGATGTTTTCATTCACGCCGGACGATTTGACGCGTCTGCGCCTGCTGGCCCCGCGCGGCAGCCTGTACGCGGCGCTGCTGAAAAGCGAAGAGCCAAAGGCACAGGCTTTTCTGGAAACGCTGCGGGCGCTGCGGCGGCTGGCCGCCACCGCGTCCGTGGAGGAGCTGTGCGGCGAGATATTCGCCCGCACGCATTACTTCGCGGCTGTGGGCGCGATGGAAAACGGCCCCGCCCGGCGGGAGACGCTGCGGGCGTTTACGGCCTGGGCCGCCGGTGTGGACCGGGGCGGCGCGGGAGGGTTGGCCGCGTTCCTGCGGGTGGTGGACAGCGCGGTGGAAAGCGGCGCTGTGCAAAGCGGCGGCACGCCGGTGCTGCCGGAGGGGGCGGTTTCCATTATGACCATCCACCGCTCCAAGGGGCTGGAATTTCCGGTGGTCATCCTGGCGGACACAGCCCGGCGGTTCAATCTGCGCGATACCTCCAACCCGGTGCTGTTCCACCCGTCGCTGGGGCTGGGCATGAACCTGCGTGCGGACGGCGACGGCGGGCTGTATTCCACTGTGCCCCACCGCGCGGTGCGTATGGCGCAGCGCAGCGAGGCCGTCAGCGAAGAAATGCGCATCCTGTATGTAGCGCTCACCCGCGCCCGGGACAAGCTCATTGTTACGGCGCCGCTGCAAAACCCGGAAAAAACACTTTCAGCGCTGGCAACCACGCTGGCGGGCACGGGCGGAGCGGAGCCGTACACGCTGTCACAGGCGCTTTCGTTCAGCGAATGGCTGTGTACGGCCGCGCTGCTGCACCCGGACTGCGAAGAGCTGCGCAAATACGCGGGCGGCGCATTGCTGCCTGTCTATGCGGCGCGGGGGCATATGCGCGCGCGCGTAGTGCCCGCGCAGCCCGCCGGGCAGGCGGCGGATGAGCTGTCTGCCTTTGTGCGCACAGCCCGGCCGGACGCAGCGCTGCTGGAACAGCTTTTGCAGAATTTCGGCGCACGGTATGAAAATGCGCCGTTGTGCACGCTGCCCGCAAAGCTGAGTGTTTCAGGCCTTGTCCATGAGGGCGCGGCCCCGGTTCTGGCGCGCCCGGCGTTCCTTTACAAAGAGGGGCTGACAGCGGCGGAACGCGGCACGGCGCTGCATGCGGCGCTGCAGTTCGCGGACCTTGCCGCTGCGGCAAACGACCTGCCCGGCGAGGTGGCGCGCCTTGTGGAGGGCGGCTGGCTGGACGCAGCGCTGGCAGGGCAGCTGGAGCTGCCGCGCATGGCCGCATTCCTGCAAAGCCCGTTGGCGGCACGCATGCGCGAGGCTAAGAAGCTGCTGCGCGAGTACGATTTTATTACGGCGGTGCCCGCGAAGTTCGTGGACGATACGCTGCCCGAACCGTTCGCGCACCAGCCTGTGCTGGTGCAGGGCATTGCGGACGCGGTGCTGGTGAATGGGGATACGGCGGAGATCGCGGATTATAAAACGGACCGTGGCAAAACGCCGGAGCAGCTTTTGCAGGCGTATGCAAAGCAGCTTCTGCTGTACCGGGCAGCTGTGGAAAAACGTTTGGGCGTGCGCGTGGAGCGGTGCACCATCTATTCCTTCAGCCTGGGGAGGGAAATACCGGTCCCGCTGGAGGCGGCTCGCGGCGAATGATTTTTGCGCGCCCTTATAAATTCCTTAGAAACGGCGGATATACTCGTTCCAGCAACAAAAAAGAGGAGTGTATCTGTTTGGAAAACACAATGCAAAAAACGGGGCTGCGCCGTGGCCTTACCACTGCGCAGCTGAAATGGATCGCGCTGGTGCTCATGGTGCTGGACCATATCCATTATTTTTTCGAGTTCACAGGCGCGGTACCGCTTTTGTTTTCGCAGCTGGGGCGGCTTTCTGCCGGGCTGTTTCTGTTCTGCCTGATCGAGGGCTTCATCCACACCCATGACAGACGGCGCTACTTTCTGCGCATTTACCTTGTTTCCGTGGGCATGGGAGCAGTGCAGTTCTGCTGCATTCTGTTCGATTCCTGCAGGCGTCCCGACGGCTTTTATCCGATGAACCAGATGCTGGCGACCTTTGCCGTTCTGCTGCCCATGCTGCAGGGTGTGGACTGGCTGCGGCAAAAGCGGTGGCTGCGCGGGCTGGCCGCATTGGTGCTGCCTTTCGCCTGGCCGTTTTTCATGCTGGTGGTGATATATCCGATGTTCCCGCAGGCGGAAGGCTGGCTGACGCTGCTGGGCTTTACGGTGCTGCCCATGCACACCATGATCATGGACGGCGGCACGCTGTTTATCCTGTGCGGCCTTCTGATGTATTTGTGCCGGCTGAAAAGCACGAAGCTGGAGGCGCTGGCTTTCGCCGCATTTTACCTTCTGGTGTACGGAAGCACGGCGGTGCTTTACCCCGGTGCGACGTGGGATTTTATCTTTAATCAGGCGTTTGAGTGGATGGGCGCGTTTTCAGCTGTGTTCATGCTGCTGTACAATGGGCAGCGCGGCGCCTCCGGGCGCGGCGGCAAGTATTTCTTTTATGTGTTCTATCCCGCGCACGTCTATGTTTTGTACGGGCTTTCGTGGCTTTTGTATTTATGGATGCAATGACTGATTGAAATGGTGGCGAGACTGTGGCACATATTCTGGTGGTAGACGACGATGCGGATATGCGCGCGCTTGTGCGCGGCGCATTGGAGCGGGACGGCCATGCCGTAACGGCGCTGGCATGCGGAGCGCAGGTGACGCCGGAGCACTGCGCCTGGGCGCACTGCATCCTGCTGGATGTGATGATGCCCGGTGAGGACGGCTTTGCCACCTGCGCGCGTATCCGCGCCCTGGCAGGGTGCCCCATCCTGTTTCTTACCGCAAGAGCGGAGGAAACGGACGTTCTGCGCGGACTGGGCCTTGGCGGCGACGATTACCTGACGAAGCCATTTCGCGTGGCGGAGCTGCGCGCCCGTGTGGCGGCGCATCTGCGGCGGGAGGCGCGCGTACCCACCCGCCGCGTGCGGCGCGGTGCGTTTGATTTCGACCTGGCTTCCAAAACGCTGTACCACGGTGATGCGGCGCTGCCGCTGACGAAAAGCGAATACGCCATCTGCGAGCATCTGGCCACTCACGCGGGACAGGTGTTCAGCAAGGAACAGATCTACGAGGCGGTATTCGGCTATGACGGCTGTGCGGACGATTCCGCCGTCACCGAGCATGTGAAAAACATCCGCGCGAAATTGAAAGCGGCGGGCGGCGCGCCGATCGAAACGGTGTGGGGGATCGGGTACAAATGGAAAAACGAAGAAATGTGAGCCTGGGTGCGTTGCTGTGGCGCTATTTGATATTGACAGGCGTTTCGGCAGCAGCACTGGCGGCGGCATGGTGGATAACGCTCATGCTGCTGATGAACGCGGGTTTTGTGCTGCCCGCCCGCACGCAGAGTGACCATGCCTCGGACGCGGCGGCCGCAATGCGCCTGCAGGGCAGCTTTGACGCATCGCTGGCGGACGAACTGTGCAATTATGTTTATTTCGCCCCGGACGGCACAGTGCTGGAGACGAACCTTTCCGGCCGTCGGCTGGCGGACGCGAAGGAGGCCCGGCGGACGTTGGAGGGAGGGGCGTGGTTTTACCAGCGTGTGGATTTCAGCGATGGGTCGCTGTGCCTGTTTCAGTTCGATTACAGCGTGCTTTACGGCAACGAGGCCCTGCGCGGCGTTCTTCCGGATTTTGAGCTTGCCAGCCTGGTGCTGCTCGCCGTGGTGCTGGTGACAACGGTAACGCTTATCACACGGCATTACACGCGCAGGCTGCGCCGTGCGGCGGATAAGCTGGCCGCCGCCAGCGCACGCATTGCGGAGGGGCAACTGGAGGGCGGAGATTTTTCCTCGGCGGGCGTGCGGGAGTTGGACGGTGCAATGGACGCCATGCGCACGCTGAAGGAGAACCTTTCCGGTTCTTTGCAGGCCCAGTGGCGTATGGAGCAGCAGCGGGCAGAGCAGATGGCCGCGCTGGCGCATGACCTGAAAACGCCGCTCACGATCATCGGCGGCAACGCCGAACTGCTGGCCGAGGACGCGCTGAGCGACGCCCAGCGCGCGAATGTGGATGCCATTTTGCGCAATACGCGCTACGCGGGGGAATACATTGCCTCGCTGAGGGCGCTGGCTGCGGGTGCGGACAGTGCGGATACGGTAAAAAACCCGGAGCCCGCTGCGTCGGACGGCGCGCAGGAGCATGCCGCTCCGCAGGAGACGGAGCGGGTCTCCCTGCCGGAGTTCCTGGCCGAGATACAAGCCCAGGGCCAGGCTCTCTGCCGGGCGCGGGGCTGTGTATTTCGCCTGCTGACGGATGGAACGTCCATGCTGCCCATGCGCCGGGCGGAGCTGCTGCGTGCGCTGGTGAATCTTGTGGAGAATGCCGCGCGCTACACGCCGCAGGGCGGGGCGGTAACGCTGGAAAGCCGCGTGAGGCGCGCCCCGGACGGCGCGGGCCGTGCGGTGTTCACCGTACGGGATACAGGGCCGGGCTTTACACCCGAGGCGCTTGCCAAAGGCATGCAGCCGCTGTACACGGGCGAAAAAAGCCGCCCGCAGGACGGCCATATGGGACTGGGCCTGACGTTTGCCGCCGATGTCGCCAGGCGTCACGGCGGCGCGTTGGCGCTGCGCAATGCGGCCGGCGGCGGAGCGGTGGCCGAGCTTTCATTTCCCGTGTGGGGATGACGCAGACCCTGTGTACAGCAAAAGAAGCCTCTCGCCCTGCGTATGGCAGGGCGGGAGGCTTCTTTGTGCAGGCGGTGCATTTTGCTTTTCTTTGCAAAAAAGCTTGACTTGGAGTGAACTCCAGATGTTATGCTTACTACAAAGCTTGTAATGCCGCCCGCCGGTGTGCGGCATGGGTAAGAGAGGAAAATGCAATATGAAAAAACTGGGATTCGGCTGTATGCGTCTGCCCATGATGGGCGGTGCGGACGGCGAAGTGGACAAGCGGGAATTCTGCCGCATGGTGGATACGTTTCTGGCCGAGGGCTTTTGCTATTTCGACACGGCCCACGGATATTTGAACGGCAAAAGCGAAACGGCGCTGCGGGAATGCCTGACGGCGCGCTATCCGCGCGAATCGTACATTTTGACAGACAAGTTGACGTCGTTCTTTTTTGAAAAGGAGGACGATATCCTGCCTTTATTTGACCAGCAGCTGGAAAAAACCGGTGTCTCCTATTTCGATTATTATCTGCTGCACGCGCTGAACGGCGCTTACTACGAAAAATTTACACGCTGCAATGCGTTTGAAATCGTGAAACAGCTCAAGGAGCAGGGCAGGGTGAAGCATATCGGCATTTCGTTTCACGACAAGCCTGCTCTGCTGGACCGCGTTCTGGACGAGCATCCGGAGATAGAAGTGGTGCAGATCCAGTTCAATTATGCGGATTACGAAAACCCCAGCATCGAGAGCCGTGCCGTGTACGAGGTGTGCCGCAGACACCAAAAGCCCGTCATCGTGATGGAACCTGTCAAGGGCGGGGGACTTATCCAGCTGCCGGAGGAAGCGAAGGCGGTGCTGGACGGCGTGGGAACGGGAAGCTACGCCAGCTATGCCGTGCGCTACGCGGCTTCCTTTGAGGGGGTATTCATGGTGCTCAGCGGCATGAGCAACTATGAACAGCTTGCCGACAACGTAAGCTACATGAAAGATTTTCAGCCCTTTACCAGCGCGGAATACAAGGCTGTGGAACGCGTGCGGGAGATTTTGAAACAGCAGGACAGCATTCCCTGTACGGCCTGCCGTTACTGTGTGCCGGGCTGCCCGAAGCATATTCCCATCCCCGGCCTGTTCGGCTGTTACAACGCCAAAAAACAGTTTGGAGACTGGAACAGCGACGTCTATTACGGAAACCTGACGCAGAACGGGGGAAAAGCATCGGAGTGCATCGGCTGCGGCCAGTGCGAGCGGGCGTGCCCGCAGCATCTGCCGGTGATCCGCCATTTAAAGGAAACCGCGGCGCTGTTTGAAACGCAGGCGTAAGCGCCCGCAAAAAGAAAAGGGAGAATACAATGGAATACAGGGAATTGGGCCGCACCGGGCTGCGCGTGAGCGAGATCGGCCTTGGGTGCGAGGGCTTTGTGGGCAAGACGGAAGAAGAGACACAGGCATTGATGACGCAGGCGGTGGAAGCGGGCGTGAACTGTATGGATCTGTACACGCCGGACCCGGACCTGCGCAGCCGCGTGGGACGCGCGCTGCGGGGCAGGCGGGAACAGTTCGTGCTGCAGGCGCATCTGTGTACCGTCTGGCAGAACGGCCAGTACAAAGCCACGCGGGACATCGGCGAGGTACGGGCTTCCTTTGAGGACGTGCTGCGCCGTCTGGAAACAGACTATATCGACGTGGGAATGATCCATTATGTGGATACCATGGACACATGGAACACTGTGGCAAACGGCGAGGTGATGCGCTATGCGCTGGAGCAAAAGCGCGCGGGGCGCATCCGGTGCATCGGCCTGAGCAGCCACAACCCGGAGGTGGCGCTGGCGGCTGTGGAAAGCGGCCTTGTGGAGGTGCTGATGTTCAGCGTCAACCCCTGCTATGATCTGCAGCCCGCGGGAGAGAATTGCGAGGCTCTGTGGGCGGAGGAAAGCTATGCGGGCATGCTGGTGAATATGGACCCTGCGCGGGAGCGCCTGTACGAGACCTGCCAGCGCCTGGGTGTGGGCATCACGGTGATGAAGGCCTTCGGCGGGGGAGACCTGCTGACGGCGGATTCCCCGGCGGGCGTTGCGCTGACGGTGGAGCAGTGCATCCACTATGCGCTCACGCGGCCCGCCGTGGCCAGCGTGATGTCCGGCGTGCACACGTCCGCCGAGCTTGCGGCCAGCCTGGCTTATGAGACGGCACCGGACAGCGCGCGGGATTACGCCGCTGCGCTGGCGACTTTCCCGAAAATAAGCTGGAGGGGACACTGCATGTACTGCGGCCACTGCGCCCCGTGTCCAAAGGGGATCGACGTTGCAAGCGTCACCAAATTTCTGAACCTGGCCCGTGCCCAGGGCATGGTGCCGGAGACGGTGCGCGAGCATTATGCGGCGCTGGCCCATAAGGCGGGCGAATGTATCGCCTGCGGCGCATGCAGCAAGCGCTGCCCTTTCGGCGTGGACGCGGTGGAAAACATGCGCCGGGCAGAGGAGACCTTCGGCGCATAGTGTGCGGCAAAGGCCGGCTTTTGAAGAACAGAACGGCGGCGGAGCGCGCCGGGATAAAAGGAGTATTTGTGATATGACGATTGCACAGGTAAGCCAGAAATACGGCGTCTCAGCGGATACACTGCGGTATTATGAGCGCATCGGCCTGCTGCCCCCGGTGGGGCGCACAAAGAGCGGTATCCGCGATTATGCCGAAGAGGACTGCAACTGGGTGAATTTCATCAAATGTATGCGCGGCGCAGGACTTCCCGTGGAGACGCTGATTGAATATGTGGGCCTGTTCGGACAGGGAGACGAGACCATTCCCGCGCGCAAAGAGCTGCTGATGGAACAGCGCCGCCAACTGGCTGCGCGCATCGGCGAGATGCAGGCCGTATTGGACAGGCTGGACAAAAAGATAGAAGGTTACGAGAGCCATCTGCTGAAAGCGGAGCGCAGCCTGAAACGGTGAAGCAATGAAAGAAAGGGAAAGCGGAATCTGCCGCTTTCCCTTTTCTGATGCGTCCTTTTTATTTTTTTCGCCCGGCCAATGCGCTGCATACGGCCATCACCGCCGCAAACAGCACGCCCGCCACAGGCCATATGACCCAGCTTTCCCGCCAGGAATGGCCGGGGAGGCTGCATGCCAGGTACACGGCTGCTGCCACGCACCAGTACACGGTGCTCACCACGCCGGTGATAGAGCTGGTTTTCTTTTTTGTCCGCGTATAATCGCCCTCCTGAAGCAGCTTTTCCATGCTGGCCCAGTTGACGCCGCCCACGATGAAAAAAATCACCCCGAGGCCGATTAGGAGCAGCATGACGGAGAGCATGCCCACAAGAAAAAGCCCGTTTTCCGAGAGGAACGCGCCGCCGAACAAAGGAATGGCAGAAAGGATACACAGGCAGGCGCCCAAAACATTGTACCGCGTGTAGGTGCTGCGGTACTGACGTTGGCGTTCCCGCACCATGCCGGATACACCGTATTCCGTTTCAAACACTTCGGCCTCCAGATAGGCATAAGGGCTCGTCATGCCGCCGCAGGAGATGAACATCGCCACAGCAACTGCGACGAGCAGGAGCATCACGATCATCCCCGCGCCGCCGGCCAGATTTTCACGGATGGGCAGCATGCCCGTCTCGCTGGCGGCAGCCAACAGGAACAGGCAGATGGGGGAGAGGATGCATAAAAAAGTGGCAAAGGCGATGCGTCCGGCCGTAGCCTGCTTCACCTGAAGAAAAGCGTTGGCCTCCTCCATGGAGACGCGGCGCACCGAGGAGGAATCATCGGATTTCGTGTATTCGGCTTCCGCCAGCTCGTCTTTCAGCAGATAGTCTGTGCTGACGCCGAAGATCTGCGCCAGCTGCAAAATCTTTTCAAGGTCGGGAATGGATTGTGCGCCCTCCCATTTGGAGACGGACTGCCGTGTTACATTCAGTTTTTCCGCAAGCTCCTCCTGCGACCAGCCGCTTTTTTTTCGAAGCTGGACGACCTTATCCGCAAAAATCATATCACTGCACCTCACTGTTTTGTTGCCGGGGCCTGGTGCGCTCCGGGGTGCTTCCAGCATACCCCGCCGGGCGGTTGCGCGCCACCAACCGGCGCCGGGCAATGTGTCAACCGGTGGTTGCACAGGCCGGAGGCCCGTGGGAAAACGGCGTTTTCAGGTGCGCTGCACGCTGCGGCGGCCATCCTGGCGGAACATGCCCAGCAGGCAGAGGAACAGCAGCGCCTGTGCTGCGGGAGCCGCGGCCCAGATGCCGTTCACGCCCAGCATCGGCGGCAGAAGGAACAGAAACAGGGGGCTTGCGCCAAGCGGATCGCCAAAAATAAAGAACAGGCTGCGGCGCGTCTGCCCGGTGGCGTAAAAGCAGGAGGCGTACAGGCGCACCACGCCCCAAAGAGGCAGCGAGGCGACGGCAAACAACAGGGCGGGAACGCTTTCCCGGGCGGTCTCGGACGAAGCGCCAAACAGCAGCGGCAGCTGTTCCCGAGCAAGGAATGTGCCTGCGCACAGCACCGCGGCCACCGCCAGCAGTAAACGCAGCGCGCGGCGCTGTAAATGATGCTGGGCCGCAAGGTCGCCCGCACCGTGGCAGAAGCTCACCAGCGGCTGGATGCCCTCGCCGATACCGGACAAAAGCGGCTGCAGCGCCCCCAGTACATAACTGAGGATGGCGTAGGTAGCAACAGCGCCCGCGCCGCCGTAACGGATGCACTGCCAGTTGTTGAGCATGATGAGCACACTGGCGGACATGGAAAGCCCAAACGGAGAAACGCCCACCGTAAGCAGTTTTTTGCACAGGTGCGGATCGGGGCAAAACTGGCGCGCGTGGACGGGAGCGTTTTTGTTCATAAGCAGGCACAGCAGTGCGGCCAGCGCCGAAAGGCCCTGCGCCGTTACGGTGGCCAGCGCCGCGCCGCGCATGCCCCAGGCGAATACGGCGATGAACAGCCAGTCCAGCAGGATGTTGCACAGCAGGCTGAAAATCATGATGGCCATTGCGGCGACGGTACGCCCGCTTCCGCGCAGCAGAGGGTTCAATCCGCTGTTGAATATCTGCAGGCCGCCCGCCAGCACGACGACAACGGTGTAATCCGCCGCGGGCTGGTACAGCTCGCCTGTTGCGCCAAGCAGGCGGAGCAGCCACGGGTATGAAAAACCCAGCGCCGCCGTCAGCAGCACGGTGGCCGCACCCAGGCACAAAAGCGTGTTGCCCCGCGCGGCCAGGGCCTTTTCCGTGTCGCCCGCGCCCATGGCGTGGGTCATCACCACGCTGCCGCCGGAGCCGATGCCCAGCCCCGTGGCAAGGATGACAGCCGCGATGGGCCACAGGATGTTGATGGAGGCAAGGCCTACGTCCCCGATGCTTTGGCCGATGAAAAAACCGTCGACGATGATAAAAAATCCCGTCAGAAGCTGGGATGCCATGGCGGGGATGACGTAGCGGTAAAACTGCTCGTGAGGCGCTTTGGTATGCAAAAAAACAACTCCTTTCCCGTATCGGCGGAGCAGTGTTTGGCCGACACGGTATATTGTATCGAAAAGCGGAGTGGATTGCACGGGGGTTTTTATTGAGAAGCAATAAAATACCGAGGCGGAGCTGCCGCTTTATGCGCGTACGGGCACTTCATGCCCGGCGCTTGCAGGATCAAGGCTGCGGGACGGGCTGTAACGTCTGAACCCAGGTCGGAAAGAAAAACCACCGTTTTCCGTGGGCCGAACGGCTTGCGTGAAAGCGGCGGCTTTCATTTGATGCGATGGGGGCGGCAGTTCAGAGGTAATCGATGCCCAGCGTGGCAAGGCCGTTAAGATTTAGGCCGGCGGTATTGCCCGCCCGGTATTCGTAAAAGCCCTGTGCGGCCACCATGGCGGCGTTGTCGCCGCAGAGCTGGAGTTCCGGCAGATACAGCCGCGCGCCCAGCTTCTTCGCGCCCGCGGCAAGCGTCTCCCGCAGCAGGCCGTTGGCGGCCACGCCGCCTGCGATGCAGATCTGCTTTGCGCCGGTATCCTGCGCGGCCAGCAGCAGCTTTTCGGCCAGAATGTCCGTGATGCGGAACTGGAAGCTGGCGGCCATATCGGCCACGTTCACACGTTCTCCTTTCATCTGCGCTTTGTTCACAAGATTGAGCACAGCTGTTTTCAGACCGGAGAAGCTGACGTTGTACGGGCCCTCTACATGGGGCGTGGGCAGGGGATAAGCTTTGGAATCGCCCGTTTGGGCGGCCCGGCTCACCGCCGGGCCGCCGGGATAGCCCAGCCCCAGCGTGCGCGCCACCTTGTCGAAGGCTTCGCCGGCTGCGTCGTCCACCGTCCGGCCAAGGACCTCGAAATGGGTGTAGTCCTGCACCCGCACGATATGGCTGTGCCCGCCGCTGGCAACGAGGCATAAAAACGGCGGCTCCAGCTCGGGGTGCGTCAGGTACAGCGCTGCGATATGTCCGCGCAGATGGTGCACGGGGATGAGTGGTTTTTGCGCAGAAAGCGCGAGGCCTTTTGCAAAATTCAGGCCCACCAGCACCGCGCCGATGAGCCCGGGCGCAAAGGTGACCGCCACGCCGCCGATTTCATCCAGCGCCGTGCCCGCTTCGTCCAGCGCGGCCCGCGCCACCTGAGAGATATGCTCGATGTGGCGGCGGCTTGCAATCTCCGGCACCACGCCGCCGTAAAGATTTTGCTCTGCGGCGCTGGAGGCCACGCAATTTGAAAGAAGCTCCCGTCCGTCCTTCACGACGGCGGCGCAGGTATCGTCACAGCTGGATTCGATTCCCAAAATATACATATAAAACTTCCTTGTCGGTTTATTCGGCCTGCGGCTCCAACAGCGTAAGCCCGCCGCCATAGTCGTAAGCGACACAGCGCCATTTCAGCGCGCCGTCCGCCGCGTTTTCAAAGCGGAACAAAAGGTTTACCGCGGTGTGGCCGTCCTCGGCATAGGCGTATACCAGCGGCATATAGCTTGCGGTGGAAAGCACACGGACGGCGCTCTCATCCGGGGAAAAGCGCATGGTTCCGCCCAGCGTTCCCTCGATGGGAATCAGCTCAGGGTGGGCGTATAGATCGGCCGCGAGCCGCTTTTCCCGCTCGGTTCGCGTATCCTCCAACACGGCCGCACGCTGCGCGTCTGCGAGCGCGGCTTTCAATTCAGCCACCTGTTCGGTGAGCGCCTGCAATTCAGCATCCTGCGCTTTCAACTGCGCAAGCGCCTGTTCATGTACGGAGGCAGGAACAGCGTTGCCCTGGGCGGAGCAGGCGCACAAAAGGGCCGCGCAAAGGCAAAATGCCGCAGGTGCACAGAGGAAAAGGCGGGAGCGAAAGAGGTTCTTTTTCATTGCGGCGTCCTCCTTTGAAAACAATGAAAAACGGGTCATTGCCGTTCCTGTACAGTGACGGAAACCACGTCGCCGGGCTGCTTTCCGATCTTCGCGCGGATGTCTCTGCGCACGCCGAGGATGTGCCCGGGGGTGCCCATGCGCACGAGGCTGCCGTCATAGGGCTGGCCGTCGAAAGTAGCGTGGACCTTCACGCGGCCCTTGCCGAATTCGGCGCGCACATCGTAGGGGAATTCCACATACGCGCCGTTCAGGTCCGGCACTTTTTGCAGCACCGCTTCAAAGCGGTAGATCGTTTCATTCATATTCCGGCCCCTTTTTACGCGCCGGGCCGCACGGCTGTGAAGAACAGGCGCGGGAAGCGGAAGATGATCTCGCCGCTGCGCTGCGCGGGGTAGGCCTGCACAAGCTGAGCGGATACGTCGCGCTCGAACTCTTCCTGCTGCGCCTTGTTCAGCTTGTCCAGATAGGGCCGCATACCTGTGGCCCGGTACCACTCCAGCATGGCCGCATGGCTGGGCATGCGGTGATAATAGGTGATCTCCCACATCGTGAATTCCTGCGTCAGCTCCCCAAGCACATCGAAGTATTCATTCTGCTGAAGATTGTGGAACGCGCGGGGCGGCGCGGGAAAGGCCGTCCGCCATTTTTCCCGGCGGGCGGTTTCAGCAATAATCCTGTGCATAGGCTGGCTTTGCTGCACGGGGATCTGCACAGCCAGCACGCCGCCGGGACGGAGCTGACGCATCAGCGCGGGCAGCAGCGTCCGGTGCTCCGGGATCCACTGCAGGCACGCGTTGGAAAATACAATATCAAAGCCGCCGCCCAGTGCGTCCAGGCCCTGCGGTGCCTCGCACACACGAAATTCAAATTCCGGATGTGCGGCACAGGCCGCAGCCACCATGTTTTCGGAGCTGTCCACGCCCAGTACACGCGCGCCGGGGTAACGCGCGGCCACTGCGGCCGTGCTGTTGCCGGGCCCACAGCCAATGTCCAGAATGCTGCGCGCATCCCGCAAAGGGATGCGCGCGGCAAGGTCGTGCGCGGGCTGTGTGCGCTCCGCTTTGAATTTGAGGTAAAGCTCGGAATTCCAGTCTGCCATAGAAAAATACCTTCCTTTCCGGATGAGAGGCATGTCACCCGTTTGCACCGGCGCAGCGGCGAAGTATCGCGTCCGCGGCCTGTGCGGGCGACAGGCTCGTGTTGTCCAGCCAGAAGCCGACGCGGGGTGTTTCCGCCAGAAAAGCGTCGTAAAGAGCTTCCGGCGAAAAGCCCGTATAGCCCGTCTTGGCCCGTTTTTCCTCGCGCTCTTTCACCGCGGCAAGGCTGGGGCACAGGACGACGGCCTCTACGGGATAACCTTGCAGCAGCCGCAGCATACGGGGCAGCGCTTCGCCGTAATAGTTGTCTTGAACCACAACGGAAAAGCCGCCGTCGAAATAGGTTTTCGCGGCCTCCGCCGTCAGGCGGTACCGCAGATGAAGCTGGCGCACGGCCTCTTCGGAGGGCGCTGCGGACATTTCTTCCCGCCCGGAGGAAATCATCCGGCGGAACACGTCGCCGCGCAGATGGACGCATTTGTCCAGCTTCAGCGCAAGGGCCTCGGCGGTCGTGGACTTCCCCGCCGCCATCACGCTCGTGATCAGATAAATTTGCCGTTCCGTAAAAGCACCTCCCGGGAAAAGCGGCCGCCGCGCCGTTACAGCGTTTTCTGCATCAGCACGGCGTCATCCGCGGGCGTTGCATAAAAGTTCCGGCGCAGGCCCGTCTGCACAAAGCCGAGCGAGAGGTACAGCGCCTGCGCGGCGCTGTTCTGGGCGCGCACTTCCAGGAACACGTCCTGCGCGCCCTGCAGGCACAGCGCCGCGAACGCCCAGGACAGCAATGCCCGTGCCACGCCCTGGCGGCGAAAGGCGGGCGCAGTGCTTACGGCGTAGAGGCTTGCCTCGCCGCACACGAGCTGGAACACCGCAAGCCCGGCGACTTTTCCTTCGGCTTCGGCAACAAACAGGCGCGCGTTTTCCTGCGCCAGCTCTTCGCGCAGTGCGGCTTCGCTCCAGCCGTCGTCCGCGCAGGCTTCAATGGCCGCGCACGCGGGCACGTCGGTTTCCCGCATAAAGCGGCAGAGGATGGGGCCGGCCTCCCTGGGGGCCGTTGTTTCCTGCTGCATATCGTTCGTCCTTTTTTCATTGTCTTTCATTGCCGGGGCCGCCGGGGCCGGGCGTGCGGACGCGGGGGGGCCGTCAACCTTTGGCCGCATACCATGTCGTACCGCTGTTTACATCCGCGGAGAGCGGCACCCGCAGCTCGGCCGCGCCGCGCATCTCCTCGCCCAGCACTTTGGCCGCGCGCTCTTTTTCTTCAGCCGGACATTCGACGATCAGCTCGTCGTGCACCTGCAGAATCAGGCGGGCGCGCAGGCCCTCGGCCTTCAGGCGGCGGTATACGCGCACCATGGCCAGCTTGATGATATCCGCGGCGGTGCCCTGGATGGGGGTGTTCATGGCCATGCGCTCGCCCAGGCTGCGCACGTTGAAATTGCTGCTGGCAAGCTCCGGCAGCGTGCGGCGGCGGCCGTACAGCGTTGTTACATAGCCGTTTTCACGGCCCTGCTCCACGGTCTCGTCCAGATATTTTTTGACGCCCGGGAAATTGGCGAAATAGTTTTTGATGAACGCGTCGGCTTCCTTGACGCTGACGCCGATATCCTTGGACAGGCTGAACGCGCCGATGCCGTACACGATGCCGAAGTTGACCGCCTTGGCGGACGAACGCAGCGCGGGCGTGACCTGTTCCGGCGGCAGACCGTAGATTCTGGCCGCAGTGCTGCGGTGGATGTCTGCGCCGGAACGGAACGCCTCGCACATGGCTTCATCGCCGGAGATGTGCGCAAGAAGGCGCAGTTCGATCTGGCTGTAATCCGCGTCCAGCAGCGTTTCGCCCTGGGGCGCGATGAAATATTTGCGGAAGCGGCTGCCCAGCTCGGTTCGCACGGGGATATTCTGCAGATTGGGCTCGCCGGAGGAAATACGGCCGGTACGGGTCTCCGTCTGGTTGAAGGTGGAATGGATGCGCCCGTCCGCCCCCACGACCTTGAGCAGGCCCTCGACATAGGTGGAATTCAGCTTCTGGTAGGTTCGGTACTGCAGGATGTGGCCGATGACGGGGGAATAGTCCCGCAGGCTCTCCAGCGTTTCGGCGTTGGTGGAATAACCGCTTTTCGTTTTTTTGCGTGTGGGCAGGCCAAGATCCTCAAACAGCGCCTTGCCCAGCTGCTTGGGGCTGTTGACGTTGAACTCATAGCCTACTTCATCATAGATGGCGCGAAGCTCTGCACCGAGGGCCGTCTGCAGCTCCTGCCCAAAGGCTTCAATACCGTTCCTGTCCACCAGAATGCCGATGTGCTCCATACTGGCCAGCACTTCGCACAGCGGGAATTCGATGTCGTCCAGCAGTTTGCCCATGCCTTCTGCATCGCATTTTTCACGCAGCACTGCGCACAGCTCTTCCAGCACGCCGGCTTCGGGCCAGGGCGCGCTGAACGCCGGGCGCACGCCGTATTCAGCAGCAAGGCGGGCCACGGTGTAATCGCTGGCCGCTGGGTTCAGCAGGTAGGCGGCCAGCTTTGCGTCGAAAGTGATGTTTTGGGCGGCAAGCCCGTGGGCAAAGCAGGCGCGGTACAGCGGCTTTGCGTCGAAACAGCGTTTTTCGGCGGCTTCATTTGCAAGCAGCGCCAAAAACGCTTCATCCTCAAGCCCCGCGGAATATACGGCTCCGTCCTGTACGGCCAGCATCACGTCTCCGGCGGCGCAAAGATAGACAGGGCCCGTGAGCGCGGGCAGGGGGGCCGCCTCCACCAGAGGGACAGCGGGCGCATCGTCAAAGCCGGGCTGCTGAGGCCCGGCTTCGGCGGGCAGGCGCAGCTTGTCCAGCGTGGCGTACATTTCAAGGTCCGTCAGCAGGCGTGCGGCGGCAGGGGCGTCCGGCGCGTCTTTTTTGTATGCGCCGGGTGCGGCGTTTACGGGCGCGCTGCACACGATCTCGGCCAGCGTGCGGCTCATCCCGGCCTGTTCTTTGTCCCGCAGCAGCTTTTCCCGCACGCCTTTTTTGATGCGCGCGTCGTCGATGTTTTCATACACGCCTGCCAGCGAGCCGAAATCCTGAATGAGGGCAAGGGCTGTTTTTTCACCCACTCCCGCGACGCCGGGAATGTTGTCCGACGCGTCGCCCATCAGGCTTTTCACCTCGATGAGCTGGCGGGGCCTGACGCCGTATTTTTCAAATACGGCGGCCTCGTCCATCACGGTGGTAACGCTGCGGCCCATCTGGGTGCCGGCCAGAAGCACGCGGGTGTGGGGCCCCACAAGCTGCAGGCTGTCCCTGTCTCCGGTTGCGATGGCGCATTCGTCGCCGCGGGCAGCGCAGGCGGCGGCCAGCGTGCCCAGAATATCGTCGGCCTCGTAGCCCTCGCACGTCACCATTTTGTAGCCGAGGTCCGCCAGCAGCTCTTTCAGCACGGGAAGCTGGGCGGCCAGCTCTTCGGGCATTCCTTTGCGCTGAGCCTTGTAGCCGCTGTACATTTTGTGGCGGAAGGTGGGCGCTTTCAGGTCAAAGGCGACCGCTACCTCGTCCGGTTTTTCCTCGGCTTCCAGCTTAAGCAGGATATTCATGAACCCCACGATGGCGTTGGTGAAGCGGCCGTCCTTTGTGGTGAGCAGCTTGATGCCGTAAAACGCGCGGTTGACGATGCTGTTGCCGTCTAATACAAGCAGTTTCAAAAGAGTATCCTCCGTGATTTTCAAATGTGAAACGTTCCTGTATAGTATACCATAATATGAAATTTTATGGTACAATAACAAAGATATCGCTCGGAAGTGCCGGACGGCCGGCGTCTTCCCGCAGAGCGCTTTTCCAAATACAAAAAAGTTGGTTGATCTATGCAGTTGGGACGATTTACTCTGGCAAAGGGCGCGTCTTTGGCGCCGATGGCGGGCGCGACGGACACGACGATGCGCCGCCTGTGCGCCGCCCACGGAGCGGTATGCACCGTCAGCGAGATGGTGAGCGCAAAGGCTTTGACAATGGGCGACAAAAAAAGCCCGCGGCTGATGGCCGGCGGGGGCGGGGACGCGCCCTTCGGCGTGCAGCTGTTCGGCGCGCAGCCGGACGTGATGGCCGAGGCGGCGCGCCTTATTTGCGATATGCGCGGCAAAATGCCCTTTGATTTTATCGACATCAACATGGGCTGTCCCGCGCCAAAGATCGCGGGGCCGGGAGCGGGCAGCGCGCTTCTGAAGGACCCGCCGCTGGCCGGGGCCATTGCCCGAGCCGTGCGGGACGCGGCGCCGGCCGATGTGCCCGTTACGGTGAAGCTGCGCATCGGCTGGGACGCCGACACGATGACGGGCCTGGAAGTGGCCAGGCGCTGCGCGGACGCGGGCGCCGCGCTGCTGACGGTGCACGGACGCACCCGTGCCGAGATGTACAATCCCGGCATTCACCCGGAGGAGATCGCGAAGATCAAGGCGGCTGTGGATATCCCTGTGCTGGCCAACGGCGACGTGACGGACGCGGAAAGCGCGCTGGCGCTGCTGGCGGCCACGGGGTGCGACGGCGTGGCCGTGGGGCGCGGAGCCATGGGAAACCCATGGCTGTTCGGGCAGATCGCCGCGGCAATGGAGTGCCGGGAGGTTCCCCCACCGCCCAGCCTGCACGAGCGGTTCCGTGTGCTGCGCCGGCATATCTACGATATGTGCGAGGACAAGGGCGAATATATCGCCATGCAGCAGGCGCGCACGCACGCCGCCTGGTATATGCATGGGCTGCGCGGCGCGGCAACGCTGCGGCGGGAATGCTGCGGCATGCTGCATTTTACGGACCTGGACCGTGTGATCGAGCACGCGTGGGAGCTTCAGCGGGAAACGCGCTGAAGACGGCGCTCAGCCGGGCTGCGGCCCCCCGGCGGAAAGCTCGTCCAGCGTCCAGTCATAGCAGGGCAGCATATGCTGCATGAAGTAATCCGCCTCCGGGCATTCCATGGCGGCCAGCGCCGCCGTCTGCTGAGCGCGCGCACCTGTAAATTCCCGGTTGCCCGCGTTTTCCTCCTCGACGCATTTGATGAGTGCGGAGAGCCTGTCCGCAGCTTTCAGAAGCTGGCGCTCTTTCTGCGTAAGGATACCGCCTGAGAGATAGCCGTCCATGCCGGCGCGCACCGCGTCGGGCAGCAGAGCGCCCAGCGTGTGGGCCGCGTCGGCCTCCACAGCCTTGTAGGCTGCGCGCAGCGGCTCACTTTTGTATTTGACGGGCGTGGGCATGTCCCCGGTCAGAATTTCGCTGGCGTCGTGGTACAAAGCGGCGACGGCTACGGTTTCAGGGCGCACATCCGTGCCAAAGATAGTTTGAGAGACAAGGCACAGCGTGTGCGCCAGAATGGCGGCGTCCGCAGTGTGCTCGCTGAGGGATTCCGTGCGCGCGGCGCGCATCAGGCCCCACCGGGCGATGTATTTCATGCGCGCGAGCAGCGCATTAAAGGGATACAGCTCCATTGCAATTTTTTCCTCGCTTTTCTCGTATTATCAGGGTAGGATCGATTCGGCGCGGCCGGCGCCGGGAAACTATTTACATTATAGCAGGAGTAACAAGTTATGAGTAGCCTTGCAAAGCAAAAACAGGAAAAGCAGATGAACGGGTATCTGCTGTCGTTCGGCGTGTGCGCCGCGGCGGCGTTTTTCATCTTTCTGCCGTTCCTCGTCGTGGACAAGGGCCTGTTCCAGTACTGCGGCGATTTCAACAGCCAGCAGATCCCGTTCTACACTTACATGAACGGGTTCGTGAAAAACAGCGCGGGCCAGTGGAGCTGGGAGACGGACCTCGGTACCTCGGCGGTGAACTCGTATTCGTTCTATCTGTACGGTTCGCCGTTTTTCTGGCTGACGACGCTGCTGCCTCAGGCATGGGTGCCGTTTTCCATGGTGCCTATGTTCATGCTCAAGTTCGGCGTGGCGGGGCTGGGCGCGTATACCTATCTGAAGCGGTATTCCGCCGGACGCAACTATGCTGTCATCGGCGCATGCCTGTATGCGCTGTCCGGTTTTACGGTCTACAATACGTTTTTCAATCATTTTGTAGACTGCATCGCGCTGTTCCCGTTTTTGCTGTGGGCGCTGGACAGCTATGTTTACGACGGCGTGCGGGGCGTATTCCCGCTGGCGGTGGCCGTCAATCTGCTCAACAATTACTTCTTTTTTGCCGGTCAGATCGTTTTCCTGTTTTTATACTTTTTCATCAAGCTGCTCACGGGCGAATACAGGATCACGCCGGGCCGCTTTGGACGGCTGGCGTTTGAATCCCTGCTGGGCGTGGCGCTGGGCTGCATGTTCCTGTGGCCGGCTGTGCTGTGCCTGAAGGACAACCCGCGCACGGTGGACCTTTCCAGCGGCTTCGGCTTTTTGCTGTACGGCCGCGTGCAGCAGTATTTCGCCATTCTGGCCTCGCTGTTCCTCCCGCCGGACCCAACGTATCTGCCCAATATCTTTACCGACGCGGTGGTAAAGCACACCAGCATGACGGCGTTTCTGCCGGTGGTGAGCTGCGCGGGCGTGTGGGCGTATATGAAAGCACGCAGGAAAAGCGCGTTTACAAAAATCATGTGGGCGTGCCTTATCATGGCGCTGGTGCCGGTGCTGAACTCGGCCTTTTACGCACTCAATTCCAGCTATTACGCACGCTGGTATTATATGCCCATCCTCATCATGTGCGCGGCCACCATGCAGGCGCTGCAGGACGAGGAGATCGACCTGATGGAGGGCCTGCGGCCCGTGGCCGTGGTAACGCTGCTGTTCGCGGTATTCGCGCTTGTGCCCAAGCAGGAGGACGGGGTATGGAGCCTGGGCGTCGTAAAGGAGCAGTCCCAGTTCTGGCTGACCTACCTGACGGCTGTTTTGGGCCTGCTGATTTTCTACGGTGTTATCCGTTGGTGCCGCGGGCACGAGAAATTCACCCGTGTGCTTTTGGCAGGAATTCTGGGCTTTTCGGTATTCTATTCGGTGGCGCATATTGCACTGGGCAAATTTCCGCAGTGGGAGGGCGACGCGAACTACCGCAGCGAGTGTTATGTGGCCGCCCGTAATAACGACCTGCCCGACGATCATTTTTACCGAATCGATTCCTACGACTGTTACGATAACATCGGCCTGTGGATGGAAAAACCGTGCATTCAGTTCTTCAACAGCGTGGTCACGCCGTCCATCATGGATTTTTACCCCCGTGTGGGTGTGAAGCGGGACGTATCCTCCAAGCCGGACCAGAAGCTTTATGCACTGCGCGGTCTGCTGAGCGTGGAGTATGTGGTGGTGCCTCAGGACAAGATGAGCGAATTCACCGAAAAGTGGGGCGCGTACGGCTACGTGTATGACCACGAGGACGCGTCGCTGGTGTATTTCCGCAATGAAAACTATGTGCCCATGGGCTTTACGTACGACAAATATATCCTGCTGGAAGCCCCGCTCCCCGAGACGGAGGAGGGGGTGGACGCCGCCGATGCGCTCACGGAGGCGGGCGCGGCGCAGGACGCGCTGCGGGCGGGCGAGCCCGCGCCTGTCACATTGATGGGGCTGGCGGAGGATTCCCGATCCAATATGCTGATGCGCGCCGTTGCGCTGACGGGAGAGCAGATCACCAAATACGGTTATCTGATGGAAGAAGCCACCACAGCCGACACCGCGAACCTGACTTACGAAGCCTACGTCCAGGACGCAGCGGCCCGCCGCGCCACGGCCAGCACCAGCTTTTCCGCGGACGGCACAGGCTTTACGGCCGAAATCACGCTGGAAAAGGACAATCTGGTGTTCTTCTCTGTGCCGTATGACGAGGGCTTTACCGCCACGGTGAACGGCGTGGAGGCTGAGATCGAGCGCGTGGATGGCGGCCTGAGCGCCGTGCTGTGCCCCGCGGGCGAAAACACCATCGTATTTTCCTACGAAACGCCGGGCCTGAAGCTCTCCACGGGCGTCACCCTCGGGGCCATCCTCGTGTGGCTGGGCTACTGCGGCTTTATCGTTTTTGTGGAAAAGAAAAAGAAACAGGAGAAACATTGACATGCAGAACCACGCAAGCACTCTTGCAGCCGAATTCAAGCTGGATGCCGCGCGCGTAGCGGCCACCGTCGCCCTCATCGATGAGGGCAACACCATCCCGTTCATCGCCCGGTACCGCAAGGAGGCCACGGGCAGTATGGACGACCAGACGCTGCGCGCGCTGGACGAACGGCTTTCCTATCTGCGCAAGCTGGACGACCAGAAGGAGACCGTGCACAATTCCATTACCGAGCAGGGCGCGATGACGCCGGAGATCGCCGCCGCGCTGGAAAAGGCCAAAACGCTGGCGGAGGTTGAAGACATTTACCGCCCTTATAAGCCCAAGCGCAAGACCCGGGCGTCTATCGCCCGGGCACGGGGGCTGGAGCCGCTTGCGGCGCGGCTGCTGGAGCAGCGTCCGGAGGACGAACCCGCGCTGCTGGCACGGCAGTACATAACCGAAGAAGTGCCTGACACAGAGGCGGCGCTGGCGGGCGCGCGGGATATTTTGGCCGAGGGCTTTTCAGATTCGGCCAATCTGCGCGCTACGCTGCGCAGCCTGTACAACGCAACGGCACTGGTGGAGAGCAAGGCCGCGAAAAAAGATACAGACAGCGTATATTCGGGCTATTACGATTACAGCGAGCCCGCCGCAAAAATGGCGGGCCACCGCATTCTGGCCGTGGACAGAGGCGAGAGGGAGGGCTTCCTGAAGGTGAGCGTCACCGTGGATGCCGCACGGGCCGTGCGGCTGCTTACCGAGCGCACGGTGAAGAACGATTCCCCCAGCGCAGAGCAGGTGCGCGCCGCCGCAGAGGACGCTTATGTGCGCCTTATACACCCCAGCCTGGAGCGGGAGGTGCGCGCGGGCCTGACGGAGCGCGCCTGCGAGGGAGCCATCAGCGTATTCAGCAAAAACCTGCGGCAGCTTTTGCTGCAGCCGCCCATCAAGGGGAAGGTGGCCCTCGGGCTTGACCCCGGCTATCGCATGGGCTGCAAAACGGCTGTGGTGGACGCCACGGGCAAGGTGCTGGACACCGCCGTCATTTACCCGATTCCGGAATTTAAGCGCGTGGAAGAAGCGAAGCGTACGCTGAAGGCGCTGATCAAAAAGCACGGTGTGGAGATCATTGCCATCGGCAACGGTACCGCGGGCAAGGAGACCGAGATATTTGCGGCGAATGTGATCGCAGAGCTGGACCTGCCCGTCAGCTATATGGTGGTGAGCGAGGCCGGAGCCAGCGTGTATTCGGCCTCCAAGCTGGCGGCTGAGGAGTTTCCGGAATACGATGTGAACCTGCGCAGCGCGGTATCCATTGCCCGGCGCCTGCAGGACCCGCTGGCCGAGCTTGTAAAGATCGACCCCAAGGCCGTGGGTGTTGGGCAGTATCAGCACGACATGCCCCCGGCGCAGCTTTCGGCCGCGCTGGACGGCGTGGTGGAATCCTGCGTGAACACTGTGGGTGTGGACCTGAACACTGCCAGCGCGCCGCTGCTTGCCCGTGTGGCAGGCGTGACGGCGGCCACGGCGAAGAACATCGTCAAATACCGCGAGGATGCGGGCGCGTTCAAAACCCGGCGGGAGCTGCTGAAGGTGCCGAAGCTCGGCCCCAAGGCGTTTGAGCAGTGCGCGGGTTTTCTGCGTGTGCCGGGCGCGAAAAACCCGCTGGACGCAACGGCCGTGCACCCGGAAAGCTATGGCGCGGCGGAAAAGCTGCTGGCGCTGTGCGGGCTTTCGCCCGCAGACATCGGAACGCCGGCGGCGCGGGAACTGGAACAGCAGGCAAAGCGCCTGGGCCACGGGAAGCTGGCCGCAGAGCTGGGCGTGGGCGTGCCTACGCTGGAGGATATGATAGAAGAGCTGCTGCGCCCGGGCCGGGACATGCGGGACAGCCTGCCGAAGCCCCTTTTGCGTACCGACGTGCTGGACATGAAGGACCTGACGCCGGGCATGCAGCTTACGGGAACCGTGCGCAATGTCATTGATTTCGGCGCGTTTGTGGACATCGGCGTGCATCAGGACGGCCTTGTGCATATCAGCCAGATCAGCAGCAGATTCATCCGCCACCCAAGCGAGGTGCTGAAGGTGGGGGATGTGGTGACGGTTTGGGTGCTGAGCGTGGATTTGCAGAAAAAACGCATCGCCCTGACGATGAAGCAGCCCAAGACGGAGCAGGCGCACTGACGCGGCGGGAAAGGGAGAACATGAACGGAGAAAACAAAACGACCATCGTGAACAAAACGATCAAAACGGGCATCACCTTCGGCAGCGCCCTGGCCATGGTCATCAGCTACACCACCTGGCATTCGGTGGGCTGGGCTATTTTTCATGGGCTTTTGAGCTGGGTGTATGTGGTCTGTTTTGTTCTGCGCTACTGACGCGGCGCGGCAGGCAGGACGGGAAACAGGGAAAAGAAAAGGAGAATCGTGTGAAACAGAGACTGGACAAACATTTTTTGCTCAACCGGGCCTTCGTGGGCACGCTGCTGGCCATTGCGGTGCCCATTGCGCTGCAGAATATGATCAGTTTCGGCGTGGCCGTTATGGACAGCGTGATGCTGGGAAGCTTCGGCGATGTGGCCATTGCCGCGGCAAACCTGGGCGGACAGCCGTTTTCCATTTTGATGTCGTTCGGCTTCGGCCTTTCATCCGGCGGCAGCGTGCTCATTGCGCAGTACTGGGGCAAGGGCGACATCGGGCGCATCCGCAAGGTCATGCGCATCAGCATGCAGCTGGTGTTCCTGGCGTCGCTGGGCATCACCGTCGTCTGCCTGCTCATGCCGGAGGGCATCCTGCGCATCTTTACCAAAGATGAGGCGATTGTCCAGGCGGGCGCCGGCTATCTGGCGCTGGTGGCGTTTTCGTATATTCCGTACAGCCTTTCCAACAACTATATGATGAGCCTGCGCGCCGTGGAAAAGGTGAAGATCTCCACGGCCATCTACGGCGTCAGCTTTTTTGTCAATGTGTTTTTCAACTATGCGTTTATCTTCGGAAAATTCGGCGCGCCGAGGCTGGAGGTGCGCGGCGCGGCCGTGGGCACGATCTTTGCCCGGTGCAGCGAGCTGGTGATGGTGCTTATTTACATGTATTTCCGTGAAAATACCGTGGGCTTCCGCATGCACGACTGTTTGAAGTTCGACCGTGAGATGCTTCCCAGCTACACCCGCCACAGCCTGCCCGTGCTGGGCAACGAGCTGCTGTGGGGCGTGGGCTTTGTGGCCACAAGCGTCATCATCGGGCGCATCGGCAGTGTGTTCGTGGCGGCGAACAGTATTGCGGGCGTGCTCAACCAGCTGGTGTTCATCAGCGTGTCGGGCGTGGCCAATGCGGCGGCCGTCCTTACGGGCAAGACCATTGGCGAGGGCAGCCGCGGCCGCGTGCAGAAAGTGGCCAATACACTGCTGCTGTTCAGCGTGCTGGTGGGCGTGTTCAACTGTTTGCTGGTACTGGTCATCCGGCCGCTGTTTTTGTTGCTTTACAATGTCACGCCTGAAACCTATGAAGCCGCTTACACCATTATCGGCGTACTGGCGTGCCTGCAGCTTGTGCTGGGCATCGACGTGACGTGCATCGTGGGCATTCTGCGCGGCGGCGGGGACACCCGCACGGCCTTTGTGTACGACTGCGGCGCGCTGTGGCTGGTGAGCATCCCCATGGGGATTTTGGCGGGTCTTGTGTTGCATCTGCCGGTGCCGCTGGTATATGTCTGTCTCAAGCTGGACAGTCCCATCAAGGCGTTCCTCTCGCTGCTGCGTATTCGCAGCGGCAAATGGATCCGAAATGTAACGGTGCAGACGTCGCCCATGCCGCCGGAAGAAGAAGCGCAGCGCGCGGCGGGGATGGAGTAAGATATCGTGGAATAAAGTACAATTCCGCGCCCGTATTATAGGCAAAAACGTACAAAAATGACGCGGGCGCGGCGATTGAACTTGACTTTTTTCTTGAACAAAAGTAAAATGAGGTAGTCTAGAAACAGACAGATGGAGTATCCATGAAAGACGATGTCCTCAGCATGCAAATCGAACAGGCCAGGAACGGAGACGAACAGGCCATCGCGGGGCTGATTGCACGGCAGATGCCGCAGATCCGCAGCCTTGCAGCAAAAGCCGTGCGTCCCGGGCTGGATTTTGACGACGCCGTGCAGGAGGGGATCATCGGGCTGTTTTCCGCTCTGGAGACCTTTGACGCGCAAAAGGGCGCGGCTTTTGCCACCTATGCCAATGTGTGCGTGCAGAACGCCATTGTTTCGGCGGTGCGCGCGGCGGGACGCAGCAAGCATGCGCCGCTTAATACCTCGGTGCCTTATACCGAGACGGAGAGCACCCCCGGCCCCGAAGAGCTTGTGATGCAGAGCGAGCGCTATACACAGACGATGCAGAGCATCGACACACGGCTTTCGGCACTTGAAAAGCAGGTGCTGGCTCTGTTTCTGGACGGCAATTCTTACAGCGCCATTGCAAAGCGGCTGAATGTGAGCGAAAAAGCTGTAGATAACGCCCTGCAGCGTGTGCGTGCAAAATTGAAATAAAAGTACCCAAGGCGCGGGAGCGCGCCATTATATATGCCCCTTGTAGCTTAAGTCAGAGCGTTGGTCCCAGATCAAAGGTGTCGGTTTGAATCCTTCCGCGGGCAAAATACTAATCCGAAATGGAGATACCAAAAATGTACGAAGACAAGACCCTGGTATGCAAAGATTGCGGCAACGAGTTCGTGTTCACTGCCGGTGAGCAGGAGTTCTATGCAAGCCGTGGCTTCGAGAACGAGCCGCAGCGCTGCAAGGCCTGCCGTGACGCCCGCAAGAACGCCGGCCGTGGCACCCGCGAGATGTTCACCGCTGTGTGTGCCTCCTGCGGCAAGGAAGCCCGCGTGCCTTTCAAGCCCCGCGAAGACCGTCCTGTGTACTGCAGCGACTGCTTTGCGAAGATGAAGGAAGAAGGCTGATTTTTGCAAGCAAAAGCCCCCGCCGTACGGCGGGGGCTTTTTTACTGCGCTTCGAGAATAAAAACTTCTCACGGCCCGGAAAAGCAGCCAGGGGGCCATAAAGAACAGGGGCGGGCCGCTTTGGCTTTAAGCCGCCGCCCGTATGCCGATCAGCTCTTTCACGTCCGTAAGCACAGCTTCATCGGTTACCGGTATCATCAGCCAGCGGCTGCCGTTGAGCGGGCTGGCCGTGTGGTACAGCTGCCGCACCGGAGGAGAGCAGAGGGGCAGCAGCGCCTCTGCCGCCATGGCTTCCCGCTGGCCGATGCACACAAGGCAGGTGAACGAGCCGGCCGCCGGGTACAAGGTACACAGTGCGCGGCCTCCCTTTTTGTATTTTACATTCCAGCCCGGCGCCATCCCGCAGCGGCTGTATTCGATGCGCGGCACCGTGCGGTAGCCCGATTCCAGCCAGCTGCACAGTGTTTTCCACAGGGGATTGTCCACAAACTCTGCGATATCATCGGGTGAGGGCTTGCGGTCCTGAGGCCAAAGCGTGCTCCATGTCATGCGAATATCCTCCTTTTGCAATCGGTGTATCCAGTGTAGCATGGCAGGCAGAGCATGTCTACTTTTGGAGAGCACCTCCGGCATCTGTTGGAATAAACAGCGCAAGAACTGCAATGCATTTGAACGAGATATATCCGCACAATGTGATTTTGAGATAGGACAATAACTTCAAAGCCGCCGCTTGCGCGGCTGCGCGTGTATATGGCACACGCCCCTGTGCTGGCGCACAAGGCTTTGGGAACCTTGAACCATGCAAAACCGCATTCAATGCGGTTTTGCTGAAGCCGCTTCGCGGGAGCGTCCGGCACAGCCGGACGCCCTTTTTACGTTTTGTGCGTGCGATAAAAATTTTTCCGGAGTATTGACAAGACACCTGGTACATACTATATTATACATAGTATGTATTGCATAGTATCAGGAAAGGAGCGCACGGAATGGATATCCAACGGAAAAAGGGCCTGCTGGACGTATGCGTGCTGGCGGTGCTGCGCCGGGGACCATCTTATGGCTACAAGATCATCGGGGAGGTATCCTCCTGCATCGAGGTGTCGGAATCCACGCTGTATCCCATCCTGAAGCGTCTGGAGGCAAACGGATACGTCACCACGGACACACAGGAGCACGGCGGCCGTATCCGCAGGTATTTTTACATCACGGACGCGGGCCAGGAACGCATTGATGCATTTCTGGACGAATGGGACGAAGTGAAGCGCATTTATGCATTTATCAAGGGGGAAGAGGTATGAACAGAGAAACGTTTCTCAACGAGCTGATGGCGGGACTGACGCAGCTTGGCCCGGTGGAGCAGCGTCAGGTGGCGGATTATTACAACGAGCTGATTTTCGACGGCGTAGAGAATGGTAAGCCCGAGGAGGAAATCATCGCAGGCTTCGGCGCGCCGGAGGAGATCGCGGCGCAGATTCGTGCCGAATACAAGAGCCAGCAGGCTGGTGAGGGGGCGCCCGGGCAGGGCGCGGTACCGCCTCGTCCGGCATGTCTGGAGTATCCCGCTCAGGAGCCGGTGCATACCGTAGTGGTGGACGCGCGCAACGTGCGTGTGAACGTGCGCGCGGTGCCGGGCGGCGGCGTGCGGGTATTGTTTCAGCCGAGGGAAAACGACCGTGTCACTGTGGCCGAAAAGGACGGCGCATTCCTGTTTACCCATACCATGTCGATTTTTAATGTATGGAACTGGCTGGACCTGCTGCGCGGGCCGCATGACATCACACTGGAGCTGCCGCTGGACTTTGCCGGCGAGGTATGCGTCAAAACATGCAACGCCGGTATCACGGTCTCGGGCCTTTCAGCCGGAGGGAAGGGCCGGTTTGTAACCAGCAATGCCCGAATCACTGTGGAAAACTGCGTGTTCGGCTCGCTTGCTGCCAAGACCTCGAACGGGCCCATCACGCTGTCCGGCGTGACAGGCGGAGACTGCGAGGCAGCCTCCAACAATGCGCGTATCACAGCCGAGCACTGCCGCTTTGCCGAAAAGCTGTGGATGCAGACGAGCAACGGGCCTGTCCGCGCCGAGGATGTGGAGGCGCCGGACCTCACGTTCAAAACAGCCAACGCCGCCATTACGGGAACGGTCGTGGGGGATATGCGGGATTACGCCATCAGCAGCCGCACCAGCAATGCGCAGAACAACCTGCCCATGGATTGTGCCTATGAGGACCAGGCCAAGCGTCTGTGGGCCACCACCAGCAACGGCCGCATCGACGTGCGCTTCGTGTAGCACGGCAGTGCCGCGGACAGGGCCGGACCATTCAACAAAACAGCGCGTGCTTGCCTGACACCGGCAAGCACGCGCTGTTTTGTTATTGTTTTGAGCAGAAAAGAGTTCTGCAGCGGCAGTGGTCCCCCGACGGGACGCGCGAAGGGGAAACGGTCGGACGATGTTACACCGCCTCGTCGTTCACATCCGCGAACTGGCTTTGGTACAGCTCCGCATAGAAGCCTCCCTTGGCAAGCAGCTCTTCGTGTTTGCCTGTCTCTACAATATCTCCGTCCTTCATCACAAGGATGAGGTCCGCGTCGCGGATGGTGGACAGGCGGTGGGCAATGATAAAGCTGGTGCGGCCCTCCATCAGATGGTCCATGGCTTTCTGGATGGCGATCTCCGTGCGGGTATCCACGCTGGAGGTGGCCTCGTCGAAGATGAGGATCTTCGGCTCGGAGACGATGGTGCGGGCGATGGTGAGCAGCTGCTTCTGGCCCTGGCTGATATTGCTGGCTTCCTCGTTGAGCACAGTGTCGTAACCCTGAGGCAGCGTGCGCACAAAGTGGTCCACCTGCGCGGCCTTGGCGGCCGCCAGCACATCCTCGTCCGAAGCCGCAAGGCGGCCGTAGCGGATATTTTCCAGAATGGTGCCGTTGTACAGCCAGGTATCCTGCAGCACCATGCCGAACATATCGCGCAGGTCGTTGCGGGCAAACTGGCGCACATCGTAGCCGTCCAGAAGGATAGCGCCCTCGCTCACGTCGTAAAAACGCATCAGCAGCTTGACCATGGTGGTTTTGCCCGCGCCGGTGGGGCCTACGATGGCTACTTTCTGGCCGGGCTGGATGATGGCGGAAAAGTCGTTGATGATGGTTTTTTCCGGTGTGTACCCGAAATGGACGTGGGCAAATGCGACCTCACCCTGAATCAGGTCCGGCGAGAGAGGCTGCTCGGGGTCGGGCGTTTCCTCCGTCTCGTCCAGAAACTCAAACACGCGCTCGGCGGCCGCGGCTGTCTGCTGCAGCACATTGGAGATATTGGCGATTTGCTGGATGGGCTGCGTGAAGCTGCGCACATACTGGATAAACGCCTGAATGTCGCCCACGGTGATGGTGCCGTTCAGCGAAAGGAACCCGCCCAGAATACAGATGCCCACATAGCCCAGGTTGCCGACAAAGTTCATCAGCGGCATCATCATGCCGGAGAGAAACTGGCTTTTCCAGGCCGAGTTATACAGGTTATCGTTGATTTCGTTGAACGTCTTGATGCTTTTTTCTTCACCGTTGAAGGCCGTTACCACCAGATGACCGCCATACATCTCCTCCACGTGTCCGTTGGCGTGGCCCAGATAAGCCTGCTGCTTTTGGAAAAAGGGCTGGCTGCGCTTGACCACGTTGCTGACGATGGTGAGGCTCAGCGGCAGGATGCACAGGGCAACCAGCGTCATCAGCGGGCTGATGGTGAGCATCATCACCAGAACGCCGATAAACTGCGTCACGCTGGTGACGATCTGCGTCATGCTCTGGTTGAGTGTCTGCGTCACGGTGTCCACGTCGTTGGTGATGCGGCTGAGCACTTCACCGTTGGGTACACGGTCAAAATAAGCCAGAGGCATGCGGTTGATCTTCTGGCTGATATCCCTGCGCATTCCGTAGCTGATCTGGGTAGAGACTTTTGTCATGATAAAGCCCTGGATATAAGACAGCACGGCTGAGACCAGATATATAATGCCAAGGAAGAGCAGGATGCGGGCCACGGCCTCAAAGTCGATGCCGCCGGTGCCCGTGAGCTGGGCGATGATGCCGTTAAACAGCTCGGTGGTGGCGTTGCCAAGAATTTTCGGGCCGATGATGGAAAACACGGTGGAAGCGATGGCAAACAGCATCACCGCGATGATGGCGGGCAGATATTTGCCCAGGTATGAAATGAGTTTTCCCATGGTGCCTTTGAAGTCCTTGGCTTTTTCACCGGGCATCATGCCGCGGGGGCCGCCGCCCATGGGGCCTCTGTGTTTTTGCTCTGCCATTATGCCAATTCCTCCTTTGAAAGCTGGCTTTCCGCGATCTCACGGTAGGTCTTGCAGCTTGCCAGCAGCTCCCTGTGCGTGCCGATGCCCATAACGCGGCCCTCGTCCAGCACCACGATCTGTTCGGCATGCATGATGGTGGAAACGCGCTGTGCCACGATGAGCACGGTGGCGCCTTCGGTGTAGCCCTTCAATGCCTTGCGCAGCTTTGCGTCTGTTTTGAAATCCAGCGCGGAGAAGGTGTCGTCAAAGATGTAAACAGGCGCTTTCTTTACCAGCGCGCGGGCGATGGAAAGACGCTGGCGCTGTCCGCCCGAAACATTGGTGCCGCCCTGACTGATGGCGGTTTCAAAGCCGTCCGGCAGCTCGTCGATGAATTCCGTGGCCTGGGCCACCTCGGCGGCCCGGCGCAGCACATCCGCGTCGGCGTCCTCGCCGCCGTAACGCAGATTGGAGCTGATGTCCCCGCTGAACAGCACGCCTTTCTGCGGCACATAACCAATGGCGTCGCGCAGCTCATGCTGTGGGATGTCGCGAACGTCCACGCCGTCCACTGTGACGCTGCCGGCCGATACGTCGTAAAAACGGGGAATGAGATTGATAAGCGTGGATTTGCCGCTGCCGGTGGAGCCGATGAAGGCCGTTGTCTCGCCGGGCCGGGCCGTAAATGTTACATGCTCCAGCACATTTTCGTCCGCGCCCTCATAGTGGAAGGAGACGTCGTTGAACTGCACAAGCCCTTTCACTTTTTCCGGCAGGTGCCTGGGCTGGGGCGCGTCCTGCACGCTGCTTTCGCTGGCAAGGACATCCGCGATGCGGCCCGCCGAGACGGAGGCGCGGGGGACCATCACGAACATCATGCTGATCATGAGGAAGCTCATAATGATCTGCATGGTGTACTGGATGAAGGCCATCATGTCGCCCACCTGCATGGCGGAATCCGCGATCTGGTGGCCGCCGACCCATACGATCAGCAGAGAAACGCCGTTCATTACCAGCATCATCACAGGCATCATCGTGGCCATGGCGCGGAACACGAACAGGTTGTTGTCGGCAAGGTCCTTATTGGCTTTGTCGAAGCGTTTTTCTTCAAAATCCTGCGTGGCGAACGCGCGGATGACCATCATGCCTGAAAGATTCTCGCGGCTGACAAGGTTCAGCTTATCCACCAGCTGCTGCATGATCTTGAAGCGGGGCATGGCGATGGCGGAGATCGTGCAGATGAGGCCCAGAATGAGCACTACGGCCAGCGCGATGACCCACGCCATGCTCACGCTTTTGCTCAGGGCCATAATGGTGCCGCCGATTCCGATGATGGGCGCGTAGCACATGATACGCAGGCCCATCGTTACAAGCCCCTGCACCTGCGTCACGTCGTTGGTGCTGCGGGTGATGAGGCTGGCGGTGCCGAATTTGTCGTATTCATTGTTGGTAAAGCTGGTCACTTTTGCGAAAATATCCCGCCGCAGATCCCGCGCGATGCCCGCGCCCATGCGGCTGCCGCAGAAGCCGACGCTGATGGCGCACACGGCCAGCAGAAGGGCCATCAGCAGCATTTTGCCGCCGGTGCGGAAGATATAGCTTGTCTGCATGGCGTCTGTATCCGCGCCAAGCTGCATGTAAAAGCCTTTGGTGAACACGGCGGCCGTCTGGCTGAGCATGCTTTCCGGCGTAGCGGCGGCAGCGGCAATGGCATCGTCTACCATGCCCTGAGGCAGCATGGCAAGCATGGGGACAAGCTCGCCCAGTTCGGACATGTCCATGGCCTTGCTGTCGGTGTCGCCGGCAGCGATGTCCTGCCCGCTTTGCTCGGCAAGCTCCTTAACAACGGTCATCAGCGCATAGGACGCACGGCTGAACGCGCTGTCCAGTTGAGCTTGCGTGCTGTCGTCCAGATTCGGAATCTGTCGGTATACATCGGTGTCAGATACCTTGGGCCAATCTGTCACAAACCGATCCCATTCATCCGCCGTCATGTTTGCCTGTTCGGCCAGGACATACTGGCTTTGGGCAAGAGCCCGGTCCTCCTCGGACATAAAGGCGCTCATCAGCTGCAAGCCCTCGGCGGAAACCGCTTTTGGCGCGGCCTCGGTGATACCGCCCTGCTGGATGCCCACATTCACGATATCGCTCATGAGGTTGGGCAAATTAAGATCCACGGCGGCCTGGCAGAACATCAGCACGATGGCCGCCAGCGCGAAGCCGATATAGGGCTTTAGGTAGCGCTTCAATTTCATCATTTGGAATCACTCTCCCGTTCTTCTTCCTGTGCGGCGACCGCCTGCTCCAGCGCAATGGCCAGTTCGCCCAGCAGATGCAAAAGCGTTTCAAAATTTTGGGGGCCAAGATAGTCGATCGACTGGGAAAGAATGCTGCCGAAACGGCGGTAGGCCACTTCCATCACAGTGCGCCCCTCCGGGGTGACGCAGACGCCGATGACACGCCGGTCATCCGGGTCGGGCACGCGCTCCACATAGCCCTGTGCCTCCAGCGCGCTGACGCGCTGGCTCAATGCGGGCAGGCTTTGATGCATGGCGCCCGCAAGCGCGGTCAGCGTAAGAGCGCCATGTTCCTGAGACGGCGTGCAGCTCTGCCCGGGCATTCTGCCGTGGTGGGCAATGGCCATAAGTGTGCCAAACTGAGATTTGCTCAGATGTTCGCACGGGGTGACGCTCTGCCAGGCTTTGCGCACCCGGTCCATCAGCCGGAACAGCTCGGCGGCGTTGTTTTCCAGCCCCTTCATGGTTTACCTCCTGTTGGATTTGCTTGTTAAAAGTTAATATGCCTAATTGTTAACAATTTTAATAATTAGGCTGCTTAACTAATATACGGCAAAATATACCTGTCGTCAAGCGGGAATCGGGAAAGTTCACAAATCATTCAAATTTTTCTGGGCAGAATGCTCAAACGTCTGTTCCACAGGTTATGAAAGCCATCGCCCCCGGTAGGCGCGGGATGCGCCGCCGGGGGCGATGGCTTTTGCAGGAAACGGTCGTTTTTTCTGTCTGTGACGGCCGCGGCCGGGAAAAGGCTGCGGACACGAAAAAGCATAAGGCTATTTTTTTACCTTCATCCGTTTGATGACCTTCAAACGCGTGAATTCTTCGCGTTCATGCTCTTCCAGCGTGCCGGAAATAAATTTGATGTTGCCCTCCAGGCGGGGAATGACCACATTTTCCAGCATGTTGGCGCGGCGCTGTGTCTTTTTGATGGCCATGGCCAACCGGTAAACGCTGTTTTCAATGCCTGCGAGCTGCGCGCAGAGCTGTTTGACTTTATCGAAGCAGACATAGGCGTAGTCGAGCTGGGCATTGCTGCCGGAGAAGCCGTAGTAGGGGTACAGAGGCCGGCTGGCCAGATGCCCGGTGGGCAGGTCCACGCCCATGATGCTGTGTCCCGTGACGGAAAAGCCTTTTTCCTCGGGAACGGCGCCCTCCAGGGCATGCTCGATGCCCAGCGTGATATTGGCGCTCTCCAGCGCTTTGTATGCCTTGATGAACGTGTCGCCGATGGCGCGCTGCATACCGGCCGCTTCGTCGATGAGCTTCATCATCTCGCGCATCAGCACATTGCGTTTGCGGTCCAAAAGGTCGAAGCCCAGTTTTGCCAGCGTCAGGTTTTTTTTGCAGGCGATCAAATTGCCCTTTGTGGGGAAGATCTGTTCGGCCATGGGCTCACCTCCATTTCAATGAATCTGTCCGGCCCGCATGGGCGGCCGGCTCAATGCTTGCGGTAATGCTGTTCCAGCACGGCTTCGTCCACACGGTCCAGCTCCTCGCGGGGCAGGATGGAGAGCAGGCGCCAGCCAAGGTCCAGGCTCTGGTCGATGGTGCGGTCCTCATTGGGGCCCTGGCCCAGAAATTCCTTTTCGAAGTGGGCGCCGAAATCCAGATACAGTTTATCGGTCTCGCCAAGCTCCTCTTCGCCGATGACGCTGGCCAGGTCCCGCGCGTCGTTTACCTTGGCGTAGCTGGCGAACAGCTGGTTGGAAACGTCCGCGTGATCGGTACGGGTGTAGCCTTCGCCGATGCCGTCCTTCATCAGGCGGGACAGGCTGGGCAGAACACTGATGGGCGGATAAACGCCCTGCTGGTCCAGGTAGCGGTCCAGCACGATCTGCCCTTCGGTGATATAGCCTGTCAAATCGGGGATGGGGTGTGTGATATCGTCGTTGGGCATCGTCAGAATGGGAATCTGCGTTACGCTGCCCTCCCGCCCCTCGATAACGCCCGCGCGCTCGTACAGGCTGGCGAGGTCGGAATAAAGATAGCCCGGATAGCCCTTGCGGCCCGGGATCTCGCCCTTGGAGGATGAGAATTCGCGCAGCGCTTCGGCGTAGCTGGTCATATCCGTCATCACCACGAGGATATGCATGCCCTGCTCGAAGGCGAGGTATTCGGCCGCTGTCAGCGCGCAGCGCGGCGTGAGGATGCGCTCTACGATGGGGTCGGACGAGAGGTTCAAAAACATTGTAACACGGGACAGCGCGCCGGATTCTTCAAAGCTGCGGCGGAAATATTCCGCCACGTCCTTGGTCACGCCCATGGCGCAGAACACCACGCCGAAGTTGGCACCCTCATCCTCACTCAGCTTGGCCTGCCGCACGATCTGCGCGGCAAGCTTGTTGTGGCTCATGCCGCTGCCGGAGAAGATGGGCAGCTTCTGGCCGCGGATCAGCGTAATAAGGCTGTCGATGGAAGAAATACCCGTGCGGATGTAGTTGCGCGGATAACTGCGGGAGACAGGGTTGATGGCGCTGCCGTTGATATCCTCGAAGTGCTCGGCGTAAACAGGGCCGAGGCCGTCGATGGGTTCGCCCGCGCCGTTGAAAATGCGGCCCACGATCTCGGGCGCGAGCGCCAGGCGCATGGGGCTGCCCGTAAAGCGGCTGGCCGTGCCTGAAAGCGTCATGCCGCTGGTGCCCGCAAACACCTGGATGACGGCGCGCTCGCCTTCCAACGCCGCGATGCGGCCCAGGCGCGTGCCGGTGGCGGTTTTCATCTCCACCATTTCCTCGAAGCCGACGCCTTTTACGCCGTCCACCGCGACAAGCGGGCCGTTGATGTCAGAAAGGCCCAAATATTCCATTGCCATATGCAAACGCTCCTTTCCGTTCAGCCCGCCGCAGGGGTCTGCTTTGCAAGCAGCTGCGCGCACATATCGTCCAGCTCCTTGTTGTACTCGCCGAACATTTCCGGCTTGTCGTTGGGAATCTCATACTTTACCTTTACCAGCTTGTCGAACAGCCCCGCTTCGGCCATGGCACTGACGGGAACGCCCTTGTCCACCAGCTCCACGGCGCGGTCATACAGGTGGAGAATGGCCTCCATCATCCACATCTGTTTGTCCAGCGGCACATAGGTGTCGTTTTTGTGGAAAGCGTTCTGCTGCAGAAAGCCCGTCCGGATGACGCGCGCCGTCTCAATGACGACCTTCTGGCTGTCGGGCAGCACATCCGAGCCGATGAGCTTGACGATCTCCATCAGCTTGTTTTCCTCGCTGAGCAGGCCCAGGATGCGGCCGCGCATGGTGCAGAACTTTTCACCCAGATGCTCGGTGTAGTAGGGGTCCAGGTCTTCGTAATATTCGCTGTAGCTCATGGTCCAGTTGATGGCGGGGTAATGGCGCGCGTAGGCGAGGCTTTTGTCCAGCGCCAGAAAGCAGCGCACAAAACGCTTGGTGTTCTGGGTGACGGGCTCCGAAAAATCGCTGCCCTGGGGCGAGACCGCGCCGATGATGGACACGCTGCCCGCCGCGCCGGAAAGGGACTGCACGCAGCCCGCGCGTTCATAGAACGCGGCCAAGCGGCTGGGCAGGTAGGCGGGGAAGCCCTCTTCGGCGGGCATCTCCTCCAGACGGCCGGAGATCTCGCGCAGCGCTTCTGCCCAGCGGGACGTGGAATCCGCCATCATGGCCACGTCGTAGCCCATGTCGCGGTAGTATTCCGCCAGCGTGATGCCCGTGTAGATGGACGCCTCGCGTGCGGCCACGGGCATATTGCTGGTATTAGCGATGAGCACCGTGCGCTCCGTCATGGGCTTGCCGCTTTTGGGGTCGATCAGCTCGCGGAATTCGTTCAGCACCTGCGTCATCTCGTTGCCGCGCTCGCCGCAGCCCACATAGATGATGATGTCCGCGTCGCTCCACTTGGCAAGCTGGTGCTGCGTCATCGTCTTGCCGGTGCCGAAGCCGCCGGGAATGGCGGCCGTGCCGCCCTTTGCAATGGGAAACAGCGTGTCGATGACGCGCTGGCCCGTGATGAGCGGACGGCCGATGGGCTCCCGCGCGGCCACGGGACGGGGCGTGCGGATGGGCCACTTTTGTGCCAGACAAACGGTCTTTTCCTCACCGGAGGCCGTCGTTATCTTACAGATGGGGTCCGTCACGGTATATTGGCCGTTTTCAGCGGCCCAGGTAACGACGCCGGAAATATCCGGGGGCACCATGCTTTTGTGGGTGATGATGCTGGTCTCCGGGCAGGTTGCGACGACGGTGCCGCCCGAAACGCTGTCGCCGGGCTTGACGGTGACGGTCACATCCCACCTGCGGGCCATATCCAGGCTGTCCACATGGACGCCCGTGGCGATGAACGCGCCGTTTTTTTGGGCGATATCCGTGAGCGGACGCTCGATGCCGTCAAAAATATTTTCCATGATGCCGGGCCCGAGCGTGGCGGAGAGCGGCGCGCCGGTGCCCTTGACGGGCTCACCCACCAGCAGGCCGGTGGTGTTCTCGTACACCTGGATGGTGGTGCGCGCTTCGCTGACGCTGATGACCTCGCCGATGAGGCCCGCGTTTCCGACGTACACCATCTCCGCCATGCCGAACGTGCTGGTATCCTTCACCGTGACGACAGGCCCGTTGATCGAATAAATTACATCTTTCATAGGCTTGCTCCTAATTCCAGGCCGTCCGGAAAAAACGCTTGAAAAAACGGCTTTTCCGGCAGCGGCCCATACTCGTTTGCGCGCCTGCGCGCCCGGATGGGCGCGGCGCGCGTTACTCCACCCGCAGCTTGCAGCGCGTCAAAAAGGCGGCGCGCTCGGCTGCGGCGGCGAAATCCAGCGTTTCGTCGTACAGGATATGCTGTGTTTCCAGCTTGACGCCGCCCAGACGGATGGAACCGTCCACGGCGATATCCGCCGAGGGCAGGGCCTTTTTCACCACGGGGGCCAGCAGCGCCTCGTCGGCACGGCGCAGGCGCACCGTGCATTTGCCGGAAATTTCCGGTGCACGCCTGGCCAGCGCGTCCGCCACGCGCTGGGCATAAGCGGGTGTCCCGGTGTACTCCTCCAGCGCTTCTTCCATTTCGGCAAACAGGCCGTTCACAAGCTGGCTGCGGTACACCAGCAGCTTTTTGCGGTTGTCCTGCTTGACCGAGGCCATTTTGCGGGCCAGACGGTTCTTGGCCTCTTCCCGGTAGGGGATGAGCGGGTCGCCCCGGTGGCCCTCCATCAGCTTGTCAAAGTTGGCGTCCCCCTGGCGCCTGGCGTCGTCGATGATGCGCTGCGCCTGCGTTTTTGCCGCTTCAATGACAGAGTCCTCGAACTCGGAGTATTGCTCCGGCGTTTCCATGCTGCGCACGGCGCGCTGCTGCTCGGCTGCTTTCTTATTCATGCTCGTCACCTCAAATTTTAACGCCCACGACCTCGGAGATATAGCGTTTGATGCTGTCGCCGGGGTTCGAGTCGCTGTGGCGGTCCGGCATTTCGACGATGAGCGGCCGCTTGCGCGTGAGCTTGTATTCAAATACGACCGCGGAGCATTTCGCGACCAGCTTGTCGGTGATGAGCACAAGGCCGATGTCCGGGTCCGCACAGGCCTTGTCCAGCGCCGCGCGCACTTCGTCCTCTTCGTGCACCACGACGCCTCTGACGCCCACCAGCCGCATGCCGGCCAGCGTGTCCACGTTGTCGCTGATCAGGAAATATTTCATGGCTTAAAACTTGGTGATGATGAGGATGGCGATGAGCATGCCGTACAGCGCGATGCCTTCGCCCAGAACCACGAAGATCAGCGCTTTGCCGAAGCTCTTCGGGTCCTCGGTGAGGGCGCCGATGGCGGCGGGCGCGCCGGAACCGACGGCAATGCCGGCGCCGATGCCGGCGACGCCCACGGCCAGGGCGGCGGCGATCATGCCGATGCCCATATTGTTGTCGGGAGCGGCGGCTGCGGTCTCGCCGTCGGCGGCGAAGGCCATGCTGGAAAAGGCGCACGCCAGTGCGAATACGGCAATCAGTACCAGAAAGGTGCGGGCAAACTTTTTAACATTCATCTTTTTCATAACAGATACTCCATTCTGCCGCAAAGCGGCGTTGTGTTGATATAAAAAATAATAGCGCAGCTACTATTTTTTACACGCACCGGGGCACTTTGTGCCCGGGCGCTTGAAATCTTAGGCCGTGAGCCGGGACGGCCCACAGGACCGTTTTTTATAGCTTTGCTGTGCAAAGCTATAAAAAAATCTATTCACAAACCCCGGAGCCGTCCGGGCGGGGTAGCAGAAAAGAAGCTGCGTACGGCAGCGGTGCGGCCCATGCGCACAGAGGTTCATTCGGCCTTGTCCGCGGCTGGGTCCAGAGAGATTCTGAGCGGAGCGAAGGGAACGCCGTTCGCGTCGAAAAAGCGGCTGAAGATCTCATAGAACTCCAGGCGCAACACCTGAATGCCTACGAACAGCGCCTCCAGCGCCATGACGAACACGTTGCCTACGGCGACGATGAGCACATAAAATACACCGCCCGTCATATTGGCCAGCGTGAACACGACGGTCATCATGCCCGCGTGAACCAATACGAACCCGCCCACACGCAGAAAGCTCATGGTGTTGGAGGCAAAGCTCAGCACGGTGTCGAACATCTCAAAAAAACCATTGAGAAGGATATCGCCCACCGAACCCTCGGGCTTTTCGCCGGCGCACAGCGCGCTCAGCGGCTCGGCAAAGTACATCAGGAAGAACGGCACCGCGATGCACAGGATAAGATACGGCACGCTGCCCACGAAGGGAAGCTCCATGCCCAGCATCGGCAGCAGAAGCGCGATGAGACTGACGTAAAACACCAGCCCGGAAACGCCGTTTACGGAAAAGATGGTCTTTGCAATGATGTGCTTGCGCAAATTGGAAATGATGCCCGTGACGATGGCGGAAACGATGATGAGCACGCCCGCCACCACGCTGGCAATGAGGATGTTGTTGATGCCTTCGGGAGCCAGTACTTCCAGCGGCTTTTCAGCAAAGCCCAGCGCGTGGAACATCGGGTCCAGCACATGCTCGTAGCCGAACACGCTGCCGTACAGAAAACCGAAAATAACGCTGAAAACGCTGCACCGTGCTACCACGCGCCCAAGCTCCATGTGCATTTTTTTCCACATGACGAAATAGGCGATAAGGCCCAGCAGCACGCCTTGGCCGACGTCGCCGAACATGATGCCGAACAGGAGCGCATAAGTGACGGCCACAAAGCCGGTGGGGTCCAGATCTCCATAGCCGGGCAGGCCGTACATGGTGATGAACATTTCAAATGGCCGGGCGAACCAGTTGTTTTTCAGCTTGACGGGAGGCTGGCGGTCCGGAGCGCCGTCCACGGCATCGGCTTCGTCGTCCTCGCAGGCTTTCACGCCGTGCACCATCAGCAGCCCCTGCTTCAGGCGTTCTACATCGCTTTCCGGCACATACCCGCTGATATAATACGTGTGCTCCAGCGTGATGACATACTTGCGCATGTCGAAGACCTGCATCTCATAGTTGAGCCAGGAGGCGTATTCGCGCAGGCGCTCGATGTCTGCGGGCGCGGCGATGTCGCTCATGTTGTCCAGCTCTTTCTGCTCGGCCTGCAGTTCGCTTTCCTGCGTCATGATCTGCGCCAGCGCGTCCTGAGGTGTGCCGTGCACAAAATCCGGCACCCACATGCGCTCGAAGTACAAGTTGGCGAAGATATCGTCCACTTCTTTGGCGTGGCTTTCGGGCACGAAGTACATACCCCAGTAATACTCGCCGTCAAAGTCGTACTCACTGAAGGTGAACGAGTGGTCGTCGTAATACGGCAGCTTCAGGTAGCTGTCCTTGGGGATGCGCCCGAAGCGCACCTTCAGGTATTTGCAGGCGAAGATCTCGTCCACGCTTGTATGCAGGCCTGTCAGATGGTACAGCTGCGTTTTTGTCTGGGCATAGGTGGCCAGCTTTGCGCTGATCTCAGCCTGGCGCTTGCCGCGCTCAGCTACCTGGGCGGAAAGCGCCTCCACCTCGTCCTTCACCGCGCCGTATTCGAAGAACCTGCCGCGGTATTCCTGCAGAGCAGGATCTCCGCCCACGTCCTTGATGAGCCCGAGCGTGCTGGCCAGCAGCGGCGTATACAGGTTTTCCGCCGCGCCCGCCGCTGCGTTGATGCGCTCGGCGTCCTTGTCGGGGTGGAAACACGCCAGCTTGGCAAGCACTTCAAGCGTCTGCTGGGGGTCCTGCTCCGGCCCGTAGATGTTAATGTGCTTCATTTTTACCATGCCCATGCTGTGGTACCTCGCTTCTTTTCAATTGCTCCCGCGCCCCGGCGCGGGGAAGGGGATGGCCGCGGCGTCCGGCTGCCGCGATACGGTCAGTATTTCAAGAAGGCACTGATCTGCTCCGGCGAAAGGCCGTAGCGCACGCCCTCGATGACGTTGATGATATTGCTGCGCTCCAGATTGGCCAGGCACAACAGCGCGGCAAGCACCGTCTGCGGCGTGCTGGAAAAATGCAGCAGCTTCTGCGCGGCGCGGTACAGAGCGCGCGTTTCGGATACTTCGGAGGCATCCGCCGGGTCTGCCGAGCGGGCGCCGTATACCTGTCCCGCGCGGCCCGCGTTGTACAGCTTCAAAAATTCGTCCAGCCCCCGGGTATCGGCCAATGCGTTCATGTTTTTTGCCGAGAGCACGCCGTACACCGGTATAAGGAGCTTTTTCAGGTCTTCGGGTGTGAGCTGGGGGCTGAAAAACGCTTTGGCGCGGAACAGGAGGTCCAGGTTGTAGATCTCCGCTTCCATACGGAACAGGCGCTTTGTGTCCGCTGCGCTGCGGCCGGAGAGGTCGCGGTCGATCTGCGCCAGAACAGTGGTGTAGAAGTAAGACTGAAACGCATGCTCGCATTTCAGATAATCAAGCTTCTGGCCCGCGGCGGGCAGCACGCCGGCCAGCACCTTGGCGTAGGGCGTGCCGGCCACTACCTCAAGGCAGTCCTGCGCGCTTTCGGCCTTGGCCAGCCTGAGCAGGCTGAAGCTGGTTTTGGGCATCAGAAAGCCGGGCACCTGGATGATATAATGATGCCGGAAGCCCATGGACAGAAGCCGCAGCTTGGCAAGAAGCTCGTTGATCTCGCTGCGCATTAAAAAATACGCTCCGAACTTGCCCTTGCGGAAGCTGTAGCGCATCAGCGATTCGTATTTGTAATAAACGTCCTTGCTGAGTGCCTCTTCGATCTGCGCGCGGTGCAGGTTGGTTTGGGAAAGCCCTTTCAGGCTGTCCTTAAAATAGGGATGGCTCTGCAGCGCGGCCGTCACCTCAATGACGCTGCGCTTGCGCATCAGCTCCAGGTAATCGCTGTGCGAAAGGCGGCGTGCGGCGATGGCCTTGGCCTTGGGTACGATGGCAAGCGCGGACAGATTTTCAAGCATGGCCTTTTCGCCCCTTTCTGTTATGCGTAGCGCGCGTCACAGCGCGGCCAGCGTATTTTGTGTGATCTCGGCCAGCCATGCGTCATGCCCGTCCTCAAAGGCGTTGTCCAGCGCATGCTTGGCGTCCAGATAGGCGGCGTCCATACGCTCGCTCTCGCGGGCCTCGCGCTGGGCGAATTCCTCATCGATGGCGGCGCGTCCCTTATCGGCCTCGGTTTCGCGGCGGGCGATCTCAGCATCGGCGCGTTTTTTGGCATCTGCCAGAACAGCCTGCTTTTCCTGCTGGGCCTGCTCGATGATCTCGCGGGCCTTGCGGTCTGTTTCAATGATGCGGTCTACAAATTTTTCCATGATATCCCTCCCGCAATGTTGTATACTATATAAATAGGAAATAAAGCGATATTACTTACCTACTTTACTCCCATTCTTCGGAAATATCAATATTATACATCTGCCAAAGTTTTGTCAACCCTTCCTGGCAGATGTTGCCATTTTGTACAGTATTTCTGTAGGAATGTTTTTGAACGAAAAACAAATGTGTTTTGAATCCTGCCATCTGTGTGTGGAATGCGGGCATTTTTCCGGCTGAAAGCACGCAGCTAAAAAAATGGAACGAACGCAAACGCCCCCGAAACGCGCGCGGCGTTTCAGGGGGCGTGTCCTTTGCGGGATGTGCGTCCGTATATACGGTGCGGCAGGCGCGTTCTTCTTATGCGGGATTCGGTCGTTCCAGCCGGAGCGCGGGCTGCCCGTCCGCGCCCTCGTACAGGGCGGTCCCGCAGAAGCCCTGTTCCAGCAGGCGGGAGACCGCCAGCGTGTCCGCCAGAGGGATGTGCACACGCCGTACGGCGTCTTCATCCGGCGTTCCCGGGGCAGGCTGCCGAAGGCCGGGCGGCGTCAGCAGGTAATGCGGGCGCAGCGCCGCCAGCGGGCGCACGAGGAACAGCGTAAAGCCCGCCTCGAAAAAGCCGTCCAGCAGCAGGCCGCCCGTTTTGACGGGGACTGCGGCGGCGAGCCTTTTTTCGGGGGAGGCACAGGGCGGCCAGAGGCGTTCGCCCAGCAGGGAAAGAAAGCGCCCGGCAAAGGCCCGGCCCTCGGGCGTGGCGGCGGGCGGCAGCAGAAAACGGGCCGGAAGGCGCGCGGGCGCCAGCGCGCCGCGCAGAGCGGCAGCCTGGGGCGTGGCGGAACGGGCGGGTACACAGGCGCAGCAGACAACCAACTCTCCGCCCAGAAAACCGCCCCACCATTCGCCTTCGCCAAACAGCGCGGCAAGCGTTTCGCGTGTGCCCCAGGCGGTGTCGCGCCCGCAAGCGCCATACAGCGTGCAAATAGCCGCAAGGTCCATCAATACCAGCCGCCGCACAGTGAAGCGCGGCGGCACAGGATACAGTGAATGCTCCATAAAATGATTCCTCCCAGTTGAAAATGACGGCAGGCCCTTTTGTGCCGCTCGCCGTGCCGCGCGGGAGCGCCGGGACGGAAAACTGCCGCGGGCAAGCGGGCGCAGCCCGGTGCTATAACCCATATGCGTGCCGCTTTTGTTTTATGCGGGTGGATTTTTACACGCCGGCATGCTACAATAAGAAAAACGACAGGTTTGCCCCGCCGGGAGGAAACGTATGAAACTGCCAAAGATTTTTTTCCGCAAGCTCATCATCGGCGCTGTGCTGTTGGCCATCGCCACCGGTATGACGGCGTTTATTAAGGAATCCCTCGATACGCAGGACCCGGAATCCGCGCTGCCCATCATTACAGTTCTGTATGGGGATGAGGAGCTTGTTCCGGACAAGGAGGTGCGCCGGGCGGGTTGGGAATGGAATTTTTTCCTGACACAGGAAAAAACGCCGCTGCTCTCGCCGGAGGACGTGCCGCTGCAGCCTGTGGACGTGATGCCGGGCGCACAGATGCGCATTCTGTTCACCAAGGAACCTTCGGAGCTGCGGGTGATGCGTGCCGTCAGCGATAAGCCGACGGAATATCTGGAGCTTTCGGATGCGGGCGGCGGCCGTTTCAGCACACCCACCACGCCGGGCCTCTATTTTTATAAAGTACGGGCGGAATGGTCCGGCCGGGGCTTTATCCAATATTATTTTGCTTTGCAGGTGCGTGAGCTGCAAATATAATGAAAAGGCCGTTCCCGTGGGAACGGCCTTTTCACGGCTTTTGCGGAATGGCATGCCATACTTATGTGCCGGGAGCCGTCAGCTCACGTGCGCCTGCGCGGTACCATTTTGTTTTGCGCATGCCCAGGTAGAGCAGCAGCATCACAAAGGCCGCGGCCAGCGTGTCGCTGAGGTAATGCCGCCCGATGACGAGCCTGCACAAGGCCATAAAGGCCACATAGGCCCAGCAAAGCGCCCATACCAGCGTGCGGCGGCGGTTCCACTTGAGGCAGACGTCACAGGCCAGTGTCAGGATGAACACACTGCACGCGGCAGCCGTGTGGCCGGACGGAAAGCTGGAACCGCCGTTGCCGAACGGCTGCATCCAGCTTGTAAACTGTGCGAACGCGCCCTCGAAGCCGCCGCCCGCGGCGGTGAGCATGTCGTCAAAGCGCGTGCGCTGCCAGACAGCCTTGATAATGTTGATGGCGGCAAGCCCGGCCAGCAGATACACCGTGCCCCAAAGGCATACGAATTCCAGCTTTTTGCGCCCCCCGCTGCGGGAGCGGTACAGCGCCAGTGCGCATATACCCAGCGAAAGGCCGCCCAGCAGGACGGTCCACAGTGTGATGGAAGGGCCGGACATCCCGCGCTTTACAAGATGGTGCGCGCCCATATACAGCAGGATGCCGCTGCCGGCAACCGCCAGCAGGCCGCCCGCGGCGCGCAGCGGCATGCTTCGCGCACCGTCCAGGGCAATACAGACGCACAGCACGACGGCGGGCAAATACTGAGGAAACCAGCCGAAGGCCTCCATCAATACGGCGGGCAGGAACCCGGGTGAATACAGCGCGAGGTCGATCTCCAGATCCCAGAGTGCCGCGGCGCCCAGCCCCGCACACAGCAGCGCGGCGCCCAATGCCAGGAACCAGCGGTTCGTTTTTTCTTTCAGCATGGCATGCTCCCCTCCGGCGGGCCGCTTCCGGCCGCGCCTCATTCTCAACGTTTTGCTCTATCATATCACAAAAAGAACTTTGCAACAAACCGGCGCGGGTGTATAATCGGGGTTGACAGGCAACGCCGCGCCTGCGGCAAGCGGCAAAAGGAGGAAACTGCGTTATGCAATACAGAATTTTGGGAAAGACAGGTTTGAAGGTATCTGCTGTGGGTTTTGGGGGCATTCCCATCCAACGCATCGACGCACGGGGAACCCGCGCACTGATGGAACGCCTTGTGGAAAAGGGTGTGAACTACATCGACACCGCGCGCGGCTACACTGTGTCGGAGAGCTATCTGGGCGAGGCATTGTCCGGCGGTCTGCGGGAGAAGTTCATTCTTGCAACGAAATCCATGTCCCGCGGTTACGCGGACATGGCGCGGGACATCGGCATCAGCCTGAGCAACCTGAGGACGGATTATATCGACCTGTATCAGCTGCACAATATAAAGTCTGATGCTGATTTTGAGCTGGCGTTTTCTGCTGAGGGCGCCGTGGCTGCCATTCAGGACGCCATCCGGGCGGGCAAGGTCGGACATCTCGGCGCAACAGCTCACTCGGTGGACAGCTTCGAGCGGCTGCTCTCCTATCCGGAGATCGAGACCATCATGTTCCCATATAATATCGTTGAAAGCCAGGGTGAAGCGTTGATGGAGCGTGCGGCCGCGCAGAACGTGGGGGTCATTGCGATGAAGCCGCTGGCGGGCGGCAACATCACCGACGGTACGCTGGCCATGCGGTACATTCTGCAAAACAAGACCTGTACGCTGGCCATCCCCGGAATGGCCACGTTGGAAGAGATAGAGCAGAACACAGCTGCGGCGGAGCAGGACGGCCCGCTTACACCGGAGGAGCTGGCCGCATGCGAAGCCATCCGCGCCGGGCTTTCGGGCAATTTCTGCCGCAGGTGCGGATACTGTGCGCCGTGTACGGTGGGCATCGATATCCCGGGTATCTTCACGCTGGAAAACTATCTCAAGCATTACGATCTGGCGGACTGGGCCAGATCGCGCTACGAGTCTCAGACGGCAAGGGCGGGGGACTGCATCGGCTGCGGTAAGTGCGAGGCGCGCTGCCCTTACGAGCTGCCCATCCGTGAAAAGCTGAAGGGCGTGGCCAAGGCGTTCGGCGCGTAGCCGCTTTACAGGCTGCTGCAGCCGGTGATAAAAGAAAAAGGCCGGAGTTCTGATTGAAAATGCAATCGGAGCTCCGGCCTTTAAACTCGAATCCCCTCCGTGAGGGGGAGCGACCGCCGGCGCAGCCTCCTTGATTGCCAGCAGCGCGGTTTCAATCCACGCTCCCCGGGAAGGGAGCGGCAGCTTTCAGCATGCGGCGAATCCCTTTCCGTCGGCTTTGACGGTGGGCGGGGTACATCAGAGTGGCCGGATGGAAGGCGCCTTCTTTTTCCAGCAGCCTGAACAACTCCCGCGCGGCTTCCCGGACATGAAGGCCTCGGTATCCAGAAAATCCGCGTCCACCAGGCAGGAATAAAGCATGCAGGTAAAGAACATGCCCGCTCCCGGGTTCTGCTTTGCGAAGGGGGAGGTTGTCCGCCGGGCAGGGATACCTCCCGGACCCAGGCGCCGTAAGGCTCCAGCCCGCCGCGGCCCGCCCGGTTGATCCGTCCCCAAAAGGTGGCGGCTTCCGGGCCGTCTCCGCGCCCGCCGCCATCCGGAAGGCCGCCGTGATGGCCTGCCACGGCGAAGGCGGCGAAGGGCTGGCCGCGCCCCATACATTCAAAAGCGCCGGCAGTGGCGTGATCCACCCGCCTGGAATCGCCCGTCAGCCGCCGCTGAAACGCAGCAGAGTATTTTCCAATGTCATGGGCCGTCCCGGCCAGCAGCCCCTGTGCCTCGCCGCCGAAAGGGCGGGAAAACTCCGCCGCCAGCGAGGCGGCGCCCGCCAGATGCTCGAAAACCGTTCGTTCCCGTCCGTCCTCCGCGATGTGTGCAAGAAATTTATTTTCCATAGCCGCTCCTTTCTTGGCAGCCCGGCACGAGCGCCTTGCGGTGGGCCGCAGGGATGGGTGAACAAAACATGTGGCTGAACAGAATCGCCTGTATTTGTTGTTATTTCCAGTATGTATTAGTATTTGTTGAAATTAAAACGGCAAAATAGGGAAATAAATTTGAGAATTTTATCGCTTTTTACAAAACACAGGTCGGCCCTGTCTGCCGTGGGGGCGTTGCTTGAAGGCTTGCATGCGGTGGAAAAGGCAAAACAGAGCGGCAGCCCGTTCCCTGCCGACGGCCTGCCGCTGTATTGCCGGTTATTCTATTTCCGGATGGTATTTCTGCCGTGTGGCCGCGCCGCCGCGCAGATGACGCTCCTCTTTATTCACGCGCAGCACCTTCTGCACCTCGTCGTACAGAGTGTGATTCTGCTTTTCCAAACGGTATGTAATATCCTTGTGCACTGTAGATTTGCTGATGCCGAACGTTTTGGCCGCGCTGCGCACGGTGGCGCCGGTCTCCGTGATGTATTCGCCCAATTGCACCGCCCGCTCCTCCGGATTGCCCTTCATGCCGCAACAACTCCCTATTTGTGTTTGTTGTATATATATGGTGGCTTCGGGCGGTTTATGCGGACAAAGCGGAGAGAAAGGCCGGCGCACAGTAAAATGTGAACCGTCCGCCGCGGCAGCAGCGGCCTGCCATAAGCGGCCGAAGTGCAATGTGCAGCCGCGGTGGTACGGATTTTGGAATTTTAAGCAAAATATGCAATGCTTCTTTTGGAAGCGGACAAAACCTGTGTTGTTTTTTATAGATAAAAAAACTATGATAATAACAAAGCACAAGCCGCGGCGGCACGCCGCGCGGCGCACAAGCACCGGCTTTTGCCGTCACTTTTATTTGGAAAGGGAGCCCCCATATGAAAGAGCATTACAACAAGGTCCTGCGGGACAGCGACGCCCGTGTCGCACGCTTTATGGAGATTCAGATCCTGGACCGGAACGACCCGTTTTTTGGCGGATTCCCCTCGGCGGACAGCATTGCGGAGCCGAAGGTGGCCATCTATCATCTGACGACCATGACGGCCTGCTGCCTGAACGCGGACAGCAAATGGCATCTGGACGCAGAGGTGCTCCGGCGCATTTTGCTGGCGCTGGATTATGTGCGCCGCTCCCAGCGGCCGGGCGGCTATTTCGACCTCGTCAACTGCAACTTTTTTTCCGGCCCGGACACGGCTTTCTGCACGAAGCGGCTGCTGCCCGTGTACGTATATCTGCGCCGGATCGCGGAGGGTGCGCAGGCGGCGGACGCGGCGGAAAAAGATGTGTGCGCGCAGCTGCTGCCGCTGTATGAAGCCATTGTGAAAGATGCCGCCGAAGCACTGACACACTGCGGTTTTCATACGCCGAACCACCGCTGGGCCATCGCATCGGTACTGATGATGTGCCACAGGCTGCTGGGCGGCGAGGCGTACAAAAAGGCCGCGGACGCTATTTTGCTGGAAGGCAGCGACTGCAACGCAGACGGCGAATATGCGGAGCGCTCGGCGGGCAATTACAACCGGATCAACAACGACGCGATGATCATGCTGGCCGTGGCCACGGGCGACGACGCTTATTACGAACCTGTGGTGCGGAACCTGACCATGATGCTCACCTATGTCGAGCCGGACGACAGCATCTTTACGAACAACTCCACCCGGCAGGACCGGGGGCGCAAGATCTATCCCAAAGACTATTACTTTGAGTATCTGTATATGGGCGACGTGCTGCAGAAGCCGGAATTTCTGGACGCGGCGAATGAGATCATGGCGGCAGTGGACCGCCACGGCCTGAAGGCTATGGATTGCCTGATCCAGTTCATGCTGCAGCCCCGTCTGGCCGCGCTGGAGCACGCGGGCAGCGGTTTCCCGGCGGATTACCACAAATTTTACAAGGGCAGCGAGATCGTACGCTGCCGCCGGAAGGGGTATTCCTACACCATCATCAACCACAGCGCGGGCTTTTTGTATTTCCAGAACGGCGATTTTACTGTGAGTATGCACATCGGCGCCAGTTTCTGTGAGCACCGCAGCTTCATCCCCGAGACGCTGGCCTCCACGGGCGAAAACGCCTATGCGCTGCACCAGACCATGACGGGCTGGTATTATCTGCCGTTTGAAGAAAAGCCGGAGACCAGCGACTGGTGGAAAATGGACCACACGAAGCGCGCGCAGCTTCACGGGCCGGATATGATATTCGATGTGGAGGTCACCGAGGCGGAGAACGGCATTGACGTGCACATCGTCAACACCGGGATCGACCGTGCGCCTCTGCGTGTGGAGCTTGCGTTCGACGCGGGCTGCCGCGTGGAGACGGAGCATTTTGCCGCGGATGGCGCGGAGGGCGGCGGTATCGTCGCCAAATCCGGAACGCTGACGGCCTCCAGGGGAAGGTATGCCATCGAGGCGGGCCCGTGCTTCGGCGCGCACGGCTTCACAGCGGGTAAGTTTGGAAGCATGAAGCGCACCGAGGGCTGCTATACTGTGTATTTGACGGATTTCAGCTGTTTTGAGCACACCATCTCTCTGCGGGCGAAACCCAGCCTTCACGATTGAGACCCCTGAAAAAAACGAAACGCATTGCCCCGGCGGATGCCGGGGCGTTTTTTGAAGAAGCGGAAAAGCCGTGTGCATCCGGAAAAATTTTTTGTGTAAAAAATGGCGGATCCGCTTGCTATTTTGGAGCAGCCGTGCTAATTTATAAGTATCATTCGAATGTTCCCGGGCGCGTTGTGTGCTTCGGGAAGGCCGGAAAGGTCTTTTCAACTGAATACGCGGATAGAGGCGCGGGACTCATGCGTACCCGGAACAATGGCCAGGCAGCCGTTTCGGGGAGAGGGGGAACCGCCGAAGGAGCAGCCGCCTGCCTGGGCGGCGTATCCTGGGCCGTGGGAGAATATCCTGCGGACTGTCACAAAATTTGTGGAGCGCTATCCAGACGCATCTTCCAGCGGAGGCTGCGTCCGGTTGCCCTGTGCGCTCTATGCGCACAGGGCTTTTTGTTTTTTCCAGCCTGTGTCCGTGTGTCGGAGCGGAGGGCCTGCGGCAGAACACAGGAGGAGGAACAGTATGAAAAAAAGGATTCGGCTGCTGCCCATGCTGGCGGCGGTGCTGGTGCTGGCGGTTTTGTGCGCGGCGCCGGCTTTTGCGGAAAGCGGCGCGCAGGACGAACCGGGTTCGCGCATGGTGGAATGCGCGGAATGCGGCGGCTCGGGCGCTTGCATGGAATGCCTGGGCAAGGACGCGGCATGCGGGGCGTGCGGCGGGAAAAACATCTGCGGGGCCTGCGGCGGCTCCGGCAGGACAGAGGCGGAAAGCCGGTTTTACAATACGGCATGGTCCCTGCTGCCGCCGCTCATTGCCATCACGCTGGCGCTCATCACAAAAGAGGTGTATTCTTCACTGTTTATAGGCATTGCTGCGGGCGGCCTGCTGTATGCGAATTTCAGCTTTGAGGGCACGGTGCTGCACGTATTTCAGGGGGGCATCGTCTCGGTGCTGTCGGACGCATACAACGTCGGCATCCTGGTGTTTCTTGTCGTTTTGGGCACGATGGTCTGCATGATGAACAAGGCCGGCGGTTCTGCGGCCTTCGGACGATGGGCACAGACACATATCAAATCCCGCGTGGGCGCGCAGCTGGCTACGGTAGCGCTGGGCTGCCTTATTTTCATCGACGATTATTTCAACTGTCTGACGGTGGGCTCCGTGATGCGGCCCGTCACCGACAAGCACCGGGTATCGCGCGCCAAATTGGCGTATATCATCGACGCTACGGCGGCACCGGTGTGCATCATTGCGCCTATTTCGTCCTGGGCGGCGGCTGTGTCCGGTTTTGTGGAGGATGGAAAGGGCCTGTCCCTCTTCATCCGGGCCATTCCCTATAATTTCTATGCACTGTTCACCATCGCCATGATGGTGATGCTTGTTGTGCTGCGGGTGGATTACGGCCCCATGGCGAAAAGCGAGGCGCTGGCCGGCGGGGGAGACCTGTTCGGCGGCGGGCCGGACCCCTATGCGGGCGCAGGGGAGGCCCCGGCGGACAAAGGGCGTGTGGTTGACCTTATTGCACCCATTGCAGTGCTTATTATCTGCTGCGTGGTGGGCATGGTGTATTCCGGCGGCTTCTTCGCAGGCGGGGAAGGCGGCGTGCTGGCGCGTTTCAGCACCGCGTTCTCAAACTCCGACGCGTCGGTAGGGCTGATGCTTGGGTCCGCATTCGCTCTGGTGTTCAGCTTCGTTTATTATATGCTGCGCCGGGCAATGTCCTTCCGCGAGATGATGGGCTGCATCCCGGACGGCTTTAAGGCGATGGTGCCTGCCATTATGATCCTCACATTCGCATGGTCGCTGAAAGCCATGACGGATTCTCTGGGCGCGAAATACTTTGTGCGGGACCTTGTGAAAAGCGGCGCGGAAGGCATGCAGATGTTCCTGCCGGCCATCGTGTTCCTGATCGGCTGCCTGCTGGCTTTTGCGACAGGGACAAGCTGGGGAACGTTCGGCGTGCTCATCCCCATCACCATGGCGATCTTCCCTCTGGACGACCCCATGGGCATCGTGTGCATTGCCGCATGTATGGCGGGCGCCGTGTGCGGCGACCATTGTTCGCCGATCTCCGACACAACGATCATGGCCTCTGCGGGCGCCCAGTGCGACCATGTCCAGCATGTCTCCACACAACTGCCCTATGCAATAACGGCGGCAGCCGTTTCCTGCATCTCTTATGTGGCGGCGGGTCTGCTGGTGCATTTCGAGCTGCCGGGTCTGCTGGCGCTGCCGTTCGGGTTGGCTCTGATGGCCGGTTTCCTGCTCTGGAAGAAAAAAAGCGGCACACGCTGACACATATTGGAACGAAAGGCCGTCCGCGGCGCATACCGCGGACGGCTTTTTAATTGCAGAGCGGTGAAAAGGCTGCCCAAACGGCTCGCCGGATGGCATGAAAAACGGCGGGGCTTTTGATGTGCAAGAAATACAATGTACTTGATGCGCGTAAGAGGGTATTCTTTATTGTAATGGAATTGCTGGAAAAGGCCGGGCGGAAAGCGCCCTGCCGGAGCCGCACCGTCAGGAAAGAAAGCAGGGAGGAAAGCCGGTATGAAAAACCATTTTGTACATACGCCGTGCGGGCCCGTACAGGGCGCGGCGGGCGGAGCGGACGGCGTGTCCGTATTCCGCGGCATACGGTACGCCACGGCAGGGCGCTGGGAATATCCCCGGCAGGTGACGCATTGGGACGGCGTGTATGACGCCGCCAATTTCGGTGCGTGTTCGTTTCAGCCGCGCGCGTTCTACAACGAAGAAGACGTGCCGGAAAAGGCGTTTTATTACAACGAATTCCGTCGGGGCGAACACTACGATTACAGTGAGGACTGCCTGTTTTTAAACATTTGGGCTCCCGACGACGCAAAAAACGCGCCCGTGCTGTTTTATATTCACGGAGGCGGATTTTTGGGTGGGTGCGGCCATGAAAAGCATTTTGACGGCACGGCCTGGTGCAAAAAGGGCGTTGTTGCCGTCACCATCAATTACCGTCTGGGCCCTATGGGCTTTTTGTGCCTGCCGGAGCTTGCCGCCCGGGACGGGCATACGGGCAACTACGCAATGTTTGACCAGATGGCCGCGCTGTGCTGGGTGCGGGACAATATCGCCGCTTTTGGCGGCGACCCGGGCCAAGTTACTCTTATGGGCCAGTCCGCGGGCGCGATGAGCGTACAGCAGCTTTGTGTTTCGCCCATGACGAACGGGCTGTTCCGCGGCGCGGTGATGATGAGCGGAGGCGGCGTTTCCAGACTGCTGGGCGCGGCGCAGAAAGCGGAAGAAGCGTATCCGTTCTGGCAGGCGGTGCGGCAGAAGCTGGGCGCGGCAGATTTTGCGGCGCTGTGCGGCGCAGAACCGCAGGCGCTGTTCGCGGCGTTCGCCGAGGCAAGGAAAGAACAGAAGAACCCCATGGCCGGGTGCGGCCCGGTGGTGGACGGCGTATTCCTTACGGAAAGCGCGGCGGAAGCTGCAAAAGCAGGGCGGCAAAAGAACATCCCGTACCTGATGGGCTCCACCAGCGAGGACGTTGTGCCGCCCATCGTGCATAAAATGGCAAAGGGCTGGGCGCGGTTGCAGGCGGACCAGGGCAAACAGCCCAGCTATGCCTATTTCTTCAGCCGTCAGCTGCCCGGAGATGAAAAAGGTGCGTGGCATTCGGCAGACCTGTGGTATGCGTTCGGCACGCTGGACAGCTGTTGGCGGCCTTTCACGGAATGGGACCGGGCTTTGTCCGAAGCGATGGTGTCGTACCTGACGAATTTTGCAAAAACGGGCGACCCCAACGGGCCGGGATTGGCGGAATGGCTGCCTGTGAAAAAGGGCCAGACGCAGGTGCTGCGGTTTGGAGACAGGGATATCACCATGGGCGGCGTCTCTGTTGCCAGGCTGACGCACACCATGCTCACCAAGCCAAACGTGGGCGAATGACGGGAGAGCGAGGTGCACGGTATGTATGACGCCGTCGTCGCAGGAGCGGGCCCCGCGGGAGCGGCAGCGGCCAAGGCGCTCTGTGAAGCGGGCCGCCGTGTGCTGCTGGTGGAGCGGTTTCGGCTGCCGCGATACAAATCCTGCTCCGGCATATTGATCAAAAAGTCGTTGGGGTTGGTGAAGCAGTATTTTGGCGAGGAAGTACCGTCGGCTGTCTGCTGTGCTCCGGTGGAAAACCGGGGGATGATCTTTACCGATGACAAGGGCGGGGAATATGCTTTCAGGCAGGAAGGGCGCAATGTGTGGCGCGGCGCTTTTGACGGCTGGCTCGTGGCGAAGGCGGCGGAAAGCGGAGCGGAGCTGCTGGACGGTACCGCCGCGATTGCCTGTGAAGAAGAGAACGGCGCTGTTTGGGTCACGCTGCAGAACAGGGAACGCTGTAAAGTGCGGGCAAGGTATCTGCTGGACTGCGAGGGCGTGACGGGCGCGCTGAAACGGAAGCTGGCGCCGGGCCCGGCGCAGTATATCACAACGTTTCAAACCTTTAACGAGGGCCGCATCGCGCTGGACCCGCATTATTTTTACGCCTATCTTCAGCCGGAGCTTTCGGAGTACGACGCATGGTTCAATGTGAAGGACGGCTTTCTGGTGCTGGGCGTGTCGGTGCGGGATGCGAAGCGGGCGGAATATTTTTATCGGCGTTTCCTTTCCTACATGGAGGAGCGGCACGGCCTGTGCACCGGCCGGGAGGAAAGACGCGAGAAATGGCTGATGCCCCGTATTCCGCCCGGCTGTCCCATCTATTATGGACAGGGACGCGTTTTGTGCGCGGGCGAAGCGGCGGGGTTTCTGAACCCGATGGGCGAGGGTGTCTCGGCTGCGCTGGAGAGCGGACATCATGCAGCCGGCGCGCTTATGGAGCATTGGAATGAGCCGGAGCGCGCCCTGGCGCGCTACCGGGAACGGACGAACGCCCTGCGGGCTTACATGCGGCGTCAATGGAGTTTTACCGCAGGCATGGCGGAGACGTTCCGGGAGATGAGGACGTAAGGAGACCGCCTGAACGCCGAATGACGGGAAAAACGGCAATGAACGCCTCAAAAACAGACGGCCGCTCTTGACGGCCTGCCTGCCGCCGCGTTATGCTGAATACAGCAAAGCGGTGCGTCCGGGCTGCGGCCGCACCGAAAAATGAGAGGATGTGTTTTTTTTGGAACGCAATATAAACGAGCTTGTGGCGCAGATGACGCTGGAGGAAAAGGCCGGGCTGTGTTCGGGCGCGGATTTCTGGCATTTGAAGGGCGTGGAACGGCTGGGCATCCCGGGCGTGATGGTGTCGGACGGCCCGCACGGGCTGCGCAAGCAGGACCAGGAGGCGGACCATCTGGGCATCAACGACAGCATCAAGGCGGTGTGCTTCCCGGCGGCATGCGCGACGGCGGCCAGCTTCGATGAGGCGCTGCTGGAACGGATGGGGCGGGCGCTGGGCGAGGAGTGCCGCGCGGAGGATGTGTCTGTGCTTTTGGGGCCGGCGGTGAACATCAAGCGCAGCCCGCTGTGCGGGCGGAACTTTGAGTATTTCAGCGAGGACCCGTATCTGGCGGGAAAGCTGGCGGCGGCGCAGGTGCGCGGTGTGCAGAGCTGGGATGTGGGCACGAGCGTGAAGCATTATGCTGCCAACAACCAGGAATACCGGCGCATGACGTGCTCGTCCGACATGAGCGAGCGGACGCTGCGGGAAATTTACCTTGCGCCGTTTGAGACGATCGTGAAAGAGGCGCGGCCCTGGACGCTGATGTGCAGCTACAACAAGATCAACGGGGTGTTTGCCAGTGAAAATCCGCACACGCTCACAGAGATCCTGCGGGATGAGTGGGGGTTTGACGGATATGTGATGAGCGACTGGGGAGCGGTGAACGACCGCGTAAAGGGCCTGGCCGCAGGGCTGGAGCTGGAAATGCCATCGTCCAACGGCGTGCGGGACGCGCAGATCGTTGCGGCAGTGCGCGGCGGTACGCTGGAGGAAGCGGTGCTGGACAAGGCGGTGGCACGCATTCTGAACATCGTGTTCCGCTATGCGGATGTACAGCATCCGGAGGCGAAGTTTGACCGCGCGGCACACCATGCGCTGGCGGCAGAGCTGGAAAAAGAATGCGCGGTGCTGCTGCAGAACAAGGGCGCGCTGCCGCTTGCACGGGCCGCGAAGATTGCGTATATTGGCGGCTTCGCGGAAAAGCCCCGGTATCAGGGCGGCGGCTCGTCGCACATCAATGCCAGCGCCGTGACCAGCGCGCTGGATGCGGCACGTGTGAACGGCACGGACGTTGTATACGCCGAGGGATTCCCGGCGGACCGGGACGAGACGGACGAAGCGAAGTTTGCCGCGGCGGTGGAAGCGGCGCGGGCTGCGGACGCGGCCATTATTTTTGCAGGCCTGCCCGACAGCTTCGAAAGCGAGGGCTACGACCGCAGCCATATGCGTTTGCCGGAATGCCAGGACAGGCTGATCGCGCGCGTGGCGGCGGTGCAGCCCAATACAGTGGTGGTGCTGCACAACGGAAGCCCGGTGGAATGCCCGTGGGCGGAGAGCGTGAACGCGGTGCTGGAAATGTATTTGGGCGGCCAGGGCGTGGGAGCGGCCGCGGACGCACTGCTGTACGGAGATGCAAACCCCAGCGGCCGACTGCCGGAGACGTTCCCGTATCAGCTGGAGGATAACCCCAGCCATCTGAATTTCCCGGGCGACGGTAAAAATGTGGAGTATGCCGAGGGCGTATTTGTGGGCTACCGCTACTACGACAAGAAAAAGATGGCCGTGCGCTGGCCCTTCGGCCACGGGCTTTCCTACACCACGTTCGAGTATTCAAACGTGCGCGTTTCGGCGGATGTGCTGAATGACGGCGGCACGGTGACGGTGTATGCGGACATAAAGAACACGGGTGACCGCGCGGGCAGGGAAGTGGTGCAGCTTTATGTGGCGGACCGCACCGGCACGGCGGGACGGCCGGAAAAAGAGCTGAAGGGCTTTGCAAAGGTAGCGCTGGAACCGGGCGAGACAAAAACAGTTGAGCTGAGCGTGGACGCGCGCAGTCTTTCCTGGTACAGCGAGGCGTTGGGCGGCTGGTATGCGGCACCGGGACGCTACGAGCTGCTGGTGGGGCATTCGTCCCGTGATATCCGGGGTGCGGCAGCGGTAGAGTTCCGCACAGAAAAGCTGCTGCCTTTCCATGTGGATGAAAATACCACTGTCGGAGAGCTTTTGGCTGATCCGCGCACCGCATCTTCGGTACGGCAGATGGCGCGTCAGTTTATGGACACAATCGCGCCCGCGGCGGAAGATAGCGCAGATGCCGCAAAAGAGGCGGTTTCCGACGAGATGGCCCGCCAGATGATGGACAATATGCCCTTGCGCGGCCTGCGCAGCTTCGGCGCGTTCCCGGAGGGGGCGCTGGAACGGATGATCGCAGATCTGAACGCGAAGATGGCGCAATAAAAGAGCGGGCTGCTACCCGGCCGCTTTGCTCTGGCCGCGGCCATTGAGACAAGCTTTTCATTGCGGTTCAGGAAAAGACATTCGTGGAACGATGAGCAAAAGCCTGCCGTGCCTTTGGGTGCGGCGGGCTTTTGCTGTACAGAGTGTCTGCAGCCGTTACGGTAAGCGGGCAGCCTGGTTGAATGTACCTTGGCTTTTCAGGTGAAGCTCTTGACATTTGGGGTTAGCAGTGATAAACTTTCAATTGCGATAGGTTAGCCTCGACTAACTATAACGGTGAGGCCGTTCGCAGAATAAGACAGAAAGAGGGAGGGTCAGCCATGAATTTTCCAACAGCATTGCTTGCCGCCGCAGTTGCGGCAGTATTTATTTCGATCGTCGTTTCCGGCGTGCGCAGAAGGAAAAGGGGCGGAGGCTGTTCCGGCGGCTGCGGTTGTTCCGGCTGTGCGGGAACGTGTCATCTGGAAAAATGAGCGGCGCGCCGCCGGGAAAGGAAGCTGCGGTGGAATTGACGAGTGGGCAGGCACGGTATCTTCTGGCCGTCTACCACCTGGGGCTGGGTGCGCGCGGCGTGCGCTGCGCAGATATCGCGCGGATGCTGGATGTAACGCGTCCCTCGGTTGTAAAGATGCTTTCCTTCTTTTCGCAAAGATGTCTTATCGCCCGGGAGCGATATGGGAAGGTGTATCTGACGGACACCGGTTGTTTGCTGGCGCGGTGTTATGCCCGGCGGCTGGAGAAGGTTGAGCGCATGCTGGCGGCAGAGCTTGCGCTGACGCGGGAGGAAGCGCAGCTTGCCGCCTGCGCGCTGCTGGACGTGCTGCCGGAGCGCTGCTTCACGCAGGGGGAGGTGCCCTCTGCTTAGACAAAATTGCCTGGATGTAAAAAAATGCGACAACCGTCCGGGATTGCATATCCCGTTGTTGTACAGGGTATGATACAATAACGGCAGATCCTGCAAAAAAGGAAGGGACGTTTATCATGAAGGGCATCAAATCATTCCGGCGCACGTTTTTATTGATTGCGGCGCTGTATCTGGCGTGCGGCATTTCGCTGCTGGTCTGGCCCGCGCAATCCGGCCTTGTCATATGCTATGTGTTCGGCGGCATATCGCTGCTGTATGGGGCGGTACAGATCATCCGCTATTGCTGCAACGCTGCCGTTTCCATTTTCCGCTATGAACTTGTCACAGGCATTCTCTGCTGTGCGTTTGGCCTGTTTGTTATCCTGCGTGCGGACATGGTGCTGGCGGTACTGCCGTTTGTGTTCGGCTGCGCCATCGTGTTTGACAGCGTCATGACACTCCAGAACGCCATTGACCTGCGCCGCCTGGGTTTTTCCCGCTGGTGGCTGATTCTGCTGCTGGCGGGCGTTACCGGCGCGTTCGGCGTGCTGCTGTTTTTCGAACCGTTCGCGGCGCTGGCCATGGTGCGCTTCATCGGTGCGGTGTTGGTGCTGGACGGCTGTGCGGATCTTGTCAGCGTGCTGTGTCTGACCTACTGGGTAAAAAAGGCGAAGCGTGGCCTGGAGGCGATTTATGACGAAGCCCGTTACGAAGCGGCCGCCATCGAGGCCGAGGGCCGCATCCAGGACGAGTCCGAGCCGTGAGGCAGAGCAGAACAAAAAAGCGGCCGGGCCGCCCTGCGGGGCGGCCTGTTTTTGTGTAAAAAGAGGCGGCGGCAGGCTGGGACCCCCTTGTGCACCAATGCTGTCCGGTGTAAAATCAAAGAAAGCACAGAGCGCGAACGCGCCGTGTGAGACCAGGCGATAGAGAAATAACGGATGGCGCGGGTCTGTACGCTCTCCTGCCACTGCGGCCCCAATTGTATGGGCGTCCTGCTCATCCGCAGTGCATAACACAGCGATGTGCTTCTGCGCGTCCGGTATCAAGAAAGGGAATTTTTATATGATACGTTTGGTGGCGAGCGACATCGACGGCACGCTGCTGCAGGGCGGCGCGCGAGCGCTTTCGGACGAGCTGTTCGGCCTTATCCGGGTGTTGAAGAAGCGCGGGATTCTGTTCTGCGCGGCCAGCGGGCGGCAGTACCGCAGCATGCGGGCGCTGTTTGCACAGGCGGAGGATGATATCGCTTACCTTTGCGAAAACGGGGCCATTGTGTACCGGGGCGGGAGCGTGGTGTCCAAGCTGGCCATGGAGCGCGCCGATGCGCTGGCGCTCATTGGCCAGATTCAGGCGCAGGAGCAATGCGAGGTGCTCATCTCCGGCGCGGACACCAGCTATCTGCTCCCCAAGCATCCGGATTATGTGGACCATATCCGCTATTTTGTGGGCAATCACATTACGCGGGTGAAGCGGGCGCAGGACATCCCGGAGGATATCCTCAAGGTGTCGGCTTACTGCCGGGATGGCGCGGCGAGCCATGCACAGACGCTGGGCGCGCCGTGGAAAGCGGCGTACAGCGTGGCTGTGGCGGGGGAAAAATGGCTGGATTTCACGCGCGCAGACAAGGGCACGGGCCTTGCTGCCCTGTGCGGGGAGTTGGGTGTGCGCCCGCAGGAGGTCATAGCGTTCGGTGACAATTTCAATGATGTTCCCATGTTGGACCTTGTGGGCAGCCCCTATATCATGCAAGGGGCCGTACCCGCGCTGCTGGAGCGGTACCCGATGCAGTGTGCCCGGGTGGAGGATGTGTTGCGAAAACTTGCAGAGGAGTAGCACTCGCTATTTTTTTGGCTTGTTTGGATATTGGAATAAAAAAATTACGAAATATATAAAAAATATACTAACGCTTTGCGGCAATGAGATGATACAATAAAATTGATATCCACAAGAGAAGCCGCGGTATGGTGCTCCGGGCGGAGTGTTCCGGGGGCGGACGGGCTTCGGATAAAAGTTGTTTTGCCTGAAAGAAAGGAAGATTGCCATGGTCGATCTGAAAGCGAAACCTTATTGCCTGCCGGACGAGGATGTGCGCTGGGTGGAGGAAACCATCGCCGGGATGACGCCGGAGGAAAAGGTAGGCCAGCTGTTTTTTCAGCTGACGGCCTCCCAGGATGAAAATTATCTGCGCGAGCTGATGGAAAAATACCATCTGGGCGGCTGCCGCTATAACCCCATGCCCGGCGCGGCCGTGCAGCAGCAAAACCGCACGCTGCAGAAATACGCCAAGGTACCGGTGTTCATTGCCTGCAACACCGAGGCCGGAGGCGACGGCGCCTGCGCGGACGGCACCAACATCGGCTCTGGCATTAAAATCGGCGCTACCCGCAACAACGATTACGCCTATGCGCTTGGCAAAATGGCCAACGAGGAGGCTGCGGCCATCGGCTGCAACATGGCTTTCGCGCCGGTGTGCGACATCCACTACAACTGGGAGAATACCGAGATCGTGACCCGCGCTTTCGGCAACGACCCCGTCCGCGTGGCGCAGATGAGCAAGGCGTATATGGACGGCCTGCACACCATTCCGGGCTTTGCCTGTACGGCGAAGCATTTCCCGGGCAACGGCCTGGATTTCCGCGACGCGCATCTGTCCAACAATGTCAACACCTTCAGCGTGGAAGAGTGGGACAAGACCTACGGGATGGTGTATAAAACGCTTATTGACGGCGGTCTGGATGCCATCATGGGCGGGCATATCATGCTGCCGGAGTACGCGCGGGCCATCAATCCCGCGCTGAAGGACGAGGACATGATGCCCGCCACGCTGAGCCCGGAGATCATGACCACGCTGCTGCGCGGCAAGCTGGGCTTCAACGGCATGGTAGTAACGGATGCCTCCCATATGGTGGGCATGACGGACCGCATGACCCGCCGCGAGATGCTGCCGGCATCCATCAATGCCGGATGCGATATGTTCCTGTTCTTCAACGACCCGGACGAGGACTTCAATACCATGCTGGATGCATACAAAAGCGGCGTCATCAGCGAGGCCCGCATGACGGAAGCGCTCACGCGTATCCTGGGCCTGAAAGCGCATCTGGGCCTGAACAAAAAAGCGAAGGAAGCGCTTGTGCCTGCGCCCGAAGTGCTGGCCGGGGCGCTGGGCAAAGAGGAATACAAGGAGATGCACAAGGCCATCAGCCGGGACTGCATCACACTGGTAAAATACAAGGACAGGGATGTGCTGCCCATCACACCGGAGCGTTATAAACGTATTATGATCGTGCATGTCAAGGGCGCCGAAAGCGGCATGGGCATGCTGATGAAAGCCATGGGCATGGGCGGCGGTAAAAACCCGGCCGAGATGCTTAAGGAGCGCCTGTGTGAAAAAGGCTTTGACGCGTTTATCTACGAAAGCCCGCTGGACGCGATGAAAAAACAGATCGCAGCGGGCGAAAAGCCCAACATCAACCTGTATTTCGCGGGCAAGAACGCCATCGACGACTTCGTTTCCGGCATGGACCTTGTCATCACGCTGTGCGACGTTTCCAGCGGGCGGCCCAGCTTTGGCCTGTCCAAGGGCGGCGGAGAGATCCCCTGGTATGTATTCGAGCTGCCGGTGGTCGTCATCGGCTGCGGGCAGCCCACCATGCTGGCGGACGTGCCCCAGGCCCGCACCTACATCAACACCTACGATGCAAAGCCGGCCACTTTCGACGCGCTGGTGGACGACCTTATGGCGGGGCCGGACGCGTTCAAGGGGCGGGACCCGATCGACAGCTTCTGCGGCCTGTTCGACGCCCGGCTGTAATTTTACTTTTTCGGTAACACACAAGTTCCCTCCTGCAGGTGGACCGTCCCCAATTGTGCAGACAGTATTAAAAGGATCCCCTGTGAAAAAACTCCCAGGTTTTGGCAGGAGCGGCGCGGCGGCGCCGCTCCTGTTTTGTATTAAAGACATTCCCGGTTGTAAAAGTAAACATAGGCCGGTCATATGAAGGCAGTGGAGGCTTTGTACGAAAATGCGCTTTGCTCTCAAAACAGGGAAGGCTTTCTGCCATTGTGTAGACGCGTGAGCGTGATGGTTTTCTTTCGTTTGTATCGTTGACGGCCTGCGCGGGCCTTTACCGCATATGCATTTCCAGAGTCCTGTACATTTAGCTGTTTTCTTCCGGAATTTCCGTAATTTATTCCTGTCTTTAATTTTTGGCAATAATTCCTGCCTATGTATGCAATTCCTTTTGTCCATAGAAAGCCCCCTGATGTTTTGGTTTTCTGCATCAGGGGGCTTTTTGTCTGTTGTCCGTTTTTTTATTGGTGCGGTCCGTTTGATTCAGGCTGAGAAACGCTTTTTTGCGGGCGAGCGTTATTTTGTGCAGCTGCGGGTACGGCCCACGCGGGTGTTATCCTTCTCGCGGTCCTGCAGCGCCTTCACAGGATGCGGTGCGTCCTCATAGCGGTAATCGCGGCCGTATTCGGCCAGATAATCCTCTATGACAGCGTGGCTGGGAACCTGCGCGGTGCGTGCGTTTACAGTGCGCTGGTAATTGAAGAAGCGGAAGTCTGCGGGCAGCGTGCGCACGTCGGTGAACTCCTCGCCGTCCGCCGTCCATTCCACTGTGCCGGCCAGAACATCGCGGATATATTCCTTCTGCGGGCCGAATTTCAGCAGCTCGGGGAATTCGCCGTCCGGAATGACCTGCCGCCACTCTTTCTTTTCATAGGTCTGCAGCAGGCGCGCGGCGGCGTGCAGGTGGGAAAGCTCCTGATGGAAATGCTGTTCCCAGATTTTTTTCACAGGACGGTCCGTCTCGTCGTTGAAGCACGACCAGTACAGGTAGCATTCGGTATATTCGTGCATCAGCAGGCTTTCCAGCCAGGTGCACTTCGTATCCAGCAGCGCGCCGTACTGCGTCACGTGCTGCTCTTCGATCATGCCGATCTCCTGGTAGAGCTTCCGGCCGCGGTCGCTTTTGTAAAACGCGGCGATGTTCATATAATAGTTCATGGTCTGCTGCTCGGCGGCGGTGATGATGGAGGTGTTCAGTTTCGTGATGGGCGCGGCCTTTTTGAAGCTGCAGGCGCGGCGCACGCTGTCAAAGGGATGGCGGTGCTCCGATATGGTGGGGCGGCCGGGCATGATCTCGGTATAGCTGCCCACAAGGCGCTCGGCGTGGACGCCGTCCTCCATGTCCAGCAGGTCCGCGTAGCGGTACAGATGGTCGAAGTCCTCCAACAGCGCGAACTGCATCACCTTTACAACGTATGGGTCCGGCTCCCGCTGGGCCAGGATTGCCGTCAGGTCCACCGCGAGCTGTTCGTAGCCGATGGTCGTTTCCAGCGGCGTTTCGTCGATGGGCTTGAGGCAGGAGATGCGCTTTTGCTGCTGCTGCTCTACCCGGCGCGCCAGCGCCAGCTCGCGCCGCAGGTCGTTGTTCGGGCAGTGGCGGTGGAACTGGTGGCTGAACCACACGGCCTCATATTCGGTGCCGTTCATCAGGATGATACGCACCTTGGTGTAGGGGTCCACCTCGTTTTTGTCGTAAGAGCGGGCGTATACGGTGCTCCAGTCCATCAGGCCCGCGTCCACGGGAGACGGTTTTTCCAGGAAGGGATTCATACGGTCAGTCCTTTCTTTTTCGCGCGGAAAAGCGCGGCTTCGTCTGCCGCTATTATTTCCGGAGAAAGGCATGTGTATGCGCGGGTTCGGAAACATGGTATAATAACCTCAAAGCCGCCGCTGGCGCGGCTGCGCGTGTGCAAGGCACACGCTTCTGTGCCGGCGCACAGGGCTTTGAGAACATTGAACCATGCAAAACCGCAATGGATGCGGTTTTGTTGAGGCCGCTTCGCGGCGTTATGGTATAATATGTCCGGTTAACGAATGCGGGCCGCAGGCGAAGCATGAGTTTAGCGGCATAGATACCCTGTTTCTTAGTGAACACGAGCGGTACGCGAAGTGTGAGCTTAGAAATATGGTATACTAAAGAACAGGCTGTCCCGTGAACCGGAACGGCAAAGCGCGCCCCATGCGGAGCGGGCGGCGCGAAGAAAAGGAGTGACCCCGTGATGTGGTTTGAAGAAAGCGCGTTTTACCAGATCTATCCGCTGGGCCTGTGCGGCGCGCCGCGGGAAAACGATGGCGGAACGGAGCCGCGTATTTTGAAGCTGCTGGACTGGGTGCCCCATATCAAAAAGCTGGGGGCGGACGCGGTGTATTTCTGCCCGGTGTTTGAATCCGACGCTCACGGCTACGATACCCGGGACTATACGAAGCTGGACGGCCGCCTTGGTACGAACGCGGATTTTGCGCGCGTGTGCGCGGCGCTGCACGCGGCGGGCATCCGGGTGGTGCTGGACGGTGTGTTCAACCATGTGGGGCGCGGCTTTTGGGCCTTCCGGGACGTACTGGAGAAGCGGGAGGCCAGCCCGTACCGGGATTGGTTCCACATTGACTTCGGCGGCAATTCGGGTTACAACGACGGCCTGTGGTACGAGGGCTGGGAGGGCCATTACGAGCTTGTAAAGCTGAACCTGCGCAATCCGGCTGTGGCGGAATACCTGTTCGGCTGTATTCGCGGCTGGGTGGAGGAATTTGGCGTCGACGGCCTGCGGCTGGATGTGGCCTATTGTCTGGACGAGGATTTCGTGCGCCGTCTGCGCGCCTTTACCGGCGGCCTGAAGCCGGCATTCGTGCTCATCGGCGAAATGCTGCACGGCGATTACAAGCGCATGGTGAACGGCGCCATGCTGCACAGCGCCACCAATTATGAGTGCTACAAGGGGCTGTATTCCAGCTTCAATTCCATGAACCTGTTTGAGATCGGCCACAGCCTGGCGCGGCAGTTCGGCCCCGAGGCGTGGACGCTGTATAAGGGCCTGCCTCTGCTGTCCTTTGCGGATAACCATGATGTAACGCGCGTGGCCACGATTTTAACGAACAAAGAGCATCTGTGGCCGTTGTACGGGGTATTGTTCGGTATGCCCGGCGTGCCCTGCGTTTATTACGGCAGCGAGTGGGGCATGGAGGGCGGCAAAGAGGACGGCGACGCGGCGCTGCGCCCCGCGGTGGACATGCCGCAGAAAAACGGGCTGACGGAGTATATTGCCCGGCTGGCGGCGGCGCGCCGGGGCAGCCGGGCACTGTGCCATGGCGCCTACCGCACGGTGCTGCTGACGAACCGGCAGTACATCTTCGAGCGCGCGGCGGAGGGCGAGCGCGTGCTGGTGGCCGTGAACGCGGAGGGCGAACCGTTCGACGCGCACTTTGACGCGGGCGCGGGGCGGGCGGTGGACCTTGTCACCGGAAGGCCGCACGATTTCGGCGGCGGCAGCCGTCTTGCGCCGTACAGCGCGGCTTATTGGCGCGTGGAGTAAACGGACGAGGAAAATGGCGGAGAAAAACGCGGGCGTCCGGCGGATAAGGCCGGACGCCCGCGCTGTTTTGCGTTTTTTGAAAAGAACGAATGCCTGATAATTTTGAATTTGTCTATTAGCCTGCATGTGAATGATTATGTATGTGCATAGGATTATATACAAAATGTCTATGCTCGTGTGTGTGTACTATGCGCCCATGTTTATGTTGATGGATATGGACGTAACCATTATATAATTTTTCATTGCCAAGCGTATCCTTTATCATAAGCAATGTACTGATTATCATAATTCCAAGAGCAATGTAAAATTGAAATGTCGGTCTTTCGCCTAAAATAATAAAACTAAATCCAACTCCTAAAAATGGTGCAACAGAATAAAAGGCACTTGTTTTTGCGGCACCTAAATTTTTTTGTGCCATAATGTAAAAGTTAATGCTCAAGCCATAGGAAACGAAACCAAGTAACATAGCGGCAAGCATATAGGTGATTTCAGGCGGTTTTTCCCCAACAATAAATGCAATAAGGATACTACCGATACCAGAGAAAATTCCTTTCACCAAAACGATTTCTTCTGAACTCTTATCACTTATACTCCTTGTGCAATTATTCTCCACGCCCCAGCATATACAAGCGCACAATACAAACAATGAACCCTTGTTAAATACAAATGCCTCTGTTCCCTCAAAACCAAGAATTGCACTGGATAGCATTACAAGGATAATTGCGGCCCATAACCTCCTGGAAATTTTTTCTTTAAAAATTACAAGAGCAATCACAGAAGTTGCAACAATTTCAAAATTATTAATCAGCGAAACATTAGCGGAATTTGTATTAGCAATGCCAAGCATTAAGAATATAGGTGCTGCTATGTCGAGACCAATCATTGCAATCGTATAAGGCAAATCTTTTTTATCCAGCCATTGTTCGTCAGCCAGCCTGTTCTGTGTTTTCCTTATTCCAAGAAGTACACCAATACCAACACCTGCTCCTAAATATAAAAATCCTGCGAGCATTCTGGGCGACACATTTATCAGTAAAAGTTTTGATAATGGCACATTAATTGCATATAGTGCCGCAGCCGAAATTGCAAAAACCGTAGCTGTCTTGTTTTTACTCAACGTCATCGCACCTTTTATCAAATCTAAATTTACCACAGCCGAAACAGCAAAGGGCGGCATGGCGAAAAGAGAGCGGAATACCACAGTGCGTCCGCTCAGTACCGGATGACGCAGCCGCTGCGGGTGTTTTGGAACACGCCGTCATCCACGGCGAACACACCGTTCACCATCACATAGGGGATGCCGTCGGGCGGGGCGTCCGGCTCGCCCTTGTCGGGCATTTTGGCGTTGTCGCGCACGGCGTCCCGGTCAAAAAGCACAAGGTCCGCGTCATATCCCGGCTCCAGCACGCCCTTGCCGGGAATGTGGTATGTTTGGGCGGGCAGCAGCGTGCATTTGTACACGGCTTCCTCCAGCCCCAGCAGGCGCTTTTCCCGCACCATCTTACGCAGAAAACGCGGATAGCTGCCCGCAATCTGCGGGTGCCCCTCGCCGGGGGCGTAAGCGCCCGCGTCCGTACTCATCATGGCATAGGGCTTTTGCAGCGCCTCGTAGATCTCGTACGGCTCGCCGGAATAGCAGATGATGGACTCGTCCGGATATTTGTGGCGCAGAAGCTCGTACAGCTCCCGGTTCAGGCGCGTGCCCGTATACTTGCCCGTGGCGGCGACCATATCGCCGAAGCGCAGGGAGTTGTCCTTGATGGTCTGCTCGTCAAAGGTGGCGGTGCCTGCATAGGTGGCCCAGTCGGTATACATGCCGCTGTCCATCCATACGTCCATGCCCTTGGCGCGGGCGGCGTCCACAACGTCCAGCGCCGGGCGCAGCGTGCCGAAGCCGCTGTACTGGTAGACGAAATGGCTCAGCAGCAGCCGCCCGCCGCTGCGCTTGGCCGCGGCCAGCATCTCGTACAGGGAATAAAGGTCGTTTTGGGTGAACAGGCGTGTATGCACGGGCAGGCAGCGCCCGTATTCTGCCGCTATGGCGGCCATGGCGTCTATCTCGGCCAGGCCGCTGCCCGGGGCGTAGTCCAGCCCCAGGGAAACGCCCGCCGCGCCCGCGCGCAGCGCCCTGTCGGCAATGCGGACCATCGCGTCCGTCTGGGCGGCGCTGGCCCGGGCATTCACATCCTCGATGCCCACGGCCCGGCGCATGGAAAAGCTGTGGCCCACCAGCTCCGCCTGGTTGATCACATAGCCTGTGCGCGCCTGTCCGGCGAACCAGCCCTCCAGGTCCAGCGGGGAAAGCCCGCAGTTGCCGCCGACAGTGGTGGTAATGCCCTGCATGGCGGAGAGTTGCCCCGCATAGGCATGGCCGTCCAGATGGCCGTGCACATCGATAAAGCCCGGGGCCACAACAAGGCCCGCCGCGTCCACCACGCGTTTTGCAGGAAGCTCATGCGCGGAGATATCCACGATCTTGCCGTGTTCCACGGCGACGTTTGCGATACGGGACGTGCATGTCCGCACGTCTACCACGCGCCCGCCCGTGAATACCACGTCAACCATCGCACGCCTCCGTGTCTGCCAAAGCAAGGCGGCGGGCGAGCTCGCGCCGCTGCCAGCAGCGCAGCCAGGTGACCAGTTCCCGGCGGGGGAAAGGCGTGAGGCTCGTGGGGATGGTGGAGAGCAGAAGATCGTCCGCAACGGCGCGCAGGTGTGCGGCGCAGGCGCTGTCGGGCGCGGTGTCGAACACCGTTTTGCCGGCAAGGGAGCTGTATTCCAGCTCTTTGCAGTAATCCAGACTGGCCAGAATCTCGATGGTGGCGCGCCGGGCATAGCTGGCAAGCTCCTCTTTCGTCTCCTCACAGGAGGCATTGTTCACGATGAGCTGCACGGGGAAGTTGTCCGCGCCCGCGGCGCGCAGGATGGCCTGCAAAATGCTGTTGGCCGTGGTGACGGAGGCAAAGCTTCCGTTGGTGACAATGATGCACCGCTGCATCACGCCCTCGCGGATGGGAAGGATGTAGCCCGTGCAGGGCGTTTCCCCGGAGATATCATAGAGGATGAAGTCGAGCTGCAGGGAATTGGAGACGCCCTGAGTATCCAGCATCTCATCAATGAGCGTGACGCCGCGGGCCAGGCATCCCACGCCGGGGTCGATGCTGCCCAGCTCCAGGCAGTATACGCCGCTGGGCGTGGGGATGACGTAGTCGTTCAGGTCGATCTCGTAGTGTTCCCGGTAATCCTCCAGCGCGGGGGAGATATCCGCTTCTCCGCGCAGCAGCACCGTGGAGGAAAGGCTGATGTCGTTGCCCACCAGCAGCACGTGGTACCCTTTGAGGGCCAGCGCGTGGCCCAGGTTCTGCGCGACGGTGCTTTTTCCGCTGCCGCCGCGTCCCAAAAAGCAGATGCGCTGTGCCATCAGCCCTGCCTCCTTACTGTTTCGATATAGCTTTCCCGTGTGAACACGGGGGTGAATCCGTCCATTGTCCGGCGCGCCAGCACCGCGCCGTCCTTCAGCAGATGATAGGCCGTCAGAGCCATCATCTTGGCGGGAGCGATATAGGCCTTGTCCACGTCCGTGACGGCAAAGTCCGCGCTGTGGAGCGCGCCCGCCGTACCGCCGTGGGTAAAGTTCACCACGGGTATCACCTGGGAGAGGTCGCCTACGTCGGTGCTGGCAATGTTCTGCATACCCGGCTCGGCGCATTGGGCCGAAAGCCCGGGCAGCGCGGCGGCCGCCGCCAGCAAAGCGGGGTCCGCCGGGGCCGGGCGCACAGGCATGTAGCCCTGATAGGTCAGAATCTCGGCGTGCGCGCCCAGAGCCTCGGCCGCGTGGGTGCAGGCCCGGTCGAATTTTCGGGCCGCGTCGTCCAGCGCCTCCAGTGTGGCGGCCCGCACCATGGCCTCCATTACCACGGTCTCCGGCACCACATTCAGCGCCGCGCCGCCCTCGCGGATGTTGGTGTGGATGCGCACCGTGTCGCATTCGCGGAAGGTCTCCCGCAGAAGCCCCACGGCGTTCAGCGCCAGCGCGGCCGCGTTGAGGGCGTTTACGCCCGCGTGGGGCGCAGTGGCCGCGTGGGCGGCCTTGCCGTGAAAGACGACCGTTTTGCTGGTGAAGCCGTTGCAGGCCACGTTGCCCAAAAGGAGGTCGCTTTCGCAGGGAATCATATGTACATGCGTGGTCAGCGCAAGGTCCACGCCGTCGAAGCCGCCCGTGCGCAGCAGTTCGGATTTGCCGCAGCAGAATTCCACGCCCTGCTTTTGCAGCGCCTGCCGCGTGCCGATGGGGACATATTCCTCGGCGGGAACGGCAAAAAACGCCACGCTGCCCGAAAGCGCCTCGGCCACCCCGGGCGCGCTCAGCGCCAGCGCGGCGCCCACCAGCGCGGTGAGCTGCGCATTGTGCCCGCAGGCATGGGCAACGCCGTTTTCGGGATTTGCGGCGGGGTGCGCGGGGCAAAGAATGCCGTCCAGCTCGCCGATGACGGCCGCGCAGGGGCCGGGCGTGCCCCCCTGCAAAACGGCCTTTACGCCTGTGCGGGCCAGACCGGTTTGCGGCGAAAGCCCGCAGCCGCGCAGCAGTTCGGCCACACGGGCGGCGGTGCGTGTTTCAAAAAAGCCCGGCTCGGCGTGCGCGCCGATATCCTGTGCAAAGGCAAGCAGCGTTTCACGCTGGGCGTCAACGGCGGCAAGGATCTTCTGTTCAACAGCATCCATGGTTTTGAACCTCCCCAATACGGGAACAAGGGCCGTCAAAAGACGGCCCCCATTTCCCGGAGTTTTTTTATCCGGCGCACGGGCCGGGGATATTCAGACGCGCTTCATTGGCCGCAGGCCGTGCGGAACTCTGTCCACACTTTGGTGTGGGCTTCCATGGCTTCGGCGGAAATATTCTGGATCATTTCCATGTTGTCAGCGCTGAAATCCTCGGGCAGCGTCAGGAAGGACTGGTACGCGTCCTCGATGAGCGCGTCCGCAGCCTGGTTGGTGCAGTAATAGCCGATATACTCAAAGCACTGCTTGGAGACCTCCGGCCGCAGGATATAATCGATGAACGCGTGGGCGGCGTCGGGGTTGGGGGCGTTTACGGGAACGAACTGGGCCATGATGCCGAAGCCGATGCCCTCGGAGGGGTAAACGACCTTCAGGTCGGGATTGGCGAGGCAGGCCATGGTCACCTGGCTGGTGTACATGACGCCGGCGCTGATCTCGCCGGAGATCAGGTCATCCTGCAGGTTGTCGTCCTTGATGAGGCGGATGTTGGGGGCCAGCTCAAGCAGCTTTGCGCCCGCGGCCTCGATGGCGGCCACGTCCTCGGTGTTGTAGCTTTCACCCGCGATCTTCAGCGCCATGCCGTTCATCACGCGGAAGTTGCTGGTGATGCCCAGGCTGCTTTCCAGCGCGGCGTCCCACAGGTCCTCGTAGCCGTTGATCTCAATATCCACCAGATCGGGGTTGTAGACGATGGTCTGCACGCCCGCGCCGTAGGGAACGGTGTAGGCGTCCTCCGGGTCAAAGAACTGGCCCTGGTATACGGGGTTCACGTTGCCGATGTTGGCGATCTTGCTTTTGTCCAGCTCCATCACCAGGCCCTCGGCGATGGCCGTTTCAATGATGTAGTCGTCGGCGATGACGACGTCATAGTCGCCTCCCTTGGCGGTCTCCAGCTTTGCCAGCATGGTCTCGTCGGTATCGAAGCTGGAATAGTTCACCTTGATGCCGGTCTCGGCGGTAAAGGCGTCCAGCACCTCCTGGGGGAACATGCCCTCCCAGGTGTACAGGTTCAGCTCGCCGGAAGCGGCCGTGCCTGCGGAGCCGGCCGTGCTGCCGGAAGCCGCGGACGGCGTGGAAGCGGAAGCGGACGTGCTGGAACAGCCCGCGAACGCGGTGAGCGCCAGCGCCAGAGAGAGTGCCAGTGCAAAGAATTTTTTCATTGGTTTTCCTCCTTATGGTGTTGCTGCGGCGGCTGCAGAATCACTGCGGCTGCGCCGGGACGGGAGCCGCGGAACGCTCCGCGGTCTCTTTATGCTGCTTCCCGGTCCGGGGCTTTCCCACTTTACCCAGGACATTCGAGAGAACAACCAGAATGATGGTGGCGCCCAGCATCAATGTGCACAGGGCGTTGATCTCCGGTGTGACGCCGGTTTTGATTTGCGTATAAACCTTGATGGGCAGCGTGTTTACGTTGACGCCCGTGACGAAGATACTGATGATGACGTCGTCCAGGCTCATGGCGAAGCTGAGCAGCATGCCGGACAGAATGGCAGGCACCAGCAGGGGCAGCGTGATATCGAAGAACACGCGCACCTCGCCCGCGCCCAGGTCCCGCGCAGCTTCCGCCAGGCTTTTGTCCATGCCCACCAGGCGCGCTTTCACCAGCATATAGACATAAGGGACGCAAAAGGCAGTATGGGCGAGGATGAGCGTCGTCATGCCGAAGGGCAGGCCGATGAGCGCGAAGAACGTCATGAACACCATGCCCAGGATGATCTCGGGGATCATGATGGGAAGCATGGACACATATTCCACGGCACTTTTGGTGCGAAGCTGCACCTTGGTGAAGCCGTAAGCACCCAGCGTGCCGATGACCGCCGCGCCGAGGCTGGCGCACAGCGCCAGAACGATGCTGTTGCCCAGCGCCTCGAACATGGCGGCGTCCCTGAACAGCGTTTCGTACCATTTGAGAGAAAAGCCGCCCCACACCGAGCTGATCTTGCTTTCGTTGAACGAATAGATGATAACGAGCACGATGGGCAGATACAGAACGGCCGTGACAACGCCGATATAGATGTTGGGCAGTTTTGTACGGTTTTTCATAAGATGCCCTCCAGTTCCGTGGTGTGTGTCACACGCTTGTACAGCGAGATCATCAGGCTGGTCAGGATCATCAGCACCACGCTCAGCGCGGCCGCAAAGGGCCAGTTGTGTGCTTTCATAAGCTGGTCCTGAATGAGGCTGCCCACCAGCACCACCTTGTTGCCGCCCAGGATGTCGGCGATGAAGAACAGGCCCATGGAGGGGATGAACGTAAGGATAACACCCGAGAGCAGGCCCGGCAGCGTCAGCTTGAGCGTGACGGTAAGAAAGGCCTTCAGCGGCGTAGCGCCCAGGTCCCGCGCGGCCTCCACAAGGCTCCAGTCCATTTTTTCCGCGCTGGAGTAAACGGCCAGGATCATGAACTGAAGCAGCGCGTATACCATGCCCACCACCACGGCGGGGTAGGTGTACAGCAGCTTGAGCGGGCCGTCGGTAAGGCCCAGGCCCATCAGCAGCTTATCCAGCGTACCGTTTGCACGGAAAATGATGATCCATCCGTACAGCCGGATGAGCGAGCTGGTCCAGAACGGGATCATGAGCAGCAGCATCACGCGCTTTTTCCACTGCGCGGGCAGCTTTGCCATAAAATAGCCGAAAGGATAGCCGATGGCGCAGATGAGCAGCGTGCTGGTGAGCGCCAGCTTGAAGGACTCCACAAAGGTGTTCAGGTACACGGGCTGAAAAATATTTTTGTAGTTGTCCAGTGTGAACTGGTTCACCACACCCCATACCTCGGCGCGCGTCTGGAAGCTGAGTACGAACATATACACCAGAGGCCCGGCCACGAACACCAGCGTGAACAGGTAGAGCGGCAGCAGCGTCAGCCAGACGCCGCTCTGCTTTTTTTCTTTTTAAAAGGGGTGGAGGCTGCTTTCATTTCGCTTCTTCCGCCTCCACGTCCACGGGCACGGCGCTGGCCGGCGCCCAGGTCACGCGCACCGCGTCGCCCGTCTGCACATCCATATCAATGCCGTGGCGGCTGGCGATGAGCGTCGTGCCGTCGGAAAGCTCCAGTGCGATGCGCAGCATGCCGCCGGCAAACGTCTTTTCCCGGATAACGGCCGCGATACCGCAGGCAGCGGGGTCCTTTGTGAATTCCACGTGCTCGCTGCGCACGGCCAGTGTGATGGGCGCACCGGGGGCAAAGGAATATCCGCGGCGCAGCGCGCCCGCGCAGCCGCCTGCGCAGGCTACCTTCAGCACGTCGTCCTCCACAGCCTCAACCGTGCCCGTCAGCACATTGGCGGTGCCCACAAAGCGCGCCACATAGCTGGTGCGCGGGCTGTCATACACCTCCGCCGGAGTACCGAGCTGTTCGAACCGGCCGTCTTTCATCACGGCGATGCGGTCCGACATATTAAGGGCTTCCTCCTGATCGTGGGTGATGTAGATGAACGTGATGCCCAGTTGTTTTTGCAAAGCCTTCAGCTCCAGCTGCATTTGGCGGCGCAGCTGCAGGTCCAGCGCGCCGAGGGGTTCGTCCAGCAGCAGCACGCTGGGACGGTTCACCACGGCGCGGGCAATGGCGACACGCTGACGCTGCCCGCCGGAAAGCTCCGCAGGCATGCGCTTGCCGTAGCCGGAGAGCTGCACAAGGGCCAGCGCGTCGTCCACGGCTTTTTTTATCTCGTCCTTGGGACGTTTTTTCAGCTTCAGACTGTAGCCGATGTTCGCGGCCACTGTCATGTGCGGGAACAGGGCGTAATTCTGGAACACGGTGTTCACGTCGCGTTTGTTGGGTTCGGAGTCCGTCACGTCCTGCCCGTTCAGAATGACGCGGCCCTCGTCGGGCGTTTCCAGCCCGGCAATGATGCGCAGCGTCGTGGTTTTGCCGCAGCCCGAAGGGCCGAGCAGCGTGATGAATTCGCCTTTGCCGATTGAGATGCTGATACCGTTCAGCACGTCGGTATCACCGAAATGCTTTGCGATGTTTTGCAGTTCCAGAATTGTTTCTCCCATTTTCCTCTCCTCATTAAAACCGATTGGCCCGGGCGCGGGCCGGAAAAGCGGGCCGCAATACAGCAGCCCGCCGCCGCAAAGCGGCACTTTAGAGCGATTATAACATGATGTCGCCGCGAAGCGGCCACAACAAAACCATGCGCGTCATGGTTTTGCATGTTACAAAAGCCGAAAGGAAAGCGCAGCGCGCTTTCAGGGTCTGCCGGGCAGGCCCGCCGCAAAGCGGCACTTTAGAGCTATTATAACAGAAATGCGCATTTTTCAAAGAGCTTTTGCCAAAAAAATCCTTGCCGCGCCGCCAAATTTTTGCCCTCTGTCCCGCGCAAAGTTGTGTAAGTATACGAATTTCGTGGGTTTTGCCCCCGCCGAAGCATTTTGCGTCGCCCCACGAGGGTGCAATGCACGGGGAGCCGCAGCTCCGCAGCGGCGCTTCGTCTGCTGCCCCTGCGGAGTTTTCCGGGAGGGGGCTGCGAAAGGTTTTGAAGAAGCGGTCTGTTTTTTTTAGTATAAATATGGTATGATATTCTATCATATACAAGAATGTGAATGCCTCCGGCCGCGCGGTGCGGAGGCGGTATGGGAGGCTGCGGATGGAAAACCTGATCATCCTCGGCGCGGGTGGCTACGGCCGCACGGCGGCTGAAACAGCGCGGGCTATGGGCGTTTTCGGGCGTGTGGCGTTCCTGGACGACGGATGCACGGGAACGGATATCCTCGGCCCGTGTACGGACTATATACGCTTTGCGGGGAAATTCCGCTGGGCGTATCCGGCCTTTGGCGCCAACGCGCTGCGCGCCGCCTGGCTGGAAAAACTGGCCGCGGCGGGCTACAGCCTGCCGGCGCTGGTGCATCCGAGAGCCTATGTCAGCCCCACGGCGGATATCCGTCCCGGGGCTGTGGTGCTGGCGCTGGCCGCTGTGGGAGCGTGTGCTGTCGTGGAGCAGGGGGCCATCGTGAACATGGGGGCGATCGCGGACCACGACTGTGTGGTCGGCGCGTGCGCCCACCTTGCGCCCGGGGCCATTGTCAAGGCCGGCAACACCGTGCCCGCGCAGATGAAGATAGAATCCGGCACCGTGCTCGAACGGGGCGCGGCATTTTTACCATTGGGGGGACAGCATGTCTAAACTTTTGATCTTGGGCGCCGGCGGCCTTGGCCAGATGGTGGGGGAAGTGGCGCGCGCCGCAGGGAACTGGGACGGCGTGGCGTTTCTGGACGACGCCGTCCGCGGCGCGGACGTTGCAGGCAAATGCATGGACTACACTTCGCTCACGGGTGAATACCCTGAGGCCGTGGCGGCGTTTGGCGACAACCGCCTGCGCCTGGCGTGGACGCGTCGCCTGCTGGACGCGGGTTACCGTGTGCCCAGCGTGGTGCATCCCACAGCCATCGTCAGCCCGTCCGCGGTGCTTGGGCCGGGCTGCCTTGTGCTGCACGGGGCCATCATCAACACCAATACTGTGCTGGGCGCGGCATGCCTTGTAAACAGCGGCGCGCTGGTGGACCACGATAACGTCCTGGAAGACGGCGTGCACGTCAATCTGCACGCCACCATCAAGGCCTGGTGCCACATGGAGCCGTGCGCGCGCACCGAGGCGGCCACCGTGCTGTATTCCACCCGCCGGCACATTGACGGGGTGGAGGACCACAACCTGGAGGACGCGCTGTTCGCTTTCAAGCTGGGCGAGACGGCCAGCTATGTAAAGCCCTTCGGCGCGGGACACATCAACGACACCTATGCCGTGTACATGGCGGCGCAGGGCGGCGACGAGCTGCGCTATGTCATCCAGCGCATCAACACGGGTGTGTTTAAGGACCCGCGCGCCGTCATGGAGAATATTTTCGGCGTGACGGAATACCTGCGCCGAAAGATACTGGCGCGCGGCGGCGACGCGGACCGCGAGACGCTGAATTATATCAAGACGAAAACAGGCGACAACTATTTTGAGGACGCGGTGGGAAGCGCGTGGCGCTGCTATAACTATATTCCGGATTCCGTGTGCATCGAAAGCGTGACGGACCCGATGGACTTCTACCATTCGGCCAAGAGCTTCGGCGGCTTTTTGCGCGCGCTGGAGGATTATCCGGCCGGGACGCTGCACGAGACCATCGAGAAATTCCATGATACCCGCAAGCGTCTTGCAGACTTTGACAAGGCGCTGGAGCGCGACGTGAAGAACCGCGCGCGGACCTGCCGGGAGGAGATTGCCTTTGTGCAGCGGCGCAGGGCGGACTGCGCGGTGCTGATGGACTTGCTGGACGCGGGAAAGCTGCCGCTGCGTGTGACGCACAACGACACGAAGCTGAACAATATTTTGTTTGATGCCCACACCGGCGAGGCGCTGTGCGTCATCGACCTCGACACCATCATGCCGGGGCTTGCGCTGAACGATTACGGCGATTCCATCCGCTTCGGCGCGTCCACGGCAGCTGAGGACGAGCCGGACGTTTCCAAGGTGCATTTTGACCTGTACCTGTTTGAGCTGTATACCCGCGGTTATCTGGAGGCCGCGGGCGTCGCGCTGACGGACACGGAAAAAGAGTACCTGCCCTGGGGCGCCAAGCTGATGACGCTGGAGTGCGGCATCCGTTTTCTGACGGACTATCTGCAGGGCGATACCTACTTCAAGGTGAGCCGGGCGCGCCAGAACCTGGAGCGCTGCCGCACCCAGTTCAAGCTGGTGGCGGACATGGAAAACGTTTGGGACGAAATGGCGTCCATCGTGAAAAAGTATTCGTGAGAGGGGAAGAAAAACACCATGCACATCGAAACAAAATGCCTGCATGAGGGCTACAAGCCCGGCAACGGCGAGCCGAAGGCCCTGCCGATCTACCAGAGCACCACCTACACCTATGATTCCACCGAGCACATCGGCCAGCTGTTCGACCTTTCGGCGGACGGCCACATGTATTCCCGCATCTCCAACCCCACCGTCGCGGCGGTGGAACAGAAAATCGCGGCGCTGGAGGGCGGCGTGGGCGCGCTGTGCACCACCAGCGGACAGGCGGCCAGTCTGCTTGCGGTTCTGAACATCTGCACCGCGGGCGACCATTTTGTCGCCGCCTCCACCATTTACGGCGGTACGGTGAACCTGTTTGCGGTCACGCTGAAGAAGTTCGGCATCGAATGTACCTTCGTGGACGCGGACGCGCAGGAGGAGGAGATCGAAAAGGCGTTCCGCCCCAACACAAAGGCGTTGTTCGGCGAGACCATCGCCAACCCTGCCATCGCTGTGCTGGACCTTGAAAAATTCGCGCGCACCGCCCACAGAAACGGCGTGCCGTTTCTTGTGGACAACACCTTTGCCACGCCTGTGCTGTGCCGTCCCATCGAGTGGGGCGCGGATATCGTGGTGCACTCCACCACGAAGTACATGGACGGCCATGCCATCCAGGTGGGCGGCGTGATCGTGGATTCCGGCAATTTCAACTGGGAAAACGGAAAATTCGGCGAGCTGTGCACGCCGGACGAGAGCTATCACGGCGTGACCTATACCAGGGATTTCGGCAGGGCTGCGTATATCACCAAGGCGCGGGTGCAGCTGATGCGCGATTTCGGTATGTACCCCTCCGCGCAGGATGCGTTTCTGCTGAACCTTGGGCTGGAGACGCTGGCCGTGCGCATGGAGCGTTACTGCCGCAACGCGGAACAGGCCGCTGCCTTCCTGGCAAGGCAGCCGGAGGTGGAGTTTGTCAATTATCCCGCGCTGTCCGGCAGCCCTTATGCCGCAGCCGCAAAAAAATACCTGCCCGACGGGTGCAGCGGGGTGATCTCGTTCTCCATTCGCGGCGGGCGCGAGGTGGCCGTCAAGTTCATGGACAGCCTGTCCCTGGCCAACAAGGTGGTGCATGTAGCCGACATCTGCACCTGCGTGCTGCATCCGGCCAGCAGCACCCACCGCCAGCTCACCGACGAACAGCTTGTGGCCGCGGGCATCACGCCGGGGCTTATCCGCCTGTCCGTGGGGCTGGAGCACATCGACGATATTCTGGACGATCTGAAAAAAGGCTTCGCGGCCATCCGCTGAACGGCTCGCGGCCTGTTGGGATGAAACGCGGCGCAGAGCATTTTTTGCTCTGCGCCGCGTTTTGTTTTGCAAGGAGGCAAAAAGTTTTCCGAAAGCTGAAACAAAATGTCTGCGCGTGCGTCTAACATGCTGAAAGGAGGCGTCCCGATGCAGGAGATCGAACAGATCTATACCCAGTGCCGGCAGGATGTGTACCGTTACCTGTGCAGCCTGACGCGGGACGCCGCCCTTGCGGAGGACCTGCTGAGCGAGACGTTCCTGCGGGCGCTCACAGGGCTGAGCGGCTTTCGGAAGGGCGCATGTGTGCGCACCTGGCTGTTCAGCATTGCACGGCATGTTTGGATCGACGGGCTGCGGCGCAAACGGCATGTACTTTCCGGCGATGAGCTTTTGGCCCGGTATGTGGAGGAGGGCGGCCCGGGCGCGCCTCCGTTTGAAACGCAGGTGGACGCCCGGGCGCTGGCCGCGCGGGCAAAGGAACTGCTGCAAACGCGCCGCCCGCCCGCCGGAGAGGTGCTTTGGCTGCGGGCGCAGGGATATTCGTTCGCGGAGATCGCACAGAGGTGCGGCGTCAGCGAAAGCGCGGCCCGCACGTTGGATTTTCGCACGCGCCACTGGCTGCGGGAGCAATTGCAGAAGGAGGGGGCAGAGCTATGAAAACACAAACAGAGCGAGGGATACGCTTTGACATTTCCTGCGAGGTATGCCGGGACCTGATGCCGCTGGTACGGGACGGCGTGGCCAGCGCGGACAGCGAAGCGCTGGTACGCGCGCATACGGAGCGTTGCGGTGGCTGCCGCACGATGCTGGAAAGCGAAACGCCGCCCGAGCACAGCATGCCGGATGATGCGCGGGTACTGCGCAGGCTGCGCTGGAGGCTGCTGGCGCAAAGCGTGCTGTTCGCGCTGGTGGGCGTGCTGGGCGCGCTGTGGCTCACCTCCCGCGCGGGCGACGTGTATCTTACATGGTGGCTGCCGCTGGTGGGCGCGGCGTGTTATTATGTCCTGCGGCGCAGGTGCTGGCTGGTGCCGGCTGCAGCGGCGGCGTTTGTGCTTTTGTATTTTTTTATCCCAAACATGCAATCGCTGCAGTGGGGTTCAGTGGTGCTGTATGCGTCTATGGCGCTGGCGGTTGCCGGGCCGCTGGCCATAGGCTGTGCAATCGCGGGGCTGCTGCATTTTGCGTTTGGAAACAGGAAGGAGGAAAAATATGCAGACGGCAAAAAGCATTGACGAAAGAGCGGGCGAGACGCACAAAGGCAGGACTCGCGTTCCGCGTACGAAAACAACACGTGCGCTGGCGCTTCTGTTGGCGCTGATCCTTTTGGGAGGACTTGTATGGTGGACATGGCGAAAGACGGGGAATCCTCTGATCGCCTGGTATACAGAACAGAAAATTACCGCGCATTATAGGGCTTACCATCCGGGTGAAGGCTACATTGTCGGGCCTGCCCGTTATCAGTGGGTCGTCCGGGCGGACAAATCGGCGGGCATGGATTATGTGTGTACGGTTCGCAAAGAAGCAAGCGAGGATGTTGAATTTCCGGCATATTTCAGCGATGGAGCAGTGTTCAGCCAAATAGGCGGAGCAGTCCGTTCGGGTTGCAACACCTACGAACGGTTCAAAAATCTTTTGAACTCGGAGCTGGAAAGCGGCGCAACGGCGGCGCGGCTGAGAGCGCTGACGGGAGAAGCCGAAGTTCATGCAGGCTTTTACACAACGCAGGAAGGCCCTTTGTTTGACCCGGACGCGCCGGTCTTTCGGACAGACGAGGAATACGACCGTGCCGGGCTTCCGCTTCCGATAGAGCTGAGCGTAAGCTTTTCTGCGGTTGGCGCGCCGGCTCCTGCAGATGCGGAATTGGCGGACTACCTGCTGAAAACAAAGGCTGTCTGCGAAGAAACGGGCCAGCCCTTTGCATATTATTCCGTGGCGCTTGCCTTCAAGCCGACAGAACAGAAGGACCCGGTTTGGTGGGCGGCAGAGCATATCCCGTCGGAAGAGATCACGGAGGAGAAGATTCTGGATTATCTGGCAGCTTTGGACTGCGGGGTAAAGGCAAACTGCGGCCAGAGCCTGAACGGCCGGAATGAAATTATAGAGGAGAGAAAAAACGCGTGGCTGATTTCCCACGGGTACGAGCATTGCGCCCACTGAAAGAACAGGATATAGATACATCAAAGCCGCCGCGCGGCGGGATGTCTCCACGCCGCGCGGCGGCTTTTTACACCCTTTCCCGCGCAGCGTCGCCCTGGGCGCGGCACAGTGCCAGGAATTCCCGCGCTGACGCCGTAAGAAATTTATCCCGGTGGTGCACCAGGCGGAATTTGCGGGAAAGGTCCAGCCCATCCACGCGGAATACCGCCACCTGTCCCTTTTCCAGCGCGTCCGCTGCCATGCGCAGGGGCAGCACCGCCACGCCAAGGCCGCGGGTGGCCGCATTCACCAGCGCCAGCGTGCTGGTGGATTCCCATACCGGCGCGACCGTGAAACCCGCGGCCGCGGCCGCGCTGTCGAATTGCTCGCGGGTGCCGCTGCCTTTTTCGCGCAGCAGAAAGCGCTGGACGCGGAAGGCGTCCAGCGGCACGGTCTGGCCCTGCGTAAAGGGACGGCCCGGCGCGCAGACGACGGCCAGAGTATCCGCCATATATTCCTCCGCTGTCAGCGCACTGCCGTGGACAGGCCCTTCCATCAGAGCGACGTCCAGCGTGTTGTGCAGCAGCTTTTCCTCAAGCTGCTCCGACGGCCCCACCCAGACGCGCACATCCACCCCGGGGTGTGCCGCGCGGAATGCGTCCACATAACCGGGCAGGAACTGGGAGCCGATGGTAATGCTGGCTCCTACGCGCAGCACGCCCTGTTCGTCCCAGCCGCGCAGGCCCTTTTCCAGGTCGTCGAACAGGCCGCAGATGTGCACCGCGTATTCCCACATGCGCCGCCCGGCCTCGGTGAGATACAGGCGGCGGCCGATACGGTCGAACAGGCGCACACCGTAATATTCCTCCAGCTCGGCCACGGCGCGGCTTACGGCCGGCTGCGCCAGGTACAGCGCCCGCGCCGCGCGGGTGGTGTTGTTGCCGTTTTCGCACACGGCCAGAAAAATGCGGATGTGCCGCAGCGTCATGCCAAAATCTCCTTATAACAAAAATAATATGATATTTATAATATAATAGTATTTTTATTATTAAATTGCAAGGCGTATGATGATAGGGAAGGGGGAAGCGAGGTATGGAACAACAGCCAAAACACAGCAGGAAGGATTATCTGACGCTGTTCACCTCTACGTTCACGCTCAGTGCGTTCACATTCGGGGGCGGATTCGTCATCATCCCGCTGATGCGCAAAAAGTTCGTGGAGCAGCTGCACTGGATCGACGAGGAAGAGATGATGGATCTGACGGCCATTGCACAGTCCTCGCCGGGAGCCATCGCAGTGAACGCATCCATCTTAGTAGGCTACCGCGTGGCCGGCGTGCCCGGGGCGCTGGTCACGGTGCTGGGCACTGTGCTGCCGCCGCTCATCATTTTATCCATCATTTCTTTTTTTTACACTGCGTTTCGGGATAACCGCATCGTCGCGCTGGTCATGCGGGGGATGCAGGCCGGCGTGGCCGCCGTCATCTGCGACGTGGTGCTGACGATGGGGCGCTCCGTTCTGGGGGAAAGGCGCGTCCTGCCTGTGGTGATGCTGTTGGGCGCGTTTGCTGCGGCGCGCTTTTTCGGTGTGAACGTAGTGGCCATTATCCTGGTGTGCGGCGCGGTGGGCGCCGCTGACCTGTGGCGCAGGCAGCGCACCTCGAAAGGAGGCCGCGCGCAATGATCCATCTGGAACTGTTCTGGAGCTTTTTTCAAATCGGGCTGTTCAGCATCGGCGGCGGCTATGCCGCCATGCCGCTCATCCAGCACCAGGTGGTGGAGCTGCATCCCTGGCTTACGCTGGAGCAGTTCAGCGATATCATTACGATCTCGCAGATGACGCCCGGCCCCATCGCCATCAATTCGGCCACGTTCGTGGGCCTGCAGTTGGGAGGGCTGCCCGGCGCGCTGGTGGCCACGGCGGGGTGTGTCCTGCCCTCCTGCATTATTGTGCTGACGCTGGCTTATGTATATTACCGCTACCGGGGCCTTTCCATGGTGCAGGGGGTGCTGGCGGGCCTGCGCCCGGCTGTGGTGGCGATGATCGCCTCCGCGGGCGTGACGCTGGTGAACCTTTCATTTTTCGGTGCGGACGCGCTGCCCGCAGGGCTCGCGGATGTGGACCTCATTGCCGTGCTGCTGTTTGCCGCCGCGCTGTTCGTGCTGCGGCGCTGGAAAAAAGGACCCCATCCTTGTGATGGCGGGCGCGGGCGCGGCGGGGCTTGTGCTGTACACGCTGCTGTAAGGCATTGCGCCCGAATGGCAAAAACCGCCCGGACGGCAAACCGTCCGGGCGGTTTTTGCATTGTATGGCAGCGGAATGCCGCAGGAACGGCCGGGGCGGGCCTCTCAAAAAACGTGCAGGGAAGCGCCTGACGTACCGTCTGTGCCGAGGCTTCGCGCGTTCTGCAATTCCATTGCATGCAGCGTATTCCCTTAAAAGAGCCAACCGAAAAAAGCGCAAACGCTGCAAAAAGGAAACTTTTAACACGGAATGGAACGCTTGAGGGCGCACAGATCATGTCTGCACCAGCCCTGCGATCTCGCGCCGGAGCTCGTTGATGAAGGCAACTTCCGCCGCGCTGAGCGCGCCGGGACGGCGGCGCACAAGCACGTCGCGGTAGCGCGAGGCGCTGCGGCAGGGCTTCTGCACCAGCTCCTGCTGGGCCAGGATCTCAAAGGGAACGGGGCTCACCCACATATAGCTGCCCGGCACATTCCGCAGAATGTCAAACTGGCCGCCGCGGTCAAATACGGCGATGCGGCCCTGCCTGCCGCCTGCCGCCTGCGCGGGCTGTTCGGCGGGCAGGACGGGCGTAAGGTCTCCGTGGACGATCTCGGGATAATCGCCCAGCAGGTGGTAGGGGATATCCCCCAGCGCGGCCAGGGGATGGCGTTCGTGCAGCAGTACCACCATGCTGAACTCCCAGAGCACCTCACCGGAGAGCGCGTTTTCCCGCAGGAGGTTGTCCAGCGTGGCCGCATGCTCCGCCTGCCAGCGCACGACGCCCAGATTGGCGGTGCCGGAGGCGACGTCGCTGATAACGGCGGCAGCGCTGGTCTCGCGGTACTGCACCTGCAGCGGGGCGCGCCCCTCCGCACCAAGGTACCGGCTGAACGCCTGCGCAACATAGCTGGCACGCGGCGCACAGACGGAGAGCTGCGTTCCGGTCTCGGTATGGGGGCCGAACATCGTCTCCAGGCTTTCCATCTGCGCGATGATGCTGCGGGCATAGCCCAGAAAATCCTCGCCGTTTTTGGTGGGCGCCACACCGCGGGCCGTGCGCTCGAACAGTGTGATGCCAAGCTCCGCCTCCAGCTCCCGGATGCTCTTGCTCAGGTTGGGCTGGCCCATATACAGATTTTTGGCTGCGGCGGTTATGGACCCCGTTTTGGCGACCTCGACGGCGTAGCGCAGCTGCTGCAGGTTCATGACGTGCACCTCCGAAACAGATATGTGAAAATAGATATAGGTACCATTCCTATTATACATTACCCGGCGGGAAAAGAAAGTGATAAAATTTTAACAAGGGATAAGGGCACGGCGGCGCCGGCGCTCCTGCCCCAACAGCCGGACCCCGGCGCGTTGCCGCCGGACAACATAATCCATCAAACTTACTGGAGGTTTTCGTTATGGCGCGTTTTACATTACCGCGTGATCTGTATCATGGCAAGGGCTCTATCGCGGAGCTGGCCAACCTGAAAGGCAAAAAGGCCATCGTCGTTGTTGGCGGCGGCAGCATGAAGCGCTTCGGCTTTCTGGACAAGGTAGAGGGCTACCTGAAGCAGGCCGGCATGGAAGTGCGCCTGTTTGAAAACGTGGAGCCGGACCCCTCTGTTGAGACTGTGATGCGCGGTGCGGCGGCCATGCGTGAGTTTGAGCCGGACTGGATCGTTGCCATGGGCGGCGGTTCCCCCATCGATGCTGCGAAGGCCATGTGGGCGTTTTATGAATATCCCGAGGTCACCTTTGAGGACCTGATCACCCCGTTCAGCTTCCCGACGCTGCGCACGAAGGCGAAGTTCTGCGCCATTCCGTCCACGTCCGGCACTGCCACCGAGGTCACCGCTTTCGCTGTTATTACCGACTATGCGAAGGGTATCAAGTATCCTCTGGCGGACTTCAACATCACACCGGATATCGCCATTGTGGACCCGGACCTGGCCGAGAAGATGCCCCCGAAGCTGACGGCCCATACCGGCATGGACGCCATGACACACGCCATTGAGGCCTATGTGTCCACACTGCATTGCAATTATACCGATCCTCTGGCGCTGCACGCCATCAAGCTCATCCACGAGAACCTGAAAAAATCCTACGACGGCGATATGGCTGCCCGCGATACCATGCACGACGCGCAGTGCCTGGCCGGCATGGCGTTCTCCAACGCGCTTCTGGGCATTGTGCACTCCATGGCGCACAAAACGGGCGCCGCATATTCCGGCGGCCACATCATCCACGGCGCGGCCAATGCCATGTACCTGCCCAAGGTCATCAAATTTAACGCCAGAAATGCCGAGGCGGCCGGGCGTTATGCCGAGATCGCTCGCTTTATCGACCTGCCGGGCAGCACCACTGAGGAGCTGGTGGACGCGCTGATCGCGGAGCTGCGCAAGATGAACAAGGAGCTGAATATCCCGTACGCCATTCAAAATTACGGCGAGGGCGGCGTCATCGCGGAGCAGAGCATCATCGACGAAAAGGAATTCAACGAGAAGCTGTCCGAGGTCGCGAAGAACGCCATTGCCGATGCCTGTACGGGTTCCAACCCCCGTATCCCCACGCAGGAGGAGATGGAAAAGCTGCTCACCGCTGTATACTATGACAAGGAAATCGACTTCTAAGAGCCGATTTTTGGTAGCAGCGCACAATTTGATGGGAAGCATAAAATTTTGAACACTCCCGTTTGTGTTTTATGCTATACTATACCCAATGGCGCAGCCGCCGGCCAGCGGCTGCGCCTTTCTTGAATGGTTCCCCCGCGCGTCCGCACGAGGGCAGAATGAGGAGGAGTGCGTGAAGTATGTATAAGATTTTGGAAAAGACGCCGCTGAACCCGACGGTGACAAAAATGGTCATCGAAGCGCCGCTGGTGGCGAAAAAAGCGGAGCCGGGACAGTTCATCATCTTCCGTGCGTCGGAGGACGGCGAGCGGGTGCCGCTGACGATCGCGGATTATGACCGTAAGGCCGGCACCGTGACGATCATCTTCCAGATCGTGGGCGGGGCGACGATGGAATTGAACGCCCTGAACGCAGGGGACAGCCTTGTGGACTTTGTGGGTCCGCTTGGCACACCCAGCAAGCTGGAAGGGCTGAAAAAGGTAGCCGTGGTGGGCGGCGGCGTTGGCTGCGCCATCGCGTATCCCACGGCGAAGAAGCTGCACGAGCTGGGCGCGGAGGTGCACAGCGTGGTGGGCTTCCGCAATAAGGACCTGGTGATCCTGGAGAAGGAGTTCGAGGCTGTCTCCGCCCAGGTGGTGAAGATGTCCGACGATGGCAGCTGGGGCGAAAAGGGCCTTGTGACGAACGCGCTGGAGGCGCTCATCAACGCGGGCAACCAGTACGATGAGGTAATTGCCATCGGGCCGCTGGTGATGATGAAATTTGTGTGCCAGCTGACGAAAAAATACGGCATCAAAACGACGGTGTCCATGAACCCGATCATGATCGACGGAACGGGCATGTGCGGCGGCTGCCGCCTGACCGTAGGCGGCAAGACAAAGTTTGCCTGCGTGGACGGGCCGGATTTTGACGGCCACGAGGTGGACTTTGACGAGGCGATGCACCGCGGCACAATGTACCGCGACTTTGAGGCGCACGCCCGTGAGGCGGAGTGCGAGCTGCTGAAAAAGGAGGTCGAATGATCATGCCGAATATGGACCCGAAAAAGTGCCCTATGCCGGTGCAGGACCCGGACGTGCGCAATAAGAATTTCAAGGAAGTGGCACTGGGCTATACCTATGAGATGGCTGTGAACGAAGCAAAGCGCTGCCTGAACTGCAAAAACAAGCCCTGTGTGAGCGGCTGCCCGGTGAATATAGATATCCCCGCCTTTATTGCGAAGGTGGCCGATGAGGACATGGAGGGCGCGTACGCCGTGCTCAGCGCGTCCAGCGCGCTGCCGGCGGTGTGCGGCCGCGTGTGCCCGCAGGAGAACCAGTGCGAGGGCAAATGTGTTCGCGGCATCAAAACGGAAAGCGTGGGCATCGGCCGTCTGGAGCGGTTTGTGGCCGACTGGCATCGGGAGCACAGCACCGAAAAGCCCGCCATGCCCGTGCCCAACGGGCACAGGGTGGCGGTCATCGGCTCCGGCCCGTCCGGGCTGACGGCGGCCGGTGACCTTGCAAAGCTGGGCTATAAGGTGACGGTGTACGAGGCGCTGCACACCGCGGGCGGCGTGCTGGTGTACGGCATTCCGGAATTCCGCCTGCCCAAGGATATCGTGCGCCAGGAGATCGACGGCCTGAAGGAGCTGGGCGTCGACATCGAGACCAACGTGGTCATTGGCAAGACGATCACCATCGACGAGCTGTTCGAAATGGGCAACGAGGCGGTGTTCATCGGTTCGGGCGCGGGCCTGCCCCGGTTCATGGGCATTCCGGGCGAGAGCCTGAAGGGCGTGTACTCGGCCAACGAGTTCCTCACGCGCATCAATCTGATGAAAGCGTACAGGGAGGGGGCGAAAACGCCCATCCAGCATGCAAGGAACGTGGCTGTTGTGGGCGGCGGCAACGTGGCCATGGACGCGGCGCGCTGCGCCAAGCGGTTGGGCGCGGAAAATGTGTACATCGTGTACCGCCGCAGCATGAACGAGCTGCCCGCCCGTAAGGAAGAGGTGGAGCACGCGGTGGAAGAGGGAATCATTTTCAAGACCCTCTCGAACCCGGTGGAGGTGCTGGGAGACGCAGACGGCAGTGTGTGCGGCATGCGCTGTGTGGAGATGGAACTGGGCGAGCCGGACGCAAGCGGCCGCCGCCGTCCGGTCGTGAAGGAAGGCAGTGAATTTGTGCTGGAGGTGGACTGCATGGTCATGTCCATCGGCACCAGCCCGAACCCGCTCATCCGCAGCACGACGCCGGGCCTGGAGACAAACAGCCACGGCTGCATCATCACCAACGGCGACGACGGCCTGACGACGCGCAACGCGGTGTACGCGGGCGGCGACGCCGTGACGGGCGCAGCCACGGTCATTCTGGCCATGGGAGCAGGCAAGCACGCCGCCAAGGCCATTGACGAGTACATCAAAAGTAAGGACAATGCCTGACGGATAAAAGGCAACAAAAGACGGGCTGCCGGCAGACGCCGGCAGCCCGTCTTTTGTGGGTGCCATAGAGGAAAGAAAGGGCAGGCGCCTTATTCCCGTTCAAAGGAAAGATAGCGTGTGCCCTGAAAGGTGAGCCTGCCGCGGTCGCCCTCGGCCAGCATGCCGTATTCCGCGCCCGAAAGGCGCAGTTCCATGCGGTCGCCGCTTTCCACCTGGAACGTGGCGTAATAAGTGGTGCTGGAGGTGACGTGCGCCGCGCCGCCTGTATTGTGGTGGGAGTGCGTGGTGGCGGTGCGCTTCGCCGCCACGACGGCGGGCACGGTCAGGCGCGGGGAATGGTTGTTTTGGTTCCATTGCAGCAGGCCGCGCACCGCAGTAACAAGGATGACGGCCAAAACCGCGAAGAATGCGAGGGAGAACAGAATTTCAAATCCACCGCCGAAGAAAAAGAAATCCATCAGAAAAAAACTCCTTTCACGTCCGAGCCAGGTGGGAGGACGTCACGGCTCAAAGCCCCAGGCGCGCATGGCGTCCAGGCTCTCCCGCATACACAGGAAAGCGTCCTTTTCCCAGCGCTCCTGCTCGGCAAAGGCCCAGCGCACGCCGGTTTCCCGGCAGGCGTCCACGGCGGCGCTCCAGTCCGTCACGCCCTGTCCCACGGGCACCAACGTTTCCGAGCCGTCGGGGGCGATGCAATAATCCTTGAAGTGCACGAATTCCACACGCCCGGCCCAGCGGCGCAGCAGTGCGTCTGGCGCGAGACCCGCTTTGCCGGAGTGGTACAGGTCCAGCCCGAGCGTTACGTTTTGAGGCGTGTGCTCCAAAAGCAGTTCCGTGCAGGAAAGGCCCGGCTCGGCCGTGTCTGCGGGCGCCCATTCCCGCGCGCGTGGATGAAACGCCAGCGTCATGCCCAGCGGCGCGATGCGCGCCGCCATGGCGGCCAGCTCCGCCGAAAAGGCAAGCACGCTCGCAGTGTCCGGCACCGGAGCGGGGATGCCGCTGACGCAGACGCAGGTGCTGCCGCACAGCACGTTCAAGCGCACGGTGCGCTCGAAATCATCCCGTACGGCTGTGTAGAGGTCTTGCGTGGAAACGCAGGTAAGCCCGGCGTCCCGCACGGCGGCGGCAACAAGCTCCGGCTCGAACTCCGGGTTCCACCACTGCATCTGCACCGTGCGGTAACCCATGTCCGCCAGCTTTTGCAGGGATGCGCGCAGCTCCTGGGGCGTTTGCAGATAGGGGCGCAGACTGGAGACCTGCGCGCCCACGATGTTTTTTTTATTGCTCATTACAGATTCCTCCCGGTTCGGTTTTGAGAAAAAAGCCCCGCTGTGCGCGGGGCTTTTGCGTGCGGTCCACACCCGCCGCGCGGCCCTGTGCAAACGGAGCCGCGCGTTATTGTTTTATACGGGGTGAAAAGGCGCTTTATTACAGGGTTGTCAAAACAAGCTGTGCGCGGCCCGCGATGGTATACGCGCCCAAGCCTGCGGGAAGGAACAGGCTGTCGCCCTTGGCAAAAGACACAGCCCCGCCGCCGCAAATGACTGCGCCGCTGCCGGACAGGCACAGCAGGGAATGGAAGCTCTCGCCGTCCGCGCACAGCGGCGCGCTGCCCGCTACGTCCAGCAGGCGCGCGGTGAAATAACCGCACTTGGCCAGCAGCGTGGAAGTGCAGTCCCCGTTCTGTTCCGGTTTCCCCATGGGGCCTGCCGGACGCTCGGGCGGGCACAGGCGTGCCACGTCCAGGGCCTTTTCCACGTGCAGTGCGCGGGGCTTTCCGTCCGCGCCCAGACGGCCGTAATCGAACACGCGGTAGGTGGTGTTGGAATTCTGCTGGATCTCGGCGATAAGGATGTCCGCGCCGATGGCGTGCACGGTACCGGCGTCAATGAAAAATACGTCGCCCGCTTTTACGGGCACGGCGTTCAGTACATCGGTGAGCGTGCCGTCTGCGATGCGCCGGGCGGCCTCCTCACGGGTGAGTTCCCGCTGGAAGCCGTAATAGAGCTGTGCGCCGGGCTGTGCATCCACCACATACCACATCTCGGTCTTGCCCGGTTCGCCCTCCACGCGCTGGGCGTAGGCGTCGTCCGGATGCACCTGCACAGAGAGCGGCCTGGCCGCGTCGATGAGTTTGATGAGCACGGGGAACACGCCGTCTGTATGCCTTGTCCCCACACATGCGGGGTGCCGGGCCGCATATTCCGCCAGCGTCCGGCCGGCGTCCGGCCCATTGACAATGGTGCTGGGGCCGTCCTTGTGGCAGCTCAGCTCCCAGCTTTCGGCCAGGGGCGACAGTCTGGTATGCTTGCCGTATTCGCTTTTCAGGCGTTCGCCGCCCCACAGGTAGTCCTTGAACGCGGGCGCGAGCTTGAGCGGCATTGCGGCAGGGGCGGAAAGACACAGCGCAGCCGCGCCGATGATGCCCGCCTTGTTGCCCAGCGTGGCGGTGTCCACACGTGTGACAAAGCTCTTGTCACCGCCGAAGCAATGGGCTTTCACGTATTCGTTCATCGGGTCCGTCAGGGCTTTGCCTTCGCCGGAGATACCGCCGCCCAGCAGCAGCATTTCAGGCCGAAAGATATTCACCATGTCCACAATGGCCTCGCCGAGATATTCCTCGTACTGCGCCACGACGGCCTTTGCGGCATCGTCGCCCGCGCGCATGGCGTCATATACGGATTTTGCGGTGATGCGTTCTTTGTTCAGCAGGCTTTCAGGATGCGCGGCCGCAGCCTCTGAAGCCTGGCGGATGAGAGCCGTGGCGGAGGCATAGCTTTCGATGCAGCCCCTGCGCCCACAGGTGCATTCCACGCCCCCGGAGATGAGCGTGCAGTGGCCCAGCTCTGCGCCCGCGCTGGCCTGCCCCTCATAGATATTCCCGTCGATGACAACGCCGCCGCCCACGCCTGTTCCCAGCGTGAGCAGTACGGCTGTTTTGCAGCCTTTGGCCGCGCCGGCGACCACCTCGCCCAGGGCAGCGCAGTTGGCGTCGTTGCTCAGGCGGCAGGGCAGGCCCGTCAGGCGCGTCAGGGTGGGGCAAAGGGGCACGTCGTCCCAATACAGGTTGTTGGAATAGACGACCTCGCCTGTGTCGCCGTTGCAGATGCCCGGGCTGCCCACGCCGATGCCCGCACAGTCGGCCCTGGAAAGGCCCGCCTTTTCCACAAGTTCCATCGCCAGGCGGGCCATATCGGCCGCGACCTCCTGCCACGGGCGCTGCGCCTTTGTGGGAACGCTGCCCTTTTCCAACAGCTTATAGTCCTCTGTAACGATGCCTGCGGCGATATTTGTACCGCCCAGATCAATGCCGATCGCATAACGCATTGTAGTGATGTCCCCCTTGTTTTCCGCGCTGGTCACACGCGCGTTTTACTACTGTAAAGTGTAAGGCAGGGGCCGGGGCATGTCAAGAGAACACGCGCGTTTTAGACGGAAAATTTCTAGTGGCGTACAGGCTGGGAAGATGG
>NZ_JXXK01000012.1 GCF_000949455.1 Ruthenibacterium lactatiformans | reverse complement strand
GGCCGCGCCTGTTTTGGTTTTGGCGGAAGACCTACTGGCCGAACAGGCCCGCCAGGCCGCCGGAGACGCCTTCGCCCCAGCTTTTTACAGCGTCCGAAGCGCTTTGCAGAGCATCCACTGCGCCGTTCAATTTGGCGACGGCGTCGTTGAACGCCTGTACGTCCATCTGGCTGATCTTACCGTCCAGTGTGCTGATGGCGCGGTTTACGGCGTCCATATCGAGCTTCGAGACCTGCTCGGCCACAGCGGCCAGATCCACGCCTTCCAGCGCCGCGGAGATGCGGCCCATGCTGTTCATCGTATTGCCCAGGCACACCACCACGGCTGCCAGCAGCACGGCCAGCAGCGCGGCGGCGGCGCGCATCCAAAGCAGCTGGCCGCGCAGCAGCTCATTGGTGCGGCGTGTCTCTTCCAGAATTTCATTTTGTTCCATGGTCAGGCTCCTTTCCTATGCCTTTGCTGTGATGATAGCACGAAACCGCGCCGCAGTCCATCGTTTTTGCGCGAAACAGGGGAGGCTGTCCGCCTTGTGGAAAACGGCGGGATGTGCTACCATGAAACAACAGACAGGAGGGATGATCCCATGACGGAGCAGGAGATCGAACGCGATATGTATGCGCGCGCTGTTGCGCTGATTGAAGAACGATATCCCACGGGTTGGGGTGGCGCGGCCGTGCTGCGCGCCGAGGATGGACGCTGCTTTACCAGCGTGGCGCTGGAAAACGCCAACTCCAGCGTGCTGCTGTGTATTGAGGTAGGGGCCATGTGTGAGGCGCACAAATACAATGTGAAAGCCACACACTGCCTGTGTGTGGTGCGGGATGACGAGCACGGCCCGTTCAAGGTCCTTTCCCCCTGCGGCGTGTGCCAGGAACGTCTGCGCTACTGGGGTGCGGAAGTAAAGGTGGGCGTTACCACACCGGATGGCGCACTGCGGTTCGTACCGTTGGGAGAACTGCAGCCGTACCATTGGACCGCTGCCTATCCGGAGGAGGAACTGGAGCGTTTCGGCAGGTGAGCGGAGACTGTCGGGCGCGCGGGTCGCAGAGAAAGGAACGTCGTGATGGGAAACAAAGGCGCAGCCAACCGCTGCAAATGGGTCAATCTGAAAAACCCGGCGTACATCCGGTATCATGATACGGAGTGGGGCGTGCCCCAGCACAAGGATGAAGTGCTGTTTGAAATGCTGTTTTTGGAATGGTTTCAGGCGGGGCTTTCCTGGGAGTGCATCCTGAATAAGCGGGAGGGCTTCCGGCGCGCCTTCGACGGCTTCGACGCGGAGAAAATCAGCCGATACGAAGACGGAGAGCTCGCCCGGCTGCTGGCCGACCCCGGCATTGTCCGCAACAGGCTGAAAATACGGGCCAGCATCGGAAACAGCCGTGTGTTTCTGAAAATTCAGCAGGAATACGGCAGCTTTGACGCATATATCTGGGGGTTTACAGCAGGAAAGACGATCGTGGAACGCTACGACGTGCGCACGTCCTCGCCTTTGTCTGACCGGATCGCGGCGGACCTGAAAAAGCGGGGGATGAAGTTCGTGGGTTCCACCGTCATATATTCCTATTTGCAGGCGATCGGGGTGCTCAACGCGCACGGAAAAGAATGCGGCTTCTGTGCGCAGGAGCCGCTCATGGCCGCGCAAGAGCCTGACGCGTTTCCCTGACATCGGCATAAAAACAAAAACGCCGCTTTCCCAACGTGTTTTGGGAAAGCGGCGTTTGTTTGCCGAAAGGAGGTCAGTGTCCGCAGTGCCCGCCGCAGGTGTGGCCCTCGCCGTGGTGGCCGTGGCAGCCCTCGTGGCCCTCGCCGTGGTGCTCGTGGTGGGCGCAGGTGGTGTCCGGGTCATAGGCCAGCGTGCCGGCCAGCAGCGCTTCGGCCTGTGCGTCCGCCGCGCCGCGCGCGCCGGGGTACAGCGCAATGCCCGCCTCGGCCAGCGCTGTGCGCGCACCGCCGCCGATGCCGCCGCAGATCAGCGTGTCCACGCCGTGCGTTTTGAGAAACACCGCCAGCGCCCCGTGGCCGCTGCCGTTTGTGTCCATGACCTCGCTGGAAGTGATCTTGCCGTTCTCCACCGTGTACAGCTTGAATTGCTGCGTGTGGCCGAAATGCTGGAATACCAGCCCGTTTTCATAGGTGACAGCGATCTTCATATTTGCATCCTCCGATATGGTTTGATACCGTGCGCAGAAGGCCGAGCCGCCCGCGCTCTGTGCGCACCGCTTGCCGCGGCAGCCGCCCGCCCGGGGGCACAGCTCATAGGGGCCGCCCTTCACATGCAGCAGCCGCCCGTTCACCAGCATGTCCGCCAGCTTGGCGCGCGCGGCCTCGTACAGGGCCTGCACTGTGGTTCGCGCCACACCCATCTGCCCGGCGCATTCCTCCTGCGTCAGGCCCAAAAGGTCGATCAGGCGGATGGTCTCGTATTCATCTACTGCCAGGACGACGCTTTCGGCAGGCGCGCCGTCCAGCGGGCCAAAGCGGGCGTTGCGCGGCGGCTCGCAGACGCGCCGGCGCTTTACAGGACGCGGCATGGCAAAGCCTCCTTTGTTTGGTTCTGCGGCCAGTATAACATTATAAATGGCATATGTCAATAACTTGCGCGCCCTTTTCCGGAAAAGCCGCCCCAGTGCCGGCGCGCCGGGTGCGTTTTTTTAGCGCGCCGGGCATGGGAGGACGCATCCTCCCGCATGGCCTCTGCATCCCCCGTGTCCCGGGCGTCGCGGGGGGCGGGGAACAGACGGTTGATGGCCAGGCCGGCCAACACCCCGACGCCGGTACCAAGGATGCGCGCGATGGTATAGGAGACGTATCTGTCCTTTGTGACGGTGAACATCACCACAAAGTACACCACGGCGGCGGGCTGGATGGCACTGTGCGCGCCGAACAGGAGATTGATGTAAATGACGCAGAAGAGGCCCAGGACCAGGTAAAGGTGCCCCGGCAGGCCGAAGGGGCGGTTTGTGTACAGACAGTAAAACGGGATCACCACCAGCCCGCCCAGCAGCGTGCCCAGAAAGCGATTGCCGCCGTGGCGCACGCCCTCGCGCCAGAAGCTGCCCATGCCGAACACCGCGCCGATGCAGGCGAAGCAGGGGTTACGCCCGCCCAGCAGCCCGTATGCCGCACAGACCAGCAGCACGGCGCCCAGTGTTTTGAAGATGCGCATGCCCACCTTCAGCAGCGCCGGGAAATGAAAAATGCATGTTGCTGCCTTCTACCCTTCTGCGGGGCGCGCGCGGTAGCGCAGCGGCGAAAGGCCGTATTTCTTTTTGAACAGCCGTGAAAAGTACGCCACGTCCACCATGCCTACCCGTGCGGCCACCTCGGCCACGGGCAGGTCGGTTTCGTCCAGCAGACGGCGGGCCGTCTGCAGGCGCAGCGTATGGATATAGGCTGTCAGCGTTTCACCGCGCTCCCGGCTGAACTGAGCGGAGAGATATGTGGCGTTGAAGCCCAGCGCCGCCGCAATGGAGCGCAGCGAAAGCTCGCCGGAAAGGTGCAGGCTGATGTAGCTGAGCGTTTTCTGCACGGCCTGGGAGCAGCCGCTGTGCGCGTCGTTGCGCACCAGGCGGCAGTAGCGGCGCAGCATCTCCAGGCCCAGACGGTTCGCTTCCACGGTGTCGGCCACGCGTTCGATCTTCACCGCCAGCGCGCCGGAGAGCTGGTCGATATACACCGGATGTACGCCGCCGCTTTCCGCGGCCTTGCGCAGCAGCGTGTTGACGACGATGAGCATGTTTTTGACGTCCCGCAGCAGCTCGCCGGTGCGGGGCGTGAAATTTTTGATGGAGAACCGCCCCAGATGGCGCACGGCCGCGTCGTAATCGCCGCGGGACACGGCGGCCAGCAGCGCGTTTTCATCGCGGTAGCGCCGCTCCAGAAGCTCCATGGAAAACTGGAACGCCTCGTCCGGCTGCGCCCGGCCCGTCACGGTGGAAGCCAGCGTGCGGTGCACTACGCGGGCGGGGTCGTGCGCGCCGTACAGCTGGCATGCCACGGCGTGTGCCGCCGCAGCCATCGTGGGCTCGGCCACCTCGGGTACGGTGCCGTAAAATGTGCGCAGCGCGGCGGCGTCGCCCTTGCCGATGCGGTTCTGCGCCAGCACACGCTCAAAGAACGGGCCGGACGCCGCCTCATACAGAAAAGGGCCGAACAGCAGCACGCTGCGCGGCTTTGGGCCGGGCACAGGCATGAAAACATAGTTCAGCTCCAGCGTATTGTGCACATAGTACACGGTGCCTTCCTCCAGCCCGTGCATGGCGCTTGCGCTGAAAATGTCCTTGTAATCAAAATCCGCGCGCAGAATGCGGGACAGCCGGTAGTCGAACTCCTGCGCGTCCTTGTAGGGCGGGCGCAGCAGATGCGCCTCCACGCCCAGCGCGGCGGCCATCATATCGCGGATGAACGCAAAGGGAACGTCTGCCATGAATGATAAAGCTCCTGTAAAATTTTTATGATATTTGAATGTTACCCAAAAATTGTACAAATGTCAATAAAATCTTCCTAACGGGGCATCCTTGGTATATGTTATCTTGATAAAGGAGTAGTTTGCATATGGCATTGCAGCCTCAAAATGAGCGCCCGTTCGGGTTCCGCGATAAATTGGGATATCTGTTCGGGGATTTCGGCAACGACTTCACATTTATTTTCGCGGGCAGCTATCTGACACTGTTTTATACGGATGTGCTGGGCGTCAGCGCAGGGCTGGTGGGCGTGCTGTTCGTGGTGGCGCGCTGCGTGGACGCGTTCACGGACGTGGGCATGGGCCGTCTGGTGGATACGCTTCCGCCGTCCCGCGGCGGCCGGTTCCGGCCGTGGATCCTGCGCGTGTGCGTGCCCGTGGCGCTGGCCAGCGTGCTGATGTACCTTTATTTTGCACGCAGCTGGCCCTATGCGGGCAAGGTGGCTTACATGTTCGCCACCTATATTTTCTGGGGCAGTATCTGTTATACCGCCATCAATATTCCATACGGTTCCATGGCGTCGGTGCTCAGCGCCGACGCAGGCGAGCGCGCGTCGCTTTCCACGTTCCGCAGCGTGGGCGCCATGCTGGCGAACCTGATCATCGCCGCGGCGACGCCGTTGTTTTTGTTCCGCACCGCGGCGGACGGCACGCAGACCGTTATCCCGGAGCGCTTCACGGTGATCGCCGTTGTCTACGGCGTGTGCGCCGTGGCCTGCTATCTGCTTTGCTATGCGCTGTGCCGTGAGCGTGTGCAGGCGGCGCCGCCCAGGGAGGCCAAACGGCAGAGCTTTGCCTCGCTGGCAAAGGCGCTGGCGGGCAACCGCGCCCTCACAGCCGTCATCGGCGCCGCGCTGCTGCTGCTTCTGGCAAGCCTGCTGGGCCAGGGCATGAACATGTACCTGTTCAAAGATTATTTCAACAGTGCGGACATGCTCTCGCTTGTAGGGTTCGCGGGCGTGCTGCCCATGCTGGCGCTGGCGCCCTTTGCGGCAAAGCTGTCCAAAAGGTTCGGCAAAAAAGAGGCCGGCTGTGTGGGCGTGGGCGTTGCCGCCGCGGCGTACCTGCTGATGTGGGCGCTGCGTCTGCGCTCGGTGTGGGCCTATATCGGCCTGATGCTGGTGGGCAGCGTGGGCGTGGGCTTTTTCAATATGGTCATCTGGGCGTTCATCATCGACGTTATCGATTATCAGGAGGTACGCACCGGCAGCCGCGACGACGGCACCGTGTACGCCGTCTACTCGTTTGCGCGCAAGCTGGGCCAGGCGCTGGCGGGCGGCGTGGTCGGCTTTGCACTGGCGGCCATCGGCTATGTGAGCAGCACGGGCCATGTGGTGCAGACGCAGCCTGTACGCGAGGGCATTTACACCATTTCCACGCTGGTGCCCGGCCTGAGCTATCTCGGCGTGTTCCTTGTGCTGCTGCTGGCCTATCCGCTCACCAAAAAGCGCGTGGAGGAAAACGCCGCCGTGCTGCGCGAACGGCGCGGCGAAGCGGCACAGGAGCCGTAGCGGCCCCGGCCGGGCGCACGGCCCGCGCCGCATACGATACAGCTTTCCGCCCGGTTTTTCCGGGACACATATATATCATCAGAAAAGAGAGGGAAAACATATGAAACACATCCTACCCATCAACGAGGGTTGGGCCTTTGTCAAAGGCTGCGAAACGGCCCCGGCAGCCATTCCCGCCGGCGCTGCCCGCGTGGACCTGCCCCACTGCTGGAACGCATTGGACGGCCAGGACGGCGGCAGCGACTACTGGCGCGGCCCATGCTGCTATCTCAAGACCATTGAGAAGCCGGCGGGCAAAAACGTGTATGTGGAAGTCGAGGCGGCTTCCAGCGTGGGCAAGATCATCGTCAACGGTGTGGAGAAGGCCAGCCATAAGGGCGGCTATTCGCTGTTCCGCGCCAATGTGACGGACGCGCTGCACGACGGCGAGAACCTGCTGGCCATCTGGGTGGACAACACCCAGCGCGACGACGTGTATCCCCAGACGGCGGACTTCACGTTTTACGGCGGCCTGTACCGCGGCGTGAACCTCATCACCGTGGAGGACTCCCGCTTTGACCTTGACTATTGCGGCGGAAAGGGCTTTGACGTGTCCGCTGCGGTGGAGGACGGCGCGGCCGTTGTCTCTCTGGACGCGTTCATCACAAACCCCGTCGAGGGCCAGAGCGTTGAGTTCATCGTCCGCGACGCCGCGGGCGTCATCGTGGCCGGCGCCGTGCGTCCGGCTGCGGAACGGGTGCACGCGGAGGTGCGCATTGAAAACGCCCACCTGTGGCAGGGCGTGAAGGACCCGTACCTGTACGCCGTGGAGGCATTGCTCACCGTTCACAACGAGACCATCGACAATGTGTCCGCCAACCTGGGCGTGCGCACCTATACGGTGGACCCGCAGAAGGGCTTTTTCCTCAACGGCGTGCTCACGCCGCTGCGCGGCGTGTCCCGCCATCAGGACCGTCTGGGCCAGGGCAACGCGCTGACGAAAGAGCAGCACGAGGAGGACGTGGCCTTTATCCGCGAGGTGGGCGCGAACACCGTGCGCCTTGCGCATTACCAGCACAGCCCGTATTTCTATGACGCGTGCGACCGCGCGGGCCTTGTGGTGTGGGCCGAGATCCCGTTCATCTCTGTGATGAACCCCGCCCCCGGCGCGCACGAGAACTGCCGCAGCCAGATGAAGGAACTGATCGTGCAGAACTACAATCATCCCTCCATCTGCTTCTGGGGCATTTCCAACGAGATCACCATCGGCGGCGAGCGCCCGGGCCTGCTGGACAACCTGCGGGACCTGAATGCCCTGGCGCACGAGATGGACAAGACCCGCATGACCACCATCGCCCACGTTTCCATGGTGCCGATGGAGAACGATATGCACCATATCACCGACGTGCTCAGCTATAACCATTATTTCGGCTGGTACGGCGGCGAGCTGGAAAACAACGAGCAATGGCTGGATAAATTCCACGCGCTGCATCCGGACCGCCCGCTGGGCATCTCCGAGTACGGCGCGGAGGGCATTGTCAGCTACCACAGCGACACGCCCAAGTGCAAGGACTACACCGAGGAATACCAGGCGGTGTACCACGAGCATCTGGCGAAGGTCATCGACGAGCGCCCCTGGCTGTGGGCCACGCATGTGTGGAACATGTTTGACTTTGGCTGTGACGCCCGCGACGAGGGCGGCGTAAAGGGCCGCAACAACAAGGGCCTGATGACGCTGGACCGCAAAATTCGCAAGGACGCTTTTTACCTGTACAAGGCATACTGGAGCGACGAAGAATTTGTACACCTGTGCAGCCGCCGCTATGCCCAGCGCACCGGCGAAGAAACCACGGTGAAGGTGTATTCCAACCTACCCAAGGTCGCACTGTATGTGGACGGCAGGCTGTTTGCCGAGCAGGAGGGCAGCAAGGTGTTCGTGTTCGAGCATGTGCCCATGAGCGACGGCTTTACGCAGATCAGCGCCAGGGCGGGCGCGTGCGCCGACGCGATGTCCATTGAAAAGGTGGCCGAGCCGAACCAGGCGTATATTTATGTTGACCCGGACGATACAGGCGACGACGCGGGCGCGGCCAACTGGTTCAATGTGGACGATTACAAGGACGTGGACACCATTGTGGTGCGCGAGGGGTACTTCTCCGTCAAGGATAAGATCGGCGACATCATGAAGAACGAAGAGGCCGGCAATGTGCTGATGCAGTTCATGCAGGCCACGGTAAAGATGAAGCTGAAAAAAAGCATGCTGGGCATGGTGAAGGACATGACCCTGGAGGGTATGGCAGGCATGGCCAGCAGCATGGGCATCGGCGGCAAGGCCGGCGCGGACCCCGAGCAGGGCAAGCGCATGCTCATCACGCTCAACGAGATGCTGAACAAGATCAAAAAGTAAGCGCGTGCCGCACGCGCGCAGAGCCGCCGTGCCGGGATGCCCCGGCACGGCGGCTCTGCGGCGTATGCGCCCGCCGCAGAGAATCGGCGGAAAAGCAAATTTGCCCCTTGACTTGTGCGCAGCGGGGCGTTATACTATACAGGTAAATAAAGTAGCTGTGGCGGACGCCGCGCTCACCTTGCGCGCCAAAGGGCGCCGGGTCCATACGAAGGAACGCGCCGCTGGGCGCGCGAGTTTGTTTGTGCAGTGCGGCTTACTTCCACGTAAGCCGTACTTTTTTTCACAGGCGGGCAGCCCCCGCCGCAACCGAAACATTTGGAGGTGCTTTACGATTAGCGGCAAAAAAGAAATGGAAATCAATGAAGGCATTCGCGACAGAGAGGTGCGTGTCATCGACGCGGACGGCAGCCAGCTCGGCATCATGTCCACGCGCGACGCGCTTGCAAAAGCGGAAGAAAAAAATCTGGACCTCGTGAAGATCGCACCGCAGGCGCAGCCGCCCGTGTGCAAATTCCTGGATTACGGGAAGTACCGCTTCGAGATGCAGAAACGCGACAAGGAAGCGAAGAAAAACCAGAAGATCGTCGACATCAAGGAGATCCGCCTTTCCCTCAACATCGACACGAACGACTTCAACACCAAGGTCGGCCAGGCGAAGAAGTTTTTGTCCAAGGGCGATAAGGTGAAGGTGTCCATTCGTTTCCGCGGCCGTGAGATGGCGCATACGGACCTGGGCCTTGAGGTTCAGAAGAAGTTCGCCGCAGCCCTGCCGGAAGCCGTTGTGGAAAAGCAGCCCAAACTGGAGGGCCGGAGCATGCAGATGTTCCTTGCCCCCGCTCCCGCGAAGCAAAATTAAGGAGGAACTATAAAATGCCCAAGATCAAAACACATTCCGGTGCGAAAAAACGCTTTAAGCTGACGAAAAACGGCAAGGTGAAGCGCGGCCATGCGTTCCGCAGCCATTTGCTGAACGGCCATGGCAAGACCCGCAAGCTGAAACGCGCCTACCGCAAGGCTTCCTATGCCGACAAGACGAATACGGCCGTAATCAAACGCATGCTGCCGTACGCCTAAGCTGTCAGGGGCTTGGCAACCGATTATCAAACAGCTTACATTTAAAGGAGATTGTGAAATATGGCACGTATCAAAGGCGCTATGATGACGCGCAAAAGAAGAAAAAAGACCCTGAAGCTGGCGAAGGGATACTGGGGCAGCAAATCCAAGCATTTTAAAATGGCCAAAGAGCAGGTCATGAAGAGCGGCAACTATGCTTTTGTGGGCCGCAAACAGAAAAAGCGCGATTTCCGCAGCCTGTGGATCACCCGCATCAACGCGGCCTGCCGCGCCGAGGGCGTCAACTATTCCACCTTCATGAACGGCCTGAAGAAGAGCGGCATTGAGCTGAACCGCAAAATGCTCTCCGAAATGGCCATCCATGATCCGAAGAGCTTCTCCGCCCTTGTCGAGACCGCGAAGAACGCCGCGAAATAAGCACAGCGATACGCCCGGGCACAACGTGCACGGGCGTCGCTTTGTATTTTGGCCTGTGTGAAAAAACGCTTTGCAGGCCCCAAAACGGTCCGCCTCAGGCGTGTTTTCTTACGTCAGCACGCCTGAGGCGGGGATATTAAAAAGGAGGGTGTGCGCCATGACGGAAGTGATCGCCAGCCGCGACAACGAGCGAGTGAAGCGCGCCTGCAAGCTGCGGGACAGCGGCGCGCGGCGCGCGGCCGAGGGGCGCTTTCTTGCCGAGGGGCTGCGCCTGTGCACGGACCTTGCCCAGCGTCTGCCGCCGGAGGAGGTCTACTGCACCCAAAAGCTGCTGGATGCGCACCCGGAGCTTGCCGCCCTGGGCGGCAGGCATTTTCTGGTGAGCGACGCCGTGGCGGCAAAGCTCTCGGACACAAAGGCCCCGCAGGGGCTGTTCTGTGTGTTTCCCCGCCGGACAAAAACGCTGGAGGCGGTGCGCGGCGGCGGGCGCTATGTGTGCCTGGAGCACATACAGGACCCCGCCAATGTGGGGGCGCTGCTGCGCAGCGCGGCGGCGTTCGGCTTCGCGGGCGCGGTGCTGTGCGGCAATTGCGCCGACCCATTCTCCCCCAAGGCGGCGCGGGCCTCCATGGGCACGCTGGCCAAGGTAGACATCATTTTTGCAGATGAAACCGGACAGGCGCTGGCCGCGTTCAAAGCGTGCGGTATCCCAAGCTTTGCGGCGGCCCTGCAGAATTCCGTCCCGCTGGAGCGCGTGGACACGCAGCGCCTGCCCGGGGCGGCGCTTCTCATCGGCAACGAAGGCAACGGTCTTCTGCCCGGGACCGTAGCCGCGGCCGACAAAGCCGTGCGCATCCCCATGGCGGCGGGCGTGGAATCGCTGAACGCCGCCGTCGCGGGTGGCGTGCTGCTGTGGCATTTCAGGGAGGTGTAGCGATGGGCGGTGCACGCGCACAGGTGCTGGAGGAAAAGACTGCGTGGCTTTGGATGGCCGCGGCGCTTGGCCCCGGCGCGCCGAACAGCGGCATGGCGCTGAGCATGTTTCCGGACGCGCGTGCGCTGGCACAGGCGTGCTGGAAGGAAGACCTCTCCATGGTTTTCACGCCGGCGCAGCTGGCCGCGCTGCGGGCCGCGCGGCCGGAGGATTATACCGCCCGTCTGGACGACTGCGCCCGGCATGGCGTGAACGTACTGACGTGGGCCGACGAAGATTATCCGAATCTGCTGCGCGCAGTGTCTGCACCGCCGCCCGTGCTGTATTACCGGGGCGACGCGGGCATCCCCAACCGCTGCTTTACATTCGCCATTGTGGGAACGCGGCGCCCCTCCGCCTACGGTGTGGAGGCGACGGCGTCCATCGCGGGCGAATTGGCCCGGGCGGGCGTAGCGCTTGTCTCCGGCCTTGCCACAGGGCTTGACAGCGAGAGCCATAAGGCGGCCGTCCAGGCGGGCGCGCCCACGGTGGCGTGCATCGCCTTCGGGCACGATCAGTGCTACCCCGCCGCCAACCGCACGCTTAAGGGCGTCATCGAGCGGCAGGGCCTGGTGCTCAGCGAATATCCGCCGGGCACCCCGCCGCAGCGCGGTTATTTTCTGCAGCGCAACCGGCTCATTGCGGGGCTGTCCCGCGGGCTGTGCGTGGCCGAAGCGCGCCGCCGTTCGGGCACCATGAACACCGTGGCCGCGGCGCTGGCCGCCGGGAGGGACGTTTTCAGCGTGCCGGGCAGCATTTTTTCGCCGCTGTGCGAGGGCACGAACCAGCTTCTGCGCGAGGGCGCGGTGCCCGCTGTATCGGGCGCGGATATCCTTTTGTGGTATGGTCTGGCCCAGCCGGAGCAGCCGGAAAAAGCAAAGCCGGACGGCGCGCCGCTGAGCCTGGACGCACAGAGGATGCGGGACGCGCTGAGCGCCGCGGCGCCGCTGCCGCTGGACGCGCTGTGCGCAAAGACGGGCCTGCCGCCGCCCAAGGCGATGGCGGCTTTGACGGAGCTGGAGCTTGCGGGCTTTTCCCGGCAGCTTGCGGGCCGGCAGTTCCAGCTGAAATAGAAAATGACGGCCCTGTGCTGTTTGAAGGGCATGCCCCTCGGGGAGGCCGCATAGATTTGGATTGTTTTTTTTCTCTTATTATCGCATAATAGAAAGAGCCGCGGGCCGCGCGAGGGAGGCCCGCAAGGGGCGCCGGAGGGCGCCCGGCCGTATTCGGAGCGCCCCGGCGGCGCCCAAAAGCATGTCCGCAGGACGGCTGCTCCCGCGGCGGAAGCTGCCCCGGCTGTCTGCCGGACTCGGCCAAATCCCGGAAAAGGACGGTAACACAATGTCAAAACTCGTGATCGTAGAATCCCCGGCGAAAGCCAAGACCATCCGCAAGTACCTGGGCGGCGGATATGAGGTGACGGCCTCCATGGGCCACATCCGCGACCTGCCCCAGAGCCAGCTTGGCATTGACGTCGAGCACGGCTACGCTCCCCAGTATATCAACATCAAGGGCAAGGAAAAAATCATCAAGGAGCTTAAGAGCCTGGCCAAGGAGAGCGACGAAGTGTTCCTCGCCACCGACCCGGACCGTGAGGGCGAGGCCATCAGCTGGCATCTGGCCAATCTGCTGGGCTTGGACACTGCGGCGGAAAACCGCGTCACCTTCGGCGAGATCACCAAAAAGGGCGTGACGCAGGGCATGGCCGCGCCGCGCGCCATTGATATGGACCTGTTCAACGCCCAGCAGGCCCGCCGTGTGCTGGACCGCCTGGTGGGCTACAAGCTCTCGCCCTTTTTGTGGAAAAAGGTGCGCCGGGGGCTTTCCGCGGGGCGTGTGCAGAGCGTGGCCGTGCGCCTGATCGTGGACAGGGAAAAGGAGATCGAGGCGTTCAAGCCCGAGGAATACTGGAACATCGACGCGCTGCTCAGCCCCCCGTCCTCCACAAAAAAATTCACCGCGCGCCTCACGGCGCTGGCGGGCGGCCGGAAGCTGGCCGTGACGAGCGCCGGGCAGAGCGCCGAGATCGTCAAGGCCCTGGACGGCGCGGCTTATACCGTGGCCTCCATCAGCAAGGGCAAGCGGAAAAAGGTGCCCGCGCCCCCGTTCATCACCTCCACCATGCAGCAGGAGGCCAGCCGCCGGCTGGGCTTTACGGCAACGCGCACCATGCGCGCGGCCCAGACGCTGTACGAGGGCGTGGACATTGCGGGGCAGGGCACCATGGGCCTGATCACCTACATGCGTACCGACAGCCTGCGCATTGCGGACGAGGCGCAGGCCGCGGCCAAGGAGTTCATCACCGAGACCTACGGCCCGGAATATGTGTGTCCCCAGAAGCGCACCTACAAAAGCAAAAGCGCCACGGCCGCGCAGGACGCCCACGAGGCGGTGCGGCCCACAAACCCCGCTCTGACGCCCGCCGAGGTGGAAAAGAGCGTTTCGGGCGACCCGGCTAAGCTCTACCGCCTGATCTGGAGCCGCTTTATCGCAAGCCAGATGAGCGACTGCCAGCAGGACACCGTCTCTGCCGACATCACCGCGGCGGGCTACCTGTTCCGTGCCAGCGGCTATGTGGTGACGTTCGACGGCTTTACCACGCTGTACGAGGAAGCCACCGACGAGAAAGAGAAGAAAGAGACCGCGCTGCCGCCGCTGGAGGAGGGCATGGTGCTGAAGCTGCGGGAGCTGAAGCCCGAGCAGAAGTTCACCCAGCCGCCCGCGCGCTACACCGAGGCGACGCTCATCAAGGCGCTGGAGGAAAACGGCATCGGCCGTCCGTCCACCTATGCGCCCATCATCACCACCATCATCGACCGCGATTATGTGGAGCGGGACCAGAAAAAGCTGGCGCCCACCACGCTGGGCCGCGTGATCAACGAGCTGATGCTGGAGCAGTTCCCCAACATCGTGGACGTGAAGTTCTCCGCCCATATGGAGGAGGAGCTGGACACCATTGAAAACGGCAAGACGGACTGGCACGAGGTCATCGACGATTTTTACACCGATTTCGACAAAACGCTCAAGGAAGCCGAAGTAAAGATGGAGGGCAAAAGGATCAAGGTGCCCGATGAGGAGACAGACGAGGTCTGTGAGCTGTGCGGCCGGAAAATGGTCATCAAAAGCGGACGCTACGGCAAATTCCTGGCCTGCCCGGGCTTCCCCGAATGCAAAAACACCAAGCGCCTTGTGAAGGACACCGGCGGCCTGTGCCCCAAGTGCGGCAGCCGCATGCTGGTGCGCCATTCCAAAAAGGGCCGTGTGTACTACGGCTGCGAGAAAAACCCCACCTGCGACTTTATGACATGGAACGAGCCCACCACCGAAAAATGCCCGGAGTGCGGTTCCACCCTGTTCAAAAAGGGCGGAAAGAACGGTATCCTGCTGTGCGAAAAAGAGGGCTGCGGTTACTCCCGCGCGCTGGGTGCCGAAAAAAAGGAGTAAGAGCATGCACATCCGGGTCCTGGGCGCGGGCCTCGCGGGATGCGAGGCCGCGTTGTATCTCGCGGGCCGCGGCTACGCCGTGGAACTGTGGGAGCAAAAGCCGCATAAATTTTCCCCCGCGCATAAAAACGCGGATTTCGCGGAGCTTGTGTGCTCCAATTCCCTCAAGGCCGACCGGCTGGATTCCGCCTCCGGCCTGCTGAAGGCGGAAATGAAACTGCTGGGCAGCGCACTGCTGCCCGTGGCCGAGGGCTGCCGCGTGGCGGCGGGCGGCGCGCTGGCTGTGGACCGCGAGGCCTTTGCCGCCGGCGTGACGGCGCTTGTGAAGGGAAACCCCAATATCACGCTGCGCACGGGCGAGGCGCAGGCCGTGGGCGAAGCCGAGCCGGACACGCTGGTGCTGACGGCCACCGGGCCGCTCACCGAGGGCGCGCTGGCGCAGGACATCGCCCGCCTGACGGGGCGGGGCGCGCTCTCGTTTTACGACGCCGCCGCGCCCATCGTCACGGCGGACAGCATCGACCGGGACAGGGTGTTCGCGGCGTCGCGCTACGGGCGAGGCACGGCGGATTACCTCAACTGCCCGTTCGACAAAGCGGGCTACGAGGCCTTCCATGCCGCGCTGGCGGGAGCGGAACGCGCGCCCCTGCACGATTTTGACGGCGAGCCTTCCGTGTACGAGGGCTGCATGCCCATCGAGGTGATGGCAAAGCGCGGCGCCGACACCATGCGCTACGGCCCGCTGCGCCCCGTGGGCCTGACGGACCCCAAAACGGGCCGCCGCCCCTGGGCGAACGTGCAGCTTCGGGCCGAGGACGCGGCCTGCAGTATGTACAATCTGGTGGGTTTCCAGACAAACCTCAAATTCGGCGAACAGCAGCGTGTGTTCCGCATGATCCCCGGGCTGGAGCACGCCGAGTTCGTGCGCTACGGCGTGATGCACCGCAACACGTTTTTAAACAGCCCGGCGCTGCTGGGAACCGATCTTTCGCTGAAGGCGTGCCCCAACGTGTTTTTTGCCGGGCAGATCACGGGCTTTGAGGGCTATATGGAAAGCGCGGCCTGCGGCCTGCTTGCGGCCCGAAGCATGGAAGCGCGGCTGTCCGGCCGCGCGTTCACGCCGCCGCCGGCGGACACGATGTGCGGCGCGCTGCTGCGTTATATCACAACGCCCACGAAGGATTTTCAGCCTATGGGCGCGAACATGGGCCTTCTGCCCGCGCCTGAAACGCGCATCCGTGACAAACGCCAGCGGTATCTTGCCGTCGCGCAGCGGGCCGTGGCCGCCATGGAGCGGTATCTGGGCTGAGCGCAAAACAAAGCGGTTGCTTTCGCACCAATACGCGCTCCCTTATACTTTGATTATTGAGCAGAGCGCAAAAAATCATGAGAGTCAATCGGGAGGGAACGTTATGAACATCATCATCGACGCGATGGGCGGCGACAACGCCCCAAAGGAAATTCTGCTGGGCGCGGCCGCGGCCGTGCGGGAATACGGCGTGCAGATCACGGCCGTGGGGCGCAGGCGGGACATCGAGGCCTGCGCGCGGGAGAACGGCATCGATATGGCGGGCATTACCGTGGCCGACGCCTCCGAGACCATTGAGATGTGCGACGAGCCTACGGCGGCCATCCGCGGCAAAAAGGATTCGTCCATGGTGGTGGGCCTGCGCATGCTGGCCGCCGGCGAGGGCGACGCCTTCGTTTCGGCAGGCTCCACGGGCGCGCTGCTGGCGGGAGCAACGCTCATCGTCAAGCGGCTCAGGGGCGTGAAGCGCCCGGCCATCGGCACCGTCATTCCGGGCGCGAAGCAGCCCTATCTGCTGCTGGACTCCGGCGCAAATGTGGAATGCCGGCCCGAGATGCTCAGCGCCTTTGCCACGATGGGCAGCGTGTACATGGAGAAAGTGATGGGCCGCGCAAACCCCAGCGTGGGCCTTGTGAACAACGGTGCGGAGGAGACAAAGGGCACCCCGGCCTATGTTGAGGCGCACCGGCTTTTGAAGTATAATAAAAACATCCGTTTTGCCGGCAATGTTGAGCCCAAGGACGTGCCCCAGGGCAATGTGGACGTTGTTGTGTGCGACGGCTTTACGGGCAATGTGATTTTGAAGCTCACCGAGGGCGTGGCCAAGATGCTGGTGGGCGAGATCAAAAACGTGTTCATGGCGGACCTGAAAAGCAAGCTGGCTTATCTGATGGTAAAGGGCGGCATGAAGGATTTTAAGAAAAAGCTGGACGCCGACGAACACGGCGGCGCGCTGATGATGGGCGTGACGAAGCCCGTCATCAAGGCCCACGGCTCGTCCAATGCAAAGGCGTTCAAAAACGCCGTCCGGCAGGCAAAGCTGTGCGTGGAAAGCGGCGCGGTGGAGAGCATGCGCGAAAAGCTGGCCGCCGTGGCCCAGACAGAGGAAGCCGGGGCGTAACGGCCGCCGGAAAGGCGCGCGCGGCGCGCTTTCGCAAAACAGCCCCGGCGGGACGGCCGCCATCCGCAACAAAGGAAGGATCTGGAACGATGCGCGAGACACACGAGCTGGAAGAGGCTCTTCATCATCATTTTAAGAACCCGGCGCTGCTGGTGACGGCGCTGACGCATACCTCCTACGCCAACGAGGCGAAGCACGGTGTGCGCCACAATGAACGGCTGGAATTTCTGGGCGACTCGGTGTTGTCCATCGTGGTGGCCGAATACCTGTTCACGCACAAGAACATGCCCGAGGGCGAACTGACGCGCATGCGCGCCAGCCTTGTGTGCGAGGCGGCGCTGTTTGAATTTGCAAAGCAGATATCCCTGGGCGATTATCTGCGTTTGGGCAGGGGCGAGGAGCGCGGCGGCGGACGCTGCCGCCCGAGCATTTTGTCCGACGCGTTCGAGGCGGTCATCGCGGCGCTGTACCTGGACGGCGGCATGGAAACGGCGCGGGCGTTCATCCTGCCGTTTGTCACCGGCGCGCTCACGGACGCCGCCGCCGAAGAGGATTACAAGACAAAGCTGCAGGAGATCGTGCAGCAGAACCCGGAGGAGCGCCTGCGCTATGTGGTGACCGACGAATCCGGCCCGGACCACAACAAGCATTTCGTGGTGGAGGTGCACCTCAATTCCAACTGCATCGGCAAGGGCGAGGGGCACAGCAAAAAGCTGGCCGAGCAGCAGGCGGCGAAGGAAGCCCTGGCCCTGATGGGGTATTGACGCGGGGCCTGCCGCGCCGGGCAAAATGTCCCTATACTCGTAAGTAAGGAGTTTTTCCATGTTTTTGAAGGCGCTTGAAATACAGGGCTTTAAATCCTTTCCAGACCGCACGCGCATTACCGTCGGCAAAGGCATCACCGCTGTGGTGGGCCCCAACGGCAGCGGAAAAAGCAATATATCCGACGCCATCCGCTGGGTGCTGGGCGAGACAAGCGCCAAGCAGCTGCGCGGCGGCGGCAAGATGGAGAACGTCATTTTCGGCGGCACGCAGCAGCGCGGTGCCATGGGCTTTGCCAGCGTCAGCCTTGTGGTGGACAACACCGACAGGCGCATCGACGTGGACAACGACGAGGTGACGATCGGCCGCAAGTATTACCGCTCCGGCGACAGCGAATATTCCGTAAACGGGCAGAATGTGCGCCTCAAGGACATCTATGAGCTGTTCCTGGACACGGGCCTGGGCCGCGACGGCTATTCCGTTATCGGCCAGGGCCGCATCGCGGAGATCGTGGGCGCAAAATCAAACGAGCGCCGGGAAATTTTTGAGGAAGCGTCCGGCATCGCCAAATACCGCTACCGCAAAAATGAGGCCGAGCGCCGCCTGGCCTCCGCCGAGGAAAATCTGGTGCGCCTGCGGGATATCCTGGGCGAGCTGGAGGAGCGCGTGGGCCCGCTGGAGCGGGAGAGCAAAAAGGCAAAGCAGTATCTGGAGCTGGCCGAGCGCCGCAAGGGCCTGGAGGTAACGCTCTGGGTGGACACCGTGCAGAAAGCGCGGGACACGGTGCGCGAGCAGCAGCGCAAAATTGAGATCGCGGGCGCGGACTATGCCCGCGCCGGGCGGGAGATCGAGGCCATTGACGCCGAGACCGAGAGCACCCGCGCGGAGATCGAGCATCTGATCACCGAAGCCGACCGCTGCAACGCGGAAATACGGGCCATAACGGAGGAGATCGCCGGGGCGGATTCCCGCATCGCGGTGCTTGAAAACGACATTGCCCACAACGATGCGACCATTGCGTCGCTGAAGGAGGAGATCGGCCAGAGCGGCCTGGGCCGCGAGGCCATCGCCGCCGAGGTGCGGGGCCACGGCGAGGGCATCGCCGCCTGCGAGCGGCAGGCGGCCGCATACGCCGCGCGCACCGGGGAGCTGGAAGCCCTGCTGGAGGAGCTGCAGAACAGGAGCGCGGCTTCCGGCGAGCGGCGCGGCGTGGTAACGGGCCGGCTGAACGCCATGGCCGCGCGCATTACGGATTTAAAGGTCGCGGCCGCGGGCGCGGCGTCGTCGGTTGAGGCGGCAAAAAAACGCCTTGCCGCCGCCGAGAGCGAGGGCGCGGCCAACGCCGCCCTGACGCGGGACCTGGAGGAGCAGAAGGCAGAGACGGACGCTTTTCTGCAGGACGCGGTGGAGCGGCTGACACGGCTTGAGAACATCAAGGGCGGCCTGACGCTCAAGGTGGAAAGCCGCCGCGGCGCGCTGGCGCAGGCGGACGAGAACGAACAGAAGCTCCTGCGCGCCATCGAGGCCGCCCGGCAGCGCATCGCCATGCTGAAGGATCTGGAGCGCAATATGGACGGCTTCCAGAGCAGCGTCAAGGCCGTGATGAAGGCGGCGGCGAACCGCCGTCTGCGCGGGATCACAGGGCCGGTGTCCACCATCCTTTCCGTCAAGCCGGGGTACGAGGTGGCCATTGAAACGGCGCTGGGCTTTGCTTTGCAGAACATCGTTGTGGAAAACGAGACGGCGGCCAAGGCGGCCATGGCCTTTTTGCGGGACGAGCGCGCGGGGCGCGCCACATTTTTGCCGCTGGACACCGTCAAGCCCGGCAGCTTCAACGGCCGTTTGCCCGAGGGCGCGGTGCTGGCCAGCAGCCTTGTGACGTATGACGAAAAATATGCAAATATCGTTTCCAGCCTGCTGGGACGCATCGTCGTGGTGGACGACATCAACGAGGCGTCGCGCACGGCCCGCGCGCTGGATTACCGCAACCGTGTGGTGACGGTGGACGGCCAGGTCGTCAACGCGGGCGGCTCGTTCACGGGCGGCAGCGTTTCCCGCTCCGCCGGGCTGTTCAGCCGCAAGCAGGAGATCGACGAGCTGAAGAAAAAGGTGGAGACGCTGGAAAAGCAGCGGGACGCCGCGGAGGAAAAAACCGACAGGGCGAAGGCTGAGGTGGACGCGCTTTCCGCCGAGCTGACCGCCACCGAGAGCGAGGCCATCACCGCGGGGGGCGACAAGATCCGCGGCGAGGTGGAAAGCGGGCGCATCGCCGCCGCGCTGTCCCAGGCGCGGGCCGCGGGGGAAATGCTTTCCGCCGAGCGCGCCCAGCTTGCCGCGCAGATCGCGGCGAGCGAAAAGGCGGGGGCGGACGCCGCTGCCGAGATGGAGGTGCTTACACGGGACAGCGCCGCGCTGGAGGAGGAACTGCGCGCCATCTCCGGCAGCGACGACACCTTCCTGGAAACGCGCACGCGCCTTGCGGACGAGCTTTCCGACTTGAAATTGAAGGCGCTGGCCGCTCAAAAGGATATCGAGAGCCACCGCGCGGCCATTGCCCAGCTGGAGAGCCGCACGGATGAGAGCGACGCGCGGGCAAGACAGCTTGCCGCAAACATCGAGACGCTGACGGCCCAGAACGCCGAGCGCGCCGCGCAGATCGAGACCATCCGCGCAGCCATTGCGGGCAGCCGGAACGAGATCGAAAAGCGGGAAGAGGCCAAGGCCGGAGCGGTGCGCCGCCGCATGGAAAAGGAAGGCGGCATCACCCAGCAGACGGCGCGGGTGCGCAAGATCACGGACGAGCGCGAGGCGCTGGGACGTGAGATCGCCCGCCTGACCGAGCAGAAGGAGCAGAAGGACGCCGAGTACGAGCAGACGGTGGCAAAGCTCTGGGAAGAATACGAGCTGACGCTCTCCGCCGCGCAGGAGCTGTGCGTGCCGTTTGAGAGCGGGGCCGAGCTGCGCCGCCAGGTGTCCGAGGTGCGCGGCAAAATCAAGGCTCTGGGCAATGTGAACGTGAGCGCCATCGAGGAATATGCCGAGGTAAGCCAGCGGTACGAGTTCCTGCGCGCCCAGGTGGGCGATGTGGAAACCAGCAAGGCCGAGCTGCAAAAGCTCATCGCGGGCCTTTCGGACGAGATGCGCGCCATGTTCAGCGAGAGCTTTGCGGCCATCAACCGCAACTTCGGCCGTATTTTTGCCGAGCTGTTCGGCGGCGGCACGGCGCGGCTGTATCTGGAGGACGAGGCCGATGTGCTGGGCAGCGGCATCAGCATCGAGGTGGCGCCTCCGGGCAAGATCATCCGCAACCTGTCGGCGCTGTCGGGCGGCGAACAGGCGCTGGTGGCCATCTCCATTTATTTCGCCATTTTCGGTGTGAATCCCGCGCCCTTCTGTGTGCTGGACGAGATCGAGGCCGCGCTGGACGACGTGAACGTCACGCGCTTTGCACAGTATCTGCGGCGCATTTCAAGCGAGACACAGTTCATCGTCATCACCCACCGCCGCGGCACCATGGAAGAGGCCGACGTGCTGTACGGTGTGACGATGCAGGAGGACGGCGTGTCCAAGGTGCTCAAGCTGGACCTGGAGCATGTGGACGCGAGCCTTGTTTCCTGACGGAGCGGGGCAATCCTTGCGGATATTTATGAACGGAGTGGATACGATTGGGCTTTTTTGAAAAACTGGGCGAGGGACTGCGCAAAACGCGGGATTCCATCTTCGGCTCCATCGCGGGCCTTGTGAATGCGGGCGAGATCACCGACGAGCTGTACGACGACCTGGAGGAGCAGCTCATCCTGGCGGATACGGGCGCGGATGTGGCCATGCGGCTGGTGGAGGAGCTGCGCCAGGAGGTGCGCCGCAAGCACCTCAAGACAGGCGCGGACGCGCTGGAGGCCCTCAAGGGCATCATCCGCGAGATGCTGCGCGCCGACGGGGAGATGCAGCTTTCCGGCAGGCCCGCGGTGGTGCTGGTCATCGGCGTCAACGGCGTGGGAAAAACGACCTCCATCGCAAAGCTGGCTCATCTGTACAAGCAGCAGGGCAAGCGCGTGATGCTGGCCGCAGGCGACACCTTCCGTGCCGCTGCCGCCGAGCAGCTGTGCGTTTGGGCCGAACGCGCGGACGTGCCTGTCGTGAAGCACAATGAAGGGGCGGACCCCGCCGCCGTTCTTTTCGACGCGGTGCAGAGTGCCGCCGCCCGGGGGTACGACATGGTCATCTGCGACACCGCGGGCCGCCTGCACAACAAAAAAAATCTGATGGACGAGCTTTCCAAAATCAGCCGTGTGGTGCACAAGGCATGCGGCACCGCCAGCGTGGAGACGCTGCTGGTTCTGGACGCCATCACGGGGCAGAACGCCATCAGCCAGGCCAGCCAGTTTATCGACGCGGCCGGGGCCACGGGCATCGTGCTTACGAAGCTGGACGGCACGGCCAAGGGCGGCGCGGTCATCAGCATCAAGGCGAAGCTGGGCCTGCCCGTGCGCTTTGTGGGCGTGGGCGAGGGCATGGACGACCTGATGGAATTCGACCCGGACGCCTTTGTGGACGCGCTGTTCCTGCGCGAGGAATGAGGGAGGACGGAGCATGGAATTCATTGCAGCGACCAACAATCCCGGAAAGATGGCCGAGATGCGCCGCATTCTGGAGCGCATGGGCCACACCGTCCGGAGCCAGCGCGAGGCCGGCGTGACGCTGGAACCCGAGGAGAACGGCACAACGTTTGCCGAAAACGCGCGCATCAAGGCCCGGGCCATCTGCGAGGCTGCGGGCACAGCCACCATCGCGGACGATTCCGGCCTGTGCGTGGACGCGCTGGACGGCGCGCCGGGCGTGTATTCCGCGCGCTACTGCGGCCGCCACGGCGACGACGAGGCCAACAACGACAAACTGCTGGAGGAACTGGCGGGCGTGCCCGAGGGAAAACGGGCCGCGCGGTTCGTCAGCAGCATCTGCGTGTGCCTGCCCGGCGGGCGCTGCGCCGTGTTTGAGGGCGTGTGCCCGGGCCGCGTGGGCTTTGTGCGCAGAGGGACGAACGGCTTTGGGTACGACCCGCTGTTCATCCCGGACGAGGTGGGCGTGCCGGGCGGCGGGGGAACGGCGGAAAACACGCAGGGCCGCTCCTACGCCGAGCTTTCGGCCGCGGAAAAAGACGCCATCAGCCACCGGGGCCGCGCCATGGAGCGCATGGAAGCAGAGCTGGCGCGTTTCCTTGCGGATGGGAGCGTCATCGGCATGACGTGCGGGAACGCATGCATCACGGTGGCGGACAAGGCGGAGGGCTGACGCGTAAATGCCGGGCGCGCCGGGCTTTTCCAACACGCGCGCGGCAAGTCGTGAACCGTTCGCTGCAAATCTGATACAGAAAAGGGATAAAGTATATGTTGACAAGCAAACAGCGCGCGATCCTGCGCGCACAGGCCAACGGCCTCGACGTCGTGTTCCAGGTGGGCAAGGGCGAGATCGACGACGCTCTGGTGAAAAGCACGGCGGACTGCCTCGCCGCGCGGGAGCTCATCAAAATGAAGGTGCTGGAAAACAGCGCCTATTCTGCAAAGGAAGCCGCCGCCATCCTGGCCGAGAGAACGGGCAGCGACTGCGTACAGGCCATCGGCTCCAAATTTGTGCTGTACAAGCAGAAGCAAAAGGAAAGCAAATATGCCGATCTGCTGAAATAAGATAGGGGCGAGCCATGGGACCGCAGAAGATCATTCTGTTCGGCGGCACGTTCGACCCGCCCCACAACGGCCATATGACGCTGCTGGCCGGGGCCATCGAAGCGGTGCGGCCGGACCTTGTGCTGGTGGAGCCGGCGGGTACGCCGCCCCATAAGCGCGCGGGCGGCACATCCGCCGCCCACCGTCTCGCCATGTGCGAGTGCTTCCGCCCGCTGTTTCCGGAGCTGGTGCTGGATACCACGGAGATCGCGCGCGGCGGCAAAAGCTATACCATTGATACCGTGCGGCAGATGAACGTGCGGTATCCCGGCGCACAGCTTTATTTTCCCATGGGCAGCGATATGCTGCTCTGGTTCCGCAACTGGGCGGCGTACAGGGAGCTGCTGCGCCGCGTCGTTCTTGTGGCGCACCTGCGCACGGGCGAGGACGCGGCTCCGGTGCGGGAATACGCGGCCGGGCTTGCGGCCGAGGGCGGCACGGTGCTGTTTGCCAAAGCGCCCGTGTTTCCCGTGTCCTCCACCGAGGTGCGCGCGCTGGCGGCAAAGGGCAGGCCGTTGGACGGCCTTGTGCCCGAAAGCGTGGCGGCGTACATTGCGCGGCACCATCTTTATACGCCCGCGGCCGGGGAGGCCTGACGCGCCCGGCTGCAGGACATTTGAAGCGCACGCTTCGGCCGGGCCGCTGCGGGCGCAAATCGAGGCGACCTGATTTTGATTTCCGTGGACGAGGCGAAACGCCTTGCAAAGAAAAATCTTTCCCCAAAGCGGTATGAGCACACCTGCAATGTGCGCAAGCTGGCCGTGAAGCTGGCGAAGGCCCACGGCGCGGACGAAAAGAAAGCAGCGCTGGCCGCGCTGCTGCACGATATCGCAAAGGAGCTGCCGCGGGACAGATTATTGCAGATATTTACAGAAAATGCTATAATAGCTGGTAATGCAGCCCAGCGCCCCGCCCCGGTGTGGCACGGCGCGGCCGCAGCGATCCTTGCACAGACGCAGTACGGCGTGGACGACGGGGAGATCCTCTCCGCCATCCGCTGCCATACCACCGGAAGGCCCGGCATGACGAAGCTGGATAAAATCATCTACCTTGCCGACATGGCAAGCTACGAGCGCACCTATCCCGAGGCGGAGCAGCTGCGGCGCCACGCGCTGGCGGACCTGGACCGCACCGCCATCGAGGGGCTCGGCCTTTCCATTGCATGGCTCAAGGCCGGGGGCAAGCCCGTGGACGAGGAATCCCTCCTTGCCTACGCGGATTTGCGCGCGCGGTATTACGGAGGTAGGACCAGTGAGCAGACCGCAGGAGAACCGTGAGATCGACATCACCCGCGCCCGCCCGAAAAAGGGAGCGGCCCCGGCGCCGCAGGGCTCGCAGCCGGTCCCTCATGGGGTGGGAGAACACGCGGGACAGCAGGACGCGCAAAAGCAGCACGGCACAGCGCGCGCATCGTCTGCGCGGCCCGGCGGCGCGAAAGCGCATGCCGGTGCGGGGGGACAAGCAGGAACCCGGCCTGCCGGAGCGCGCGGCAAACGGACAGGCCGGCGCAGAGCCGGTATCGCGGCGCTCGCCGTACTGCTGGTGCTTGCGGCCCTGGCAGGCGGCGCGTACCTGTATGTGGACAGCCTGATCGACCGCAGCGACCTGGGCAGCTTTGACGATGTTTCGTCCCCCGTCAGCACCAGTGCGGAACCCAGCATTGTCCCGCCGGATTTCGCGGGCGTGCGCAACCTTCTGGTGCTGGGGCTGGATTACGAGGCGGAGGGCCCTGTTGCCCGTGACGAAAAGCATCCAAATACGGATATGATCTTATATGTCCGCCTGGACGGAAACGCCCATTCCATGACCATGCTGCAGATCCCCCGGGATGTGTTTGTGGGGGAGGCGGGCGGCGCCGCAGGCAAGATCAACGGCATCCTGGCCAAAAATGTGGACATTGGGGACGGAAACGGCCTGGGTGCGGTGAAAACGTACATCGAAACGAATTTCGGGCTGCCCATCGACGATTATGTCACCATCGATATGGATGCATTGACGGAAATGGTGGACGCTTTTGGCGGCGTGGAGGTCTATGTGCCGCAGAATATGCGGTATTACAACGAAAAGACGGGCGCTTTGGAGGGCGAGCTTCTGCAGGGCTGGCGCACGCTGCTGGGCGGCGACTGCGAATTTTTCCTGCGCTACCGGCAGGGCCTGCCCCGCTCGGACCTTGACCGTCTCGTGATGCAGCGGCAGTTCTATGCAGGCTTGTTCCGCCGCCTCAAAACGGCGTCTGTGGGCGACATCGTTAAGCTGCTGCCCGTGGCGCAGAAGTATATCAAAACGGATATTTCCACGCTGGAGCTGATGAGCATTGCCATTGAGGTGAGCGGCATGGACAGCGCGGATATTTCCATCGGCAGGCTCCCGGTCTACGGGTCGGGCCAGCTCTATGCGGGCGAGCACAGCGTTGTGGTGACGGCCAAAGAGGAGACCGCCGCGCTTTTGAATGAATATTTCCGCCCGGCGGACGACCCCATTGCCGCCGCGGACATCGGCACGCCGGAATGGCCCACCACAGGCGGTGCGGCAAGCGCCGAGATGAGCACCATGGGCGACGTGGAAGCCGTGGGTGCAGAGGAGCCCCGGAAATGAGCGGTTTTTACGGCCGTGCTCCGGGCACGGGCTGCGGCGGAGCCGTGCGCCTGCAAGGGAAGGGCGGCTTTCGGGACGCCCCGGAAAGTGAAAGACACCGGAGGTACACGATTTGAACAGACAGCGAGGACCCCGTGATATTGATATTTCCCGCGCGCGCCCGGCAGGGCGGCGCACGGCGCAGCCCAGGCAGGCGGGGGGCGCGGCCGTACGCGGCGGCGCACAGCGCGCGCCGGTGCACGGGCGCTCATCCGGTACCTCCGTGGCGCGCGGGGCCGCCGCCTCCCGGCAGGGTGCGGCGCGCAGGCCCGCCCAGGGCGGCAGAAACGGTGCGGCGGGGCATTCCTCCGCGCCGGGATATGGAACCTCCGCGCGCAGGCGCAGAAAGAAAAACACGGGTAAAACCGCCGCCAAGGTGCTTTTGTGCATCGTGCTGGTGCTGGGCCTTGCTTTCGGCGGGATATACTGGTATGTGGGCAGTATCTTCAACACCGGTGAGATGGGCAGCCTGGCGCCGCCGGAGAGCGGTGCGGACGCATTGGTGCCCGACGAGCTGTCCGGCACCATGAACATCCTTGTGCTGGGCATCGATTACAGCACCGAGGACGCCGTCAAGCGCGACCCCATCGGCCAGACGGATATGATCCTGTATGTACGGGTGAATGGTTCGGACCATACGATGACCATGCTGCAGATCCCCCGCGACACGCTGGTGGGCGAGATCGGCGGCTCGGCGGGCAAGATCAACGGCATTTTCGCCAATTCGGCCGATAAGGAAAACCGCGTCAATACATTGGCCCAGTACATCACAAAGGTGTTCGGCCTGCCCATTGATGATTATGTCACCATTGATATGGACTCCCTGCGGGAGATCGTGGACGTGTTCGGCGGCATCGAGGTGTATGTGCCCGTGACCATGGAATATGACGGCAGCCGGCTGGAACAGGGCTGGCGCGTTTTGATGGGCGCGGAGTGCGAATTTTTCCTGCGCCAGCGCAAGGACACCTCGGCCACGCCGCGCGGCGACATCGACCGCCTGGCCAACCAGCAGTATTTCTACTCGGCGCTGTTCCGCCGCGTTCGGACGGCCACGGTGGGCGATATCATCAAGCTGACGCCCGTGGTGCAGAAATACATCAACACCAGCCTCAATTTTATGGAGCTCGTTCAGCTGGGCATGAGCGTGCTGAGCATCCCCAGCGAAAATATCATCATCGGCCGCCTGCCCGTGGCCCGAGGCGAGCTGTACAACGGCCAGGACGTGATGGTGTGCGCCAAGGCGGAGACCGCTGAATTTCTGAACGAATATTTCCGCCCGGCGGACGACCCGCTGGCGGCACAGCAGATCGGCACGCCGGACTGGGGCACACGCAGCGAGGTTATCGGCGCGGAGGTGCGCCGCATGGGCGAGGTGGACGCCGTGGGCGGCAGCGATGCAAACGCGCCCGCAGACGCCCAGCAGGCCGCCCAGCAGGCAAACGCTGCATCCGTGCAGCAGCCCGCGGCATAATAGTGGAAGAAAGAACGTTTTTACCCTATTTGAAACAGGAGAGTGTTCATGGAATCAAAAGAACTGGCGATGCAGATCGCCAAGCTGCTCGACAGCAAGAAGGCTACCCGCGTCAAGGTGCTGAAGGTGCGCGACCTGACGGTGCTGGCGGATTATTTCGTCATCGCCAGCGGCACGTCCTCCACCCATGTGAAAAGCCTGGCCGAGGAGGTGGAGTTCCAGTTCAAGGAAAAGGGTGTCGCGCCCATCCGTACAGAGGGCTTCAACACCCAGAACTGGTTTATCCTGGATTATGCCAACGTCATCGTCCATGTGTTCAGCCCCGACGCGCGGGACTATTACGATCTGGACCATTTGTGGGCCGACGGCGAAGACGTGCCCATGGATTTCATCGAGGAATAAGGCGGCGCGCCGCCCGGAATCTGCAAATCTTTTTTGGATGTGACATATAAAATGAAGTACGATTACAAAGCGATCGAGAAAAAGTGGCAGGACATTTGGGATGCGGAGAATACCTTTGCGGCCAAGCAGGATTTTTCGCTGCCCAAGTACTATGCGCTGGTGGAGTTCCCGTACCCCTCCGGCCAGGGCCTGCACGTGGGCCATCCGCGCAGCTATACCGCGCTGGACATCGTGGCGCGCAAGAAGCGCCTGTGCGGCTATAACGTGCTGTATCCCATGGGCTGGGACGCTTTCGGCCTGCCCACGGAAAACTACGCCATGAAAAACCACATCCACCCCGAGGTGGTGACGGCAAACAACGTGGCGCGCTTCAAAAGCCAGCTCAAGAGCCTGGGCCTTTCCTTCGACTGGACGCGGGAGATCAACACCACGGACCCCAGCTATTACAAATGGACCCAGTGGATCTTTCTGCAGCTGTATAAAAAGGGCCTTGCCTACAAAAAAGAGATGAGCGTCAACTGGTGCACCTCCTGCAAGGTGGTGCTGGCCAACGAGGAAGTTGTGGGCGGTGTGTGCGAACGCTGCGGCGGCGAGGTGGTGCACCGCGTCAAAAGCCAGTGGATGCTGAAGATCACCGCTTACGCGGACCGGCTCATCGATGATCTGGAGGACCTGGACTTCATCGACCGCGTGGTGACGCAGCAGAAGAACTGGATCGGCCGCAGCCACGGCGCGGAGGTAAAGTTCTCCACCACGGCGGGCGACGAGCTGCTCATCTACACCACCCGCCCGGACACGCTGTTTGGCGCGACTTATATGGTCATCTCGCCCGAGCATCCCTGCATTGAAAAATGGGCGGACAAGATCACCAACCTGGACGCCGTGCGGGAATACCAGGAGGCTGCTGCGAAGAAGAGCGACTTCGAGCGCACCGAGCTTGCAAAGGACAAAACAGGCGTAAGGCTGGAGGGCGTGCGCGCCGTGAACCCCGTGAACGGCAAAGAGATCCCCATCTTCATCTCCGACTATGTGCTTATCAGCTACGGCACGGGCGCCATCATGGCCGTGCCCGCCCACGACGAGCGCGACTATGATTTCGCGAAAAAATTCGATCTGCCCATCGTCGAGGTCGTCAAGGGCGGCGATGTGACGAAGGAGGCTTTCACCGATTGTGCCACGGGCGTGATGGTGAACAGCGGCTTTTTGGACGGCATGAGCGTGGACGAGGCGAAAAAGGCCATCACCGAATGGCTGGCCGAAAAGGGCCTGGGCACGCCCAAGACAAACTTCAAGCTGCGGGATTGGGTGTTCAGCCGCCAGCGCTATTGGGGCGAGCCGATCCCTATGGTGAATTGCGAAAAATGCGGCTGGGTGCCTCTGCCTGAGAGCGAGCTGCCGCTGGTGCTGCCGGAAATCAAGGATTTTGAGCCCACCGGCGACGGCGAAAGCCCGCTGGCACGCCATACCGAATGGGTGAACACCACCTGCCCGTGCTGCGGCGGCCCCGCCAAACGGGAGACGGACACCATGCCCCAATGGGCGGGCTCGTCCTGGTACTTCCTGCGCTATATGGACCCGCACAACAACGACGCGCTGGCCAGCCGGGAGGCGCTGGAATACTGGAGCCCTGTGGACTGGTACAACGGCGGCATGGAGCACACCACGCTGCATCTGCTGTACAGCCGGTTCTGGCACAAGTTCCTGTACGACATCGGCGTGGTGCCCACCAGGGAGCCGTACCAGAAGCGCACCAGCCACGGCATGATCCTGGGCGAAAACGGCGAGAAGATGTCCAAGAGCCGCGGCAACGTGGTGAACCCGGACGATATCGTGCGGGACTACGGCGCGGACACCATGCGCCTGTATGAGATGTTCATCGGCGATTTTGAAAAGAGCGCGCCGTGGAACACCGCGTCCATCAAGGGCTGCCGCCGCTTTTTGGAGCGCGTGTGGAGCCTGGCGGATATTCTTGTGGACGGCGACGGCTATTCGGCGGAATTGGAAGGCGCGATGCACCGCACCATCAAGAAGGTGACGGAGGATATCGAGGTGCTCAAAATGAACACCGCCATCGCCGCCATGATGAGCCTGCTCAACGAGATCTATGACAAAAAATCCATCACCCGCGGCGAGTTCAAAACGCTGCTGATCCTGCTGAACCCGTTTGCCCCGCACATCACCGAGGAGCTTTGGCAGCAGTGCGGCTACGAGGGGCAGCTTGCCCACGCGAAGTGGCCGGAATTCGACGAGGCGAAATGCGTGGAGGACACGGTGGAGATCGCCGTGCAGGTGAACGGCAAGCTGCGCGCCAAGCTGACGGTGGCCACGGGCGCGGCCAAAGAGGACGCCATTGCCGCCGCAAAGGCGGAGCCCAATGTTGCGAAAGCGTTGGAGGGCAAAACCATCTGCAAGGAGATCTACGTGCCGGGCAAACTTGTAAATATTGCTGTAAGGTAGGAAAGATGTTCACAATTATCTGTTGACAGACGAGCCGTCTGCATTGTATAATCAAATATAGTCAGTTTCCCGCATAGAGGGGGGCCGGCGCCTACCTCAGGTTTAAGGGAGGGACAAAGATGTCGGAAATCAGAGTGAAAGACAATGAATCGCTGGACAGCGCGCTGCGTCGTTTCAAACGTTCCTGCGCACGCTCCGGTGTGCTTGCTGAAGTGCGTAAACGCGAGGCTTACGAAAAGCCTTCTGTCAGGCGCAAGAAGAAGTCCGAAGCTGCCCGCAAGCGCAAGTTCAAATAAGAATAGCGGACACGCGGCAAGTAAGCGAACAGGCGGGCCTTTACGGCCCGCTTTTTTTGCACCAAAAGAGGGCGGGGGAAAAGGCGGCCCGGCGGCTGCCGTGCCCGCCGGACATGCACGTCCGCACGGAGCACAACTGATAAAGTGAGGAACCGAAAATGCCCCTGTTTACACCGACGATCGTTTTTGAGCGCATCACCTGCATCACGCCGGAGTTTTTGGGCGCGCGGGGGCTTCGCGCGCTCATTCTGGACGTGGACAACACGCTCACGGCCCACGGCAGCCAGGAGCTGCCGCCGGACGTGGCCACGTGGCTGGATACCATGCGCGCCGCAGGCGTGAAGCTCACCATCGCCTCCAACAATATGCCCGGCCGCGTGGCTCCCTTTGCAAAGCGCGTGGGGCTGGAGTATCAGGCGTTCTGCTGTAAGCCGTCGCCGTTTGGCCTGCGCCGGGCGCGCCGGGCCATGGGCGTATCCCGCCGCGAGGTGGCGCTGGTGGGCGACCAGATCTTTACGGACGCGCTGGGCGCGAACCTGTACGGCATCCCGGTTCTGCTGGTGCAGCCCATGCGGCAGGACACCAAAGCGACCATACGCCTGAAACGCGCGCTTGAAAAACCCGTGCTGGCGCGGTATTATAAAAAAGGCGGGCGTGTCCACGGAAAAGAGGAAGACCGCAAACCACCGGACGCATAGAAGCGTCCCGGCCGCCAATACTGGAATAAGAAGGTTGGACCGATATGAAACAACGTACCGATAAACTGCTTGCCGCCATGCCCGGGGGCTTTGAAGCGGCGCTTGTCTCCACGGATGTGAACCGCTTTTATTTTCTGGGCTTTGACTCCGGGGACGCGGGCACCGTGCTCATTTTGCCGGATAAAACCTACTTCATCATCGATTCCCGCTACATCGAGATCGCCGAAGCGACGGTAAAGGAAGCCGAGGTCATCTTAGAGGGAAAGGCACTGGAGCAGGTGCGGGACATCCTGGCCGCGCACGGCGTTAAGCATCTGTATCTGGAAAACAAGGCCACACTGGCTTATGCGGACCGTGTGCGCGCCGCGCTGCCGGGCGTGGAGGTGGACACTGGCGCCGTGCTCTCTGACGCCATCGACGGCATCCGGGCCGTCAAGTCCGAGGAAGAATTCGACGCCATCCGCCGCGCACAGGTCATCACCGACGCCTGCTTCGAGCACATGCTGGGCTACATCAAGCCCGGCGTGCGGGAAATCGACGCCGCGCTGGAGATGGAAGTGTTTATGAAGAGCCACGGCGCGGGCAAGCTGGCGTTCGACACGATCTTTGTCTCGGGGGCAAAAACGAGCCTGCCGCACGGCGTGCCCGGCGACAAACGCATCGAGGCGGGGGACTTCGTCACCATGGACTTCGGCGCGAACGTGGACGGATACTGCACCGATATGACGCGCACGGTGGCGGTGGGCCATGTGTCCGACGAGCAGAAAAAGGTGTATGATACCGTTTTGAAGGCGCAGCTCGCCTGCTGCGGATTCGCCAAAGCGGGCTACAAAGGCTGCGAGGTGGACAAGGTTGCCCGGGATATCATCTACGGCGCGGGCTACGAGGGCTGCTTCGGCCACGGGCTGGGCCACGCCGTGGGCATCGAGATCCATGAAAACCCCCGTTACAGCCCCACCTGCAGCGACATCATACAGTCCGGCATGGTCATGACCATCGAGCCGGGCATCTACCTGCCGGGAAAATTCGGCGTGCGCATTGAGGACACCACCTTCGTGCGGCCGGACGGCTGCGAGATCGTGGGAAAAAGCCCGAAGGAGCTGATCGTGCTGTGACGCGTGGGCGGGCAGCTGCCCGCCCGGCGGGGAAAGCGCGGCCGTCTTGGGGGAAAATGGCTTAAAATGGCCGAAAACCCTTGCAAAACAGGCGCATATTGTGTAAAATCAGAATAGATAAAATGAACTGGTATGCCCGGCGGCCAAAGGCCGGGGCGGCCGGGATAATATTGGAGGATTCATTCTATGGTTTCTGCTGGCGATTTCCGCAATGGCATCACGTTTGAAGAGGACGGCAACGTCTTCCAGATCGTTGAATTTCAGCATGTAAAGCCGGGCAAGGGCGCGGCCTTCGTGCGCACCAAGATCCGCAACGTCATCTCGGGTTCTGTGGTGGAGCGCACCTACAACCCCACCGCCAAGTTCCCCACCGCGTATATCGAGCGCCGCGAAATGACGTATTCCTATCAGGACGGCGACCTGTACTACTTCATGGACAATGAAACGTTCGAGCAGATTCCCCTCAATGAGAGCGAGCTGGGCGACGCCTTCAAATTCGTGAAGGAGAACGAGGTCTGCAAGGTGCTGAGTTATAAGGGCAAGGTGTTCGGCGTCGAGGCTCCGAACTTTGTGGTCCTGGAGGTCACCAAGACGGACCCGGGCTTCAAGGGCAACACTGCCACCAACACGCTCAAGCCCGCCACGCTGGAGACCGGCGCGGAGATCCGTGTGCCCCTGTTCATCAACGAGGGCGATATGATCCGCATCGACACCCGCACCGGCGAGTATATGGAGCGCGCATAACTTTTGCAAAAACAGGCAAGGCTGCAAGGTACGGCCTTGCCTGTTTGATACTAAAAAACGGCCTCCGGGCCGGAACGCGGCGGATGCCGCCTGAAGACGCTTTTCATTGCATTGCAATGAAAGAATAAAAGCATAGGAGGGTATGACCCATGGAACTGAAAGAAAAAGTCGCCTACATCAAAGGGATGATGGAGGGCATGGAATTTGACACTGCCACCAAGGAGGGCAAGCTGCTTGCCGCTGTTGTGGATGTGCTGGAGGAGATGGCCAAGGAGGTCACCAACATCGACGAGGATGTGGATACGCTGTACGATGAGGTCGACGCCATGAGCGAGGACCTGGAGGACGTGGAAAACTTCCTGTTCGACGAGGACGGCGGGGACGAAGACGAGGACGACTACGACGAGGAGTACGAGGCGGGCCTGTATGAGATCACCTGCCCGCAGTGCGGCGAGGTTGTGTGCGTGGATGAGGATATGCTGGCCAATGACGATCTGGCCTGCCCCAACTGCGGCACGAAGTTTGAGGTCGACTTCAGCGAGGACGACGACGCCTGCGAAGGCTGTGAAGGCTGCTGCGGCGGCAAGGACGAAGAATAAACGTATCCCCGGTACAAAACGCCGGAAAAGCCCCTCTGCGCGCCGCGCAGAGGGGCTTTTCTGTTTTGTGGGCATGCAGGGGGAGGCGCAAAAGGGAGAAGGCGCGCCCGTGCTTTTTACGCCCGTTTTTTACAGGGCCGCGTGTGTGCGGCAGTACACGGCATAAAGGCCGTCCAGAATGAGTGTGGGCACATATTGCACGCTGTGCCGGCAGTGCGGCACAACAATGCCCGCCGCACCGCCGGTAGCCACCAGCGTTTTTGCGGGGCCGAGCTCGGCTTCGAAGCGCTCGACCATGCCATCCAGCATACTTGCCGCACCAAATACCACGCCGCTCTGCATGCTTTCCACGGTGTTTTTGCCGATGGCCCGCACGGGCGCGTTGGTGGCGATGCCCTTCAGCAGGCTCGTGCCGTTCACCAGCGCGTCCAGGCTGATGAAAACACCCGGCATGATGCTCACGCCCTGCACCGTGCCCTGCTCGTCCACGGCCGTGATCTTTGTGGCCGTGCCCATGTCGATGACGATAGCCGGCAGCGGATACAGCGCTTTTGCGGCGATGGCTCCGGCCAGCAGGTCGGCCCCCAGCTCCGAGGGTGTGTCGATGTTCACCCCTACGCCTGTGGGCAGCTCCTGCGTGAGCTTCAGCGGTTCCACGCCCGCAAACATGCGCAGCGCCCGCGCCACTGTGTCGGTGATCTGCGGCACCACGCTGGAAATGATGGCGCCTTCGATGTTTTCCCCCGCCACCTTGTAAAGGTTCAGGATGCCGGACAGCTCCAGCGCGTACTGGTCCGCCTCCAGGCTTTTGTCCGTGGAGATGCGGGTGCAGAATCCCAGCGCCCCGTTTTCGTATCCGCCCAAAACGATGTTGGTGTTGCCGATGTCTATTGTCAGTACCATACGTGCAGCCCTTTCTTCCGGTTTGTTGTTATAAATATATGATGCCCCGTCCGCGCGGGTTTTGTCAATAGAAAAATTCACGGCATGTCCGCCGCAAACGTCTGTGCTAAACATACGCTCCCCCTCATAGAATTTCAGTAGAAACCAGTTCAGCCGGCCCGGAACGCGTGCCGCGCGGAAGGGGTTGGGGCGGCACACCGCCCCGAAAATCGTAAGGAGGGAAACGTGCAATGTTTGTATGTACTTTACGCAAGGGCGGGCTGCGGAAACTGGCTGTGGTGGCCGTCTGCGGCGTGGTGCTGGCAGGCGCGGCCATTACCGTGGGCGTGGTGCGCAACAAGGGCGACGCAGTGGATGCGGCCGCGCAGGGCGGCGCGCTTTCGCAGCAGATCACCGGCGCGCAGGACGTGGCGACGTTCCTGCAGGGGTATGGCGTCGAAGTGGACCCCACTACCGCGGAGGTGAGCACCGTCACCGTGCCGCGCAAGTGGGACGATAACTTCAAGGCGTTCAATGAAGTGATCAAGGAAAGCGGGCTGGACCTCTCCCGCGTCAAAAATAAAAAGGTAGACAAATGGGTGGTGCTCATTCCTGCGCAGAGCACCGAAACACAGAAATCCTACGGCGTGGTGCTCGTGTACAAAAACGAGGCCAGGGGCGCGTATATCCTGCAAAAGCCCTCCGGCGAGGTGCTTCCGCTGAAAGCGGCGGCGCCCACGGGGGCAAGCCTTGCGCTGACAGACGAAGAAGTGGCGGCAAACGCGGGCTTTGGCGCCGCCTTTCCGGCGGATGATTCCGCAGCCGCCGCGGGCGCGGGCGTGAGCGGTGCAAACGCGGCTGCAGACGTCCAGGCAGGTGCGGATACGGCCGGGCCGACGGAGGACGCGGCCGCCGAAGCGCAGGCCCAGGCGGACGCCGACGCGCAGATCGAGCCAGGGGCGTTTCCCACGGAATAAGCGCAAAACGCAGTTGATTCTGTACAAAGCGGCATGCCCTTTTTCGGCATGCCGCTTTGTTTGACGGGCTTCTTTTCAGCGGCTGCTTCTGGTATAATTGATTTGGACAGCCGCTTGTGCGGCCGTGCATGCTTCATGCACCGACGCTCTGCCGCGCATGAGCGTGAGAACCTCAAGGCATACAAAATCCTGGCGGCCAAAGTTTTGTTGAAGCCGCCTGCGGCGGCGTCATGGTGTACTATGTCCGGTCAGCGGGTGCAAGCTAAGAAATATGGTGCAATGAAACCAGAGCAGAAGAAGCGGGGGAACTGTGATGTTGAAAAAACGGGGACGCAGGCGGCTGTGGGCCGTTTTGGGCACAATGCTGCTGGCGGCGGCGCTGGGCGTGTGCGCGCTTGCCGCGTCGGATGTGCCGAAGGCGGTGCTGAACGCGCGTGAGAGCGTGGTGCGCATTATGACGGAAGGGGCGATGGGCAGCGGCTTTGCGTTGTCCGAAAATTCCGTCTATGTGGTGACGAACCACCATGTGATCGAAGGCGCGGAAACGATTGAGGTCATAGTGGACGATACAAGGTGGACGACGGCCCGGGTCTACGTAGATCTGCCCGGAAAGGACATCTGTATCTTAAAAACAGACAAGCCCCTGCGCGGCATGCCCGGGCTGCCGCTCCGCTCGGACGCGGTTGAAACAGGGCTGGCGGTATACGCGCTGGGATATCCGGGCGCGGCGGATGATTTCAGCCGGGAATTTGCCACCGGCGTGGACAGCATCACGGTGACGGACGGCATCGTGAGCGCGGTGCGGCAAAGCAGGGCGGAGGGTCTTCAAACCACGTGGGCGATCCAGACGAACGCGCCCATCAGCCCCGGCAACTCCGGCGGGCCGCTTGTGGATGCGGGCGGCAGGCTTGTCGGGATCAATACGTTTATAATGTTGAAGGGCCAGAATGTGAACGGCAGCATTCATGTGCGGGAGCTGCTCACCGTTCTGCAGCAAAACGATATCCCGTACCGCAAGGCGGCGCCCGGTTTTGCGGGCGTGCTGCTGGTTGTACTGGCTGTGGCGGCGGCGCTGGGCGTGTGTGCGGCGCTGCTTTTGCGGCTGCGCCGCCGGGGAGCGGCGTCCGGGAAGCCCATGCGGGAAAAGGCTGTTCCGCTGCCTGTGTTTTTGGCCGGCGGCGGACGGATGGACAGGCTCCGGGCAACGCGGGCGGTGCGGGAGCTGGCGCAACGGCTGGCTTCGATGCCGGAGGTCTCGCGGGCGCTGCATCCGGAAAATATCCTTGTGCGGAGCGGTACGCTGGAGCTGAAGCGTGCGCACGGCGCGGGCAAAAGGCCCGGCGCCTCCGTGTGCGCCGGGTATTCCGCACCGGAATGTTACAACGGAAGCGCGGGTATGGCCGCTGCAGTCTATTTTCTGGGGGCCGTGCTGTATGCGCTTACAGAGGGCCGCGCCCCGCAGGACGTGATCGCGCGTGCGGGCGGCGCGGAGCTGGTGTTTGAGGAGCAAACGCCGCTTGTCCCGCTGCTGAACCGGGCCATGGCGCTGAACGAGGCTTACCGCATTGCCGCCCCGGCGCAGCTTGCACAGGAGCTGGCGCAGGTGGAAGCACAGCTTGCCGCCGCACAGCCGGCGCAGACAGTGCCTGCACAGGAGCTGCCGCAGGCGCAGCGCGCGGCCCTGCAGGAAGCTGCGCCGCTTGGGCCGTTTGCCCCGCAGGGGAGCGGCGGTACGCCGGGTACGGGATATGCGCCCTCTGCCGTTTGCACACCGCAGGCCCCGCGCCGGAAAAAGCGCGGATGGAAAATTGCGCTGGCCGTGGGGCTGCCGCTGGTGCTGCTGGGCGGCGGCTTTTTGGGGTACTCGCTGTATGCGTGGAACGAAATTGAAACCGCGCAGGCTTACGAACAGTATACACAGGCTTACGAATGGTACGAGCGCGCGCCGTGGCTGTGGGAACTGGACGAGCAGCGGGGGCAATATACGGCGGCCTGGGTGCTGGTGGAGCGCGGGGAGCTGAGCGAGGCGGCGCAGGCGTTCCGGGAGCTTGGGGATTACGCGGACAGCGGGGAGCTGGCGGAAAAGTGCAACACATATATCCGTGCGCAGACGGTGGGCTCGCCTTTTACGAAATACAAATTGTACAACAATCTGGGCGGCTTTTTAGACAGCAGCCGGCAGGCGCAGGCGCAGATACCGGAAATTTACGACACGGCATTGGAGCACTACGGGGAAAATCGTTTCAGTGCGGCAATGGAGTGGCTGGAGATCATACCGGATTATGAAAACTACGAAGACGCTTTTGTTTATGTGGAAGCGTGTAAGGCGCACACTGTTTTATCTGAAAACTATTATAAAATGACACGGGAAGTCCAAAATGCATTGGAGATGCTCGAATGGAGCGACCAGTATATTGATGTGGAACCTATATGTATGGACAGATATCTTATAGACTACTTTTTGGATGGAACATGGGTCGCGGTGGATGGCGATGTTTTTGAATATGCAATGGAAAACAACGAGTTTGATTTCTGGTATCGTTATGTTCCGAGCGGTAAATACAATTTTGAGAGCGATGGCATGTACTATGCTTCCAGTGGCACACGGTTTGCCGCATGGGACTATATTTCTTACAACGAAATAGTGATCACATTTGAAAGCGACGGCCGCAGCTATCACTATTACCGCCAATGAGCGGAGCGGCGGCCTCCGCTCCCCCAGGGCCGAAACGGGAAACACTACCTGTTTCGGCCTTTTTTGTGCTATACTGGACCGTATAATAATTGATAAGAAAAAGCCGGGTCCGGGCCCGGCGCGGGGGGAGGGGACGCGGCATGCGTCTGGATAAGTATGTGGCGGGCGCGGCCCAGCAGAGCCGCTCGGACGTACGGCGGGCCATTCAGAAAGGGCTGGTGTGCGTGAACGGCGCGGTGTGCCGCAGCGCGGACGCTCAGGTGCCGGCCGGCGCGGCTGTCACGCTGAACGGGCAGCCGCTCGTCCTGCAGCAGTATGTGTACATCATGCTGGACAAACCCAAGGGTGTGGTGAGTGCGTCCGCGGACAAAAACGACGTGACTGTGGTGGACCTTGTGGGCAGGGCCTACCCCCGCCGCAGCCTGTTCCCCGCCGGGCGGCTGGACAAGACCAGCACGGGCTTTGTGCTGGTGACGGATGACGGCGCATTCGCCCATGATATCCTCGCGCCCAGGCGGCATGTGCCAAAAACCTACGAGGTGCTGCTGGACACGCCCCTCACGCCGGAGATGGCGGCTGGTTTTGCGGCGGGCGTCCGGCTGGCGGACGGGCAGCGGCTGCAGCCCGCGGAGCTTTCGCCGGGGCCGGACGGCCCGTGCAGCGCGCGTGTGGTGCTGCGCCAGGGCGTGTATCATCAGATCAAGCGCATGTTCGGCGTATACGGCGCGGGCGTGAACGAGCTGCGGCGCACGGCCATCGGCGGCCTGGCGCTGGACGCCGCGCTGGGGCCGGGCGGCTTCCGCGAGCTTTCGCCCGCAGAGGTGGCGCGTATCCTCGGCGGCTAGAAAACAGGAAAAAATTCCGGGCCAAATGCTGGAAACTGCATTTTCGGCGCGCTGTTCACAGGTTTTTAAAACATTTTTCACATGAAAAATGTACGATAAATGCAGTGTTTGCGCCCTGTTTCCCAAATTACACAATAAAATGACGTTTATTTTGTTGAAATATGTTGCAAAAGTCAGAACTATTGTGTAAAATAGAGACTAAAGCGACACCTTATTGTTAAAATTCACAACTGAGCGCATGCAGAGCGCCGCAGCACAGAAGGGAAAAGGGTATTATGGCGAACAGAGTTTTTCAGGGCGTTGTCTATCAGATGAAAGATGCGATCGACCGCATGGTGGGCGTTGTCGATGAAACGGGCACCATCATCTCCTGTTCTGACTTGAACCGCATCGGCGAGGTGCGGGACGGCATCGCGTCCGACCGGCTGACAGCCGGCGACGCGTTCGTGCGGGACGGCTACACCTATCATCTGTTCAGTTCGAACAAGCGCAACGATTATGCCGTTCTGGTGGAGGGAACCGACGAGCCCGCCCTGCGCTATGCGGCGCTGCTGGCCATCAGCCTGCAGAACATCAAGCAGTACCACGACGAGAAGTTCGACAAGGCGAACTTTATCAAGAATGTGGTGCTGGACAATATCCTGCCCGGCGATATCTATGCCAAGGCGCGCGAGCTGCATTTCGCAACGGACGTGTCCCGCGTGGTGCTGCTCATCCGCGTTACCTCGGGCGCGGACATTTCCGCCTACGACGTCGTAAGCGGCCTGTTCCCCGATAAGCAGAAGGACTTCGTGTTCAACATCAGCGAGAACGACACCGTCCTCGTCAAGGAGATCAAGCGCGGCATCGACCAGCACGACATCGAAAAGCTGGCCGCCAGCATTGTGGACACCCTCAACGGCGAGCATTACATCAAGGCCGTTGTGGGCATCGGCACGCCCATTGCCAATGTGAAGGACCTGGCCCAGAGCTTCAAGGAGGCACAGATCGCCATGGAGGTGGGCAAGGTGTTCGACACCGAGCAGGCGATCGTCAGCTACGACCATCTGGGCATCGCCCGCCTGATCTATCAGCTGCCCACCACGCTGTGCGAGATGTTCCTGAAAGAAGTGTTTAAACAGGGCAGCATCGAGAGCCTGGACGCCGAGACGCTGTTCACCATCCAGCGCTTCTTTGAAAACAACCTCAACGTTTCGGAGACGAGCCGCGGCCTGTTCGTGCACCGCAACACACTGGTGTACCGTCTGGAAAAAATCAAAAAGCTGACGGGCCTGGACCTGCGGGAATTCGACGACGCCATTGTGTTCAAGGTGGCGCTGATGGTCAAGAAATACCTGAGCGCCAACCCCGCGAAGTATTAAGAAAAAAGAGCCGTTGCGGCAAAGCCTGCTTTCGCCGCAGCGGCGCCTTTTTGGAATATGCCGTGCCCGCGGTGCAATATCGCGGGCGGCAGGCGCGTATTCCCTGCGCAGGGCGGTGCTTTGCGCGCACGCACTCAACCGTGACCCCCATAGGAGAATGATATGGCAACTACCGATATGATCCGTTTTGAAAACGTGAAGAAGATATACACCGGGCTGGACGCCAAAAGCAAGGACATCGTGGCGCTCCACAACGTGAATCTCTCCATCAAAAAAGGCGAATTCGTGTTCGTTCTGGGCCATTCCGGCGCGGGCAAAAGCACGTTCCTCAAGCTGATCCTGCGCGAGGAGGCAGCCACCGAGGGCAAGGTTTTCGTCAACGGGCGCGACCTTTCCAGCATCCGTCAGCGGGAAATTCCCTACCTGCGCCGCGGGCTGGGCGTGGTGTTCCAGGATTTCCGCCTTATTCCCACGATGACGGCCTACGAGAACGTGGCCTTTGCCATGCGTGTGACGAATATCCCCGAGCGGCAGATCAAGCGGCGCGTGCCCTATGTGCTGAACCTGGTGGGGCTCGCGGGCAAGGCGCACAGCCTGCCGCAGGAGCTTTCCGGCGGCGAGCAGCAGCGCATTGCGCTGGCGCGGGCTTTGGTTCATTCCCCGCCCATCATCATTGCGGACGAGCCCACCGGCAATATCGACCCGGAGCTGTCTGTGGAGATCATGGAGCTGCTGCAGGCCATCAACAGCGTGGGCACCACGGTCGTGGTCGTCACCCATGAACGCGAGCTGGCCGCGCGGTTCCGCAAGCGCACCATCATGATCGACCACGGCGAGGTGGTCGACGACGGCCTCGGCCGGTACGGGAGGGAGGCCGCGCAGGTATGAAATGGTCCAGCTTTAAGTATCTTGTCAAGCAGGGATGGCACAGCATGGTGGCCAACCGGCTGATGACGCTGGCATCCATCGGCGTGCTGGTGGCATGCCTGATGATCACGGGCGTGGCGGCGCTGCTGTCCGTCAACGTGACAAGCTATGTGGATTATCTTGAAACGCTCAACGAGATCGTCTTTTTCATCGATGACGCCGCCCCCGCCGAGACCGTGGAGGCGCTGAAAACGCAGATCCCCGCCGACGGGAACGTGGCTGCCTGCGAATACGTCCCCAAGGCTGCGGCCGTGGAGGAAATGCGGGAGTATCTGGGCGACTACGGCGATATCATGAACGATTATGCCGGAGAAGGGAACACCGAAAATCCGCTGCCCGCTTCGTTCCGCGTGTCGGTGACAGACGTTGCGGACCTTGCGCCCACAGTGGAGCGCATCAAGGCCATGGGCGCGTATACGGCCACGGCCGAGGACGGCACCGCCAGCGATGCGAACGTGTTTTACAAAGTGAATTCGCCCTCCGAGCTTTCCAGTACATTGGTGAACCTGAAGCGCATCGTCAACTACATCGGCTGGGGCCTTGTGGCCGTGCTGGGCGTGGTGAGCGTGGTGGTCATCAGCAACACCATCCGCCTGACGGTATTTGCCCGCCGCAAGGAGATCAATATCATGAAATTCGTGGGCGCGACGAATGCGTTCATCCGGCTGCCGTTCTTTGTGGAGGGCATGACGGTGGGCGCTATCTCGGGCGTGCTGGCCACGGTCGTTGTGGGCGGTGCGTATTACGGGCTGGAGCAGGCGCTGCTGCAGCCGGAGGCGCTTTGGCTGAACGAGTTCACCAAATGCATGTGGCCGTTCATGGATATCATCTGGCCGCTGCTGGGCGGGTTTGTGCTGTTCGGCGTCGCCATCGGCGGCGTGGGCTGCGCGTCCAGCATCCGCAAGCACCTGAAGGTGTGATCTTTTTTGAACACAGGAGTTTTCTATGGAAAAGCATAAAAAACTGGTCCGCGTCGTATGTCTGGTGCTTGCCGCACTGATGGTGATGACCATCGGCGTGCCGCTGATCTTTGCCTATGCCGAAACGCCGGCGGAGAAGCTGGAGCGTCTGCGCAAGGAGCTGGAGGACATCAAATCCAACATCAGCGCCGTGGAGAACAGCAAGGAAAAATCCGAGCAGACCAAGCAGTATTATCAGGCACAGGCCAATAACCTGAAGGCGCAGCTTGCCGCCATCAAGGAGGACATCGCGGCCCAACAGCAGAGCATTGAGCTGAAAAATGCCGAGGTGGCGGAAAAAGCGGCCAATGTGGCGTATAATAAGAGCATGTTCGAATCCCGCCTCAAGGGCATGTACGAGATGAGCCGGCAGTCGAACCTTGCAATTCTTCTGGGCATCGACGACGTTTCCCAGATCCTGCTGTTTGCCGAAAACCTGCAGCAGATATCGGAGCATGATACCCAGCTCGTACAGCAGCTGCGGGACGAGCAGGCGGCCCTGGAGGCCCAGCGCGCCGAGCTGGAGCAGCAGCTTGCGGACCTTGCCGCCCGCGAGCAGGAGCTGACAGACACCGCCGTGGCGTATTCCAATGCCATCCAGCAGGCGGATGCAGCCATCAGCGCGGCTGAGGCGGACCTTGCCGCAAATGAAGAGGCTCTGGCGGAAACCCAGAGGCAGTACGAGCAGGCGCAGGAAGAATGGCGGCAGTGGACGGCGGCAAACAACGTGGATTTCGAGTACAATCAGGGCGGCTTTGCCTGGCCTATCCCGGGGTATACGAACCTTTCCTCCGATTTCGGCGTGGGACGCTGGATCTACGGCAAGTGGGACGTGCACCGCGGCATGGATGTGCCGGCCCCGGCGGGCACGCCCATCTATGCGGCTGCGGACGGCGTGGTGAGCACCAACAACCACTGGACCTACGGAATTTCCGTAAAGATATCCCACGGCTCCGGCCTTGCTACCATTTACGGCCATATGTCGGCGCGCGCTGTAAACGACGGCGATTACGTGACGCAGGGCCAGCTCATCGGTTATGTGGGGAGCACGGGCAACAGTACGGGCAACCACCTGCATTTTGAGACGACTCTTAACGGCGCGGCGGTGAGCTCGCGGCCGTATCTGGGGCCGCCGTGGGGCTGAACAGCGGTTTCGGCACCCGCGCAAGGAAAGTGAGACGAAGCTATGAATAAAAAGATCACCGTAAATCTGGCGGTGGCCATCGCCATCATTGCCATGACGGTCACCTTCGTTGTGACGATGATTCTGAGCATGCAGCTGTTCAACCGGACCGTCAGCGGCGTGCGCGAAAAAGAGATCATGTACAACAAGCTCTCGGAGATGGACAAGAGCGCCCGGGAGAATTATTACGGCGAGATCGTGGACGACACCCTGTACGATTATATCGCGGCGGGCTACGTTACCGGCATGGGCGACAAGGACGCGCGCTATTATACCGCAAAGCAGTATCTGGAATATCTCAACCAGCAGAACGGCGTGGTCATGGGCGTGGGCGCGGATGTGATCAAGGACGCCAACGGCTATGCGCGCATTGTTAAGGTGTACCCCAACAGCCCGGCGGAGGAATCCGGCCTGCAGAAGAATTTCTACATCACCAAGGTCGGGGAGCTGGACGTTAAAACGCTTTCCCTCTCGCAGGTGAACAGCCAGCTGCTGGGCGAATCCGGCACGTCGGTGCTGCTCACGGTGGTGAACGCCACGGGCGAGGACGAGCACACGGTGGAGATCCAGCGCCGCGAGTTCGACGTGCCCTCCGTGGAGGGCCAGGTGCCGGAGGGTACCACGACCGCATATTTCTGGATCAACGCTTTCAATTCCAAGACAGTGGACGAGCTGAAAGCATATTTTGAACGCTGGCAGGAGGAGGGCGTCGCCGTGGACGGCGTGGTGTTCGACGTGCGCAACAACACGGGCGGAAACCTGACGAACGCCATGCATGTGATCGATTACCTGTGCCCGGTAGGCCCTATCGCAAGCCAGCAGAACAAGGACGGAACCGTCACCACGCTGGAGACCTCCGACGCCAGCGAGGTGGAGCTGCCCATGGTGGTGCTGGTGAACGGCAACACGTCCTACGCGGCGGAGCTGTTTGCCACATCCATTCGGGAATTTGAAAAAGGACGCGTCGTCGGTACGCGCACAGCGGGCAAGGGCACCATCCAGTGCCGTCCGGTGGCTCTTTCAGACGGCTCGGCATTTTCGTATACGGTGGGCCTGCTGCTGAGCAAGAACGGAGCCACCTTCAACGGGACAGGCATTTCACCGGATGTGGAGGCGTCTCTCTCCGCCGAGGAGGAGGCGAATTTCTACAACTTCACCGTGGATACCGATCCGCAGATCCTGCGCGCGTTTGAAGTGGTGGATACGCTTACGGGCCGCAACGACATCCAGGCCAGCCTGGAGCCGTCACAGAGCAGCTCGGCTTCGGAGGCGGGCGGCGCGGGTTCCTCTTTACAGAGCGAACCGGCCGGAACGGACGCTTCGTCGGCCGCCGAGCCTGCGGCATAAGCGCGGGCCGGAACTGTTTGTAAATGGAGTCTCGCCCCTGTATCCGGGGCGGCGGAACAACGCACACCGCGCTGCGGGGCGCACAGCCCGGCGGGCGCGGTGCGTTTTTGTTCCGCCAAGAAAAAAGAGGAGGCAGCGCGTGAATCTGACGGATATTTCCACCATCAAAACGCTGTGCGCGGCGCACGGCTTTTCGCTCTCCAAGGAATTCGGGCAGAATTTTATCGTCAACCCGGGCATCTGCCCCAAGATCGCCGAGGCGGCGGGGATTGACGAGCACTTCGGCGTGCTGGAGGTCGGCCCCGGCATGGGGGTGCTGACCAAGGAGCTGGCGCGGCGCGCAAAAAAAGTAGTGGCGGTGGAGGTGGACAAGCGTCTGCCGCCGCTGCTGGCGGAAACTCTGGCAGAATATGAAAACGTGACGGTCGTGGAGGGCGACGTGCTGAAGGTGGACCTTGCGGCGCTCATCCGGGACGAGTTCCCGGGCCTGCGTGTGGCCGTATGTGCAAACCTGCCCTATTATATTACCAGCCCTATCGTCATGAAGCTGCTGGAGGAGCGGCTGCCCATCGAGCATATCACGGTAATGGTGCAGAAAGAGGCGGCGGATCGCCTTTCCGCCGCGCCCGGCACCCGCGCGGCGGGCGCTGTCACATATGCGGTGCATTATTACGCCGCGCCCCGCACGCTGTTTACCGTACAGCCGGGCAGCTTTTATCCCCCGCCCAAGGTAACGAGCGCCGTCATTCAGCTGCGTCTGCACGAAGCGCCGCCGGTCACGCCCCGCAGCGCGGAAGCGATGTTCCGTGTCATCCGCGCCGCGTTCAGCCAGCGGCGCAAGACGGCGGCCAACGCGGCCAGCGCGGGGCTGCATCTGCCCAAGGAGGCGGTGGCCGAGGCGCTGGCTGCGGCAGGCGTGCCGCCCACGGCCCGGCCCGAGCAGCTGACGCTGCAGAATTACGCCGACGTTTCCGACGCGCTGTTTGCGTTTCGGTGACCGGTTTGCCCTGTTGAAAACTGCTGTTCTTCTTTGTATACTGGTACTATGATATGAAATATCAGGCTCCGAATACCTGTGCAGACGAAGGAAATAACGGCCCAGAGCCTGTGCGGGCCGCTTTTGAAACGGAAAGGGAGTATCCATTTATGAAAGAAGTATTGAATGTAGGTGTTATCGGCCTGGGCAACCGCGGCTCCAACCTGCTGGAAAACTGTATCCTGCCCCAGCCGGGCGTTCGTGTGCTGGCCGTGTGCGACAATTATGAGGACCGCCGGGAGAAGGGCGTGCAGCTTGTGACGGCAGCGGGCCAGCCCGCGCCCCGCGCTGCGGCGGATTACCGCGAGGTACTGGCCATGCCGGAAATCGACGCTGTGGTCATTATGGCGTCGTGGGAATCCCATCTGAACCTTGCCTGCGACGCCATGCGCGCAGGCAAGTATACGGCCGTGGAGGTGGCGGGCGCATATTCTGTGGAGGACTGCTGGAAGCTGGTGCGCACCCACGAGGAAACGGGCGTACCCTGCATGATGCTGGAAAACTGCTGTTTCGGCCGCGACGAGCTGATGGTGCTGAATATGGTGCGCCAGGGCCTGTTCGGCGAGGTGGTGCACTGCCAGGGAGGTTACCGCCACGACCTGCGGGAGGAGGTCTCCACCGGGCGCGAGATGCGGCACTACCGCTTCCGCAACTACCTGTACCGGAACTGCGAAAACTACCCCACCCACGAGCTGGGCCCCATTGCAAACGTGCTGGACATCAACCGCGGCAACCGCATGCTGACGCTTGTTTCAGTGGCGTCCAAGGCCGCGGGGCTGCACGAATATCTGCTGCGGGAAAAAGGCCCGGACTACGACGCTGCAAAAATGAATTTTGCCCAGGGCGACGTGGTGACGACCATCATCAAATGCGCCCGGGGCGAGACGATCTGCCTGACGCTGGACACCACCTTGCCGCGGGCCTATTCCCGCGGATTCCATGTGCAGGGGACAAAGGGCATGTACATGGAGGACAACAAGAGCGTCTTTTTAGACGGCAAAGACAACGAGTATGATTTTAAGTGGAACGAGCGCTGGAACAGCGCCGAGGAGTACCGTGAGAAGTACGACCATCCGGTGTGGAAAAAATATCTGGCCGAAGGCGTGCGCGGCGGCCATGACGGCATGGACTGGCTGGTGTTCCGCTCGTTCTTCGACGCCGCAAAGGCGGGCGCGCCTGCGCCCATCGACGTATATGATGCGGCGGCATGGATGAGTATTTCCTGCCTGAGTGAGCAGAGCGTGGCCATGGGCGGCGCTCCCGTGCCCATTCCGGACTTTACCAACGGCATGTGGATGGAGCGCGCTCCTTGGCAGCCGTAAAGCGGGAGCTTCCGGTATTTTATGCTCCGCTCCCTTTCTGAAAAATGAAAAAACAGCGGGCCGCGCCCGTGGGAAAAAGCCTTCCGGTTTTCCGGAAGGCTTCTTTTTTGCGCCTTTGCGGGCGCTAACGCAACCTTAACATCCGGCGGCGAACGTTAAGCGCACACTTACAGCTTATGCCCTATAATGAGGCATACCGCGATAAGGGAAGGAAGGGAATGGATTATGATGGATGTTCTGATGGTCGGAACATTGCTGGCCTGCTTCGGGCTTGTATGGCTTTTGGCAAAATGGTGCCAGAAGCAGGTGGACGCCGCGGAGTGAGCGCGGGGAAAAAGGCCGCAAGGAGGATACATAAATGCTGGTACTGGGTGGGATCGTGCTGCTGCTGGGCTGCTATCTGATCTATGCATTGGTACATCCGGAAAAATTTTGATTCGCTGTGAGCGAAACTGAGATAAACAGGAGGAGCTTGTCATGCTACAGCTTGCACTGACAGTGAGCATTTATTTGCTCATTGTCATTCCCGCGGGTGTGTATCTGTATCACATCGCGGCGGGGAAACACACTTTTGCAGACCCCGTCTTTGACCGTGTGGACGGAGCGATCTATAAAATCAGCGGAGTGGACCCCGGGAAGGGGATGAACTGGAAACAGTATGCCCTGGCTCTGCTGGGGACGAACGCCGTGATGGTGTTCATCGGGTATCTGATCCTGCGCGTGCAGAGCGCAGGGCTTTTCAACCCGAACAATATTGAGAATATGGAGCCCACGCTGGCATTCAATACCATTATCAGCTTCATGACGAACACGAATCTCCAGCACTATTCCGGTGAGTCCGGGCTTTCCTACCTGTCTCAGATGCTGGTCATCATTTTTATGATGTTCGTGTCCGCCGCAAGCGGATATGCTGCCTGCGTTGCGTTCATCCGCGGCCTTGCAGGCAGGACAAAAAACGACGTGGGCAATTTTTTTGCGGACCTGGTGCGCATCACCACCCGTATCCTGCTGCCGTTTTCCATTGTGGGCGGCTTGCTGCTGGTATGGCAGGGCGTGCCGCAGAATTTTGAAGGCAATGTTGTGGTGGAGACACTGGAGGGCACATTTCAGGTCATTGCCATGGGCCCCATCGCCGCGCTGGAGATCATCAAGCATCTGGGCACGAACGGCGGCGGCTTCCTGGGCGCAAACTCGTCTACGCCGCTGGAAAACCCCACGATGCTCTCAAACCTGATCGAGCTGTATTCCATGATGCTCCTGCCCGGCGCATGCGTCATCACCTTCGGTAAAATGGTGCACGCCCGCAGGCAGGAAGCGGCGGACGGCATGCAAAGGGCAGGCGGCCTGCGTGCGCGCGGCGGCCTTTCCGCGGCCATCTACGGCCGCGAGGGACGCAGCATTTTTGCCGCCATGGGCATCCTGTTCGTCATCGGCCTGAGCGTATGCTTCTGGGCCGAGAGCCAGGGCAACCCGGCGTTGGCGGATATCGGCCTGGACCAGGCCATGGGCAGTATGGAGGGCAAGGAGGTCCGCTTCGGTATTGCGCAGTCGGCGATGTTCACCACCGTCACGACCTCTTTTACGACCGGTACGGTGAACAATATGCACGACACCCTGACGCCGCTGGGCGGCATGATCCCTCTGCTGCACATGATGCTGAACGTAGTATTCGGCGGCAAGGGCGTCGGTCTGATGAATATGATCCTGTACGCCATTCTGGCAGTGTTCATCTGCGGCCTGATGATCGGGCGCACGCCGGAATACCTGGGCAAAAAGATCGAAGGCCGGGAAATGAAGCTCACCGCGCTGTGCATCATCATCCACCCGCTGCTCATCCTTGCGTTTTCCGCGCTGGCAGTGGGCACCGCAGCCGGGCGGGAGGGCATCACCAATCCGGGCTTTCACGGCCTGAGCCAGGTGCTGTATGAATATGCCTCCTCCGCCGCCAACAACGGTTCCGGTTTTGAGGGCCTGGCGGATAATACCTGTTTCTGGAATATCACCGCCGGTCTGGCCATGTTCTTCGGCCGGTACCTTTCCATCGTCATCCAGTTGGCCATTGCCGGGTCGCTGATGAAAAAGAACTTTGTCAATGAATCGGCCGGCACGCTGCGGACGGACACGGTTTCGTTTTCCGTTATCCTGGTTTTCGTCGTATACATTTTTGCCGCGCTGACATTTTTTCCAGCGCTGGCATTGGGCCCCGTTGCAGAGCATCTGGCTCTGTGGGGCTAAGAGCGGTTTGAAAAATCAAAAAAGCTGCCTTTCCCAACAGGAACTGACGTTTACTGCGTCCCAAATCCTCGGAATACAGCAGGTATTCCTGCGCTTTTGGCCTTGTAACTGCTCGATCCTTGCGGGAAATACAGCGTTCCTGCTATTTTCAAACAACCCCTAAGGAGGATTTTCAGAGCTATGAGTAAGAACCGCAAGCAAAAGATGATCACACCGGAGATCATGCGGCAGGCCGTGGTCGGGGCGTTTACAAAGCTGGACCCGCGCTATATGATGAAAAATCCGGTGATGTTCGTTGTGGAGATCGGGTTTGTGATCTCGCTGGTGCTCTCCTTCGCGCCCGGCCTGCTGGGAGACACGACGCCGAACGCGCGCGTTTACAACAGTATTGTGTCGGCCATTCTGTTCGTTACGGTGCTGTTTGCAAACTTTGCCGAATCAGTGGCGGAGGGGCGCGGAAAAGCGCAGGCCGCCAGCCTGAAGAAAACAAAAAAAGACACACAGGCACGCCTGCTTGGTGCAGACGGAGGCGAAAGGATGGTGCCGTCCAGCGAACTGAAGAAGGGCGATGTGGTGATGGTGTCCGCGGGCGGGGTCATCCCGGGCGACGGCGAGGTCATCGAGGGCATCGCCTCGGTGGATGAATCCGCCATCACCGGCGAATCCGCACCGGTGGTGCGCGAGGCAGGCGGCGATTTCAGCTCTGTAACCGGCGGCACCACGGTGGTGTCCGACTGGCTGAAGGTGCGCATCACGTCCGACCCAGGCGACAGCTTTCTGGACCGCATGATCGCTCTGGTGGAGGGCGCTTCCCGCAAAAAAACGCCCAATGAGATCGCGCTGAACACACTGCTGGTGTCGCTCACCGTTATTTTTCTGATCGTCATCGTCACACTGTATCCCATCGCCCTGTATTCCGGCGTGCAGCTCCAGACTTCCACACTGATCGCCCTGATGGTCTGCCTGATCCCGACCACCATCGGCGGCCTGCTGTCCGCCATCGGAATCGCCGGGATGGACCGCGTGACGCGCTTTAACGTCATCGCCATGTCCGGCAAAGCCGTGGAGGCATGCGGCGACGTGGACACGATGATTTTGGATAAGACCGGAACGATTACCTACGGCAACCGCCTTGCGGCGGACTTTTTCCCCGTGGGCGGCGCGTGCCGGGAGGAGCTGGTGCGCTGTGCCGCGCTGACGAGCCTGCACGACGGCACGCCGGAGGGTAAGTCCACACTGGCTCTGGCCCGCCTTCAGGGGGAGGACTGCGGGGAGCCGCAGGGCGCGCGCTTCATTGCGTTTACCGCTCAGACACGCATGAGCGGTGTGGACCTGCCCGGCGGCCGGAGCGTACGCAAGGGGGCGTCCGACGCCATTGAGAAATACGTTTGCGAAATGGGCGGCAAGGTGCCGGAGGACCTTGCCCGGCGCGTTGCCGAGGTGTCCGCTCTGGGCGGCACACCGCTGGCTGTCTGCGAGGACAGCCGGATTTTGGGCGTCATTTATTTAAAGGACACGGTAAAGGCGGGCATGGCCGAGCGTTTTAAGCGCCTGCGTGCCATCGGCATCAAAACCATTATGTGCACGGGCGACAACCCGCTTACCGCCGCCACGATCGCCAAGGAGGCAGGCGTGGACGGCTTCATTGCCGAGTGCAAGCCCGAAGACAAGATCGCATTGATCAAAAAAGAACAGGCCGAGGGCAAGATCGTTGCCATGACGGGCGACGGCACCAACGACGCGCCCGCTCTGGCGCAGGCAAACGTAGGCCTTGCGATGAACAGCGGTACCGCCGCCGCCAAAGAGGCCGCAAATATGGTGGACCTGGACAGCGACCCCACGAAAATTTTGGAGGTGGTGGAGATCGGCAAGCAGCTGCTTATTACCCGCGGCAGCCTTACGACTTTTTCCATCGCCAACGACATCGCAAAATACTTCGCAATCATCCCCGCTATGTTTATGATGGCGATCCCGCAGCTGGGTGTGCTCAACATCATGGACCTGGCAACGCCGCACAGCGCCATTCTTTCCGCGCTCATTTTCAATGCCATCATCATTCCATGCCTGATACCGTTGGCGCTCAGGGGCGTAAAGTACCGCCCGATGTCATCCGGCAGGATGCTTGCCCGGAATATGATGCTTTACGGCCTGGGCGGTGTGATCGCTCCCTTCGCAGGCATCAAGCTCATAGATATGCTCATCCATCCGCTTTTGGCGCTTTGGGGCTTTTAAGGAGGAATATGCATGGACGCGAATAAAAAAGCAATGCTCCGCAATATCCGTCAGGCTCTCGTGGTCACGCTGGTCCTGCTGCTTTTGTGCGGATTTGTATTTCCGGTGCTTCTGAGCGGCCTTTCCGGCCTGCTTTTCCCGCATCAGGCGGGCGGCAGCCTGGTGACCGCCAACGGCAAGGCTGTGGGTGCGAAGCTGGTGGGACAGGAGTTCACCGAGGCCTATTTCATGAAGGGGCGGCCCTCCGCCTATCACTACAACACCTATTACACAGACGAACAGGGCAGCCGGTTCTACAACGACGGCAGCGAATTTGCGGGGCTGGGCTCCGGTTCCAACAATTACGCGCCCAGCAACCCTGCGCTGACACAGCGTGTGGAAGCCGACATCGAGGCGTTTTTGGCGGAAAATCCCGGCGTGGCGCGGGAGGATATCCCGGCCGACCTGATGACGGCCTCGGGCTCGGGCCTTGACCCGCACATCTCGCCCGCCGCCGCGCAGGTGCAGCTTCCCGCCATTGCAGAGGCTTCAGGGCTCAGCCCGGAACGGCTTGCGCAGATCGTTGCGGACAACACCGAGGAAAAACTGCTGGGCGTGTTCGGGGAGGAGACCGTGAACGTGCTGGGCGTCAACCTGGACATCGCGCTGGCGATGGGGCTGATTTCGGAAACGGAAAAATAAACGCGGCAGAAGCAAAAAACCGCCGCCCCGAAACGGGGCGGCGGTTGCTGTATACGGCGCCCGCGGGGCGGCCGGTCACATCTCCTGGCAGAGCTGCCAGTACAGGCCCTTGCGCGCCAGCAGCTCCTCATGGGTTCCGCATTCCGCGATCTCGCCGTGGTCGATGTACATGATTTTGTTGCAGGCACGGATGGTGGAGAGCCGGTGTGCGACAATGAAGGAGGTGCGTCCCTTGAGCATGCGGTTCACACCCTCCTGCAGCTCGCGTTCCGTTTTGGTATCCACGCTGCTGGTGGCTTCGTCCAGGATGAGGATCTTCGGGTCGGACGCCATGGTGCGCGCCAGAGCAAGAAGCTGCTTTTCCCCCTGGGAGAGCATGGCCCCGCCCTCGGTGAGCACGGTGTCGTAGCCGTGAGGCAGCGCCCGGATAAAGCCGTCCGCGCACACAAGCTCGGCCGCGCGGATGAGCTCTTCGTCGCCGGCGGCAAGATTGCCGTAGCGCAGATTGTCCATCACGGTGCCTGTAAATACGAAGCTCTCCTGCATCATCAGCCCCATCTGGGCACGCAGCGAAGCCAGCGTCACGCCGGAGATATCCACGCCGTCAATGGTCACCCGGCCTTCGGTGCAGTTGTAAAAACGGCTGAGCAGGTTGATGATGGTTGTTTTTCCGCTGCCCGTGTGGCCCACCAGAGCCACGCTCTCGCCCTGCTTCACATGAAAATTCACATGCTTGAGCACAAGGATATCCTTTTCATAGGCGAAAGAGACGTCGTGGAACTCCACATCGCCGCGGATCTCCGGCAGCACTGCGGCGCCGGGGGCGTCCTGCACCTCGACCGGTTCGTCGATCATCTCAAAGATACGCTCCAGATATGCCACGTTGTTGATGAAGTTGTTGTAGATGTTGGCAAGCTGGTTGATGGGCCCCCAGAACTGGGAGGCGTAGTTCATCATGGCCAGCAGCACGCCCACGGTAACGGCGGGCTTGGCGGCAAAGATGCCGTATACGATGATGGCCACCGTCACGCTGCGGCTGATGAGATCGATAACAGGGGAAACGGCCATGGACGGCACGACGGCGCTGTACCAGGCGCGTTTGGAATCGCGCAGCAGGCCGTCGTACACGTCGGCGTTGTACTGCTCCCGCGCGAAAAGCTGGGTGATCTTCATGCAGGTGATGCTCTCGTTGAGGTAGGCGTTCATATTGCTGCTTTTGTTGGAGTACGCCTGCCACCCTCTGCGCTGCATGGGCTTGATGAACAGGATGAACCCGACGGCGAACGGCAGCCCCGCCAGCACGACGCACGCCAGGCGCGCGTCCATGCGCAGCATGAAAATAACAATGAACACCAGGTTGAACATCTGCAGGAACAGGCTGATGAGCCCGTTGGACAGGATGTTGGCCACCGAGTTGACGTAGTTGATGACACGCACGAGAATTTTTCCGTGGGGACGGCTGTCGAAATAGGAGAAGGAAAGCTTCTGCAGGTGCTCGTACAGGTCGCGCCGCAGGTCATGGACGATGTTCTGGCCGATGACGTTGACGCACCGGCTGGACAATGTGGTGAACAGAATGTTGACGGCGATACACGCCAGCATGAGCGCGCAGCAGGCCAGCACCATGGGGATGTTCCCCGCGGGCACGGCCTCGTCCAGCACGCGGGCCGAGAACAGCGGCCCGCACAGGCCCGCCACCATGGCCAGCGCCTGCAGCACGAACGCGCGCAGGAACAGGCGTCCCTCCCGGCGGATGTACACAAAGCAGCGCCGGATCATTTCCCAGCTGAAAGTGCTTTCCAGCGTTTCGTCCACGCCGAAGGTGTTCCGTTTTGCCATGGTCAGCGCACCTCCTTTGCCGGGGCGTTTGCCGCGGGCGCGTCGGGCATTCCCTGCACGCCCTGCAGCAGGCAGATGTCGCGGTAATAGCCCTCACAGGCCGCGAGCTGTTCATGGGTGCCGCGCTGCGCGATGCGCCCGTCCTGCAATACGAGTATCTGGTCCGCGCTGCGCACAGCGGAAATGCGCTGCGCAACAATGATTTTTGTACAGGGATAGGGAAGCTCCTGAAGATTTTTGCGCAGCTGTTTTTCGGTCTCCAGGTCGACCGCCGAGGTGGTGTCGTCCAGGATCAGGATCTCAGGCTGCTTTGCCAGCGCGCGGGCCAGGGCGATGCGCTGCTTCTGGCCGCCGGAAAGCCCGGTGCCCTGCTCGCCGATGATGGTGTCGAAGCCCTCGGGCAGCGAGCAGATGAAATCAGCGGCTGCGAGGCGGGCGTACAGGGCGACGTCGTCTTCGGAGATGTCGTCGGGCGCGCTGTACGCGATGTTGCTGCTGACAGTGTCGGAATAGAGCTGCACGCGCTGCGTCGCCATGCCGATGCGCCGCCGCAGCGCCTGAAGGTCCCACAGGCGCACGTCCACGCCGTCCACCAGCACCGTGCCGCCGCTGACGTCCAGCATGCGCGTGACGGCGTCCACCAGCGTGGTTTTGCCGCTGCCTGTGGCGCCCAGTATGGCCAGCGTCTGCCCCTGCGTTACGGAAAAGCTGACGTCCTTCAGCGTGGGGGCGCTGTTGTGGGGGTAAGCGACGGTAACGCCGCGGAACTCCACGCTGCCGCGGCATTCGCCCTCGGTGCGCCCGTGCTCGGGGTTCTCGATCCGCGTGCGGGCAAAATAAATTTCAATGACCTTTGCGGCGGAGGTGAGGAACCGCTGAAAATCGTTCAGGTAGGTGCCCAGCGCGCGCATCGGCTCCGACAGGCCCCAAGACATCAGCGAAAAGGCGGCGAGGTCGCCGGCCGTCATTTTTCCCTGGATGATGAACAGACCGCCGAAGAGCACAGACAAAAGCCCCATAAGCTGGGCGCAGCCCTCGATGTAGGGGAAGAATTTCAGCCAGTGAAAGTTGGCCTTGAGGTTTGCCTGGCGGTATTCTTCGTTGCAGTTCTCGAATTTTTCGTTTTCATAGGCCTCGCGCACGAACGCGCGCACCGTTTTGTTGCCCGCGATGTTTTCCTGCGCCACCGAGTTCATGCGGGACAGCTTTTCCCGCAGGGACGCATACAGAGGATACACCGTGCGCGAAAACAGGAACGAGCATGCAAGGATCACCGGGGCAACGGCCAGCAGAAGGAGCGTCAGCGCGGCGTTCACACTGAACAGATATGTCATGGAAAACAGAAACAGGCAGGTGCTCTCCACCGCGTTGTACGAGATCCAGCACACCGTGTGGCGCACCATGTCCAGATCGCCCGTCAGGCGCGTCATCAGGTCGCCCGTGCGGTACCGCGTATAAAAGCCCGCGTCCTGGGTGCACAGGTTGTCGTACAAATGGCGGCGGATGTCCTGCTGGACGTTCTGGGACACATATTCCAGAGACGCCGTCATGCCGTAGCGTACGCACGAGCGCAAAAGCTGCGCGCCGATCATAACGCACACCAGCGGGACGAGCAGCTGTGTCTGGCGCTGCACGGAACCGTCCGGCAGCGTTTGCCCCACCAGCACCCGGTCCGTGATCTGCTGCGTGATGAACGGGAACACCACGCACAGCCCCGCCGAGACAACGGCCAGCGCCATCGCCAGCCAGAACCATTTCCGTTTGTCCTTCATGCAGCCGGAAAGCCATTGCAGCTGTTGCATTGTAAAGACCTTCTAACCTGTAAAATTCAAAAGCGCCGGACGACGAAAAATCATTCCGGTTTTTGTGCTTTATTTGGCTGTATTATATCATCCGGTATGATATAATACCGGACAGAAGGAATCGTTTTGTGGCCAAATATTGCGTTTTGGGGCATCCCGTGGGAGGCATATATGGAAAAACGAAAAGCCTATGCTTATTACGAGGAACGAAGCGGACGCGAGCTTCAGGTGGAGATGGGCAAACGGCTCAATTTCCCCTCCCATCTGCATGGTGAACTGGAGCTTTTTCTGGTGCAGAGCGGCTGCGTCTGCGTTGGGATAGACGGGGAATTTCGTGAGCTGAAGGCGGGAGAACTGGCGGTGGTGTTTCCCAACACGGTGCACAGCTACCAGTGCCGGGAAGCGGACAGCCGGTATATGATGGCCGTCTGCGGCACGTCTCTGATGGGCGATTATTTCCCCAGCCTGACGCAGTGCCGCCCCCGCCGGCCGTACCTGTGCGGGAAAGCGCTGGACCCGGATGTGCTGTACGCCCTGCACAGCCTTTACCGCTGCCGGTGTACCGGGGCGGACAGCAGCATTTCCCGCGCGCTGCTCCATTTGATCCTGGCGCACGTTCTGCCCGAACTCTCACTGGAGCCGGCGCCGGAGCCGAAAGCCATGGATCTGACGAGCAGCGTGGTGCGCTATATCATGCGGAACTTCCGTCAGCCGCTCTCGCTGGAGCACATTGCAAAGGAGCTGGGCGTCAGCAAATATCACCTGTCGCACGTGTTCTCCGCGCGGCTGCACACCAGCTTCCGGGAATATGTGAACGCCCTGCGGCTGGACTGCGCCCGCGACCTGCTGGCTGCAACGGAGCTGAGCATGCTGGAGGTGAGCATGGAATCCGGCTTCGACAGCCTGCGGACGTTCAACCGTGTGTTCCAGGAACGGTTCCGGCAGACGCCGAGCCAGTACCGCAAAAGCCGCACCGGCGCCCTGTGGGGCGCACAGGACGGGCAGCGGCGCAAAGGCGCATAACGCCCTGTGCGCTTGGTAAAAAAGCCATGGCTTTGGAAGTTTTTTGACGGGTTGTTTCTCCGCGCTTGCGCCGGAGCGAAAACTGTGTTACTGTGAATAAGCAAAATGCTGCAGGGTGCCCGGCCGCTGTGAGGCGGCCGGGAGAATAGGGAAACAGGTGCAAGACCTGTGCGGGACCGCCGCCGTAAGGGAACAGTTCCGGCTTCAAAACGTCACTGTGGGTACACACGGGAAGACGAAGCCGGGGCGCTGACGCCCAAGCCGGAAGACCTGCCCTGCGGCGATGCTGCCGGAAGGGCAGGGACGCGCGGCGGACGGACAAAACGCCTGCGCGGTAAAAATCAGGGTGCGCCGTTTTTTAGGACACTTTGTTTGACCGGGCCTTTCTCATAAATGAGAAAGGCCCGGTTTTTTTGCGGCGCACAACAAAAGAAACAGGAGGAATGTTCAATGACCAGGCGTGAAAAACGATTTTTGGCGTTTTCTGTGGTCATGGGCGGCGTTTTGTTTGTACCGCAAAGCGCCTATGCCATGCACATCATGGAAGGGTATCTTCCGCCGGCATACTGTGCGGCATGGGGGGCGCTGTGCCTTCCGTTCCTGGCGGCAGGTGTGGTCCGGCTGCGCCGCACGGTGCAAGCGCAGCGCAAGGCCCTGCTGCTGCTGGCGATGTCCGGCGCGTTTATTTTTGTCATCTCGTCGCTCAAGCTCCCGTCCGTCACAGGCAGCTGCAGCCACATGACGGGCACCGGCCTGGCCGCCATTCTGTTTGGCCCGGCTTACGCTGCGGTGCTGGGGCTCATCGTGCTGGTGTTCCAGGCGGTGCTGCTTGCCCACGGCGGCCTCACCACGCTGGGGGCCAATACCTTCAGCATGGCCATCGCCGGGCCTCTGGTCTCCTGGGGTGTTTATGCCCTGTGCAAAAAGGCGCGTGTGAACCGTAAGCTGGCGATATTTCTGGCGGCGTCTCTGGGCGATCTGTTTACATACTGCGTCACAAGCCTGCAGCTTGCGATGGCCTATCCCGCTGCGGAAGGCGGCGCGGCAGCCAGCGCGGTGCGCTTTTTGGGCGTTTTCGCGCCCACGCAGCTGCCGCTGGCCGCGATCGAGGGCATCTTGACCGTTCTGGTGGTGATGGGGCTGGAAAGCTGTGCCAGGCCCGAGCTGCGGGAGATCGGCTTTTTGAAGGAGGGATTGCAGTGAGCAGGAATACAAAAACCGTTTTGGCGCTGCTGGCCGCTGTGCTGGTACTGGCTGTCGTGCCCTTCTTCCTTGCGCCGGGCGCGGAGTTCGGCGGCAGCGATGACGCCGGAAGCCGGATGGTGGAGGAGATTCAGGGTGAAGCATATGAGCCGTGGTTCACGCCGGTTTTGGAAACACTGCTCGGCGGCGAGCTGCCCGGAGAGATCGAGAGCCTGCTGTTTTGCATCCAGACGGGCGTGGGCGTGGGCGTGCTGGCCTACGGCTTCGGCTATTTTGCCGCGCGTAAAAAATATTCCGCACAGTCCGTGGAATGAGGCTCTTTCACCCGCCGCTTTGCGCGGGGGCTCCCGGTGAACATGCTTTTTCAAAAAGTCCGGCAGGAGGTGGGAATATGTTCAACGCCCTGCTTGGGGGCTTTGTGGCATGGAGCCTGACGGCCGGCGCGCTGCCCGGCCCTTGGCCGGCTGCAGCTTCCTTAGCGCTGGGCGGCGCGCTGCTGCTGCTGCACGGCCACACGCACGGCGCGGCGCTGACGGTGGACGTGCTGGCGCGGCGTTCCCGCTTTTTGACGGTAAACCCGGGCCTGAAGCTTTGGTGCTGCGCGGCCTTGCTGGCGCTGTGCCTGCTGGCGCGCACCCCGTGGCCGCCGCTGGCGTTGTTTTTTGCAGCGTCCGCGTTAACGGCGGCGGGCGGCGTACGCCCGCGCGCCTATCTGTCGCTGCTGGGCGCGCCTGCTACATTTTTGCTGCTGAGCGGTATTGCGCTGCTGTGGGAATACGCGTCTGCGCCCGGCGGCGTGGCAAACGTCCCGTTTCTGGGCGGGTATTTTGTCCTGCGCGCCCCGGCGCAAACGGCGGCCCGGCTCGTTATGGCGCGGGCGCTGGGCGCGGTGGGCTGCTTGTATTTTCTCAGCCTGTCCACCCCCGTGCCGGAATTGCTGGATGCGCTGCGGCGCGCCCGCGTGCCGGAGGTCGTGGGCGATCTGGCGGTATTGATCTACCGCTACATCTTTATTTTGTTCGCCACGTTCCGCAGCATGCGGGACGCCGCCGCCAGCCGCCTGGGCTATGCCGGGCCGGTGCGCAGCCTGCGCACGACGGGCCGGGTATACGGCGGGCTGCTGGCGCACAGCTTCCGGCGGGCGCAGGCGTGCTTTGACGCGATGGAGAGCCGCTGCTATGACGGCGGCATCCGTTTTTTGACGCGGGAAAAGCCCGTGCGCGCGCCGCACGCGCTTGTGTGCGGCGCATTGACGGCGGGCATGGTGCTGGCGCTTGTGTGCGGCGCATGACACGGCGGTTTTGTAAAAGGGTTGGCAGGAGGGAAAATGGAAGAGATTCTTCGGTTTGAACATGTTTCCTATGCATACGAGGAAGAGCGGGAGGCGCTTTTGGACGTGTGCGTGAAGGTGTGCGCCGGCGAGCGCGTGGCGGTGCTGGGCAGCAACGGCGCGGGAAAGTCCACGTTTTTCCTTCTGGCGAACGGCGTGCTGCGCCCCGGTGCGGGACGCATCCTGTTTCGGGGCGCGCCGGTGGGCAGCGGCGCAAAGCAGCTGAACGTGCTGCGCCGGGGCGTGGGGCTTGTGTTCCAGGACCCGGAGGTGCAGCTGCTGGGCGGCAGCGTGGAGGAGGAGGTCAGCTTCGGCCCTATGAACCTGCGCCTGCCCGTGGGCGAGGTACGCGCCCGCGTGGATGCGGCCATCCGCAGTTTTGCGCTGGAGGAATACCGGGGCCGTGCGCCGCAGTATCTTTCCGGCGGGGAGAAAAAGCGGGTGACGCTGGCCGACGCCCTGGCTATGGAGCCGCAGATGCTTTTGCTGGACGAGCCAGCGGCCAGCCTGGACCCGGCAAATACCCGCCTGCTGGAACAAAATCTTCAAATGCTCTCGGAGCAGGGCCTGGGGCTTATGGTTGCAACGCACGACGTGGATTTCGCATGGCGCTGGGCCACCCGGGTGCTGGTGTTCCGCGGGGGACGGCTGGCGGGGGACGGGGAACCGCGGGAGATTTTTGAAAATGTTTCTTTGCTGCGGACATGCGGGCTGGAGCAGCCGGTGCTGTACCGCGTGGGGCGCGTGCTGGGCCTTGCCGCGCCGCCGCACACTGTGGAGGAACTGGAACAGGAGTGGAAACCATGAAACAGGCTTTGCTGGCCGTCAGCTTCGGCACGAGCGTGCCGCGCGCGCGGCAGGATATCGAGGCGGTGGAACGCGTGCTTGCCGCCGGGGCGCCGGAGCGTGCGTTCTGCCGCGCGTACACCAGCCCGACGATCCGCCGCATCCTGGCCGAACGGGGAGAGCCCGTGTCCGGCCTGCCCGAGGCGCTGGAGGCGCTTGCGGCCGCGGGGGTGGAGGATGTGGCGGTGCAGCCCACCCATCTGCTGTACGGCTTTGAATACGATAAGCTCAAAGCGGACGCGGCGGCGTTTGCGGGGCGCTTCGCCCGGCTGGCCCTGGGGCGGCCCCTTGCCGCGGACAGCGAAAGCCTGCGCGCGCTGGCTGCGTGCATGGTGCGGCGCTTCGGGCAGCCGGAGGGCGGGGCGTTGGTGCTGCTGGGCCATGGCACGGAGCACTTCGCCAACATGGTCTATCCCGCCATGCAGACGGCCCTGCGCCTTGCGGGCGGGCGGCGCGCCTATATGGGCACGGTGGAGGGCTGGCCCGGCTTTGACGAGGTGCTGGCGCAGCTGAAGGAAGACGGCTGCGGGCAGGCGCTGCTTGTGCCGTTCATGCTGGTGGCGGGCGACCACGCCCTGAACGATATGGCGGGGGACGGCCCAAAAAGCTGGAAAAGCAGGCTCGAGGCCGCGGGCGTCGGGGTGCGCTGCCGGATGCGGGGCCTGGGCGCGCTGCCGGAGGTGCAGGCGCTGTACGGTGCGCGGCTGCGGGAGATAGTATAAATTTGTAAGGCGGGTGACGGAATGCCGTTTGAGCATTATATCCAGTCCGGCGGAAAACGGCTGCGCTGCGGCTATACCACCGGGACCTGCGCGGCGCTTGCGGCCGCGGGCGCGGCACGCCTGCTGCTGGGCGGGCGCGCGCCGGAGAGCGTCACGCTCACGACGCCCGGCGGCCTGCCTGTTACGGCTGCGCCCCGGTATTGCCGCATGGCAGGGGAAACCGCCTGCTGCGCGGTGGAAAAGGACGGCGGCGACGACATCGACGCGACGCACGGCGCGCTGATTGAGGCGCGGGTGGAGCGCGCGGCACAGCCGGGCGTTGTGATAGACGGCGGCCCGGGCGTGGGCCGTGTGACAAAGCCCGGGCTGGACCAGCCCGTGGGTGCGGCGGCCATCAACCGTGTGCCGCGCAGGATGATCGAGCAGGCGGTGCGCGCCGTGTGCGATGCACTGAACTGGGACGGCGGCCTGCGGGTGACCATCTGTGTGCCGGAGGGCGCGGCGCTGGCGAAAAAAACCTTCAACCCGCAGCTGGGCATCGAGGGCGGCATTTCCATTCTGGGAACCTCCGGCATCGTGGAGCCCATGAGCATGCAGGCGCTCATCGACACGGTGGCGCTTTCGCTGCGCCAGGCGCGGGCCCAGGGGGCCGCCCGCGTGCTGCTGACGCCCGGCAATTACGGTGTGGATTTTCTGCGTGAGCAGGGGCTGGACGCGGCGGGCGCACCCGTGGTGAAATGCTCGAATTTCATCGGCGACGCACTGGACGAGGCCGCTGCGCTCGGCTTTGCCGACGTGCTGCTGGTGGGGCACATCGGCAAGCTGGCAAAGCTGGCGGGAGGCGTCATGAATACACACAGCCGGTATGCGGATTGCCGCACGGAGCTGCTGTGCGCCCACGCAGCAGTGTGCGGCGCGTCGCAGAAGACCTGCGCCGCGCTGCTGGACGCGGCCACCACGGACGCATGCATAGCGCTGCTGGACGAAGCGGGGCTGCGCGCGCCTGTGCTGGACAGCCTGCTGCGGGCCGTGGAGCGGCATCTCGTCCGCCGGGCGGCGGGCGCATACCGGGTGGGCGCGGTGCTGTTTTCCAATGAATACGGTCTGCTGGGCCGGACGGCTTCGGCCGCGGAGATGCTGGCGGAATGGAAGGGGAAAAAACAATGAAAAAAGGCGTTTTTTACAGTGTGGGCGTTGGCCCCGGAGACCCGGAGCTCATCACGCTCAAGGCCGTGCGAACGCTGGAGCGCTGCCCTGTGGTGGCCGCGCCGCAGACGAAAAACGGCGAGATGCTGGCGCTCTCCATCGCGCGGCAGGCGGTTTCGCTGGAAGGCAAAACCGTTGTGCCGCTGCATTTTACCATGTCCCGGGACAAGGCGCAGCAGCACGCCGCGCACCTTGCGGCGGCGCAGGCGCTGCGGCCGCATCTGGACGCGGGGCGGGACGTCGCCATGCTCAACCTGGGCGACGTTTCCATCTACGCCACGGCCGCCTACCTGGCGGACATTTTGGCCGCGGATGGCTATGAAACGCGCATGGTGCCCGGCGTGACGAGCTTCTGCGCCGTGGCGGCCCGGCTGAACACCAGCCTGACGGGCATCGATACCCCGCTGCACATCGTGCCGGGCGGCTGCGGCGCACTGGAGGAATGCCTGGCGCAGCCGGGCGCCAAGGTGCTGATGAAGTCCGGCAGGCAGCTGCCCGGTGTGCTGGCGGCGCTGGAGCGGCGCGGCCTGCTGGAGCGCAGCGCGCTGGTGAGCAACTGCGGGCTGCCCGGAGAACAGGTTTATGCCGACCTTTCCGCGTTCCCGCGCGAACAGGACGCGGGCTATTTTGCAACGATCATCGTAAAGGAGGACTGACCCATGGTGCATTTTGTGGGCGCCGGCCCCGGCGCGCCGGACCTCATCACGCAGCGGGGCGCGGCGCTGCTGCGCGCCGCGGACGTCGTGATCTACGCGGGCAGCCTTGTCAACCCGGCGCTGCTGGGCCTGTGCCGGCAGGACTGCTCGGTGTACAACAGCGCGCAGATGACGCTGGAACAGGTGCTGGAGGTGGTGCGCGCCGCCCATGCGGAAAACAGGGACATCGTCCGCCTGCACACGGGAGACCCGTGCCTTTACGGCGCCATCCGGGAGCAGATGGACGCATTGGACGCACTGGGCATTCCCTATGACGATACCCCCGGCGTTTCCAGCTTCTGCGGCGCGGCGGCCGCGGCCTGTGCGGAATACACTTTGCCGGGCGTGAGCCAGACGGTCATCATCACGCGCATGGCCGGGCGCACGCCCGTGCCGGAACGCGAGGGCATCGCGGCGCTTGCCGCCCATGGCGCCACGATGGTGGTGTTTCTTTCGGCGGGCATGCTGGACGGCCTGCAGGCCGCTCTGCTGCAGGGCGCGTACACGCCCGACACCCCGGCGGCGCTGGTATACAAGGCCACCTGGCCCGAGGAAAAGGTGGTGCGCTGCCGTCTGGGCGCGCTGGCACAGGCGGGGCGCGAAAACAATATCTCAAAAACGGCGCTGGTGCTGGTGGGGGATTTCCTCGCGCCGGATTATGAACGCAGCAAGCTGTACGACCCCTCCTTTGCGACGGAATTCCGCGAGGCGAAGCCGTGACCGTGCGGCTGCTGGCGTTCACCCAAAAGGGCATGGAGCTGGCCCGGCGGCTGGCGGCGGAGCTATCCGGCGAGGCCGCGCGCTGCGGCGAAGGCTGCACGCTGGACGCCTGGACAGCCGACGCCTTTGCCAACGCGGACGCGCTTGTCTATGTGGGCGCGGCGGGCATCGCGGTGCGCGCCGTCGCGCCTTATGCCGGGAATAAGGCGTCGGACCCGGCCGTGGTGGCGGTGGACGAATGCGGCCGCTTCGCGGTGCCGCTGCTGAGCGGGCACCTGGGCGGCGCGAACCGTTTGGCCCGGCGCATCGGCGCTGTTTGCGGCGCGCTGCCCGTCATCACCACGGCCACGGACGCAAACGGAGCGTTCGCCGTGGACGAGTGGGCCGTGCGGCAGGGCTGCTGTGTGCTGGATGTGCCGCGCATCAAACGGGTGTCGGCAAAAATACTGGCGGGCGGCATGGCGGTGCTGCGCAGCCCATGGCCCGTTGCGGGCACGCCCCCGGCGGGCGTGGCGGCGGACGGCGGCGCGTTCGATTTTGAATTGACGGTGCACAGCGCCGACGCGGGCGCGCTGCGGCTCGTGCCGCGCATCGCGGTGCTGGGCGTGGGCTGCCGGAGGGGCATTGGGCAGCAGGCGATGGAGGAGGCCTTCGCGGCATTGCTGGCGCAAAGCGGGCTGTGCGCCGAGGCGTTTTATAAGGTGTGCAGCATCGACCTGAAGCGGGACGAGCCGGGCCTGCGCGCGTTCTGCGCGGCCCACGGCTTTGCGTTCGAGACGTTTTCCGCCGCACAGCTTGCGGCGGTGGAGGGCCGCTTTTCGTCGTCCGGCTTTGTGCAGAGCGTGACGGGCGTGGACAACGTGTGCGAGCGCAGCGCGGTGCTGGGCAGCGGCGGGACATTGTATTGCAAAAAACAGGCGGGCGGCGGCGTGACCATGGCGGCGGCCATGGCGCCCTTCGCCCCGGATTGGCGGTGGCAGGATGAATAAGGTATATGTGGTGGGCCTGGGGCCGGGCGGAGAGGAATTTATGACGGCGCAGGCGCGCGCGGCCATGGAACGCGCGGACGTGCTGTGCGGCTACACGGTGTATGTGGATTTGGTGAAGCATCTGTACCCGGGCAAGGAGACATATGTCACGCCCATGACGCGGGAGCTGGAGCGCTGCCGCTGGGCGCTGGAAACGGCGGCGGCCGGGCGCACGGTGGCCATGGTGTGCAGCGGGGACGCGGGCGTGTACGGCATGGCCGGGCCGCTTTTGCAGCTTGCAGGGGAATACGGCGGCGCGGAGGTGGAGGTGGTGCCTGGCGTCACCTCGGCGCTCTCGGGCGCGGCGGTGCTGGGCGCGCCGCTGATGCATGATTTCTGCGTGATCTCCCTGTCGGATCTGCTCACGCCGTGGGAGCAGATCGAGCGTCGGCTGGCCCTTGCGGCGGCGGGGGGTTTTTCCATATGCCTGTACAACCCGTCCTCGAAAAAGCGGGCGGACTATCTGCGCCGCGCCTGCGATATCCTGCTGCGGGAAAAAAGCCCGGACACCGTCTGCGGCTGGGTGCGCAACATCGGCCGGGAGGGCCAGCAGCACCGCCTGCTGACGCTGGCCCGGCTGCGGGACGAGCAGGTGGATATGTTCACCACAGTGTTCATCGGCGCGGGAACGACGCAGGCCGTGGCGGGCCGCATGGTCACGCCGCGGGGCTATGAGGCCAAACGATGAAAGTGCTTGTTTTCGGCGGCACGACGGAGGGCCGTTTGCTGGCACGGGAGCTTTCGGCGCTGGGCGCGCAGGTCACCGTGAGCGTGGCCACCGCGCTGGGAGCGGAGGAGCTTCGGGGCGTTCCGCCGCTGACGGTGTGCGTCGGCCGAAAGGACGCGCGGCAGATGCGTGAAATGCTGCCGGGCTTTGCAGTGTGCGTGGACGCCACGCATCCTTACGCGGCCGAGGCCAGCGGGAACATCCGCGCGGCGTGCCTTGCGGCCGGGGTGCCGTACAGGCGGCTGCTGCGCGGGGCCAGCGCCCTGCCGCCGGACAGCGTTGTTGTGCCCGACGCGCCGGCCGCCGCGCGGTGGCTGGCCGGCACGCAGGGCAATATCCTGCTGGCGACGGGCGCGAAGGAGCTTGCCGCCTTTGCGGGGCTGGACGCGGAGCGGCTGTACCCGCGGGTGCTGCCCACGCACGAGGGGCTTGCGGCCTGCGAGGCGGCGGGCGTGCCCCACGGCAATATCATTGCGCTGCAGGGGCCTTTTACGCGGGAGCTCAACGAGGCGCTGATGCGCCGTTTTGACATCGGGTATCTTGTCACCAAGGACGGCGGCGCACCGGGAGGATTCGGCGAAAAGGCGCAGGCGGCGCGGAATGTGGGCGCGCGGCTCGTGGTGATCCGCCGCCCGGCGGACAGCGGAGAAGCTTACGCGGCGGTTTTGAATGAATGCAGGGAGATGATGGCATGCAGGTGATCCTGGCGGCAATGGGCGGCGGCGCGCCCGGAACGATGACGGCGGAGTGCGCCGGGGCGCTGGCGGCGGCGGAATGCGTCGTCGGCGCGCGGCGGCTACTGGCCGCGCTGCCCGCGGGCTGCACGGCGCGCAGAGTGGAAGCAGCGCGCCCGCAGGAGGTGCTGCAGGCCGTGCTGGAAGCGCGGGGATACGCCTCCCTGTGCGTTGTGGCGTACAGCGGCGACACGGGCTTTTATTCCGGCGCGTGCGGCCTGCTTCCGCTGCTGGCGGAAAACGGCGTTGCGGCGCGGGTGCTGCCGGGTATTTCCAGCGTGCAGCTTTTGGCCGCGCGTCTGAGCCGCCCCTGGCAGGACTGGACGCTCGTCTCCGCCCACGGCGCGGCGTGCGACGCGGCTGCGGCGGTGTGCGGCGGCAGACCGGTGTTTTTCCTCACGGGCGGCACGCTCGGCCCGGCCGCGCTGTGCGCGCAGCTGTGCGAAGCGGGCCTGGGCGGGCTGGCCGTGACGGTGGGGGAGAACCTTTCCTATCCGGACGAGCGTGTGACGCAGGCCACCGCGGCGCAGTGCGCGCAAGGTGCGTTTGCACCGCTGAGCGTGCTGCTGGCCGAGGCCGCGCCCCGCGCGCCGCAGCGCGCGCCGGGCATTGCGGACAGCGCGTTTGCACGCGGGGAGGTGCCGATGACAAAGCAGGAGGTGCGCGCCGCGGCGCTGGGCAAGCTGGCCGTGCGCCCGGGCGACGTCTGCTGGGACGTGGGCGCGGGCACGGGCAGCGTGAGCGTGGAGCTGGCTTTGGCCGCGCACCGCGGCCGCGTGTACGCGGTGGAGTGCGAAGCAGACGCCTACGCGCTCATCCGCCGGAACCGGGAGCGGTTCGGCGCGTGGAATATGACGCCGGTGCAGGGCCGCGCCCCGGAGGCGCTGGCCGGGCTGCCCGCGCCGGATGTTGTTTTCATCGGCGGCACCGGGGGCGGCATGGCCGGCGTGGTGGACGCGGCGCTGGCGCGCAGCCCGTCCGCGCGGATCTGCATTTCCGCAATTGCGCTGGAGACGCTTTCCGCCGCCGCTGCGGCGCTGACGGCCCACGGGCTGGCCGCGCAGGTGACGCAGATCGCCGTCAGCCGCACCCGGCCCGCGGGCGGGCTGCACCTGCTTATGGCGAACAATCCTGTTTTTCTGGTCACGGGGAATTGCGAATGATCGAATGTATGCTGGCCGCGCCGTCCTCCGGCAGCGGCAAAACGGCGCTGGCCTGCGCATTGCTGGCCGCGCTGCAAAAACGGGGGCTCGCGCCGTGCGCGTTCAAGTGCGGGCCCGATTATATCGACCCCATGTTCCACCGTTCGGTGCTTGGCGTGGAGAGCCATAATCTGGACCTGTTCCTCTGCGGGGAGGACGCGGCCCGCACATTGTACGCGCGGCATGCGGCAGGCCACGGCGCGGCGGTGGTGGAGGGCGTGATGGGCTTTTACGACGGCGTGGGCGGCGTGACGGCGCGCGCCAGCGCGTGGCATGTGGCCCGCACGCTGGACCTGCCGGTGCTGCTGGTGCTGCGTCCCCGGGGCGCGAGCCTGACGCTGGCCGCGCAGGTGCGGGGCCTGCTCGCTTTCCGGCAGCCCAGCCATATCGCGGGCATTCTGCTGAACGATTGCTCCGCCATGCTGGCCCAAAGCCTTGCGCCCATGCTGGAGCAGGAGACGGGCGTCCCCGTGCTGGGGTATCTGCCCCACATGCCGGAGGCTGTGTTCGGGAGCCGGCATCTGGGCCTGTACACGGCGGCGGAAATCGACGGCCTTGCGGCGCGCATCGGCGCGCTGGCCGCGCAGCTGGAGCAGAGCGTGGATATGCCGCGCCTGCTGGCGCTGTGCGGGCGGCGCACGGCGGATGGAGCGGGACGGGAGCGCAAGGCCCCGGCGCGAAAGCAGGCGGCGCGCATCGCCGTGGCGCGGGACGAGGCGTTTTGCTTTGCCTATGCCGAAACGCTGGAATCCCTGCGGGACGCGGGCGCGGAGCTTGTATTTTTCAGCCCCGTGCATGACGCGGCGCTGCCCGGGGGAGCGGGTGGGCTGTATCTGCCCGGAGGCTATCCGGAGCTGTACGCCGGGCAGCTTTCGCAAAACGCGGCCATGCGCCGCGCGGTGCGCCGCGCGGTGGAGGCGGGCCTGCCCACGGTGGCGGAATGCGGCGGCTTTTTGTATCTTGGCCAGAGCCTTGAGGGCGAAGACGGCGCGGTGCACCCTATGGCGGGCGCACTGCCCGGCGCGGGCGTGCGGCGGCAGAAGCTTGTTCGCTTCGGCTACGCGCAGCTTACGGCCCGGGCCGACAGCCTGCTGCTGCGCGCGGGCGAAACGGTCCCCGTTCACGAGTTCCACTATTGGGACAGCACGGAAAATGGCGCGGCGTTCAACGCGCAGAAGCCTGCGACGGGCCGCAGCTGGACGTGCGGGTTCGCGGGGCCGGCGCTGTATGCAGCTTTCCCGCACCTGTATTTTGCGGGCAGGCCGCAGCTGGCGGAGCGGTTTGTGCGTGCGGCCGCCGCCTTTCAAAGCGGCCGGTGAAGGGCCTTGTGCTTTTGAGAGGCTGCGGGCCCGGGGCGGCGCCGTGCGCTTGGGAAAGCGCCCCGGGCATTGAAAACAAAATGAAGCTGGAATGCAAAGAAAGAAGCTGGAAGCATGGAACTGCGTGAATTGCTGCAAAACATCACGCCGCCGGACGAGGCGGCGCGGGAACAGGCGCACCGCCGCTGGGCGGCGTGCGCAAAGCCTTTGGGCAGCCTGGGTCTGCTGGAGACGGCGCTGGAGGACATTGCGGCGCTGACGGGCGACGCGCAGGCGCCGCTTTTGCCGCGTGCGGTGCTGGTGCTGTGCGCGGACAACGGCGTGGTCGCCCAGGGCGTTACCCAGACGGACAGCAGCGTGACGGCCGCTGTGACGCGCAACCTGGCTGCGGGGCGCACCTCCGTGTGCCGGATGGCGCAGGCCGCGCAGTGCGCCGTGGTGCCCGTGGACATGGGCGTGCGGGATTTTGCGCCGCAGCCCGGCGTGCTGGCCCGGCGCATCGGCAACGGCACGGGGGATATCACACAGGGGCCTGCCATGACGCGGGCCCAGGCGGAGCAGGCCGTTTTGGCGGGCGCGGAGCTTGTGCGCACGCAGAAGGAAAAGGGCGTGCGTCTGCTGGCCACGGGCGAGATGGGCATCGGCAACACCACCACGGCCAGCGCTGTGGCCAGCGTGCTGCTGGGCCGCGCGCCCGTGGAAATGACGGGCCGCGGCGCGGGTCTTTCGGACGAGGGGCTGCGGCGCAAGGTGGCGGCCATCGAGCGGGCCGTGGCCCTCAGCCGCCCCGACGCGGACGACCCGCTGGACGTTCTGGCAAAGGTGGGCGGCTTTGACATCGCGGGGATGTGCGGCGTGTTTCTGGGCGGCGCGGCCTGCCGTGTGCCTGTGCTGGCGGACGGCTTCATCAGCGCCGTGGCGGCGCTGTGCGCGGTGCGGCTGTGCCCGGCGGCGGCCAAGGCCGTTTTGGCGAGCCATGTCTCGGCCGAGCCCGCGGGCATGCTGCTGCTGGACGCGCTGCGCAAAAAACCGCTCATTACGGCGGGCATGCGCCTGGGCGAGGGCACGGGAGCGGTGGCGGCCATGCCGCTGCTGGACATGGCCCGCGCCGTATATATGGATTGCTACACGTTTGAGGAGGGCGGCATCGAGGCCTATACGCCGCAGGGCGGAGAGGGCTGAACGCCGGAGAGGAAAGGGGCGGATGGGATGTTCACACTGGTCGTGGGCGGCGCGGCGTCCGGCAAAAGCGAATATGCCGAGCAGCTGATCCTGCGGGCGGGCGCTCTGCCTCGCTACTATGTGGCGACGATGGAACCCTTTGGCGCAGAAGCCCGCGCGCGCATTGCGAGGCACCGCGTCCTGCGCGCGCAAAAGCGGTTCGAGACCATTGAATGCCCCGTTGGCCTTTCGCGGGTGCTGCTGCCTGCAAGGGGCGCGGCGCTGCTGGAATGCCTGAGCAATCTGGCCGCAAACGAGCTGTACAGCCCGGCGGGCGCAGGCGGTGAACAGGCGGCGCTGGCCGCTGTTGTGGACGGCGTGGAAAGCCTGCGGCGGCAGTGCGAAGCACTGGTGGTCGTCACGGGCGAGGTGTTCAGCGGCGGCAGCGCCTATGCGGGAGATACCGGTACCTATCTGCGTGTGCTGGCCGCGGCAAACCGGGCGCTTGCCGCCCGGGCGGACGCTGTTTGTGAGGTGGCGTGCGGCCTGCCGCGCTATTATAAAGGAGAGGGGGCCGCGCTGTGACGCTGCTTGAAACGGCCGCCGTGGCGTTTGCCATGTTTTCCGCCGTGCCGGTACCGCAGCCGGTGTGGAACGAAAAAAACATGCGGTACGCGCTGTGCGCCTTTCCGCTGGTGGGGGTTGTGTGCGGCCTTGCCTGGTGGGGCTGGGCGGCTTTGGCGGCGCGGCTTTCATTCCCGCTTTTGCTGCGCGCGGCCGGGCTGTGCCTTGCGCCGGTGCTCGTGACCGGGGGCATCCACCTGGACGGCTACGCCGACACCTGCGATGCGCTGGCAAGCTGCGCCGCGCCGGAAAAAAAGCAGGAGATATTAAAGGACCCGCACTGCGGCGCGTTTGCGGTCATACGCCTGTGTACCTATTTTACGGCCTATCTGGGCCTGTGCGCGGCGGTGGACTGCACGCCCCGGGCTGTGCTGTGCATGGGGCTGGGCTTTGTGCTGGAGCGGGCGCTTTCCGGCTATGCGATCGCGGCGTTCCCTTTGGCAAAAAACACGGGCCTTGCCCATACCTTTGCAACGGGAGCAGACCGCACGGCTGTGCGCCGCGCGCTGCTTGTACTGTGCGCACTGGCCGCCGCAGGCATGGCGGCGGCGGGGGGGATGACGGGCGCCGCCATGGCGCTGGCTGCGGTGCTTGTATTTTTGCGATACCGCGCGGTGGCGCAAAAGCAGTTCGGCGGCATATCGGGCGACCTGGCCGGATGGTTTTTGCAAAAGGCGGAGTTGTGGATGCTGGCCGCGCTGGCAGCGTGCAGCCTGCTTTCGGGGGTGACGGGATGATCTTTATCACAGGCCCGCTGTACAGCGGGAAACGGGAGTATGCCCGGCTGCTGCTGGGCTGTACCCGGGAGGAGCTGGCGCAGCGCGCTGTTTGGGACGTGCAGGAGCTGGCCGCGGGCTGCGGCGACCTTGCCGCGTTGGCGCAGCAGCTTGCCCGGAACGAGGTGGTCATCGCCACCGAGGTGGGCGGCGGCGTCGTGCCGGTGGACAAAAACGAGCGCGCCGCGCGGGAGGCGGCGGGCCGTCTCGGCTGCCTGCTGGCGCAGCGCGCGGACGCCGTGGTGCGCGTGTTCTGCGGTATCCCGGTCTATCTGAAAGGAGCGCCGAACACATGAAAGTTTATCTTTTGCGCCATGGGCAGACGGAATACAATGTGGACAAGCGGTACCAGGGCACGCGGGACATCCCGCTTTCGGAAAAGGGGCGCGCCGCGCTGCGGCGGGCGGACATTGAACCGGACACGGTGTATGTCTCGCCGCTGTGCCGGGCCGTGGACACGGCCCGGGTGCTGTTCCCGGCCGCGCGGCTCGTGCCCGTGCACGACCTGCGGGAGATGTGCTTCGGCATTTTCGAGGGGCGCAATTATGTGGAGATGGAGCGCGACCCCGATTATCTCGCCTGGGTGGGAGACGACTGTATGGGCCGCTGCCCGGGCGGAGAGAGCCGGGCTGAATTTTCCGACAGGACCTGCGCGGCCTTTGCGTCCCTGGTGGACGAAGCGCTGGCGCGGGGCGCGGAAATGCTCGTCGTCATGGCGCACGGCGGCACCCAGATGGCGGTGATGGAGCGGTACGCCTGCCCGCGCCGGGATTATTACACCTGGTGCGCGGGCAACGCGGCCGGCTTTATACTGGATGCAGCGCGCTGGCAGACGCACGGCCTGCTGGACCTTGCGGGCGAAGCGTGTTATGCGGAGGAAGCGTGAGATGGATATTGTGCTGGCCGCGCTGTGCGGCTTTTTGATGGACCTTGCGCTGGGAGACCCGGCCTGGATGCCTCACCCGGTGGTGGGCATGGGGAAATGCATCGCCGCGCTGGAACGCGGGCTGCGCCGCGCTTTTCCCAAAACGCCCCGGGGCGAGCTTGCGGCGGGCGCGGTGCTGGCGGCCTTGCTGCCGCTGGGCACGCTGGGCCTTGCGGCGGGCGCGCTCTGGCTGTGCGGCCTTGCGCACCCGGCGCTGCGCTTTGCGCTGGAGGCCGTGTGGTGCTGGCAGGCGCTGGCCATGCGGGGCTTGCGGGACGAGAGCCGCAATGTGTACCGCGCGCTGACGGGCGGCACGTTGGAGCAGGCGCGCGCCGCCGTGGCCCGCATCGTCGGGCGGGACACCGCCGCCCTTTCCGCCGGAGGCGTGACGAAAGCGGCCGTGGAAACGGTGGCCGAAAACTTTGCCGACGGCGTGGCCGCGCCGATGTTTTACATGCTGCTGGGCGGCGCGCCGCTGGCGCTGTGCTACAAGGCGGTGAACACCATGGACAGCATGGTGGGGTATAAGAATGAGCGGTATCTCTATTTCGGGCGCGCGGCCGCAAAGCTGGACGACGCGGCCAATTATCTGCCCGCCCGCATGGCTGCGCTGCTGCTGGCGGGCGCGGCGGCGCTCACGGGGCAGGACGCGCGCGGCGCGCTGCGCATCTGGCGGCGGGACAGGCGCAGCCATGCCAGCCCCAATTCCGCCCAGACGGAGGCGGTGATGGCCGGAGCGCTGGGCGTGCAGCTGGCCGGCCCGGCCAGCTATTTCGGCAAGCTGTACGAAAAGCCTACGATCGGCGACGCGCTGCGGCCGGTGGAGCCGGGGGACATCCTGCGGGCAAACCGGATGCTGTATGCCGCAGGGACGCTGTGCATGGCGCTGCTGGCCTGCGCGCGCGCTGCGGTGTGCCTGCCGCTGGGGCTGTGACGGAGGGGGGAGAACGCATGGAACTGACGCATGGAGGGGACTGGGCCGGATATGCGGCCCAGTACGGCGGTATGCCGCTGGATTTTTCGGCCAACGTCAGCCCGCTGGGTTTGCCGCAGGGCGTGCGGCAGGCTGTGGCGCGGGCGCTGGACGGAGCGGACCGTTACCCGGACCCGTTGTGCCGGGCACTGCGGAAAAAGCTGTCCGGCACATTGGGCGTGCCGCCGCAGAGCATTTTGTGCGGCAACGGCGCGGCGGACCTGATCTTCCGGCTGGCGCTGGCGGAAAAGCCGAAGCGGGCGCTCGTCACGGCGCCCACCTTTGCCGAATACGAGCAGGCCCTGGTCGTCGCGGGCTGTACGGCGGACCGCTTTTTCCTGCGGGAGGAAGAAGGCTTCGCCGTCACCGAAGCGCTGCTGGAACGCATTGAGCCGGGGCTGGACATACTGTTTTTGTGTGAGCCGAACAACCCCACGGGACGCACCACGCCCCGCGCGCTGCTTTTGCGAATTTTAGAGCGGTGCGCCGCCTGCGGCACACGCCTTGTGGTGGACGAGTGCTTCAACGAATTTCTGGACGATCCTGCCGCGCACACGCTGCTGGGAGAGCTGGAGGGGCATGAAAACCTGCTGCTCTTGCGGGCGTTTACCAAGTGGTATGCGATGGCGGGCGTGCGGCTGGGCTACGCGCTTTGCGCGGACGGCGCGCTGCTGGAGCGCATGCGCGCCGCCGGGCAGCCGTGGGCCGTTTCCGCTCTGGCGCAGGCGGCGGGCGAGGCCGCGCTGGAGGAAACGGATTACAGCGCGGCGCTGCGCGCGCTCGTCGCCGCCGAGCGGCCGCGCCTTTCGGCGGGGCTGGCGGCGCTGGGGTGCCGCGTGATGCCGGGCGAGGCGAATTATCTGCTGTTTTACCACAGCGGCGAACAGCTGGTGCAGCGGCTGCGGGCCCGGGGCGTGCTGCTGCGCGGCTGCGCCAATTATCCGGGCCTGGGGCCGGGGTGGTACCGCGCGGCGGTGCGCACCCATTCGGAAAACAGCGCCTTTTTGCAGGCACTTGGGGAGGTGTTGTAAATGGCGCGCTGCATTATGGTGCAGGGCACGATGTCGGGCGCGGGCAAAAGCCTGCTGGCCACGGCGCTGTGCCGCATTTTCCGGCAGGACGGCCTGCGGGTGGCGCCCTTCAAAAGCCAGAACATGGCGCTGAACAGCTATATCACCCGCGACGGGCTGGAGATGGGCCGGGCGCAGGTGGCACAGGCCGAGGCCGCGGGCCGCGAGCCGGACGTGCGCATGAACCCGGTGCTGCTCAAGCCCAGCAGCGACACCGGCAGCCAGCTGATCGTAAACGGCGAGGTGCGCGGGCAGTACCGCGCGGCGGAATATTTCAAGATGAAAAAAAGCCTGGTGCCGGAGATCCTGCGCGCTTATGAGAGCCTTGCGGCGGAAAACGACGTCATCGTCATCGAGGGCGCGGGCAGCCCGGCGGAGATCAACCTGCGGGACGGCGACATCGTCAATATGGGCCTGGCAGAGCTGGTGAACGCGCCGGTATTGCTTGTGGGGGACATCGACAGGGGCGGCGTGTTCGCGCAGCTTTACGGCACGGTGGCTCTGCTGCAGCCGGAGGAGCGCGCGCGTGTCGTCGGCACGGTCATCAACAAATTCCGCGGCGACGTGGAGCTGCTTCGCCCGGGCCTTGCGATGCTGGAGGAAAAGACGGGCGTGCCCGTGCTGGGCGTCGTGCCTTATACCCGCGCGGACATCGACGACGAGGACAGCCTTGCGCCGTGCCTTGCGCAGACGCAGCAGCGGCGTCCGTTGGACATCGCGGTGGTGCGCCTGCCGCGCATCTCCAATTTTACGGATTTTTCCCCGCTGGAGAGCCACCCCGCGCTGGGCGTGCGGTATGTGGAGCGGGCCGGGCAGCTGGGCGAGCCGGACCTGGTGGTGCTGCCGGGCACAAAAAACACGATGGGAGACCTTGCCTGGATGCGCCAGAACGGCCTGGAGGCCGCGGTAAAGAAGCTGGCGGCCGCGGGCACGCCCGTGCTGGGCGTGTGCGGCGGCTACCAGATGCTGGGAACGGCGCTGGACGACCCGGACGGCGTGGAGCAGGGAGGCCGCATGGACGGCATGGGCCTTTTGCCCTGCGCGACGCGCTTTACCGGGCAGAAGGTGCGCACCCGTGTGCAGGCGTGCGCCGCTGCAGGCCCGTTTGCGGGCGCGCAGCTGGACGGCTACGAGATCCATATGGGCCGCACCGAACGCGGCGGCACGCCGCCGTTCTGCCTGCTTGCGGACGGCACGCCCGAGGGCGCGGCGGCAGGCAATGTGTTCGGCACCTATCTGCACGGCCTGTTTGACACCGGGGAGCTTACGGAAAAGCTGGCCGCCTGGCTGCTGGCGTGCAAGGGGCTTTCGGCAGCGGACGTGCGCGCGGAAAGCCATGCCGCGTATAAGGAGCGTCAGTACGACCTGCTGGCGGACGCGGTGCGCACCGCCGTTGATATAGCTGCGGTGTACCGCGCAATGGACGCCTGCGCGGCCAAGTAAACACAGAGGAGATGCGAGCGTGAACGGAAAACATACCCTGCCCGCGGATATCGAGCGCACCAGCATGGCGATCATTACACAGGAGCTTGCGGCGGCGGGCATTGAGCTGCCGCCGCAGCATGCCGCCGTGGTGAAGCGGGTGATTCATACAACGGCGGATTTTGATTATGCGCAAAGCCTGTGCTTCACGCCCGACGCCGTTGCACGCGGCGTGGCGGCGCTGCGGCAGGGCGTGTCCATTGTAACGGATACCAATATGGCAAAAGCGGGCGTCAGCAAGCCCAGCCTGGCGAAGCTCGGCGGCACGGTGGCATGCTTTATGGCGGACGGGGACGTGGCCCGCGCCGCGCAGGAAAACGGCACCACGCGGGCGGACGCGGCCATGGAAAAGGCCGCGCGGGAATATCCCGGCGCGGTGCTGGCCGTGGGAAACGCGCCTACGGCGCTGCTGCGCCTGGAGGCGCTGATCGCGGACGGGCTGCGGCCGGCGCTGGTCGTGGCGGTGCCCGTGGGCTTTGTGAATGTGGTGGAGAGCAAGGAGCGCATCTTCGCCGCGTGCAGGGCGGCGGACGTTCCGGCCATAGCCGCCATGGGCCGCAAGGGCGGCAGCAATGTGGCCGCGGCCATCTGCAACGCGCTGCTTTACACGGCCGTGGACGCACTGGACCCCGCCCGGCGGGGCTGGCAGGGCTGACAGCAGGCCCGGAATGTGGTATGATATGTCCGCCCGGAAGACGCTGTATGCGCTGTCTGTCCGGCCGCGGGCGCGGATATTTTGAATGGATGGGATGACACGGACATGAAAAAACAGATTTTGAGCTTTACCGCCCTTTTGCTGGCGCTTCTTCTGGCGGGCTGCGCGGCGTCCGCGCCGCAGAGCGGCAGCGCGGCTTCTGCTTCGGCTTCCGCGTCCGGCGCACAGCCGGAAAGCGCGGCGTCCGGCAGCGCGGATGCGCGGGCCGTCACGTTCACCGACGCGCTGGGCCGCACCGTGACGGTGGAAAGCCCAAAGCGCGTGGCGGCGCTCATCGGCAGCTTTGCCGACGTGTGGTGCCTGGCAGGCGGGAAGGACACGCTTGTTGCGGCGGCGGACGACACCTGGACGCAGTTTGAGCTGGGCCTGCCCGAAACGGTGGTGAACCTGGGCGGCGTAAAGGAGCCGAGCGCCGAGGCGCTGCTGGCCGCGCAGCCGGATTTTGTCATCGGCAGCGCAAAGACGGCGGCGGATGTGGACCTGCTGCCCACGCTGGAGCAGGCGGGCATCCCCACGGCATACTTTGAGGTGAGCACCTTTGAGGACTACCTTGCGATGCTGGAGGTCTGCACGCGCGTCACGGGGCGGCCGGAGCTGTATGAGCAATACGGCGAACAGGTGCGCGCGCAGGTGGATGCGGCTGTGGCCCGCGCGGAGGGAAAGGAAGGGCCGTCCGTGCTGTATTTGCGGGCCACGGGCAGCAGCTGCAAGGTGAAGAACAGCGAAAACAGCGTGCTGGGCGAAATGCTGGCCGCGCTGGGCTGTGTGAATATCGCGGACAGCGACGCGTCTCTGTTGGAGGAGCTTTCCATGGAGGCCATCCTCGCGGCGGACCCAGAGAGGATTTTTATCGTGATGCAGGGCAGCGACCAGGAGAAGGTGCGGCAGACGCTGGAGAGCGCCGTGCTTTCCAACCCGGCATGGCAGCAGCTGAGCGCGGTGAAAAACGGCAGGGTCTATTATATGGACCAGCAGCTGTACAACTTGAAGCCGAACGCACGCTGGGGCGAGGCATACGAAAAACTGGCGGAGATCCTGTATGGAGAAGCGTAGCTTTCGCAGCGTGCCTGCGCGCCTTGCGCTGCTGGCGCTGGCCATGCTGGGCGCTGCGCTGCTGAGCCTGTGCCTGGGCGCGGCGGCGGTGTCCCCCAGGGAGATTCTGTCGGTGCTTTCGGGCGGCGGGAAGGGCACGACGGCGGCAAGCATACTTTTGTATGTGCGCCTGCCGCGCACATTGGGGTGCCTGTTGGCCGGCGCGGCGCTGGCGGTGTCCGGCGCGGTCATCCAGACAGTGCTGGCAAACCCGCTGGCCGCGCCCAACATCATCGGCGTCAATTCCGGCGCGGGGCTGGGCGTGGCGCTGTGCTGCGCAGTGCTGCCGACGGCGGCTGCCGCGGTGCCCTTTGCGGCGTTCCTGGGGGCGTTCGCCGGGGTGATGCTGGTGCTTCTGATCTCGGAAAAGGCGGGCGCGTCCCGCATGACGCTGGTGCTGGCGGGCGTGGCCATCTCCGGTATGTTCGGGGCGGGCATCGACGCGGTGCTCACGGTATTCCCGGACTCCCTCATCGGCTATTCGGATTTCCGCATCGGCGGCCTGGCCAACCTGTCCATGGGCAAGGTCGCGCCTGCGGCGTGGGTGATCCTTCTGTGCCTGGGGGCCGCGCTGGCGCTTGCAAACGAGATGGACGTGCTGGCGCTGGGCGCCGACACGGCCCGGAGCCTGGGCCTGCGGGTGCGCGGCGTGCGCGTGGCGCTGCTGGCGCTGGCGGCGGCGCTGGCAGGCGCGGCTGTAAGCTTTGCGGGCCTGCTGGGTTTTGTGGGGCTTGTTGCGCCGCATATGGTGCGGCGGCTGGTGGGCGGTGAAAGCAGGCGCCTGCTGGCGGGCTGCGCGCTGGGCGGCGCGGCGCTGCTCACCGTGTGCGACGTGGCCGCGCGCACGCTGTTCGCGCCGTACGAGCTGCCGGTGGGCGTCGTGCTCTCCCTCGCGGGCGGGCCGTTCTTCCTCTGGCTGCTGTTCCGCAAAGGGAGGGGACATCCATGATCGAGCTGCGTAAAATAAGCGCCGGGTACCGCGGAGAGCCGGTGCTGCGGGACGTGGACCTTGTGTTCCCCGCGGGCTGCGTGACGGTGCTGCTGGGGCCGAACGGCTGCGGCAAAAGCACGCTGCTGAAAACGGCGCTGGGGCTGCTGCCCGCGCTTTCGGGCGAGGTGCTGTACGACGGCGCGCCGCTGTCCGGCATGCCGCCCGAGCAGGTGGCGCGGCGCGCGGCGTATATGGCCCAGAGCCGCAATGTGCCCAGCATCGAGGCGCGGCGCATGGTGCTGCACGGGCGGTTCCCGTACCTGTCGTTCCCGCGGCGCTACCGCAAAAGCGACTATGCGGCCGTGCGGCGCGCGATGGAAAAGGCGGACGCGCTGGAGCTGGCGGACCGTCCGATGCAGGAGCTGAGCGGCGGCCAGCGGCAGAAGGTGTATCTGGCCATGGCGCTGGCCCAGGAGACTCCGGCCGTCTTTATGGACGAGCCTACTACTTTCCTCGACGTGCGCCACCAGATGGATGTGATGCGCACGGCGCGCGGCCTTGCGGACGGGGGAAAGGCCGTCGTGCTGGTGAGCCATGACCTGTGCCAGGCGCTGCGCACCGCCGACCGCGTGGCGCTGCTGGCGGACGGAAGGCTGTGCATGGCGGGCACGCCGGAGCAGGTGTACGCCGGCGGCGCGCTGGACCGGGTGTTCGGCGTGCGGGTGCGGCGCGTGCCCGTGGACGGCGGCTGGCAGTATTTTTGCGAATGAACCGGACAGGCGCGGGCCGGACGGCCGGTATCTCCGCCTGAATTTGTCGTGATGGGAGCGCAGTGTATGGCGTATTTTCCGATGTTTGTGGAGCTGGAGGGGCGGCCCTGCCTGATCGTGGGCGGCGGCGCGGTCGCGCTGCGCAAGGCGCGCAGGCTGCTGCCCTATGGCCCGTGCCTGACGGTGGTTGCGCAGAGCTTTGTGCCAGAGCTGGAAGCACTGGAGGGAGCTGCGCTGTGCCGCCGGGCATTTCGCCCCCGGGACGTGGAGGGACAGGCGCTGGTGGTCGCCGCGACGGGCGACGGCGCGCTGAACCGGGAGATCGCCGCGCTGTGCCGGGCGCGGCGCATCCCTGTGAACGCGGTGGACGACAAGGACAACTGTACCTTCCTGTTCCCGGCGCTGGTGCGGCGCGGGCCGCTTTCCATCGGCATCTCCACAGGCGGGGCCAGCCCCACGGCCGCGGTATATGTAAAGGAAAAAATCGAAGCGGCGCTGCCCGGCGGCGACGGCTGGAACGGGATATTGGAATATCTGGCCGCCCGGCGCGCCCCTGTTCGGGCCTCGGTGCCGGACGAAACCGCCCGGGCGCGGCTGTTCGCGGCGCTGTTCGACGCATGTATGGAAAAGGGAAGGCCGCTGGAGCAGGCCGAATTCGACGCGCTGGCGGCGCGGATGGAAAGAGAGGGGCCGGGGAATGCATAAAAAGGGCTTTGTCTATCTGGTGGGCGCGGGCTGCGGCAGCGCCGACCTCATCACGGTGCGGGGGCTGCGTCTGCTGCAAAGCTGCGACGCGGTGGTTTACGACGACCTCATCGATCCGGCCCTGCTGGCGCAGGCCGCGCACGCGGAGCAGCATCCCGCAGGCAAGCGGTGCGGCAGGCATTCCATGCCGCAAAGCGAGATCAACAGCCTGCTGGTGCGGCTGGGCCAAAGCGGAAAGACCGTCGTGCGCCTGAAGGGCGGCGACCCGTTCGTGTTCGGCCGGGGCGGAGAGGAATTTCTGGCGCTGCAGGCGGCGGGCGTCCCCTGTGAGGAAGTGCCGGGGATTTCTTCGTGCATCGCGGTTCCGGCCGCAGCGGGCATTCCCGTCACACACCGGGGGGCAAGCCGCAGCTTCCATGTCATTACGGGCCACACGGCACAAACGGGCGACACGCTGCCGGAATCTCTGGAGGCGCTGGCGGCGCTGCACGGCACGCTTGTGTTTTTGATGGGGCTGAACAGCCTGGAACAGATCGCCGCGCGGCTGACGGCTGCGGGCAAGCCGCCGGAAACGCCCGCGGCGGTGGTGTCCGGCGGAAATGCACCGCACCCGGCCACGGTGCGCGGCACGCTTGCGGACATTGCCGAAAAGGCGCGCGCAGCCCGGGTGCAGGCGCCCGCCGTCATCGTGGTGGGCGCCGCCGCGGCGCTGGAGCTTTGCGCCCCGGCCGCGCCCGTGCTGCCGCTGGCAGGCGTGCGCGTGGGGCTGGTGGGAACGCCCGCCTTCACAGAACGGCTCGCCCGGCGTTTGGAAGCACTGGGCGCGGCCGCGGTTCCCTGCATGACGGCCCGGGTGCGGCCTTTGCCGCCCCAGCCGGGCTGGGAAAGGCTAGCGGACGGGCGCTCCTGCTGGGTGGTGCTGACGAGCCGCAACGGCGTCGGCTGCTTTTTTGACGCGCTTGCCGCGGCGCGCATCGACGTGCGCCGTCTGCACGCCTGCCGTTTTGCCGCCATCGGCCCGGCTACGGCGGAGGCGCTGGCACAGAGGGGCATCACGGCGGATCTGTGCCCGGAGCAGGCCACAGGCGCGGAACTGGCCCGTGCGCTGTGCGCCGCCGCCGGCCCCGGCGAAGAGATCCTGCTGTTTCGCGCCGCGGAAAGCAGCCCGGAGATGCGCGGCATCCTGACGGCTCAAGGCTTTTCGGTGCGGGAATATACGCTGTACAAAACGGAATATGCCGCGGCATCGCCCAATGCGGAGGCAGACTATCTGGCGTTTGCCAGCGCGGGCGGCGTGCGGGCATGGTTCTCCGCCTGCGGCGCGGCGCCGAAGGGCGCTGTGTGCGTGTGCATCGGCCCGGTGACGGCCCGCGCGCTGGCGCAGCAGACCGGTGCGCCGTTCCTGACGGCGGAGGACATCTCCGCAGAGGGCGTGGCCGAATGCATTCTGCGCGCACACCGGCACAAGAAAGCGCAGGAAGAGTAAAACGCCCCGCCGCACAGGCGGCAGGACAGGAGGCCTGAATTCATATGGGATGTATTATTCCCGGCTTGCGGGACCGTGATTTGAAGAAAACAGGGATAAGCCGATACGGGTTTATTTCCACAGCGGAGATCCTGTTCAGCGATGCGGTTCGGAAGATCTGCGAAAACGATACCTGCCGCTTGTACGGAAGAACCTGGGCGTGCCCTCCCGCGGTTGGAACGGTTGAACAGTGCAGGCAGCGGTGCCTCCGGTATGAAAAGGCGATGGTTTTTGACGCCGTATATCCTTTGACAGACCCTTTTGATTACGAAGGAATGACCGAAGGACACGGGGCGTTTAAAAAGCTGTGTGACAGGCTGTATATCCTTGTGAAAAACCAGCTTTCTTCATTCCTTCTTTTGTCCAATGAAGGCTGTAACAGATGTGAAGCCTGCACCTATCCGGAGGGTGCATGCAGAATGCCGGAAATGCTGTTTCCCTCTTTGGAAGGCTTCGGGATCGATGTTGCAAGCCTGGCGGCAAAAGCCGGCCTGACCTATAACGGCGGAGAAAATACAGTGACTTACTTTGGGATGCTGCTGTATTGATCTGGCACGTTTTTGCTTTCCGTCCGCCGGATACAAAAAACCTCCTGCCGGGAATCCCCTCGTAAGGAAGTTCCTTAGAAAATGCATGAATCAATGAAGTCCGTACCCTTTTCAGGGTGCGGACTTCTACTTTGGACTGCAGTGCCGCAATCCGATGCTCGTTATACCTGTGGACACGCTCACACCAGCACAGTCGCCATATGCTGCTTTTTCGATAAACGGAAAATTGTCCTATTCAAGCCATTGAATAAAAGCGGTTTTATCACTGCTGTTATACCCGGCGCTTCTATAAAACTTAAGTATTGACTCTTCCTTTGAACCGGTGAGCAGCATCATTTTATAACAATTTTCCATTTTGGCAATTTCTTTGGCATAATTCAAACATTCTGTTGCATACCCTCTGCCGCGGCAGTCTTTTAAAGTAACAACATTTTCTATAAAGGCGTACGGCCGGACATTTCTTGTTAAATTAGGAATTATTACGCAAACACAAGAGGATACGATTTTATTATCAGCCTCATTCACTATAATGTGATGATTTTTATCTTTTATAATCGTTTCCCATGTCGTTTTTAAATGTTCCGTCCTTTCCGGTACAGACTTCTCGTGCAGATATAGATACAGATTTAACAATTTACTTAGCTCGTTTTCGTAAATTTCTCTAACCATACAGCACCTCTACAAAGTCTATACGTCCTTACAAAGTGTCCTCCCCCCGGCAGGAGTTTTTTTTGTAAGAAAGGCCTTTGCTGAGGGAAGGCAGCCCTCCCTCAAAAGACCATGTGCAGCGCGTTGGCAAGCACCTGTACGGATACGTCGGTGTGCTCACCGCCGTACTCGCCGTCCAGCGTCCACTTTGTGGGCGTGGGGAAATGCACCGTTACGCTGTCCGCATGCAGCAGATGGATCAGCTCGTTGTTGAAATCCCGGGCCAGCAGCTTGGAGACGATGGTGTTCGCTTCCGCCACGCTTGTGGGCGCTTTGATGAGCAGCACCTCGAATTCGCCGTCGTCCAGTGTGGCTTCCACGCTTTTGTCCAGCGAAAAGCCGCCGATGGACGTTGTGTTGGAAATGGAGCAGAACAAAAATTCCTCCTCGAACACCTGGTCTCCAACCTCCACGCGGGCAGGATATTTTTCCCCGATGGGCAGGCGTTTGACGCCTTCAATGATGTAGGCAAGGTGCCCCATGGCGTTTTTCATGTTCTGGGGCGTTTCGTAGGAAACAGCGGAAAAGGCGCCGAAGGCGGCCACATAGCAGAACAGCTCACCGCCGAAATCCCCTGCGTCGATGGCATGCGGCCGGCCGTTGACCACGGCGTCCGCCGCGTCCTCGGGCGTTTTGGGCAGGCCGAGAGAGGCGGCGAAATCGTTGGTGCTGCCGCTTGGAATATAGCCCAGCAGAGGCGGCTGCTCCAGGCGCAGCAGGCCGTTCACCGTATGGTGCAGCGTGCCGTCGCCGCCGCAGCATACCACAATGTCGTAGCCCGCGCTTTCGGCCCCGGCCAGAATGTCCTCTGCGTTCAGCCCGTCCAGAATGGGATATACGGTCGTCTCGCAGCCGCCTGTGCAGAATTTTTGCAGCAGCATGTCCAGGTTGCGGGAGGTTTGCGCGCGCCCCGCGCTGGGGTTATAAAGAAGCAAAAGCTTTTTGCGGTCCATCATAAAAAATACCTGCTTTCCGGAAGATGATGCGGGCCATTGTTAGGATTGCCCGCCGGCGGGGCCGCCACACGGCGCAGCTTTAACAAAATTTCGTCCGCTGAAATTTTGCATGGTTCAATGTTCTCAAGCCCATGCGCAAAAGCGCATCAGCGTACGAAGTGCGCGCAGCCGCGCAAGCGGCGGACTTAAAATTATTATACCACATCCGTCCGGTATGAATGTTACAAAACTGTGGCGGCCGCCGGCCCGCTCTGGCGCCGTTTTATATCCCGGCAGAGGGCTGCGCAGCTTCCTGCGCATGCAGAGCGTTCAGCGCGGCGCCTGCCCGCGCCGCCACCCAGAGCTGGGGCGCAAGCGCGCGGGCCTGCTCATACAGGAGAACGGCGCCGGCTGCATCGTTTTCCTCCAGAAGCAGTGCGCAGGCCAGATAATAGCTCGCCTGCGCCCGGAGGTAGCTGTTGGGAGCAAGCCCCAGCTCGGTGCGGAAATAGGCGGTGTGGCCGCCCGGCTCGCCCCGCTGCACGGCCATCATGTGCTCCAGGTCCAGCACCGCCTTGCTGAAATGCCCGAACAGCGCGTTGCCCGCCGGCAGCGTGCGCACTTCGTCACGCAGATATGCGAGCTGGCTGCGGGCCGCGGCGTAATCTTCCAGGCCGATGGCGATGCTGGCCTGGCGCGTATAAACGCTCAGGCGGAGCTGCTGCAGGTAGCTTTTGCTGCGGCGGGGCACGCGGTCCATCCCCATGCGGGACAGCGCCTCCAGCGCCTCGGGGCCGCGCCCCAGCGCCTGCAGGGCAAAGCTTTCATTCAATGCCAGGTTGGGCCGCGTGCTGCGGTTCTGCCAGCGTTGGCACCCGCGTATCTCGGCCAGAAACGCCGCGGCGTCGCAGCTCGTAAGAAAGCGCTGGTACGCCGCATTGAAGCGGCGCGTGCCCAGCACGCTGCAAATCACCGCCAGCAGCATCACACCCGCGAGCGTAAGCACCAGAAGCACGCCGAAAGCGGCCCAGTGCAAAAAAATACCGGCGATATAAAGTGAAAGCATCAGCAGACAGCCGATGGAATAGGCGGCCGTGTAGCGTCCGTAATAACCCATATACAAAATCAAACCTTTCTGCATGCGTGCGGATTTTGTCCTTTTGTGTTATTATAGTATAGCACACCGCGCGCCCCGGGCGGCGGTGTGGTTTTGTGAAAAATAGCCGCAGGCTGTTTTTTCGCCTTTCCGGCCGGTCTCTGGGCGGGAACGCCGGGATAGTTTTGCTGTGCAACAAGAAAATGGCCGTGGGCCGTTTTTACGGGCACAGGCGGGAAAGCGGCGGTCCGGGTGTGCGCACGCAGGGCGCGGCGCGGGAACAGGCGGACGCGGCCGAAAGGGAGAGACAGCAGATGAATGCAGATTTTTATTCCGAGAGCTTTACCGTAAAGGCGTATGAATGCGATGCCGAGGCCCGTATGACGCCGGGGGCCATCCTGCGGCGCGCCCAACAGATATCCACCGACCAGTGCGACCTGCTGGGCCTGACGAATGAGGTGTACGCGCGCACGCACACCGCGTTTTTGCTGGCGAAGCTGGCCGTGGAGTTTTATGCGCCCGTGCGCGCGGGGCAGTGCGTGACGCTGGCAACCAGGCCCAGCGCGCCCCAGCGCGCGGTGTATGGGCGCTACACCACACTGTGCGCGCAGGACGGCACGGTGCTGAGCGCAGTGGACAGCCGCTGGATCTTGGTGGATACACGGACGAAGCGCATCCTGCGCCGTCCGCCGGAGGACATGCCCATGCCGTTCGTCCAGCCGCCCGTATGCGAGCTGGATGTATCGCTGGTAAAAGGGGAGGCGCAGCCTGTGGCGGAGGAAACGGCCTTTTATACCCGCTGCGACCAGAACCGCCATATGAACAACACCTATTATGCGGATATCGTCTGCGACCATGTGCCTCTGGAGCGCATTGCCGCGCACGCGCCCGCGCGGCTCGCCGTCGTCTATCACAGTGAGGTGCCCATGGGCGCTTCCTTTACCCTGCTGCGCGCGCAGACAGGGGAGAACGGCTGGTATTTTGTAGGAACGGACGGGGAAAAGAAACACTTTGAGGCAAACCTGACGCTGACCGAGTGAGCGGGCGGCAGGCCTTCCCGGCGGCGGAACGCTTTTTCCGCAGCTGCTTTGCGGAGCGGCTGTGCCTTTTGCAGCGGGGAACGCCCTTTTTGGCAAATTTTCGCCTAAAAACATACCAAATGTGTAAGAATTGTAAAAGTTAAAAAATAGTTACAATTTTTTCGAAAAACCTATTGACAGGTGATGTCAAAAGGGTTACAATTTAGTTGCAAGAAAGTTACAAGGCTCTTGCAAGTGCACTTTTTCATCGGGTGCAGGCCCTCTCCTCCTATCGTTGTTTTGGCTAGAAAGCAGCGGTCCTGGGTGCTGCACCAACCTTTTCAAACTCCATTTCACAAGGCAAAACGGCCCCGTATGCTGCATACGGGGCCGTTTTGTACCATTTGCCCACAATTCCCCCGGAAATAGAGGTTATTTTCTGTGCGCAGGACGCGCACTTTTGTGAAAAAACCTTTGCGGCACGCGGCCCTGTGTGCTATTATAATGGGTAAACAATTAAAAAGAAAAGGAGATCACTATGGCCACTTACTTCACGGAACCCTCCCGCACGTTTGGCGAATATCTGCTGGTGCCCGGCTATTCGTCGTCCGAGTGCATCCCCTCCGCCGTCAGCCTGAAGACCCCGCTGGTGAAATACCGCAAGGGGCAGGAGGATTGCCCGCTTTCCATGAACATCCCCATGGTATCGGCCATCATGCAGTCTGTGTCCAACGACACCATGGCCATCGCGCTCGCCAAGGAGGGCGGCGTTTCGTTCATCTACGGCTCGCAGTCCGTGGAGGACGAGGCGGCGATGGTCGCGCGCGTCAAAAGCTACAAAAAGGGCTTTATCGTCAGCGATTCCAACGTGCGCCCTGACGCCACGCTGGCCGATATCCTGGCCCTGAAGGAAAAAACGGGCCACTCCACCGTGGCCGTAACCGACGACGGCACGGCCAACGGAAAGCTGCTGGGCATCGTGGCAAGCCGGGATTACCGCATCTCCCGCATGAGTACGGATCTGCCCGTGAGCGAGTTTATGACGCCGTTTGAAAAGCTTGTCGTGGCCGACGAGGACACCACCCTCAAGGAAGCGAACGACATCATCTGGGACAATAAAATCAACTCACTGCCCCTCATCGACAAGAACCAGCACCTGAAATGCATGGTGTTCCGCAAGGACTACGATTCCCACAAAGAGAACGTGAACGAGCTGCTGGACAAAAACAAGAGCTATATCGTGGGTGCGGGCATCAATACCCGCGATTACGCAGAGCGCGTGCCCGCGCTGGTGGAAGCGGGCGCGGACGTGCTGTGCATCGATTCCTCCGAGGGCTTTTCCGAGTGGCAGAGCCGCACCATCAGCTGGATCCGCGCCAAATACGGCGACAGCGTCAAGGTGGGCGCAGGCAATGTGGTGGACCGCGAGGGCTTCCGCTTTTTGGCACAGGCGGGCGCGGATTTCGTGAAGATCGGTATCGGCGGCGGTTCCATCTGCATCACCCGCGAGACCAAGGGCATCGGCCGCGGCCAGGCAACGGCTGTCATTGAAGTAGCCAAGGCCCGGGACGAGTATTTTAAGGAGACGGGCGTGTATGTGCCCATCTGCTCCGACGGCGGCATCGTGCACGATTACCACATCACGCTGGCGCTGGCCATGGGCGCGGACTTTGTGATGCTGGGCCGCTATTTCTCCCGCTTCGATGAAAGCCCCACGAACAAGCTGCGCATCAACGGCACATATGTGAAAGAGTATTGGGGCGAGGGCTCCAACCGCGCGCGCAACTGGCAGAGGTACGACCTGGGCGGCGCGGGCAAGCTGAGCTTTGAAGAGGGCGTGGACAGCTACGTGCCGTATGCCGGCGCACTGAAGGACGGCGTGTATGTAACGCTTTCCAAGGTGCGCAGCACCATGTGCAACTGCGGCGCGCTCACCATCCCCGAGCTGCAGGAGAAGGCGCGTCTGACCGTGGTCTCCTCCACCAGCATCGTAGAGGGCGGCAGCCACGACGTCATCCTGAAAAACAAGGCCACCAGTGTGACGGAATAAGTTTTCTTTTTAATTTTGATTTTTTGGCTGGAAGGGCTCCCCGCGCACCCGCGTTTGCGGCGTGCGCGGGGAGCTTTTTCTTTTGGCGCGTCCGCCTGCATTGACAGAGGCGGATGTGCTTGCTATTATTATGTCAGACGATATATCGCGACACATACGAATTGCGGAAGGGGGCGGCGCGCGATGTCCGGCGGACCAATGACGGAGGCCATGTATTATGTGCTGCTGGCGCTGCACCGTCCGGCGCACGGATATCAGCTGATGCAGCAGATCGCGCGGGCGTCCCGCGGGCGCGTGCAGATGGGCCCGGGCACGCTGTACGGTGTGCTGACGCGGATGGAAAAGGAAGGGCTGATCGTCCTGTCTGAAAACGACGGCCGCCGCAAGACCTATCTGCTCACAAACGCGGGGATGGAAGCCCTGCGCGCGGAATACAGCCGTCTGCGCGCCATGGTGCGCGACGGCGCATGGATCGGGGAGGGCGGAACGAATGAAAAAACGCAGCTATAAGCTGAGCCTGCCGCGCTGGGCCCTGGCCCAGCGGGAGAGCTGGTACGCCGAGCTTGCGGCGCGCGGCCTGCGGGTGCAGAAGGCGGGCGCAATGCTGACGCGTTTTGCCCCGGCTCCGCCCGCGCGCCTGCGCTACCGCTTCGAGGTCGGTTCCGATGAGGGCGGCCTGCCCGCGGGCCAGAAGGAATTTTATGAAGAATGCGGCTGGCAGTATGTGCTGAACGACAGGCCCCTGCATCTGTTCTGCGCGCCCGAACAGACGGACGCGCCGGACCTGCACACCGACCCCGCCGCGCTGGCCGATTCCCTCAAGACGCTGCGGGGTTCGATTCTGAGCCAGGCGCTGGGCACAGCGCTGTGGGCGCTGCTGATGTTCGCTCAGCTCACCTATCTGGGCAGGTATACGCTTGAGCTGGTTCTGGCAGACGCCGCCGCGCCGCTGGTTTGGGCCATTCTGGCGGTGACGCTGTTCCGGCTGGGCTGGGGCGTTTACAGCATGCTGGCGCTGATGCGCACCCGCCGCATGCTGCGCGCGGGCGCGATGCCCCGGCACGGCCCGGGCTGGCGGCGGGCGGCACTGGCCCACCGCGCCGCCTGCGCGCTGCTGGGCGCGGTGTATGCCGTTTGCCTGGCTGTGGGCCTGCTGGAGCTGGCGCGCTATGAAAAAACGCCGCTGCCGGAGACCGGCGCGGGCCTGCCGCTGCTGACGCTGGCCGAGGTGGAGGGGGCGGGCTACCGGCGCGCGGCAGAGGCTGCGCCCAATGTGCGGGACGACGTCAACCAGCTGGTGCAGACCTGGACGCCCGGCGCGCCGCTGGGCCTCTCCGCCTGGGAGGCGGGCTATGCCGACGGTACGCAGGACACCGTGTACCTGGTACAGCGCTACTGCCGTCTTTCAGGCGCGGGCGGTGCGAAGGCCTTCGGCCGGGGGCTGGCGCGCAGGCTGTGGCTGCTGGAGCCGGAGGAATACACGGTGCTGAAGGAAACGCCGGACACGCTGGTGCTGGCAAATTATGAGGACGGGCCGGGCTTCCACCAGACATTGCTGTTGGTGGTGGACGGGCCGGACGTTTTGTTCCTGCATTATTGGGGAGGCGGCGCGCGGAGCGCCGATGTGGGCGCCGCGGCGCAGGCGCGGTTTGCGGAATATACGGCCGCGGCGCGCGGGAGGTGAACCGCCGCAGCCCACAAAAGCGCCCGGTTTGTCTTGCGCTTTTCGACGGATATTGATATATTGATATCAGATATGCGCCGGATGTGCCGGCGGTGGGAGGACGGAATGAAAAAGCTGCTGAAATTTTTGTGCGGGCGTATTTTTATCACGGGTCTGCTGCTTTTGCTGCAGGCGGTATGGCTGGGCGTGTTTTTCTGGAAGCTCGCGGCCTATTCGGTGTGGCTGAACGCCGCGTTTACGCTCCTGAGCCTGCTGATCGTGCTGCATATCCTGTACCACGACGACGTTTCGGGCTTCAAGATCGGCTGGATCATCCTGATCCTGCAGCTGCCCGTGATGGGCGGCCTGCTGTACCTGCTGTTCGGCGGCAAGCTGCCCGCGCACCGGATGCGGCGCAGGCTGGCCGCGCAGCACGCGGAAACGGCGGCCGCGCTGGGGCAGGACGAGGCGGTGTTCGGGGCGCTGCGCGGGGACGACGCCCGTGCGGCGGCGCGCAGCCGGTACATTACCGCTACGGGCGGATATCCGGTCTGTATGGATTCGGACGTGAAATATTATCCTCTGGGCGAGGAGATGTACGCCGACATGCTGCGGGCGCTGGAAAGCGCCGAGCATTTCATTTTTTTGGAATACTTTATCATACAGCCCGGCAAAATGTGGGACGGCATTGCGGAGATCCTCAAGCGCAAGGCGGCCCAGGGCGTGGACGTGCGCCTCATATGCGACGATATGGGCAGCCTGTTCCTGCTGCCCCAGGGCTTTGCCCGCGAAATGGAGCGCAGCGGCGTCAAGACGCTGATGTTCAACCCCTTTATACCGGTGCTTTCTCTGGCGATGAACAACCGCGACCACCGCAAGATCATGGACGTGGACGGGCACACGGTGTTCACGGGAGGCGTTAACCTTTCGGATGAATACATCAACGCCGTGGAGCTGCACGGCCATTGGAAGGATACGGGCGTGCGTGTGACGGGCGAAGCCGCGTGGAATTTTACAGCCATGTTCCTGGAGTTCTGGCACGCCTACCGCCCGGAATCCGCGAACGAGCCGCTGGACGCGTTTCGCCCCCATGCTTACCATCCCGCGCCGTTTGCGGGCGAGGGATGGGTGCAGCCGTTCAGCGATTCGCCTCTGGACGGCGAGGCCGTGAGCGCGGGCGTTTACATTGATATTCTGGCGCAGGCCCGGGACTATGTGTATATTTTTACGCCCTACCTTATCATCGACGACGTGATGCAGGCGGCGCTGTGCGCGGCGGCAAAGCGGGGCGTGGACGTGCGCATCGTCACGCCGGGCGTGCCGGACAAAAAAGTCGTATACCGCCTTACGCGCTCCTATTACGCGCCGCTGCTGCGCGCAGGCGTGCGCATCTACGAATATACGCCGGGCTTCATCCATGCCAAAAGCTACCTTTCAGACGACACCACGGGTGTGGTGGGCACCATCAACATGGATTACCGAAGCCTGTACCTGCATTTTGAATGCGGTACCTACCTGTACCGCACCCCGGCGCTGCAGGCGCTGAAGGCCGACGTGATGGACACGCTGGCAAAAAGCCGGGAGATTTCGCCGGCGGACTGCCGCCGCCATTTCTGGAGCCGTATGCTGGACGCGGTGCTGCGCATCGCGGCCCCGCTTTGCTGAGAAAAGGCCCTTACAAACGCGCCCCGCTTCCGGATAAAACCGGCGGCGGGGCGCGTTTGTATGCTCCGCATGTTTTTGTCCGCCGCCATCTTGCACAAACGTAAGGTTGCGCGCGTGGAATGAAAGGCAGTTCGATGGCAGCGCCGGCCTTTCCTTTTTATAATAAAGGTACAAAGCCGGAGGATGCGGCCGGAAGGGGAAAGGCAGGTGCGCGATGATGCGCGGAAAAATCAAGCGGGCGCTGGCGGGGCTCTTTGTCCTGCTGCTTGCGCTTTGCCTCAGTGCGGGGCTGTACGTGGGGCTGAAGGGCTATGGCATGTACCGGGAGGCTCTGGAGCAAAAGCCGCTGGCGGAAATGGCGGAGCAGGTGCGCGCCCAGCCGGATTTTACGCCTCTGGACGAGCTGCCCCGGCTGTACCGGGACGCTGTGGTGGCGGTGGAGGACCACCGTTTTTATTCCCATGGCGGCGTGGATTTTATTGCGCTGTGCCGTGCGCTGTGGAACGATGTGTGCGCGGGCGCTTTTGTGGAGGGTGGCAGCACCATCACCCAGCAGCTTGCCAAAAACCTGTATTTCACACAGGAGAAGGTGCTCACGCGCAAGGCGGCCGAGGCGTTCATGGCATGGGCCATCGAGAAGCAGTATACCAAGGACGAGATCCTGGAGCTGTATGTGAATTCCATCTATTTCGGCAGCGGATACTATAATGTGCGCCAGGCAAGCGAGGGGTATTTCGGCAAAGCCCCCGCGCAGATGACGCCCTACGAATGCACTCTGCTGGCGGGCGTGCCCAACGCACCCTCCGCCTACGACCCGGCGCAGAACCCCGGGCTGGCACGGCAGCGCCAGAAAAAGGTGGTGGAGCAGATGGTGGAGCGGGGCTGTCTGAGCGCCGCCCAGGCCCGGGAGGCGCTGACGCCGGGCTGAGTACGGGAAAGCCCGCCGGGGCGGCAGAGCCGGCGAAACGGCGCGCATCCCGCCGGCGGGCTTTTTTGCTCCGCGGGGCGCGCCGCTTTTCGCGCCGTGCAAAGCATTCCTTCCGCTTTTCCCGCATAGGAATAAGCAGAGGGAGTGAATGCCATGGAGAGCGTCATCACCGGCCTTGTCAGCCGGTTCGGCTATTGGGGCGTGCTGCTGCTGATTGCCGTGGAGAACATTTTTCCGCCGATCCCCAGTGAGGTGATCCTCACCTTCGGCGGCTTTTTAACGACCTGTACGGAGATGACGCCCCCCGGCGTCATTCTGTTTTCCACGCTGGGCAGCGTGGCGGGGGCCATCGTGCTGTACGGCGTGGGGCGGCTTCTGGCCCCGCAGCGGCTGGAGGCGCTGCTTTCGGGCCGGGTTGGGCGCGTGCTGAAAATGGAGAGCGCCGACGTGCACAAGGCGTCGGACTGGTTTGCGGCCCACGGCTGGCCCAGTGTGTTTTACTGCCGCTGCATCCCCATCCTGCGCAGCCTCATCTCCATCCCGGCGGGCATGGCGGGCATGCATCCGGCGCCGTTTTTGCTGCTCACCACCGTGGGCAGCCTGCTGTGGAATATCCTGCTGGTCTATCTGGGCGCGCTGGCCGGGCAAAGCTGGCCTGCCGTTACGGCCGCGCTGGAGCAGGCCTCGGGCTGGGTAAAGGCCGTGCTGGTGGTGGCGTGCGCGGCGGGCGTTTCGGCCCTGTTTTACGGGCGGCGCAAAAAACGGGAGGCGGCGCGGCAATGCGCTGTGCCGGAGCGGGAAGAAACGCAGAAAGAAAAATAAGCAGTGGGCGGCCTTCCCGGAAGGCCGCCCACTTGGCTTCTGAGGCAATACCGCACAATTCACGGCTGATGCCTTAAGCGTCGCCTCGCTTGCAGATTTTCCGGCAACTGTCACAAAAAATCTGCCGGTGCGATTCGACACTTAGAATTGTACGGTATTGCCCTAACGCTTTTTGCATTGCGCTTGTTTGGAAAAATACTCGTCGGCCAATATGCTGTACACGGCCGCGTCTACCACGCCTTTGTTGCTGATATCCGCCTGACGGAGCGTACCCTCATATTTCAGGCCGCATTTTGTCATGACCTTGCCGGAATTCGGGTTGCGGGGGTCGTGCTGCGATTCGATCCGGTTGGCTTTCACCTGCTCGAATAAAAATGGGATGATGCCCGAAAACGCCTCCGAGGTGATGCCCTGGTTCCACCAGCGGCTGCCGATGCAATATCCGATATGCAATATATTCAATGCGTCGTTCCGGTCAACAACGCTGATCGTACCGACGGGCCCATTTCCGTTGTTTTTCAAAACGATCGCCCATTGGTAGAAGTCGTCCCGGGCGTAACCGTCCACCCACATTTGGATGATCTTCTTTGTCGTATTGACCGTATCGTGTGCGGGCCAGCGCAAAAACTCCGTTACCCGTTTGTCACTGGTCCAGTTTTGAAAAGCCGCCCCGCTGTCGTCCAGCCGGAACCTTCTCAAGATAAGCCTGTCTGTTTCGAGCCGGACCGTTCCTTTGTGCTGCATGGTTTTACCCTCCTGTTCGGGAGCTCACGCGTGCCCGCGCGAGCCGCTGTGCTCCGGTTTCTTCTCTGAAACAATATGTTTTTTCTTTGCCGCAAGGTCGGCGATAAAAAGCGCGGCGGCGGATATCAGCAGGAGAAAAATGGCCAGCATATCCCACACGTCGATCACCGGCAGAAAGAAGAGCTTTGAAAGGACGAGGTTGATCAAAAGGCATGTGGGGACGGCCAACAGCAACGAGGCGGCGGCCGCGAGCCGTTTTCTGGTTTTTAATCGTTTGAACAGCGCGAAAACGCTCCAAAGAAAAACAACGGAGAGAGCGGCCGTTGGGGCGCCGGCCGCCAGGATATTACCATTGCTTTTGAGCAGACGGCTCAGCACATACAAAAAAGGGAGAATGAAAACGCTGAGTGCAAGCAGCGCGCCGAACAGGCCTTTTTTACCGGCTTTCAGGACGGGGAAGAACACAAGCCAGGCGAAAGCCATAGAGACAATGGGAAAAGGCGCCCAGGTGAGTTTGCCGGAAACCGCCGTGTTGATAACGGCGCATGCGGCGCTGCTGGCCAACAGCAGCAGAGAAAATGCAACGGCGCACCGGCTGCGCATCGTACCTGCCGCGGCTTCTGCTTCGCTGTCCGCATATTGCAGGGCATTCTCCCTGCCTGCCGCCGGGCCTTCGGGTTCTGTATTGCTCTGCTCACCGTTCAGCAATTCATGGATGGTTACGCCGAGTATGTCTGCAACGGAGGGTAAAAGGGAGATATCGGGGCAGCTTATTCCGCGCTCCCATTTTGAGACCGCTTTGTCCGTAATATTCAGCATGCGTGCGAAATCTTTTTGCGTCATATGTTTGTCTTTTCTGCGCTCAGCAATAAACCGTCCCATTTTTTCGGTGTCCATGATGCAGCGCCTCCTTATTGGGATAATTATATTGCACGGCAGGGGATATTACAATCGACTGTTGGTCGAATGCAGTGGGATGACCCGGAAGCAGGCCGTAAGCGCTTGGGCCCGTTGCAAAAGCAGTGCCTTTTTAATATGCGTCCCTATATGTGTCCGCCCGCTGCAAAACTTTCTTTTCAGATCGGCGTTGCTGAAAGCCGCTTCGTCAAACCGTTCGTCAAAATATCCCAAACGGGCAGTTGCCGGTTGATGGACGGCTGCCCGATAAATCTGGATTTATCTATCCGATTCTCTGAAACCCCTTGATTTTCCTGCATTTTCCGCAGGTCTGCTACCATAAAAAGCTCCGTTTTCCCTTGTTTTTGCCCTTGTGGGACAAAACAAGGGAAACTTTTTATCAGTCGCCTACTACCTTATCCAGCAAGCGGGCTGATGAGCGTTTCGCTTCCCTTGTCGAGTGAGCGTAGATGTTCATGGTGGTACTGACGTCGGCGTGTCCCAAAAGCTCCTGCACGTCCTTCGGCGCTGCCCCGTTGGAGAGCAGGTTGCTGGTGAACGTGTGGCGAAGCTGATGGAAGTGGAAGCCCTCAAGCCCCGGAATCTTCTTTGAGGCTGTCCGGCAGGCAATGCCGACCGTGCTGGACGATTCAAAGCACCCGTCCGGGCGGAGACAAACGAAGTCGATCTCCCGGTAGTCCACCGGCACTTCCTCCGACCTTTGCAGACTGTACAGCTCATAGTAGCTGCGGCCTTTTTCCTGCACCTGCTTATAGTAGTTCAGGCTGTATAGCTCGCCGTACTTGAAGCGGTTTTTGTGCTGCTCGGTCCTGGCTGCCTTGAGGATCGTCGCCAGCGTGTCACAGAAGTCTACCGTGCGGATTTTGCTCCGCTTGGTGGTGCCGACCTCCGTCTTGTGCCTTGCCCCGTTGTAGCGCATACTGCGCCGCACCGTGATGGTCTGCTCCTTGAGGTCAATGTCCTGCCATGTGAGGGCGCAGACCTCGCCGATCCGAAGCCCGGTGTAGTAGGCGATCTGAATGGGCAGGAGCGCCGGGTTATCCTTCTTTTTCAGATAGTCCGTCAGGGTCTTGAACTGATCATAGGAAATCGTCGGGACTGTCAGCCCGTCCTCGCTGTCCTCATTGAACAGCTCGTAGCATTCCTGCTTCTGCCTGATCTTGATATACTGCATGGGGTTAAAGGTAATGAGCCGCTTGGGGAAGACCGCAAACCGGAACGCTCCCTGCATCACCGCCGAGAACTGCCGCATATAGCCCTTGCTGATGGGCTTGACCTTCGTTCCGTCGGCATTGGTGCCTCCGAAGGACAGGAGATCGAAGAACATCTGCAAATGCTCCGAGGTCACGGTTTTGAGCTTCCGGCTGCCGATGGGGAATTGCTTGATGCGCCCCACAGCGCCCTGATAGGCCATCACCGTGCCGTTGGAGAGATTGCCGGGCTTGACTTCTTCCTCAATCCACATATCCAGCAGATCGCCCACCGTGACATTTTCGGACCTGGCAACGAACTTCTTTGCCTCGTAGTCCTCCATCGCCTTTCGGAGCAGGGCTTCCGTCTCGGACTTGCTTTCTGTTCCGGCGTATTCCTTCTGCACCAGATTTCCGCTCTCGTTTTCCACGTAGAAGCGGTAGTACCACTTTTTGCCTTTCTTTCTGACAGATCCTTTTGCCATAAATACTTTTCTCCTTTCCGTATCCGTGGCAATCGGGTCTGTGACATATGGTTGTGCGTAAAAGTAATCGCTGTGCGATAACTTTACCATATCCGCCGGTCTTTATGACCGGCTTTTTTCGTTCCCGTATTCGTTTTTCAAGGTGCCACGGTACTTATGTACCTTCATGCTCCGCTATCTCTGCGGATGCTTCTCTGAACTTTCTCTGTGCTTCCTCTACCATGCCGAACTGTTCCTGAAGCCTGGTCTTTGTCCGCCCTTCATCGTAAAGGTGGAGGATACCGTCCAGATATTGCTTCATGTCCTCTATGGGCTCCGCCATTTCCTTCCGGTAGACCTGCTCCGTGATGGATCCGATGTTGATGGCGTATCTGCCGATAGATTCTTTAAGCCCCTCGTCCTCTGCCACAGCGTCGATCTTTGTCATGGAAAGCGCCCAATACTTGGCAAGGACAGCATACAGATCAACAAGCTGTCCAAGGAAGGTGGTTAAAAGCTGCTGGTGCGGTTCTCCCTTTACGGAGGCTGTCAATGTTTCCAGATAGTCCTTTACATGCTTTTCCAGATCCATCTGGCAGACGGTATAGCTATTGTATTCCTTATCTTCGGATAGTCCTGTCAGCCATTCTGAGGTAGTGAGCAAAGCGTGAGCCAGCCCGTCTATGATCATGGTGCGCTTCGGATCGACCCCGTCTGCCTCATATCTCTGGATGGTGGACTTGTTGACCCCGAGCCGCTTTCCCAACTCCGGCATGGAGAGCTTCAGCTCTGTCCGGCGTTCACGGATACGCTCACCGACCTGTTTTGGGCCGAACGATTTCTTTTCCTTCAAGGCTTTCACCTCCTAACGAGTCTACTATACCACAGATGATTTTAATTTGCAACACCATTTTGCATATCTATTTGTAAAATAACTTTGAATGACGCCAAAACAGGTTGACAAACGATAGCAGAATAAGTATAATGGCGGAGCGATGGTTGCAAAATGAGTATTTACGAAAGGAGGTAATATTATGACGAACATCAAAATGGGACTGACCATCGAAGAAGCCGCCGAAATGTCCGGAATTGGACGGAACACCATGCGCAAGCTGGTGGACTGGGGCAAGCTGCCCGTGCTCAAAGTGGGACGAAAGACGATCATCCGAAGGGATGCGCTGGAGAACTTCATGACCGTCAATCAAGGGAGAAACCTTCTCAATCAGGCAGACGTCCGGGAGGTGCGCTAAGGATGGATTCAGCAGGTAAAAGGCCTCGCCGTTTGAGAGCGAAATACACCCCTCGCACAAATCTGGCGATTTGTACAAGGGGTATTTCGCTCCTGCGGAGGGCCTGCGTCTCTGTCCTGGCGTTAACGGACAGAGGCGCAGCCGGAAACCGCCCGGCGCTTTCCGGTGTTGTCCCACCGCTGCGGCGGCGTGACAACATACGGGGAGACGAAAGGCGAAAGAACGGAGGTGAACGATGGCACGGCACAGCTTTATCCAGATGTCGAAGCTGTCCAATGTCAAGGGAAGAATATCGTATATCTCAGACCCCAAGCGGCAGGAATACCTCTACGCCACCTTCTCCACAAGGGAAGATATGACCTTCTGGAACGATCTGGCGAAGGAGTGTCAGGAAGAATTCAAACGCTTCGGGACAGAGGGAAAATGTATCGAGGCGCGGGAATTAATCATTGCTCTGCCGGAGGAATACACGAAGTTTGATCCCAACCAGGTGCTGCGGGAGTTCACGGAGCAGTTCAAGAAGCGGTACGACGTGGAATGTGTCTCGGCGCTCCACCACAACAAGACGAAGAAAAACTATCATATCCATCTGATCTTTTCAGAGCGGCGCTTGCTGCCAGAGCCGGAGGTCAAGATCGCCACCCGCAGCGTGTTCTATGATGAACTCGGCAAGCGGGTACGGACAAAGAAGGAGATCACCGGTGAGGATGGCCAAATTCGTGAGGGCTGTATCGTCATCAAGAAAGGCGAGGCCTACGAAAAACACCTGTTCACGGCAAAGGACGAGGTATTCAAGAATGAGCTTTTCTTGGATGAAGCCAAGCAGTTCTACACCGCTCTGATCAACCGCCACATTCACGACCCGGAGAGGCGGCTAAAGGTCTTTGACCCGAACAGCGTCTACCTCCCCACCAAGAAGATCGGGAAGAACAATCCGAAAGAGGCTGAGATCGAGGCGGATAATGCCGCACGGCAGGACTGGAACAGGACGGCGGATATGGCGCTGGTATCCGGGATCGAAGAATCCAAGATCATAGAGATCAGAAATGAACACGTCTACGACGAGGCCACCCGGTCCGTACAGAAGCACGGCTGGCTGCCGGGACTGTTCCGGGGTATCATCCAAAAGGCCAAGGAAATCCTACAGGTATTGATTCGGGAGACAGAGATCCCGCCCAAGCCTACGCTGTCAGTTGATATGGCGGAATACCGCACCATGCAGAAGCTGATGGTCAAGGTACAGGACGAAGCCAGGGCCATCAAGCAACTCATGCACGGGGAGCTTCCAAAGTTGGAAAAGCAGCTTGCCGAGACGACCGGGCTTTTCAGGGGCAAAGAGCGTAAGGCCTTACAGGAAAAGATTTCAGGTGTACAACAGGAAATTGACCGTCGGATGGACCTGTTGCCCGGTATCCTCAAAGAGGACGGTTACCCCGACGTACAGGCGTTCAAGAGGACGTATGACGACGCCACCGCCCTTGTGGAGCAGTACAACCGTGACCTGGCCGCATGGGAGCGGCAAGTCCACGGAGGGCAGCAGCCCCAGCAGAAACCGCCTGAAAAGGAGAGCATCCGAAAGAAGCTCCGGGATATGGAGGCGGAGGCCAAACGCCGGAATGACGCACGGCGGCAGCAGACACGACCCCGCAGCCATGATTATGACAGAGGACGCTAAGACAGAAGAATACACCGCAGGAGGCTCCTGCGGTTCATACATAGAAACGCCCTGCAAGTTTGAGGCTTGCAGGGCGTCGATATAAACTGAGGGTATGTTTTTATGCTGTCTCTCCGACAAGAAGCTTTAGGTCTTCGTCCACAGTGCCGATACCGGCGATGCCGAAGTTCTCGACCAGAACTTTCGCCACATTGGGAGAGAGGAAGCCCGGAAGCGTCGGGCCGAGATGAATGTTCTTCACGCCGAGGTAAAGAAGAGCGAGAAGCACGATGACCGCCTTTTGCTCATACCACGCAATGTTGAAGGCAATCGGCAGATCGTTGATATCGTCCAGCCCGAAGACTTCCTTCAATTTCAAGGCAATCAGAGCCAGCGAATAAGAGTCATTGCACTGCCCGGCATCAAGTACGCGAGGGATACCACCGATATCGCCCAGAGCAAGCTTGTTGTACTTGTACTTGGCACAGCCTGCGGTCAGAATTACCACATCATTCGGCAGCTTTTTGGCAAACTCGGTATAGTAGTCGCGGCTCTTCATCCTGCCGTCACAACCGCCCATGACAACGAACTTTCGAATCGCTCCGGACTTCACTGCATCGACCACCTTGTCCGCCAGCGCGAATACCTGCTCGTGCGCAAAACCGCCGATGATGCTTCCGGTTTCGATCTCCTGCGGCGGAGCGCAGGTCTTGGCCTGCGCGATGATGTCGGAGAAATCCTTGACAGCGCCGTATTCTCCTTCAATATGGCGGCATCCCGGATAACCTGCGGCACCGGTTGTCCACAGCCTCTCCTTGTAGGAATCCGCAGGCGGCACGATGCAGTTTGTGGTCATGAGGATCGGGCCATTGAAGGTGGCAAACTCCTCCTTCTGCTTCCACCATGCGTTGCCATAGTTGCCTACGAAGTTGTCATACTTCTTGAAGGCCGGATAATAGTGCGCAGGAAGCATCTCGGAATGGGTATAAACATCCACGCCTGTACCTTTGGTCTGCTCCAGAAGCTGCTCCAGATCTTTCAGGTCATGTCCCGAAACCAGAATGCCGGGGTTGTTCCTCACGCCGATATTCACTTCGGTGATTTCCGGATTTCCATAAGCGCCCGTATTCGCCCCGTCAAGAAGCGCCATGCCGTCCACTCCGTATTTTCCCGTCTCCAGTGTGAGAGCCACGAGGTCATCCAAGCCGAGGCTGTCGTCCAGAAGCTTGGCAAGTGCGCTCTGGATAAATGCGTCCACCTCTTCATTATCTTGCATCAGGGCATTGGCGTGCTTGGAATAAGCAGCAAGACCTTTCAGTCCATATGTAATCATTTCGCGCAGGGAACGTACATCCTCGTTCTCCGTCGCAAGAACGCCCACCTCATCCGAATCTGCCTTCGAGTCAAACTCGTTCTCATTTCCGTTCCAGACAGCCGCTTCCGGAAGACCTGTCGGGTCGACAAGTTTCGCACGCAGCTCCTCTTTGACTGCAAGCGTTTCCTTGATGCGTGCGATGATGGCATCACGGTCGAAGTTGGCGTTTGTGATCGTCGCGAAAAGATTGACTGTCACAAGATGATTGACATCTTTGCCAACCTCTTTTCCTTCCTCGCGCAGCATTGTGGTGACACAGGAGAGCCCTTTGGTCACATAGACCAGAAGATCCAGCATTCCGGATAGCTCCGGTCTCTTTCCACATACACCGACCTTTGTGCATCCGGTGCCCCTCGCTGTCTCCTGACACTGATAACAAAACATCTCACATTTCTCCATTGTTTTTTCTCCTTCCCTTTTTGGCAATTCATTTAGTCGACTTTTACAAACATATCTTTTCCCACACCACAGATCGGGCACACCCAATCATCGGGAATGTCTTCAAATGCTGTTCCCGGAGCTATTCCACCTTCCGGATCGCCGATCGCCGGATCGTAGATATATCCGCAGGGCTCACATAGGTACTTGTCCATTTCGTTTTCTCCTTTCATTTAATCAAGAATTCTTCCGTCGCGGGAAATCGTCACAATCTGCCACAGGATGAACTTGCCGCTTGCTTGAAGCGCATTTTTTGCCCCCATTTCGAGGCCTCCGCAGCAGGGCACCTCCATGCGCACGATGGTTACACCCTTGTCAGATCTTCGCTTTCTTCGTTTTTATGATTCTAGGGTCAACAGCAGTGCCATCTTAAACCGCTTGGCTGCCTTGACGCTGTGAATTCCTGCTTTGGCAAAACGGAAATTCTCACCGGCTTTGATGGGATGTTCTTTTCCTTCGTAGCCAATCACGCCCTCGCCATCCAACACGAAGATGAGCGCTTCGCCCGGAGCGGCGTGTTCGGACAATTCGGTGCCCGCATCAAAGGCCATGATAACAAACTTCATCTTGTCGTTATGCACGACATCCATGTTGACGATCTTGCCGTCCTGATAGGGGACAATTTCTGCCAGTCTGAAAACTTCACCCGCCTTGATTGCCTCGTTCATGATATCTCTCCTCCTGATCGAAACTTCTGTATAAACAGCACCTTCCGCTGTTCGTATTCCCATCGGTGTATCCGTTAGGGTTATAATGCTGTCGCTGGTATGGAGGTTCCGCCTAAAGCCGTCTGCCCCGTAAATCTCTATGACGCCTTCCGCCATAATAATCAGTTTGTGATACGGATAAATCTCTGCGCTGATATCCGTATTCCTGGACAAGGAAAAGCAAATGATGTCGTTTGCTCCGTCATGCACGGCTTTGGAGATCGTGCAGCCGGGAATCGCCGGATTGTCCATTGCGATGAAGAATACTTCTCCGACCTTCTCCTTCATCATCATGTTCTTTTGATCGTAAAGCGGGCATCGTCCCGACTGTCAAGCGCAAAAGGAGTGCCCTCCAACATGCCGCGCATCACGCAGTCTCGGAGCTCGTAGTAGATATTCGTCTCTCCGTTCCAGTACTGTGCGTGAATATCCTGCGTCATTTGCCAAGAGACTTCATCATCGGATTCT
>NZ_JXXK01000011.1 GCF_000949455.1 Ruthenibacterium lactatiformans | reverse complement strand
TGTGTCCGTGCCGCCGGAAAACCGCACCACCGCGCTGTCCCGCTGCCAGCCCGTGGGCGCGCTGACCTGCACGCCGGCCGGTTCAGTAAGGTCATAGCCGTAATAGCAGCCCGCATACATCGGCACGTTGACCGGGATGTACACCCGGTCATCCGACAGCTGCCCGTTGTTGTGCCTGTGCCGCACCAGCGCGTAGCGGATGCTCATGTCCCCGCCTGTCGCCGCAATATCGTATCCATAGCACGGCATATACAGATTCGGTGCCAGCGCCGTTCCCTGCGAATTTCCCAACGGGTCTCGCCCGCACACCGGGCAGAGCCAGATGTCATAGTTGTTGGGTGATGTGAAGATCTCCCGTGTGTTGACGGTCTGGGAGCTGCCGGAATACATGTACCCGATCACGTAAGTATATGGCGTGCCGTTTCGGTCCGCGCCCAGCGCGCCGCCCGCAGCGAACGCTGGAGATGCGCACGCAGATATCAGAAGAAAAAGTGAAAGAAAACATATACTCCAGTACTTTAATTTTTGTTTCATAGTCTGTATCCTTTCCTTGATGTTTTTTGGAATACACCGTTTTGCATCCAAAAAAGAAGGGAATGCCCGTGAAGCATTCCCGATTAGTATCATATTGAGTTGCTTGCCAAAAATACAAACCCTCAATTTCCGCAAAGCAAATTAAATCAAAAAATGATTGTTACTTGTTTTCGCGATATAAGATATAACAAAAGCAGAAAGGGGGCCGTTATATGGCTATGGATATTCGCCCTGCTTCCGCGCTTCGTACAGAGTACAATGAGCTGGCCACTCGTTCCCGTATGACTGGACAGCCAATTTACATCACGCGCAACGGCAAAGGGGACACCGTCTTGATGGATCTTGCTGCCTACACCCGACGAAAAGAAGAACTTGATCGAAAAGAAGCGGCTCTTGCGCATCGCGCTGTGGTTTTAGAAGCCGAACTAAAGCGATTAAATGGAGCGGCGACATACACCTCCACACAGGTACGCGATTTGGTTCGCGCAAATCTCAGCAACAGACAGAGACGGAAAAATGGATGAACTTCAAATTGTCTATACCACCGAGGCAATGCAGGATATTTTGGGGATTTCCGATTATTATTTCGATAAAGTTGGAGAAAGCGCTGCTTTGCGCGCGGTTGACGCCCTGCAGAATAACATTGACAAACTAATGCGCTTCCCCCGCATGGGAGAAGAACATCCAGACGAATACTTGAAAGTATTGAACTTCTGCAAGCTGGCCCATGACAATCATATCGTGATTTACCGTGTTGATACGGAAACAGTAATCATTGAACGTATCGTTTGGGCTTCAAGTAATTATCCGGAACTTTTTCAGCAAGGAGTTCCAACTCTATAAAAGCAAAACGCCAAAGCGAGGATCAGCGCTCTGGCGTTTTTATTTTTAAGGTGTCCAAAATTGGACACCTTAATTTTTTACTGTGAGATCAATCCGTATTTTTGCGCCAACATGTGGTCCTGACGCAAAAGCCCCATGACCCGGCGTGCGGGGCCATCCGGCTTATAACGACCAGCCTCCCATGACTCTACAGTTTTGGGCGAAACCCCGAGAAAACTTGCAAAGACTTTCTGTGTCATATTAGCGCTCAACCGTATGGTGCGGATCTCCTCAGCATCGAATTCTTCAGGAGGCTGTACAGTCATCCTGCAACGCTTTGCACGCAGATGGCCTTTTTCTGTGGAAATGGCTTCATTTAACCCCTGCAGGATACTTTCATATACACCTGTACTCATCGTAATCGCCCCTTTTCGCATTTTGTTTTCAAAAACTGCTCCAACTGTTCAATCAAATTTCGGATGGCATTGCGTTCAGCTGCAGACAAATTATCCTTTTCATTTTTAGGATATGCTGTGATTAAGTAGATGGTTTCGTAAGCGGGAAAATCTACGTAAACCACACGGCCACTCCCGCTTTTCCCTTGATGCTCAAAAGCAACACGAATTTTTCGCAGCCCTCCCGTACCTTTCATCACCGGTCCCTGCTGAGGATTAAGAAGCAGCTGTTCCTGCAGGTACTTCAGCTCCGTATCGCTCTGTCCCATCGCTTTCCATTGCCGCTCAAATTCCGGCATAATTATATATTCTCTTGTCATACAGCTTCCTCGCTTATATTATACCCTCGTTGCTCGGAGTTTTCAAGAGGATGACTTTCAAAATAAAGCGTCAAAGCAGCTTTCAAGATCGAAGCGATTTCATCATCGTTCATAGTTGCTAAGTATGGGCTATATGACTTCAGCATCCGACGGGATATTTTATAACTTCCAGTGATTTTGTGGCGACTATCGTTTTGGGTGTTTTGGACAATATCCTTAATCCCTTTCTCGTTGCCGCCATTTTGATACAAAAATAAAATCTGTTGTGCCTGATAAGCACTTATTTTTTTATCTGGTATCCAGCGGGCTGCTTCAAGCTGCCATTCTTTAGGCAACTGTGCCAAATAGGTCGCAGCTGATATCGCCAATGTACGGCGGTCGACACATTCAAACAGAACAGGTGATAGAGTATGAAGTCCTAAAAACCGTTGCACATCGGTAGGCGTTAGCCCATACGCAGTTGCCAATGTCTCTCGCGTTTTTTCAAGGTGCCCAAATTTGAACACTTTACCGCCTAATTCGATCTCCTGTTTTTCTTCAGCATGTGTCCGACAGTATTGCCGAACTCTTTAAGACTTTGATGTTGTTCCCATAAAGTGCGGCACTTCTCGCTGGGAAGCATATTCTGTACCCCGTATTGAAGGTTCGTATCCGTAATATAGATTCCTTCCAAACCAGGCGGCAAGCCTTTACGAATAATCGCTGGAATATATGACCTGCCACAAAGCCGGCTCCCGAGCAACCTCTTATGACCAGCCAATAAATAATAGCGGCCAGCGGCATTATCATTAGGAATAACGAGAACCGGCTGCAGTACACCAAATGCGGCAACGCTTTCGCGGAACGCCGGATCCAACATGGTTTCTGTCACATATGTAGTGTTTCGCAGATGGCTGTCAATCAGATCGACTGGAATGTTTTCTACACGTTCCCGTGAACGCGGTGCCGCCGCCGGGGAGTTTTCAAACATTCCGGATAGATTAAGCGGTGTGGATGCCATGATATTCAACCTCCTTCACAAACGAATCGCAGACCACTTGATAGGCCCGCGCTGCTTCACTTTCCGGAGCGTACTCAATGATACTTACTTGCTTATTACGAGCATCTGCCACACAAACGCGGTCAGGGATCATTTCTTGGTAAATAGGATATTGAGGCACAAATAATTGGCGAATTCTTTCCACGCCGCTCCGGCTCTTACGGTATCGCATATCTACCCGACAAATCAACACCCCACAGACAGGGATCTCTTTTCTCAACGCTCGGGCAGCTTCCTGAATAAAGTCAGAAGCTAATTCAAGTCCCTCAATAGAGTCCTCTTCAGGCGTAGACACCAAAAGAACGGTATCGCATGCCATCATCACATTGACAGCCAGCATTCCCAAAGATGCCATACAATCCAAAAGGATATAGTCGTAATCCAACCTTACATCTTCCAATGCGTCAAACAGTATGCATTCACGGCGGAAATCTAATGTACTGATTTGCTTTTCCACAGTAGACAAAGCCTGCTTATTGGGAATAAAATCCACTCCGTTTTCAAGATGATGGATGCAGTTTTGAATATCCACTTCATCAACTTCTACATCAATCAACGGCTGCAGAAGTTCACAGAGTGTATAACACTCTTCATCCGGCCGATTGAGGCCTAAGCTAATAGATAGATTTCTCTGAGTATCGCAGTCTACCAGCAATACACGGTATCCTCGTTGTACAAGAGCTACGCCTAAATTGTGCGTAGTAGTGGTTTTACAAACACCGCCTTTTCGATTTAAGACGGCAACTATTTTACATTCATTCATAAAAGTACTCCTTCGATTTCAATGTTTTTCTGTAAAAACAAAAAGCCGACACCTATAACAAGGCATCGGACCGTTTCGTTGATGATTCTATATTAGCCTGTGGATGTGCTGTTGCATTGGCTCTTTTTGTTGATTGCTTCATCATCCACTGACACCATTTCTACACCATTTCGGCGTGAAGATATATGGAGAGGCATGGAGATTTAAATTGTTGAGCACCTTGAAAACCGCATAGCTATGCGGTTTTATGGACATTCATGGAGAATTGGAGATTTATGAAAATTAGGCTCGAACTTCGATTCCAAGCTTCATATAAAACCTTCCTCTTCTCAAGCGGGGCGGCAGCCCCGGGTATATCTTTGATTATTCTACCATACAGGCAGCCCTGCGCGCAATGCGCCGGACGCGGAGCACCCCAAAAAACTGCGCGGGAGCTCCCGCAGGACTTTTTTTATACACAATTATATCGTATAATATTGTTAAACTGCTGTTTTTTTGCGCCCCGCAGAGCATCTGCGGTACACCGCATACGGCATGCCGCGCAAAAACGGGCGCGGTACAGGGGAATAAAGGAGTGTGACCCATGGCGAACGAGAAAATTCTGATCGCGGACGACGACAAAAATATCTGTGAGCTGCTGCGCCTGTACCTGGCCAAGGAGGGCTATGAGACGGTGATCGCCAACGATGGCGAGGCCGCCGTGGCCGCGTTTGAAAAGGAAAAGCCCAACATGGTGCTGCTGGACGTGATGATGCCCAAAATGGACGGCTGGGAGGTGTGCCGCCGCATCCGCGCGGCGGACAACACACCCGTTATCATGCTCACGGCTAAAGGCGAGACCTTCGACAAGGTGCTCGGCTTGGAGCTGGGTGCGGACGACTATGTAGTAAAGCCGTTCGACTCCAAGGAAGTGGTGGCGCGCATCAAAGCCGTGCTGCGCCGCTGCACGCCCGCCGAGGCCCAGCCGGACGGCGTCATCAGCTATGATAAGCTCTCGGTGGACCTGACGCGCTATGAGCTGAAGGTGAACGGCCAGGTAGTGGACGCGCCGCCCAAGGAACTGGAGCTTTTGTATTATCTGGCCAGCCATCCCAACCGGGTATTCACCCGCGACCAGCTGCTGGACGAGGTATGGGGTTTTGAATACTACGGCGATTCCCGCACCATCGACGTACACGTGAAGCGTCTGCGCGAAAAGCTTGAAAACACCAGCGACCAGTGGAGTTTAAAGACCGTCTGGGGCGTGGGCTATAAATTTGAAGTGAAAGAATGACGGCGGGCCGGGGTCCGCGGCATGCCGGAAGAAAAGGGGGTGCCCCCGTGCGCAAAAGCATCACCACGCGGTATTTTTATTCCACGGCAGTCCTGCTCATCTGCAGCATCGCCGTGATGGGCTTTATTCAGATGTATCTGGCCATGGGCTACTTCCGCGAAGAAAACGGCACCGCCCTGATCCAGACCATCGACAACGCCATCCTCGCCATGCAGGAGGCCGCAGATGACGGCATCGTTGAAAAAAGGGCCGAAGCCGCCGAAGCCGCCGGGCTGGATGTGGAGGATATCAAAAGGGGCATCACGCTGACGGCCCGCGCCGCCGGAAAGAGCATCCTTGTGACGGACGCCTACGGCTCCGTGGTGCTTTCCATCCCGTCGGAATATCAGGGCATGGAAGTGTCTGTAAAAACGTGCAATGCCACATACAGCCGGGGCATTTACGACGAAATGGGCACTTTGGGCGGTATCTTCAGCAGCCGATATTATATCGCGGGCAAGCCCATTCTCGACGAGAAAGGCATGCTCCAGGGCTTTGTATTCGCGGGGGCAAACGCCGACAGCCTCACGGAATACCTGGCAAACCTGTTCTCTACGTTCATCCTCTCCGCCGGGCTGATGCTGATGGTATCCAGCGTGCTTTCCATCGTGCTGACCAACCGCATGACCACGCCGCTGCGCCGCATTTCGGACGCCGCGAAAAAGTTCGGCGGCGGAGATTTTTCCGCCCGCGTGCCCGTGGAGGGCGACGATGAACTGGCCCAGCTGGCCGAGACCTTTAACACCATGGCCGGCAGCCTGGAAAAAATCGACCAGTCCCGCCGCAGCTTCATGGGCAATATCGCTCACGAGCTGCGCACGCCCATGACCACCATCAAGGGCTTTATCGACGGCATGCTGGACGGCACCATCCCGCCCGAAAACCAGAACCACTACCTGGGCATTGTCTCTCAGGAGGTGGGCCGCCTGACGCGTCTCATCAAGAACATGCTGGACATCACCAAGCTGGAGGCCGGGGAGTATAAAGTAAACGCCACTACCTATGATATCTGGGAGAGCATCACCAGCGTGGTGTTCGGCGCGGAACAGCGGCTGGAGGCCAACAACATCCAAATCAGCGGCTTCGCCCCAACCAAGACCTTGGTTCTGGCGGATCAGGATCTGGTGTACCAGGTCATCTACAATCTGGTGGACAACGCTATCAAGTTCTGCAATGTGGGCGGGGAGATCCGTTTTTCCGTCACACAGAGCAAGGGCGCCGTTACCGTAGGCGTGCGCAACACAGGCGCGGGTATTGCGCCCGAGGCGCTGCCTTATGTGTTCGACCGCTTTTACAAGGAAGACAAAAGCCGTGGGCTGAACACCACCGGAAGCGGCCTGGGTCTGCATATCTGCAAAGTCCTCATCAATTTGTCCGGCGGCAAGATCTGGGTGGACAGCAAGGAGGGCGAATACTGCGAATTCCTGTTCACGTTGCCCGCGCCGCCTTCTTCGCCCATTAAGGGCGGCAAGCTCAAGGATCAGTGACCACCGCGCCGCATGAGGCATGGAAGAGAAATATTCGCGGCCGCAGTGCTGCGCATTGCCGGGAGGCCCGGCAGGGAGAGAGGGAATCATGGATCAGCGCCAGTATCCGCAATATCCGCAGCAGCCCGGCGGGCCCTGCCCGCCCTATGTACAACAGCCCGGGATGGAGTATCCGCCTTATCCGCCCTATGGCGGACAGGGCTCCGCAGCCCCGCCCTACGGCGGCCCCGTTTACGGGCAGGGCGGCGGCCCCGTGCCGCCGCGGGCGCCCCAATATGTATATCAGACGCCCGGCTCGATGCCGGGCGTCCCCGGCGGGAAACCGCCCCGCCGGCGCAGGAACCGTGCGCCGCTGGTGGCTGTTCTGCTTTGCCTGGGGCTTGCCGCAACCGTTTTTCTGGCGGGAGAGGCTTTTGACGCACTGCGCAGCGGCGGCGCCGCGCGCCGGCGTCCCGCGCCCGGAGAGGTGCCCAGCTTTACCATCGAGGATCTTCCCGAGGACGCGGACGGCGGGCTCTCCACGGTGGAGATTGCCAAGACCGTTGGCCCCAGCGTGGTATGCATCAATGTATATGAGCCGGGCAGCATTTCCATTGCAGGCAGCGGCAGCGGCATCATTCTCAACGAGGACGGCTTCATCGTCACCAACGCCCATGTGGTGGAGGGCTCCTCCGCAGTTACCGTGCTGCTGGACGACGGCCGTGAGCTGGACGCATGGATCGTCGGCTCCGACACCCGTACGGACCTGGCCGTGGTCAAAATCACGGCGGACGGGCTGGTGCCCGCCTCCTTCGGAGATTCGGACATCCTGCAGGTGGGCGAGCGGGCCGTGGCGATCGGCAATGCGGCCGGACAGCTCTCCGGCACCGTCACCCAGGGCATCATCTCCGGCCTCAATCGTGAGATCAGCATGCAGGCGGGCAACAGCGTCGTCACGATGAACCTTATCCAGACCTCCGCGGCCATCAACCCCGGCAATTCCGGCGGCGCGCTGGTGAACCGCTTCGGCCAGGTGATCGGCATCAATTCCGCCAAGCTCAACAGCTCCATGTTTGAGGGCATCGGCTTTGCCATCCCCTCGGCGGACGCGCAGCCCGTGGTGGAGGATCTGATTGCCTACGGCTATGTAAAGGACCGCGTGGCACTGGGCGTGATGGTAATCGCGCTGTCGCCCGTCACAGGCCCTGCCAACGACCTGCCCAGCCAGGGCTTATATATTTCATCTGTGGAAGATTACAGCGACCTGAACAACCACGACATCACCGTGGGCGACGTGATATTGACGGCGGACGGCGTAACGCTGGAAACCACGTCCGATCTGCTGGATGTGCTGGAGACGCACAAGCCCGGCGAAACCGTGCGGCTGGAGATCCAAAAGCGCGGCAGCGGCAATGTCGTCACCGTGGACGCGGTGCTGGCCGAGAGCCGCAGCAACTGAAGCTTCAAAACAAAAAGCGCCGCCGCGGATATATCCCGCGGCGGCGCCTCTTTTTGTTTTTCTCCTCAGGTGAAGAATTTGTCCTTATAGCCCATCAAAAAGATGAACAGCACGATGAGCGGCAGAATGTAACTGACGTATACCCGCGCCCATTTTGGAAACCGTATGCCCTTGCCCTCGTCTGCCTCGGCCACAAAATTTTTCCATCCCCAGCCGTAGCGGGACGTGCAGAACAACAGGTATACAAGGCTGCCCAGCGGGAGGATCGTATTGGAAACAAGGAAGTCCTCCAGGTCCAGCACGGCGCTGCCCTCGCCGAAGGGCATAAAGCCCGAAAGCACGTTGTATCCCAGTACACAGGGCAGCGACAGCACAAGAATGGCGAAAAAATTTACCAACACGGCTTTTTTGCGGCTCCAGCCCCACAAGTCCATACCGAAGGCAACGATGTTTTCAAATACGGCAATAACGGTGGACAGCGCCGCAAAGCTCATGAACACAAAAAACAGCGCGCCCCATACCCGGCCGCCCGCCATGCCGCCGAAGATATTGGGCAGCGTGACGAATACAAGGCCTGGGCCCTGCCCCGGGTTGACGCCGAAGGAAAAGCAGGCGGGAAAAATGATAAGGCCCGCCATCAGCGCCACAAAGGTATCTAGCAGCGTGATGTTGACGCTCTCGCTGAGCAGCGTGCGCTCCTTGCCGATGTAGCTGCCGAAAATGGCCATGGCGCCGATGCCCAGAGACAGCGTGAAAAAGGCCTGTCCCATGGCCGCGTACACCACATTGCCCACGCCCTGCTCCACAAGGCGCCCGAAATCCGGTACAAGATAAAATTTGAGGCCTTCGTCCGCGCCCGGCAGTGTGACGCTGCGCACAGCCAGCGCCACCATCAGCAGCAGCAGGCAGACCATCATGGCTTTTGTGATTTTCTCCACACCGTTCTGCAAGCCCAGGCTGCACACGCCGAAGCCCAGCACCACAGCCACAATCATCCAGAATATCTGCGGCCCCGGCTGCGCCAGCATGTCATTGAAAATGCCGCCCACCGCCTCGGCGGACGCGCCTGTGAACGCACCGCGCAGCATTTTTACCACATAGGCCAGCATCCAGCCCGCCACCGTGGTATAGAACATCATCAGCAGATAGTTGCCCGCCATGCCCAGCCAGGCGTACCAATGCCATTTGGTGCCCGCAGGCTCCAGCACGCGGAAGCTGACCGCGCAGCTTTTGCGGGACGCCCGGCCCACGGCGAACTCCATGGCCATGATGGGCAAGCCCAGCACGACCAGGAAAAACAGGTAAATAAGCACGAACGCCGCGCCGCCGTACTGTCCGGTAATATAGGGGAAGCGCCATACGTTGCCGATGCCGATGGCACACCCGGCCGAAATGAGCAGAAAGCCCAGCCGCGAGGCAAATTTTTCTCGTTTTTCCATAACCCTGATCCCTCTTTTTCCTTCTCCGATACCCGGCGCATCCGCATAGAGCGCCGTCTTTGTCCAGCATAGCAAACAAAACGTGCGTGTGTCAACGAAACACGCGCACGTTTTTGCATTTTCTCTGTTTTTTCCGGCCCTCAGCCGCCGGAAAGATGCTCAACGAGGATCTTTGCGCCGATGCACACCAAAATGACGCCGCCGAATATCTCGGCCTTACCGCCCAGCCAGCTGCCGAATTTTTTGCCCAGCAGATGGCCCGCAAGGCAGCAGACGAACGTGACGCAGGCGATGAAGGAAGCCGCCGCGGCGATGTTCACATCCAGCGCGGCAAAGCTGACGCCGACAGCCAGCGCATCGATGCTGGTGGCGAAGGCCTGCACCACCATCAGCTTATAGCTGAACGCGCGGCCCACAGGGCACGCCTCCGGCGCGCGCAGCTCCTTGACGGCGTCCCAGATCATTTTGCCGCCGATGAAGCCCAGCAGTGCAAAGGCGATCCAGTGGTCAAACGCGCTCACCACATCGGCGAAGGCGCGGCCCGCAAAATACCCGGCCACGGGCATCAGGCCCTGAAACACGCCGAAGGACAGCGACGTGAGGGCGGCCTCGTTCCGCCGCAGGCCGGAAAAACACATGCTGTTGGAGATGGACACCGCAAATGCGTCCATCGAAAGCCCCAGCGCGAGTACGAACAGGGTGATCGAATCCATAACGCTTTTTCCTCCAAATCTGCTTTCATAAGAATATGCGTGTCTGCGGCCGGATAATCTGTTCCGCCCGCAGCGCGCGCCGGAAAAGGGAGGCGTCCGTTTTGCGGCCCTGTGGGGCGGGGCCGCAAAAAAAAGACCCACGGACGGCGCAAAGCCGCCCATGAGTCTTGTTCATTAAGCAAAGCCAGGCGCGTGCCGGCGCGCCATCATGTTGACTTTACACGCCGTACAGGCCCGGCGCGAACTACTCCCTCAAAGGTATAAGCATATTTTACCATACCCTTTTGCGGCGCGCAAGTGTTTTTTCGTCCGGCGCGCCTTTTTCACGCAAGGTCCGGCAGTTCTCGCCGCACCGCGTCCTCCAGCCGGCACAGCGCTGCGGCGTCCATCTCCGGTGTGTCCGCAAGAGGGAACGGAACGCCCATAGCCCCGTATTTTTCCAGACACAGCTTTCGGAAGCCCAACAGCTCCACCTTCTGCAAATTATGGAACTGTCCGGCCATGCGCGCCAATGCGCGGATATGTGCCTCGCCGTCCGTCAAGCCGGGGATCACCACGTGCCGCACCCACAGCGGCACGCCCAGCTCTTGTGTCAGCGCCAGAAAATCCAGCGTATGGGCCAGGCTGCCGCCCGTATGGGCGCGGTATCCATCTTCGGAGCTGAACTTCAGGTCCGCCAGCACCAGGTCCGTATGCGCCAGCACCTCCCGCGCGGCGGCAAGAGCACCCGCGCCGGAGGTATCCAGCGCCGTGTGGTAGCCCTCCGCCCGCAACGCCTTCAGCAGCGCCGCAGTGAACACGGGCTGGGCCAGCGGCTCACCGCCCGTAACCGTAACGCCCCCCGACTCATAAATGTACGGCTTACAGCGGCGCACACGCCGCAGCACATCCTCCACCGTGTATTCCGTGCCGCCCGCCGCGTTCCAGGTGTCCGGGTTGTGGCAGCAGGCACAGCGCAGCGGGCAGCCCTGCAGAAACACCACATAGCGCAGCCCCGGTCCGTCCACCGCTCCCATGGACAAAAACGAGTGTATGCGCCCTTTCACGCCGTTTTCCGGCGTCTGCATCTGTGCGTCCACGGCTCACATCGCCTCGTGGAACGTGCGGGCGATGACCTCGCGCTGCTGTTCTTTCGTTAGCTTGTGGAAGTTCACCGCGTAGCCTGAAACGCGGATGGTCAGATTGGGGTATTTTTCCGGGTCATTGTACGCCTCCACCAGCGTTTCACGGCTGAGCACGTTGACGTTGATGTGGTGGGCCATCTGGGAAAAATAGCCGTCCAGCAGGCTGACGAGATTGGCCCGGCGCTGTTCGTCCGTCCTGCCCAGCGCTCCCGGCACGATGGAAAACGTATTGGAGATGCCGTCCTTGCAGTACCGGTACGAAAGCTTTGCCACAGAGTTCAGCGAGGCCAGCGCGCCGCTTTTTTCCCGGCCGTGCATGGGGTTCGCGCCCGGGGCAAAGGGCTGCCCCGCTTTGCGGCCGTCGGGAGTGGAGCCTGTTTTTTTACCGTACACCACGTTGGAGGTGATCGTCAGCACCGAGAGCGTGGCTTCGGCTCCGCGGTACAGCGCATGGCCTGCCAGCTCGTTGTAAAACGCTTCGGCCTGTTCGCAGGCAATGGCGTCCACGCGGTCGTCATCGTTGCCGAAAGCGGGGTAGTCTCCCTCCACCTCGAAATCCGTGATGAGGCCCGTTCCGGCGTCGCGGATGCAGCGCACCTTCGCGTATTTAATGGCCGAGAGTGAATCTGCCAGCACGGACAGGCCCGCCATACCGAAAGCCATGTAGCGGTGCACATGGGTGTCGTGCAGAGCCATCTGCGTTTTTTCATAAGCATATTTATCGTGCATGTAATGGATGACGTTCATGGTATCGGCATACAATTCCGCCAGCCAGGGGCGGTATGCGTCCAGCAGCGCCGTCACCCTGCCGTACTCCAGATACTCGTCCTCATAGGGCGTATGCACCGGGCCGACCTGCATGTTCTTCATCTCGTCCCGGCCACCGTTGAGGGACAGGAGCAGCAGCTTTGGCAAATTGACCCGCGCGCCGAAAAACTGCATGTCTTTACCCAGCCGCATGGCTGAGACACAGCATGCGATGGCGTAATCGTCGCCGTAAATGGGGCGCATCAGGTCGTCGTTTTCGTATTGGATGGCGTCTGTCTCGCAGGAGACGCGGGCGCAGTATGTCTTAAACGCGGCGGGCAGCGCACCGCTCCACAAAATGGTCAGGTTCGGTTCCGGCGACGCCCCCAGATTGTAAAGCGTATGCAGCATGCGGAAGGAAGTTTTCGTCACCAGCGTGCGGCCATCCGAGCCCATGCCCCCCACGGCTTCGGTGATCCACATGGGGTCGCCGCCGAACAGCGCGTTGTACTCCGGCGTACGCAGGTGGCGCGCCATACGCAGCTTCATCACAAAGTCGTCCATCAGCTCCTGCGCGCCCGCCTCGTCCAGCCTGCCCGCGGCCAGGTCCCGCTCGAAATAGATATCCAGAAACGTGCTCACGCGGCCCAGGCTCATGGCCGCGCCGTTCTGCTCCTTGATGGCCCCAAGGTAGCCGAAGTAGGTCCACTGCACGGCCTCGCGGGCACTTTGCGCCGGGCGGCTGATGTCGCAGCCGTACAGCGCGGCCATATCCCGCAGCTTGCCCAGAAAGTCGATCTGCCGCCAGACTTCCTCGATGAGACGGATGTTCTCGTCCGTCATCGCGCCGCGGCCCAGCTCCGCCTTGTCCTTTTTCTTTTCCTCGATCAGTCGGTCTGTCCCGTAGAGCGCCACGCGGCGGTAATCGCCGATGATCCGGCCCCGGCCATATGCGTCGGGCAGGCCCGTGATCAGGCCGCAGTGCCGGGCCGCACGGGTCTGCTCGTTGTACACGCGGAATACGCCGTCGTTGTGGGTGGTGCGGTAGGCGAACTCCTGCTCCACCTGCCCGGAAAGCTCATAGCCGTAGGCCCGGCAGGCCTCCCGCGCCATGCGGATGCCTCCGAAAGGATTCACACCGCGCTTCAGCGGCCTGTCCGTCTGCAGGCCGACGATCAGCTCGTTGTCTTTGTCCAGATAGCCCGGCTTGTAATTGAGCAGGGAGGACACCGTCTGGGTGTCCACATCCAGCACGCCGCCGAACTCCTGCTCCAGCTTCATCAGGCCCTGCAGCTTATGCATCAGTGCCTGCGTGCGCGGTGTTGCCGGCGCCAGGAACGCTTCATCTCCTCCGTAGGGCGTATAGTTTTTCTGGATAAAATCCCGCACATCGATGCGGCTCTGCCACGCCCCGGTCGTAAACCCTTCCCATGCCTTGCACATTTCCTGTACCTCCTGTTCGCTCACACACCGCGGAGGCGCGGCCCCTTTTCATTCCTGTACCGTCCCGGCGGCGGCCATTGAGAAAATCTTTTTGTTTCAGGGCAACAAAAAAGGGCAGCACCGCAAAAGCGGTGTTGCCCAGACGGCCGGCATCAAAACTCCGCGCCCGTTCCCCTGTGGTAAGCCCACTCGTTCCGTCAGTTACGGCCGCGTCTCGGTTATGTATTTATGATACCACGCTTCGGCAAAGGCTGTCAACGGACAAACAGCCGAATCCGCAGGCCGCACAACTCAAAAATATGGTTAAACCGGCCTTCGGGATGCCAGCGCTCTGCTTTACGAAGGATGCCTGTATGTGGATAACATAAAATTGGTAAATTGGAAATTATAACAGTTCTTCTGCTTTTGCACGAATTGCAAAAAACTCCTGAAACGTATCTGATTTTTCCTGTATTGTCTTTTTCATCAAGGTTAATCTCCGTTTGCCAACCCGCCTATCCAATACAGCAAATATTCTTACGATTAAATTAGCACTGTTAAGGCTCATTTCAATATCTTGATCATCAAACTCTGCAAAGGCGTTGTAAAAACAGCGTTGACCAAAAACACTTAGTCTTAAAGCTGTATCATCCATATGCGCATTTTCCACTTCCATGCGTTTTTTGTATTTTTCATCTCCGGGAAACAAATCTGCTTTCATCCAGTTATTCCAATAACATCCCTTGATGATTTCGTTGCCATCATATCTTATTGCCGCCCGCCCCTCATGGTCAGGACTTCTGCTATACGACGTTGCGTAATACTGAATATGGCCTTGCAGACTCTGCGCCAAATATTCTGTTTCCAGCTTTTTCCTGATACCGCTCCCTGTTGCCATTTGCGGTTCTTCCTCTTCAGCTTTTGATTGTTTTATTGCCCCATTTCTTGCCCTGTCATGCAGAAAGCATCTCCTGTTCCGCCTGGCCGATTCCAGTTTGCCGGGCCGCCGGGCTGTATGAAAGCGGCTGTCTGCCTTCGTTTTACGCCTGTGTCGCCGTGTCCCGCAAAGTTCATCCGCCGCTTATCCCCGGCAGAACGCCCTGTTACAGCGTGACGCCCATCAGGTACTCCTTTACCTCCAGCAGCTCCCGCGCGGGCAGGGAAAAGGCGCGCACGCCCAGGCGGGCATAGGCCTCGGCCAGCGCGGGCTGCGCCGCGCCCTCGCCGCACAGGCACAGCGGGATGCGTGCTTCGGCCGCGGCCTCCACGGCGAACCGTACAAGCCGGTATACGGCGGGGGAGGCAGCGGGCAGATAGGCCCGCACCTGGGGGTTCACACGGTCGGCCGCATATGTATACTGGATGAGATTGTTGGTGCCCACATTGAAAAACGCGGCGCGGCGCGCCAGGTCCCCGGCTGTCAGCGCCGCGGCGGGCGTTTCGATAAACGCACCCACGGGAACCGTTTCGGCAAAGGGTACGCCCCGCTCCCGAAGCGCGCATTTGGCGCGGTAAACAGCGTCCAGAGCATGCTCGAACTCATCCCGCGTAGAGACCATGGGCAGCAGGATGCGCAGATTTCCCGCCAGCCCGGCGCGCAGCAGCGCCCGAAGCTGCGTTTCAAAAAAATCCGGATGCGCCAGGCAGTAGCGCACGCCGCACAGCCCCATCGCGGGATTTGCTTCTTCCTCCCGTGGAAATTCCGTCCCCGTCTTATCCGGCGCCACGTCAAAGGTACAGATGGTAACGGGCCTGCCCTGCGCCGCCGCCAGACAGGCAGTATAGAAGCCGTACTGCTCCTCCTCGCCGTTCACGCGCCCGGCCAGCAGCAGGTATTCGCTCAGCAGCAGGCCCACGCCGTCCGCGCCCGTCTCCACAGCCGTACGCACGTCCTCCACCGACGCGCAGTCCGCCATCAGCGAGATGCGCGTGCCGTCCTTTGTGGTGCACGGCACTGCCCGCAGCCGCTCCTGCGAGAGCGTGTGCCGCCGCTGCAGGCGCAGTTTGTGGGCAAAGCGTGTTTTCGTGGCCTCATCCGGGTCCAGATACGCTTCGCCGGTGTCTCCGTTCAGCGCCAGCGTGCGGCCGTCACAGCCCTCCAGCAGCTCCGGCCCCGCCATCACCGCGGCAGGGATACCCATGGTGCGGGCGATGATGGCCGCGTGGGCATTGGGGGAACCCGCACTGGTGATAAACCCCAGCACCAGGCTGCGGTCCAGCGTGACGATATCCGTGGGATACAGCTCCTCAGCCACCAAAATGGCCGGGCCTGTCAGGCGCAGCGTCTCGTGGGGCTGGCCGTCCAGTACCTTGACGACCCGGCGGCACGCGTCCAGGATATCGCAGGCACGCTCGCGCATGTACGGGTCCTCCAGTGCACGAATGCGGCCCGCAAAAATGCCCGCCGCGCGCTCCACCGACGCCGCCGCACCCGCGCCCACCCGGATATAGGACGCCACCTCCTGCCGAAGGCCCTCGTCCTCCAGCAGCACCCGCTGCACCATAAAAATATCCCTGTCCTGTGCGGCGGCGCGCCGCTCCAGCCGGATGAGCTGGTCCTGCGCCTCCCGCACCGCGTTTTCAAACGCCTCCTGCTCCTCCTTGGGGGACCGCACCGCGCGCCCCAGCCCGCTTTGCGTATGGCGCAAATACCGCACCGTCCCCACCGCCAGCCCCGCCGAGGCCGGCACTGCCGTGATATACTTCAAATCCGCGCACCTCCCGGTTTCGCGGCAGAGGCTACAAGCCGCCCCGCCGCCGTCCTCTTCCTGCTCCAATGGTTCGCGTCCCTTGAAAATCGGTTTTTGTTCTTTTTATTCGGGCATTGCCATACCAAAACGCCCCACATCGGCAAAGCCCAGCGCGTGATAGATGCGCCCCGCCGCGGGGTTGTCGTAGAACAGGCACAGGTACCGCCGCCCGGCGGCAAAACTGTGGGCCGCGGCCGCGTGCACACAGGCACGGGCAAAGCCTCTCCCGCGCCATCCCGGCAGCGTCGCCACACCGACGACCATGGCCGAAACGCTGTTTTCCGCAGTCGTCTCTGCCAGCGCCACCAGCCTGTCCCCATCGTACACACCGAAGGCATGGCCGCCGCGCGTCAGGTTTTCCCGGCATTCCTCCACCTTTTCCTCCCGGTCCACACCGCGGAAGCTGTCGGCAAATTCATCGATCTGTACTTCCAGCCCGATCACTGCCTGCGCATCCTGCGGCCCGAGCATCCGCAGAGAAAAGCCCTCCGGCAGTGCCGCGCCGCCGGCCAGGCGGTCCATGCGCGCCAGATTCGTTCCGCGCAGCTTCCAGCCGGGCATGCGTGCGGCCAAAGCGGCCACATCTGCTTCCTTGCCCGAAAGATACTGCGCCCCGCGGGCTTGCAGAAACGCCGCCAGCTCCTCCACCGGCGCTGTCCCGCTCATGCACAGACAGTAATTGTTGAAATACCGCAGCAGCAGCGCGCAAAGCGCGCCGTCCGCAGCACGTGTGCCGAAGATCTCCACCGTTTTCGATTCAAAGCCGTAATTTTCAAGGTCGCCTTGCACAAATACATTGTATTCCGGTTCGGCAGAGATATATGCCTCTACCTCGGCCCGGTTCTGCTCCGTCAGTTTTTCCATTCCTTTCCACTCCTTCTCTACATTGTCTTCCGGGCGCGGCGGTCGCCCTCTCCCGCGGCATGCCGCCCCTTTTTGCTCCGCAATAAAAGGCCCTTCTTAACGACTATAAGCCGAGAACAACCCGTATGGCCGGGAATGATCTGCAGCTCTTTTTATAGCTTTTCTATGCAAAGCTATAAAAAGCGGCCATGTGGACTGTCCCGGCCCACGGCCTTAAGATCTCAAGCGCCCGGGCACAAAGTGTCCGGATGCGCGTAAAAACCAGCAGCTGTGCTGCTATTTTTTATTAGTATAGCACATTTTGCGCATACCCGGAAATCCGCATTGAGCGGGATTGCGGCGTTGTTTTTTCGTTTTTTTGTTCAATTGGTAAAAAATGCGTTTTTCTGTAAAAAAAATCCATCAAAAATATTGCTATTTTCACTTCATCTTGCTAAAATATTAAAATAATTTTTCCGGCCTGCCGGAAGAATTATGGCTTTTACAAAACGAAAAGAAAAGGTGGTGTAAGTCATGGAGATCAAAGGCGATCAAATCTGGCACAGTCCGTCCCCCGCAGAGCTGCTGGCCGCCGCCGGGCAGGAAATCACCCTCAAGGCGTGCGTTCACAACATCCGGGAGCTTGGCGGCATCGCATTCGTGGTGCTGCGCACCGGGCGTTATCTCATTCAGTCCGTGTACGACAAGGAGGTGTGTCCGGATAATAATCTGAGCCAGCTTTCCGCAGGCGACTGTGTCCGCGCAACGGGCCTGCTGCGCGCCGAACCCCGCGCTGAAAACGGCGTGGAGCTGCTGCTCCACGGCTTCACCGTTCTGTCCCGTCCGGCTTCGCCGCTGCCGCTGAACCTGGCCGATAAAGAGCTGAAGGCCACGCTGGGCACCAAAATGGAGTACCGCACCGTGGCGCTGCGTCATCCCAGGGAACGCGCGGTATTCCGCATCCAGCAGGCTCTCGCCTGCGGCTTCCGGGAGTTCATGCTTTCCCAGGATTTTACTGAGATCCATACTCCGAAGATCACGGGCATCGGTGCCGAGGGCGGCGCAGAAGTGTTCGAGCTGGACTACTTCGGCATGCCCGCCACGCTGGCGCAGAGCCCGCAGATGTACAAACAGACCTGTGTCGCTTTTTTCGACCGCGTGTTTGAAGTGGGAGCCGTCTATCGGGCGGAGCTGCACAACACCAGCCGCCATCTGAACGAATACACAGGCCTGGACTTTGAGATGGGATACATCGACGGCATGGAGGACGTGATGCAGATGGAGACCGCCATGCTGCAGCACACCATGGCCTATGTGAAAGAACACTGCGCGCCGGAGATCGCGCTGCTGGACGTTGATGTGCCCCGGATCGGCGCAATTCCCTGTATCCGGTTCGCAGACGCACTGGCTTTGTTGAAAACGCTCGGCGGCGGCAAAAACCGGAACGACCTCACGCCCGAGGACGAAGTGCTGCTGTTCGAGTATTACAGGGAAAAGGGGCTGGGCGAATTCGTGTTCGTGACGCATTTTCCCACGGCCAAACGTCCGTTCTATGTGATGGACGACCCGCACAACCCCAGGGAAACGCTCAGCTTCGACCTGCTGTTCCGCGGGCTGGAGGTGACGACAGGCGGCCAGCGCATCCACGATTATGACGCGCAGGTGGCCAAGATGCAGGCCCGCGGATTGGACCCTGCTCAATTTGAAAGCTATATCGGCGTACACCGCTGCGGCCTGCCGCCCCATGGCGGCCTGGGCATCGGGCTGGAGCGCCTGACCATGAAGCTGTGCGGGCTGTCCAATATTCGCGACGCCAGTCTGTTCCCCCGGGACATCAATCATCTTGTGCCCTGACATGGCGGCCGGCTGTTTTTACCGCCGCTTTGCCGCCTAAAAATACCGCCGCCCGGTTTTCGGGCGGCAGTTTTTTGGGAATAATCTGTTTTTTAAAACTATATTATATATTTTCTAAAACCTCTTTATTTTATATTAAAAACAGCGTATAATAATATTCACACAAGAGGGGAGCTGTCGCGATGCATCAAAAGCAAAACCCAGCCGGGTTCTACACAAAAGGCGAGGAGATCTTCAATGCGGTCAGCCACGGAGCGGGCAGTGTGCTGGCCATCGGGGGCACCGGGGCGCTTGTGGCGCTGGCCGCTGCTTTGGCCAATTGGCGGACAGTGCTCATCTGCCTTGTATACGGGCTTTCACTGGTGGTTTTATATACCATGAGCACTCTGTACCATGCATTCCCGTTCGAGGGCGTGAAACGCCTGTTTCGCGTGTTCGACCACTCATCCATTTACCTGCTCATTGCGGGCAGTTATACGCCGTTCACGCTTATCCTTTTGGACGGCACCTGGAAGGGCCCGGTCATCTGCGGCGTAGTGTGGGCCGCCGCCCTTCTGGGCGTCACGCTCAATGCCGTCAGTGTGGAGCGGTTTGAAAAGTTCTCCATGCTGCTGTACATCGCCATGGGATGGGCCGTTGTATTTGCAGTGGGGGATGTGGTACGCGCACTGCCGTCCGCCGGATTCTGGCTTCTGCTGCTGGGAGGCGTAAGCTATACGGGCGGCATCGTATTCTACACCTGGCATAAAAAAGGGCGTGTGCATTACATGCACGGCGTATGGCACCTGTTCGTGCTGCTGGGCAGTGTTCTGCATTATCTGTGTATTTTGCTGTATGTGCTGCCCCGGGCGTATGCCTGACACACAACCGTTGCAAAGCCGCGCATAAGCATTGACTGCCATCGGCCTTTTTGGTATAATAATTGGGCTGTGAGCAGATTTATTTGCAGCGCAGCATTTGCAGCGGTATCGAAGTGGTCATAACGGGGCTGACTCGAAATCAGTTTGCGAGCAATCGCACGAGGGTTCGAATCCCTCCCGCTGCGCCAGAACAGCCGGCCGGATCTTCCGGCCGGCTGCTTTTTTATAGCTTTGCACAGCAAGCTATAAAAAGCGGCCATGTGGGCCCTCCGTCCCACGGCCTTAAGATCTCAGGCGCCCGGGCACAAAGTGCCCGGATGCGCGTAAAAAATAGTAGCTGCGCCGACTGTTTTTATCCCTTTTTGCTTGAGAGCCTTGACTTAAGTATGAAATCGGACTATAATAAACGCATTGAGTCCGAAATCGGATATGGGAGGCATGCATATGGGACAGGGCCCCGGAATACGGGAATTCAACCGGCTTTACAAAGAGCTGGACGATCTTTACCACAATCTTGCACTGCGGCAGGGGCTTTCCGACAGCGCCTCCATCATTCTGTATGCGCTTTATCTTCTGGGCGACGGCTGCCTGCAGCGGGATATCTGCGATCTGTCCTACATCAGCAAGCAGACCATCAATTCCTCCATCCGCAGGCTGGAACAGGATGGCTATCTGTATCTTCAGCCCGGACGGGGCAGAGACATGCACATCTGCCTGACGCCGGAGGGCCGCAGGCTGGTGGAAGAAAAAGCCGCCCCTGTGGCCGCCATGGAGGAACGCGCGTTTTCCGGCATGCCGCAGGAGGACCAGCAGGCCCTTCTGCGTCTGACGCACGCCTATCTTGCCCGCCTGCGGGCAGAGGCCGGACGCATCCTGTAAATTTCCATATCCCATCGGAGGGCGTATGGCCGCAGCCATACAGCCGGAGAAGATGACGAGTGCGCTCGGTTTTGGAAATCCGGGCGCAATTTTTCTGCCGCGCGGACATGCGCGCGGCACATTTATCCCAACCGTTTCAAGGAGTAGCATACTATGAAGATCCAATTATCCGACCACTTCACCACGGGAAAGCTGCTGCGCTTTGTGGCGCCGTCCATCGTCATGATGATCTTTACCTCCGTTTACGGCGTTGTGGACGGCCTGTTTGTGAGCAATTTTGTGGGCAAAACGGCTTTTGCGGCCGTGAACCTGATTTTCCCTCTGCTGATGATCCTGGGCGCGCTTGGCTTCATGATCGGCACCGGCGGCAGCGCTCTTGTGGCCCGTACCCTTGGTGAAGGGGACAGCGGCCGGGCCCAGCGTTACTTTTCCATGCTTGTCTATGTGACCATCGGTGGAGGCATCGTTTTTTCCGTGCTGGGGCTGCTGTTCCTGCGCCCCATCGCCGTGCTTTTGGGCGCACAGGGTGCCATGCTGGAGGACTGCGTCGTTTACGGCGGAATCCTGCTGGCGGGCCAGACGATGTTCATGCTGCAAAATGTGTTCCAGAGCTTTCTCATCACAGCAGAAAAGCCCCATTTTGGCCTGGGCGTTACCGTGGCCGCGGGGCTTACCAATATCATACTGGACTTTTTGTTCATCGCCGTGTTCCGCTGGGGCGTGGCGGGCGCTGCCATTGCCACGGCCGCCAGCCAGTTTGTGGGCGGCGGCGTACCGCTGCTGTATTTTGCCCGGCCCAACCGCAGCCTTTTGCGGCTTGGAAAAACGAAGCTGGACAGCCGTGCATTGCTGAAAGCCTGCACCAATGGCTCGTCGGAGCTGATGACCAACCTCTCTTCTTCACTGGTGACAGTGCTGTACAATTTTCAGCTCATGCAGCTGGCGGGGGAGGACGGCATTGCCGCCTATGGCGTCATCATGTACGTCAACTTTATTTTCATTGCCATTTTCATCGGTTATTCCATCGGCAGCGCGCCCGTGGTGGGATACCATCATGGAGCGGGGAACAGCACGGAGCTGAAAAGCCTGTTCCGCAAAAGCCTGCTGCTGGTGGGCGCGGCCGGAGTGGCACTGACTGTAGCCGCCGAGGCACTGGCTCTTCCGCTGACAAAGATATTCGTGGGCTATGATGCGGCGCTGCTGGCGATGACCTGCCGCGGCTTTCGTTTGTATTCGCTTTCGTTCCTGCTCACAGGCTTCAACATTTTCAGCTCCGGCTTCTTTACAGCGCTGAACGACGGCTTTGTTTCCGCCGTTATCTCGTTCCTGCGCACGCTGGTGTTCCAGACAGCCGTGGTTCTGGTGCTGCCCGCTCTCATGGGGACGGACGGCATCTGGCTCGCCATCGTTGTGGCCGAACTTCTGGCTCTGGCGGTGAGCGCCTGGTTTCTGTGGCGAAAAAGGGGAAAATACCGCTATGCCTGAACGGAGCCGGGTCAAATCACATAATGGTCGGCGGACTGGGCCTCGGCTGTCAAATCTGCCAGCGTGACGCCGTCCAGATAATCCTGCACCAGCGCGTTCAGCTTCCGCCACATGGGCAGCGTGCGGCATTCGGCCCTGCGCGGACATTCCACCGGCTCCTGTTCCAGGCAGGCCACGGGGGCCAGGCTGCCCTCCGTAAGCCGCAGAATGCTTCCCACGGTATACTGCTCGGGCGACCTTGTCAGCCGGTAGCCCCCGCCCTTTCCGCGCACGCCTGTCAGAAACTGGCTCTGCACCAGACTTTTGAGAATGCTCTCCAGATATTTTTCCGAGATATCCTGACGCCGGGCAATAGCTTTGAGAGGGATATATCCCTCTGCCTGGTGCTCGGCCAGGTCAATCATAACACGCAGCGCATAGCGCCCCTTGGTGGACACCATCATACAGCCGTTCCTCCGTTTCTTTTTGTTTCCTCTGCCGCGGGCCCTTTCCCACGGCCTTTTTATTGCTCCGCAATAAAAAGCTTATCTTACTGACCGCGGGCCGGGGACGTCCCGCAAAGCCTAAAAACAGCCTGCGGCTATTTTTTATGGATTGTATAGACGGAAATTGTCTTATAACATCTTGCGAGTTTTATTGAGGTGCGGAAACTGCCTGCATTTTCAACCGTTTTCCCATTTCCGCTTGTACCTTCTCACATCGCCGTATAGGTTGGTTTTGTAGAGTTGGATACCATTTTAACACTACAGCTAAGATGATACAGAACAGGCACAGGGATGCAATCACGCCTGCAAAGGCAATTTAGGATAACTTTGTACACCATTATGGTTACGCATTCGAAGTTCAAAAACCTTGCCATAAAAACAGTACCGGCAATAAAACCGATGGGGTAAAATGCTTATACATGTCCCCCTGAAAACGCCATTTAGCTGCGCAATATATCAAAGAAAAGACCCTGCCTTGAGATTATCATTTCCTTTCTGTTCCTTTGCGAAAAATCCCGTAGCAAGCAGTGGAAAGGGGCACCCTTCCCGTAAAAATCACTCGTTTTCATCTATGACAGTATACAAATACAAATTTATTAAATTTCTCTTATCGGAAAATACATATAACCCTTTCCCGTTGCTGGATCGGTATAGTCGTGAACTGCTCCGACCAGCGACATACCTTCCTCATTCATTTGTTTAATGGTATCTTCAAACGCTCCATTATGGTTTTCAACAACTATATACTCATAACCTGGTATTATCCATTTTGTCCATCCAGCCGGTGCTTCTGCATTATCAACACATTCCACTCCCGCCAGATACAAGCCTTTGCTAAAGCCATCTTCCCAAGCATTAAATGCGTGAGAACCATCGGACATGGCCCCCCATATTCCCACAATATTTCCGTTTGTATCTTTCTTCGCCAGATGTGCTACTTCACTGAAGTGACCGTTTGCATCATCCCACAATTTCTGAATAAAGCCCGCGCCGTCTAGCGTTGAACCCTCTTTCCCAATGACAACAAACGCTTTTTTTATTACTTTAATCATTGTTCGCCTCCTCGATAAATTTAAAGTTGGTGCCTTTTATTGCCCTAAGAAATTCGGGCAACTCCGGGGACGCCAAAGTGCCAAAGTCATTGTAATTTTAAGTGTCTTGATACACAAAAACCAGTATTTGCAAGGGTATTTATGTTTTAAAACTTTTCGATAGCAAAAGTTCAAACCCTGTTTTTTTATTTCTCTGCAATAAAAAACTTATCTCAATGGCCGAGGACTGCCCATATAGTCCAAGACCCACCAAAAGCTATTTTTTAGATTTCCACATATAAACCTATTATACTGTTGGGTTAATAGGAATTCAACTGCAGACCTCGGCAAAAACTTCCTGCTTTCTCCTTGACAAGCGGACCGGTTCGGGTTATAATCCCTATAAACCTATCTGAAAGGTTGGTATTTATGAAGCCTCACACCTCAGATCCTTTCCGCACACAGCCGCCGGGGCGGCTGTGCCTGTGCTGGCGTTGTTGCTGACAGCCCTTTCCGCCCGGCTTTGCCGGAACATACAAGCACATCATTCAGGGAGGAAATTTTTATGAGCCGTATCTATACATCCGCTGACCAGCTGATCGGGGCAACACCGCTGTTGGAGCTGTCCCACATTGAACGGGAACACAGGCTGAAGGCCCGCATCCTTGCCAAGCTGGAATATTTTAACCCGGCCGGTTCCGTGAAAGACCGCATCGCCAAAGCCATGATCGACGACGGGGAAGCCCGCGGCCTGCTGAAGCCCGGTTCCGTCATTATCGAACCCACCTCCGGCAACACCGGCATCGGCCTTGCCTCTGTGGCAGCCGCGCGGGGTTACCGAATCATCATCGTCATGCCTGACACCATGAGCGTTGAGCGCCGCCAGCTGATGAAGGCTTACGGTGCAGAGCTGGTGCTCACCGAGGGTGCGTTGGGCATGAAAGGCGCCATCGCCAAGGCGGAAGATCTGGCCAAAGAGATTCCGGACAGTTTTATCCCCGGGCAGTTCGTCAACCCGGCCAACCCCGCTGTACACAAAGCCACCACGGGGCCGGAAATTTGGGCCGATACCGACGGGAAGGTCGATATCTTTATCGCAGGCGTGGGCACGGGCGGCACCGTCACCGGCGTGGGCGCTTATCTCAAGGCGCAGGACCCTGCCATCCGCGTAATAGCCGTGGAGCCTGCGGCCTCTCCGGTGCTGAGCAAGGGCACAGCCGGGCCGCACAAGATCCAGGGCATCGGTGCAGGTTTTGTGCCCGAAGTTCTGGACACTCATATTTATGACGAGGTCATACCCGTGGAGAATGAGGACGCCTTTTCCGCAGGCCGTCTGGTGGGCCGTCTGGAGGGCGTGCTGGTGGGCATCTCCTCGGGCGCGGCTGTCTGGACCGCCATTCAGCTGGCCAAACGGCCGGAAAACGCGGGCAAGACCATCGTGGCACTGCTGCCCGACACCGGCGACCGCTATCTTTCCACACCGCTGTTCGCCGACTGAACGCTGCCGGAAAGGATGAGCATATATGGCTATGACGTTTGAGGAAGCGGAAGCTCTGCTCACCCCGGCCCAGCGGGATGCGCTGGCGCGCTGTGCATTGGAGGACGCGCCGCTGCCAAGCCCGTTGTCGGAAGCACAGCGTGTATTCTGCTTCGGCCTTTCTGTGCTGTGTGAATACGAGCAGCGGGATGAAATTTTTCGCTATCTGCTCTGATCGTACATCCCGCCACGGTCATCGAGGTCGTTTTTTCAGGCCTTGCATGCCGTCCCGCGTCCAACCGGGTAAGCATTACGGAACAATCAAAAAACCGCGCCCGCGGATTCCCTCTTATGAGGGCTGCGCGGGCGGCGGGTTTTTTTACAGTTGTCGCTCTCCTTTATCTCGGGACAGGCGCGTATCAAACCCGTCTGTGCTCAAAACGCGGCGCGCCGTTTTCCACCATGACCACACCATAGCTGCCGCGCCCCTGCACCCGGGAAAGCGCGCCGGGGTTGAAAAGCACCACACCGCTCCGCTCCTCGCAGCCAGCACAGTGGGTATGTCCATAAAGCGCTGCGTCCGCACCGCGTGCACGTGCCGCATCAGCAAGTGTATCCAGTTCGTTTTTTACATTATATAAATTACCATGTGTATAATAAAATAACACACCGCCGAAAGCGGCCAGCCCGTCCGGCGGGGCAAAGGAGGCATAATCGCAGTTGCCCCGCACGCTGTAAATCTTCAGCTCCGGGCGCATATCCTGCAGGTCCTCCGCTTCCCGCAGACCGTCTCCCAAAAAAATAACGGCGTCTGCATCCGCTTCGGCATCCACCGCGCGTTCCAGCGCGTCCAAATCTCCGTGGACGTCGGAAACGACCAGCAGCTTCATATGCTTTCCGCCTTTCAGGCCGCGCCTTACTCCAGGCAGCGGCGGTAAATTTCGCTCTTGGAAAATGCACTGTGCGCAGCGGCATATTTTGCCGCCGCCGTGGCGCTCTGGCCCGCGGCCATCTGTTTTCGCGCCAGGCCGACGGCGTCGTCCAGCGTCAGTTCCTGCGCAGGGCATGGCTGTGCGCCGGCCATCACCAGCACAAACTCGCCCCGGGGCGGGTTTTCTTTATAGTAAGCGCTGGCGTCCCCCACGGTGGTGACACGGATCTCCTCGTGCAGCTTTGTAAGCTCCCGGCAGATGGTCAGGCTCCGCTCCGGTCCGAACGCCTGCTCCAAGTCTTGTAAAGTCGTGGGCAGTTTATGCGGTGCCTCGTAAAAAATCACGGTGCGCTCCTCGTTTTGCAGTGCGGCCAGCCGCTCCTTTTTCTGACGGCGGTTGGTAGGCAGAAAACCTTCGAACACAAACCGACCCGTCGGCTGCCCGGAAACGCACAGCGCCGTGACAGCGGCGCTGGCCGCGGGCACGGGCACTACGGGAATGCCCCGGGCGTGTGCGTCCCGCACGATGACCTCCCCGGGGTCGGAAACGGCGGGCATACCCGCGTCGCTGCACAGCGCGCAGGATTCCCCGGCCTCGATGCGGTCCAGAATATAACCGCCCCGCTCTTTCAGATTGTGCTCATAATAGCTCACCATCGGCTTTTTCAGGCCCAGGTGGTTCAGCAGCTTCAGCGTCACACGGGTGTCTTCGGCGGCAATAAAATCCGCTTTTGCAAAGGTTTCCGCCGCGCGCGGGGTAAGGTCGCCCAAATTTCCGATGGGCGTTGCCACGATATACAAAGTGCCGCTCATGGGGCCTCCTTTTTCGGTTCTGTTCCGTAAATTTCCAGCATGGCCGCGCTGGGGCGGCCGTCTGCCCGCGCGGTAACGAGCGGGGCCGGCACGCGCAGGCCCGGCGCGCGGTTTTTCTGGCCTTCCACCAGCACCAGCCAGGGCGCTTTTTCAGGCCGGGCCATAACAAATTGCAGGCGCTTGGGTTCAATGCGCGCGCCGCGCATTGCGCACAGCACATCCGCCAGGCGTTCCGGACGCTGGCACACACACAGCCTGCCGCCGTCTTTCAGCAGCAGACCCGCAGCCGCGCATACATCGGGCATCGTGCAGGAAAGCTCATGGCGCGCACCCGCCCGCGCCGCGTCCGGACTGACGCGCCCACCTGTAAAATAGGGCGGGTTGCAGGCCACGACATCGCGGCTCTGGGCATATGGGTGCAGGCCTGCAAGGTCCCGCAGATCTGCTGTGACCGGCGTGATATGCCAGGCCTCCGCAGCCTGCACCGCCGCGTGCAGCTGCGCTACGGCGCCGGGCGCGATATCCAGCGCAAGGCATGGGCCGCGGTGCCCTCTGTCGTGCCAGCGCAGGGGAATGACCCCGCAGCCGGTGCCCAGATCGCACACAGCCTCGGCGCGGCGCACGCGGCAAAAGTGAGCCAGCAGCAGTGCATCCTGGCCAAAACGGTGGCTTTGCGTGATGAAAACGGGTGTGCCGTTGGCAAGGTGTTCCTGCTGCAAAGGCGGAGGCTCCTTTCGAATCGGTTTCAGCGGCACGCCCAAGTAGAGGAGGCCGCTCAAATCAAAAATTCAGGCCCCTCGCGGATGCAGAGGCCAAAATCGCCTGAATAAGGAAAAAGCAAGGCGGGCACGCACGGTGCCCGCCTCTTTGTTGCTTTGCTCTGCTTTTCCCGGGAAATCAACCCTCGGAAATAGCGGAAACCGGGCATTCGCCGGCGCAGGTGCCGCAATCCAGGCAGGCGTCCGCGTCGATGACATACTTGCCGTCGCCCTCGGAAATCGCAGAAACCGGGCACACGCCAGCGCAGGTGCCGCAAGCGATGCAGTCGTCAGAAATTTTGTAAGCCATAAGTATCCATCCTCTTCTCCGCGCGATCGAATTTTTTACGGCAGCGTGCGCGAGCGGCGCGGGTCAGCGCATGCAGCCGCCAGAGGCTGTGCCTCCATGTGTTCTCATTTTAACATAAAATGCGGATTTTTCAAGGGGCGCAGGGCCACTTTCACGCACTTTTTACACGCCGGGAAACAGCTTTGCCCCGCGCGGCCCGGCAGACGCAGACCTACGCGGGGCAAAAGCGTTCATTCGGTGATCTCTTCCGGCTCCGGGTCCGGCGCGATGGGTGCGCGCTTGCCGCCGCGCAGATACTGGCATTCGTCCTTGTGGAACGTTTTGAAGCCGGTGGCTGGGGGGTCCATCCGCACGCGCAGGGTACCGGAGATGACATTGGTCTCCACCACGGCGCCCACTCCCTCAGGCGTTTTGACAATGCTCCCCACGCCCGGAGTGATCCTGTTCAGATACTCATATGCCGGCTGCTCGTAGGCAAGACAGCACATCAGGCGGCCGCAGCTGCCGCTGATTTTGGCCGGATTGAGCGAGAGTCCCTGTTCCTTGGCCATTTTGATGGACACCGGCTGGAAATCCCGCAGAAAACGGCTGCAGCAGAACGGCTGGCCGCAAATACCCAAGCCGCCCAGCATTTTGCTCTCGTCCCGTACGCCGATCTGCCGCAGCTCGATGCGCGTGCGAAACACACCGGCAAGGTCCTTGACAAGGTCACGGAAGTCGATGCGTCCGTCGGCCGTAAAGTAGAACAGGATCTTGTTGCGGTCCAGCGTATACTCCACATCCACCAGCTTCATGTCCAGCTTGTGCTTGGCAATGCGCTCCTCGCACACCGAAAAGGCGCGTTTTTCGTCCGCGCGGTTCTGCTGCATGCGGCGCACATCCACGGCGTCCGCCATGCGCGTGACCGTCTTGAGCGGCTTGACGATGCTGGAATCCGGCACGTCATGAGGGCCTTTTGCTACCTCGCCGCACTCTGTTCCCCGGGCCGTTTCCACGATAACGTAGTCCCCCTGTTGGAGTTCCAGATCGCCGGGGCTGAAATAGTAGGATTTGCCGTTCGCTTTGAAGCGGACGCCGATCACTTTTGTCATAGCTTCTTTCCTTTCGCCGCCGCTGCAATGGGTGTCAGTTCCGCCGCCCGCGGCATTTGAAGCGGCGTTTTATCAAGAGAGTGGGGGCGCGGGGAAGAAATATCCGCGCAAAGTCTCCGCCCGCCGGCAAAGCCCTCCCGCCCAAAGCGCAGGCTCATGCCGTCAGGCGCGCGGCAAGGCAGGTGAGCGCCAGTTTACCGCTGACATTGCCTGCCAGCAGCCGGGCCGTTTTTCCGGCTTCCCCTGCGCAGCGCGCGGCGCGGGCCGGGCTTACAGGGCTTTGGGCCGCCTCGCTGCCCCGCAGTGAAGCGCTACACACGTTCAGCAGCAGGCCAAGAAGCGCCTGTGTGCCCGCGCGGTCTTTTTCATATTTGGAAAGCAGCGCCAATGCGCCGTAAACGTCCTGTTTTTCGGCCAGGCCCGCCAGCTTCAGCGCGTCCAGCAAAAGCGTCCGCCCGGCCGCGTCCTCCAGGCAGCGCTTCGCACTGCCGATCTTCCCACCGAACAGCGCCGCATACCGAGCGGCCTCAGGCTCCTTTGGAAAGTGCTTCTTCAGATACGCCGCGCACACCTCCTCGGCCACGGGGGCCAGGGAATAGGCGCAGCAGCGGCTGCGGATGGTGGCCATCACGTTCGCCTCGCTGGGCGCCGTCAGGATAAACAGCACACCCTCAGGCGGCTCCTCCAGCACCTTCAGCAAGGCGTTGGCACTGGCGCCGTTCAGCTTGTCCGCGCCTTTGATGTGCACGGCGCGTCCCCCAGCGGAGAGCGCGGTGTTGAATATCTCCCGCCGCACCTCGCGCACACGGTCCACGCGGATATCCCCGGAAACGCCTTCGCCCGCCAGCAGCAGGTATTCCGGGCTTTGACCCGCCAAAACCTGAGCGGCGGAGGCGCCGCCGTTTGGGTAAAGGTAATCCGCGGCCAGGCAGCGCGCGGCAAAGCCCGCGCCTGTGCCTGCCTCGCCGCAAAGCAGGATACTATGAGAAAGCCGCCCGGCCGCAAGCGCGGCCGAGAGGCTTTCCTTGAGTGTTTCATTTCCGAGCAGGGAATCCAGCGCAGCCATTACAGCTTTTCAAAGCGTTCCACGTTGGTGACGAACACCGTCGCGCCGCCCACAGTCACTTCCAGCGGATAGGCCGTCGTGACACCGATGCCGTAGCTGGCGGTGCTGGGCACCACCTCTTTGCGCTGCTTGGAGCAGGAGGCGATCAGATCAATGCACTTATCCACCTTTTCATCGTCGGTGCCGATGAGCAGCGTCATGTTGCCCGCCATCAGGAAACCGCCCGTAGTGGACAGCTTTGTTACCGAAAAGCCGCCCTTCGTCAGTGCGTTACAAACAGCATTTGCGTCTTCCTTGTTGACGATCGCGGTGATCATTTTCATAACAATACCCCCTAAACATTACAGGGCGCGGGGTGCGCCTTCTGCTTACTTTCATTTTAGCACAGATCGCACGAAAAATCCACTGCCGCGCGGGTGCAGGCACAAATTCCCCGTGTCAGCGCCAGTTGCTGCGGTTCTGGTTCTGCCAGGTACGGCGCGTCTTATGGTATTTGATCTCCTGCTTGACCGTGCGGAAGAAATCCCCGCCGAAAAACAGAAGAAAGTTTGCCAGCGAGAGCAGCACCGCCGCCCGGGTGCTCCAGCCTCCCATCAGCAGGTCGATGAGACACAGCGCGCCCGAAAACAGGGCCATATACTTCATCTTAATGGGGATGATGAAGAACAGCAGCACCTGAAAATCAGGGTAGAGCATGGCAAAAGCAAAAAACAGCGACAGGTTGATGTAGTAGCTGGTGCCGTAACCTGTGAGCGCAGCCGCCAAGATGGCCCCGAGCATGCCGCACAAGTAATAGACGTTGAACTGGAAATCGCCCCAGGTATTTTCCAGTGTGTTGCCGATGAGATAGCAGAAATAAAGCGTCAGCACAAGGCCCAGCGGGCTGGTGCTCTGGGGAATGAACACAAAGGTGAGCAGCCGCCACACCTCGCCGTGCATCACGGCGGCCCAGTTCAGCGAAAAACGGCTGAGCAGCAGGATGTCTGGGTTGAGCAGATTGGCCAGATACACCATGGCCTGCCCCGCGATGATGACCAGCATCAGATGGGGAATGCAGATGCGGCCGAATTTCCGTTCGAGCTTATAGACCCATTTCATGAAACGTTTGGTTCCTTTCTCCACCGCCCGCGCCGCGGGCGGATATTGCTTTTTGTTGAATCCGCCGCGGGCGGAAAAAACCGGCGGCGATATAAAGATATTGTATCAAAACCTCTTTCAGTATTCAACAATTAGTTATGTACAAACTGTAACATTCGCGGAATATTGTGGAAAACCGGGGCCTATTTTACGCCCTTTTCAACGCTTTCCACAGGGTTTTCAACAAAAGCTGTGGAAAACCCGCTATACTCGGTGTAAAACTCGGTTGAAATGTTGAAAGTTTTCCTTGTCCGTGTTGAAAAACGCTCCGCGCCGGATCCCGGCGCGAAGCGAAGCATGGCATGTACTTTTGTTTTGAAGTATGCAGTTTGGGCGCATATATATTTGAAGCTGCCGCATGAAAATATATATTTTCTAGAGATGGGGCTTCAAATCTTTTTCTCACGGGCTCACCCACAAAATATTGGGGATGTGTTTGCCGCCTTATGCCGACGCATCTTTATCCGCATTTGGAGAAACCGCAGTTGCGGCAGATGACACAGCCTCCCTCATGCTCCACGGGGCCGCCGCATTCGGGGCAGATATGTATCTCCGACGCCGCGGCAGGCACATGGCTGCCGCGGGGTCCGGCCGTGGCCGGGCCGCCGGCCGCCGCGCGGCGCTGCCCGGGCGTGGGCTCCGCCTCAGGATGCTGGACAGCGTTGTTGTTTTCACGGATGAAACGGTCCACTTTGGCCAAAACCTTAGCGATGGCGTCCGGGCAGGAGGTGCAGCTCATGCCCTGCTGGCGGATTGTGGACGGACAGCGGATGCCCTTGAGCTGGTCATACACTTCCTCCACGCTGATGCCACTGCGCAGCGCCACGCTGGCAAGGCGGGCCGTTGCTTCGCTCTGGCTGGGGCAACCGCCGGCCTTGCCTGTACTGGTAAACACCTCGCAGATGCCGTTTTCATCGTAGTTCACCGTGACGTACAGATTGCCGCAGCCAATCTTCATACGCTCGGTAAAGCCCATAGTGATGGCCGGGCGCGGGCGGGGCACGATGCGTCCAAAGGGATGCTGCGCGGCGGCTCCTCCTTCTTTTTTGACGCTGCCGATGTTCAGCACCTGGCTGTCCCGGCTGCCGTCCCGGTAGATGGTGACGCCCTTGCAGCCCATTTTATAGGCCAGCATATACACTTCAGCCACTTCCTCGCGGGTGGCGGAGTGGGGAAAATTCACGGTCTTGGACACCGCGTTGTCCGTGTGCCGCTGGAAAGCGGCCTGCATCCTGGTATGATATACCGGGCTTACGTCGTGGGCACAAACAAACACACGGCGGATGTCCTCGGGAATCTCCGCGATATGGGCGATGGTACCTTCTTTGGCGATTTTGCGCATCAAAGCGTCGGAGTACAGTCCGCGCTCCTGCAGCTTTTCCCGCAGCACCGGGTTTACCTCCAGCATCTCCGTACCGTCCATGATGTTGCGGATATACACATAGGCAAACACAGGCTCCACGCCGGAGGAGCAGCCGCCGATCATGGACAGCGTACCCGTGGGCGCGATGGTGGTGACGGTGCCGTTGCGCAGGAGATCGCCATCCTTGTAGATGCTCTCGGCAAACAAGGGGAACGCACCGCGCTGGGCCGCCAGCGCAGTACTGGCCGCGTGCCCCTCGGCGTTGATAAAGGCCATCAGCTTCTCCGCCAACGCAACGCCCTCGTCGGAATTGTAGGGCACCCCCAGATACAGCAGCATATCGGCAAAGCCCATCACGCCCAGGCCGATTTTGCGTGTGGCCCGTGTCACCGCGCCAATCTGCTCCAGCGGATAGTTATTCACGTCAATAACGTTGTCCAAAAAATGTATGGCCTGGCGCACAGTGTCCCGCAGCAGGCCGTAATCCACGGCATAGCCTTCCGGCGTTTTTGCAAGCATTTTCACCAGATTGATGCTGCCCAGGTTGCAGCTTTCGTAGGGCAGCAGCGGCTGCTCACCGCAGGGATTGGTGGATTCGATCTCCCCCTGGGATGGAACCACATTGTCCCGGTTCAGGCGGTCCAGGAAGATGATGCCCGGCTCGCCGTTGCGCCATGCCGCGTCCACGATCTTTTCAAACAGCTCCCGGGCGCTGCGTTTGCCCACCGGGCGCCGGGTCTGCGGGTCGATGAGGTCGTAGTCCCGGTTTTCCTCCACGGCCTGCATGAACGCCTCGGTGATGCCCACCGAAATATTGAAATTGGTGATGTCCCCGTTCACCTTTTTGCAGTCGATGAATTCCAGGATATCGGGATGGTCCACCCGCAGGATGCCCATGTTCGCCCCGCGCCGGGTGCCGCCCTGCTTCACGGCCTCGGTAGCCATATTGAACACGCGCATAAAGCTGACGGGGCCGGAGGCCACGCCGCCTGTGGAATTGACGGGCGCGCCGTTCTGCCGCAGACGGGAGAACGAAAAGCCCGTGCCGCCGCCGGATTTGTGGATGAGCGCGGCGTTTTTCACCGTCTCGAAAATCGCCTCCATGCTGTCCTCCACAGGCAGCACAAAGCAGGCCGAAAGCTGCCCCAACGGGCGGCCCGCATTCATCAGCGTGGGAGAGTTTGGCAAAAAACGCAGGCTGGTCATCAGCTCGTAAAAGCTGTCCGCCAGCGCAGCAGTATCCGCGTTTTCATCATAATTCCGGTCTTCCGGCGCCACGGCCGCGGCAACACGGCGGAACAGGCCCGCCACATCCTCCGTGTGGTTGCCCTCCGCGTCCTTGGCCAGATACCGCTTTTCCAGCACCTGCAGCGCATTTTTCCCAATGTCTTCGATCGCCATTTCTTTTCCTCACCTTTCTTCAATTCTCCAATTATCATACGCTTTTCATTCTAACACCATATATTGTGTCTATCAAGAGAATTCCGGCTCATCCGCACATAAATCTTGTAGAACTATTTCTGCACTTTTTGTGCGGGGTAACCAAAGCCGGCGGCATACCGCCCGCCGGGACTCTCCCGTGCCGCACAAAAAAGGCCGCACCCCGCCGAAAACACGGAACGCAGCCAAAATATGCTTTTCTGCCGGGCTATTGGTCCAGCTCCGGCGGGGTGAAGCCCTCGCCGAACACCTCGCTGGCCTCGGTGATCATCACAAAGGCGTTGGGGTCCACTGCATGGGCCGCGTTGCGCACCTTGAATATCTCCGCCTTGCCGCAGGCACACAGAATAAGATGCCGCTCAATGCCCGAATACGTACCGATGGCCTTGATAAGCGTTGCACCCCGGCCCGTTTCCTCATCGATCTTCTTCGCAGTGGCATAGCCGTCGGTGGTGATGATGATGGCCAGCTTGCCGCTGCCCGCGCCGTAGATGATCTTATCAATGATCACCGACGCCGCATAGGTGGAGATAACGCCGTACAGCACTGCGTCGATGTTGCCGAACACAAAACCGCCCAGCACGATGACAACAAGGTCCGTCATCAGCGTCACTTGGCCCATGGAGAAATGCGGCTTGAGCTTTTTGATGGTGACGATGAGGAAATCCGTGCCGCCGGTGGACGAGCCGCGCATATAGATCAGCGCCAGACCTGCGCCCATAAACACACCGGAAAAAATGGCCGCCAGGAAACTGTTGCCCGTGTACAGCGGCGTCAGCGGGAACACAAGGTCCAAAAACAACGTGGAAATGACCATCGTCTTGAAACTCTTGAGCAGAAACTTGCGCCCCACCACCTTATAGCTGATGATGATGATGGGAATGTTGATGATAAGGGTCATCGTGCCGATGGGCAGATCCCACAAATAATTGCAGATCAGCGCCAGGCCCGACACGCCGCCGGGCGCAAAATCTGCTGATTTGGCAAACGTATAAACGCCGATAGCAAACAGGATACTGCCCACAACATCGTATACCGTATCCACGGCAAAGGTCTTGAGCGCCTGTACGCGCTGGGCCTTCGTGCGCTTCGGCCTCTTTTGCTGCTTTTCTTTTTTCATAAAACAGACGCCTCCCTTTCCACACACCGCCCGCACTGTCTGCGCGGGCGCCGCGCGTTGCTCCGGCACCCAAACGCCGCCGCGCACTTTTTATTATACACGATTCGGGCCGCAAAACAAAGGGGATTCTTTGGCGGCAAATTGCGGAAAAGGGATTGACAGGCGGAAAGAAAGGGAATAAAATGAACATTGTTCAGTTTGGAGGTCGAACTCGATGAATAAAACTGCGACGTCCCGGCAGGCGCTTCTGGAAGCCGCGCGGGAGATCGCGCGGCGGGACGGGCTGGGACACATCAGCATCCGCCGCACGGCCGCCATGTGCGGCGTGTCTATCGGCACTGTATACAATTATTATCCCGCCAAGGCGGACCTTGTGCTGGCTGTGATTGAAGATTTTTGGAAACGCGTGTTCCACGGCGGCCTCTCCTGTGATTTTACCCATGGCTCGGATTTCAGCGCCGTATGCGGGCAGATCTATACCGCGCTGCGCACGCATCTGGCCCAGTTTGAGCACACCTTCCTGCGGGAGCTGGCAAGCCTGAACGAGGCCGAGCGCCAGCAGGGAAAAGCGCTGGAAATGCAGTATTGGGAGCACATTCGAGCGGGCATGCTGGCTGTACTTGCCAGGGATGCCCGTGTGCGGCCCGGCGCATTTACGGAGGCTTTCACCCGTGAGCAATTCGTATCCTTCGTATTCGGCACGATGATGTCGATGCTGCGGGCGGACAGAGAGGACGCCTCGTTTTTGCAGGAAGTCGTCTGCCGCCTGATTTATTGATGCAGGCAGTGCGGGCCTTGCACTGAAAAAGGAAAATTCCCCGTGCCCGGGCAGCCGGGTGCGGGGAAATACACTCATCAAAATGAACATCGTTCAGATTGGAGAGAAGCATATGCAGGCAATTATGGAAACTCTGTTCGACGCCGCCTATCTTGTCACGGTGGTGACGCTGGGGTGTATCATGGTAAAAAGCGCGCAGGACCGGGAAACGAAATTATTCGGCTGGATGGCCGTCATTCTGGGCTGCGGCGATGCATTTCATCTGGTGCCCCGGGCCTGGGCGCTGTGTACCGACGGCCTGGCGGCCCACGCGGCAGCACTGGGAGCGGGCAAATTCATCACGTCCATTATAATGACAATATTTTACGTTATTCTTTACCATATTGGAAAACGGCGCTATGGCCTGCACATCCGGGCGCTGACGGGCGCCGTATACGCGCTGGCCGCGGCACGCATCGGATTGTGCCTGTTCCCGCAGAATGCGTGGCTTTCGGCGAACCCGCCGCTGTCCTGGGGCATCTGGCGCAACGTTCCGTTCGCACTGCTGGGCGCGCTGGTCATCGTGGTATTCCTGCGCGGCGCGCGGCAGGCGGGGGACAGGGCCTTCCGCTGGATGTGGCTGGCCATCGTGCTCAGCTTCGCGTTCTATATCCCGGTGGTGCTGTGGGCCGACATCGTTCCGCTCGTGGGCATGCTCATGATCCCCAAGACCTGCGCTTATGTGTGGGTGGTCTGGATGGGCTTTTCGGATATGCATCGTAAAAGGAAGGAGACTGTCAAATGAAAAAATTGCTGAACACCGCATTCATTTACGCTTTGGCCGCGATGGCCGGCGGCGTATTCTACCGTGAATTCACAAAATTCAACGGGTTTTCCGGGCGCACGGCGCTGGGCCTGGTACACACGCACCTGTTCCTGCTGGGAACGGTGTTTTTCCTGCTTGCCGCGCTGTTTTCCAAAGAGCTTGACTGGGCCCGGGGGAGAAACTTCCGGCTGTTCTACGGGCTGTACAATACCGGGCTTTGCGTGACGGCGGTAATGCTGGCCGTGCGCGGCGCGGCACAGGTACTGGCGCTTCCGCTTTCCCGCGGGATGGACGCGGCAATCTCCGGCGTCGCGGGGCTGGGACATATCTGCCTGGGCGCAGGGCTTGTGGTGTTTTTCCTCTCCCTGAAAAAAACGGCGTGCACGGCCAATGTGCAATAATTAGCTTTAAAAAACAAAAGCCAGCGTTTTTCTCTTCGAAGAACGTTGGCTTTTTTATTTTCCTTTTTCATCGGAACGCCCCGCAAGATAATCCAAGGATACCCCGTAAAAATCGGCCAGCGTCATCAACGCGTCGATGGGAATCGCGACACGGCCCAATTCATACTTTGAATATGTGGTCTGCTTAATGCATAACAAGTCCGCTATTTCCTGCTGAGTCTTATCGTTATCCTCTCGCAGCGCGCGGATGCGCGTCAAATCCATTGCCTTCACCCATGTTTACTATACCCTAGTCTTATTGTGACTATTGAAATTTAGTCGCAATTGGACTGTTATAGTAAAGAAAGGAGGAAATAGAATGGACAGCAAACATTTAGAAGAATTGACTAAAACAATTGCTGAGAGAAATGGGACCACGCCAGAAGCAGTACGCCGGGAAATGGAAGCCGCACGAAACAGCGCATGGGATACCGACGATTCCAGCGCTCGCGGTCGTCAAAAAGTATTGTTTCCCGCTGGAAAGCCGCAGCTTTCGGAATTTCTGGAGGTTATCGCAAAAGAAATCAAAAAAGCATAATGTCTCTTTTTTGATTAAAAGAGCGCCCCGCACCTTTCGGTGCGGGGCGCTCTCTGCTTTACTTCGCTTGTGCCGATTATTCGTACAGCTTGGCAAGCTTGCCCAGGTACTCGTAGCGGTCCTTCGCGGCGTCGGCTGCCTTGTCGAACAGCACCTGCGCACGCTCGGGGAAGGCGCGCTGCAGGCGGCTGTAACGCGTCTCGCTCTCAATGAATTCCTTGTAGTCCGCCGTCGGCGCTTTGCTGTCGATGGTGAACGGGTTCTTGCCCTCGGCCTTTTTGCGCGGATCAAAGCGGAACATGTTCCAGTAGCCAGCCTCAACGGCGCGCTTCATCTCATTCTGGCAGTTGGTCATACCGCCCTTGACGCCGTGCATCTCGCAGGGGGCATAGCCAATGATGAGGGACGGGCCGTGATAGCTCTCGGCCTCCGTGATGGCCTTGATGGTCTGGTTCTTGTCCGCGCCCATGGCGATCTGCGCCACATACACGTAACCGTAGCTCATGGCGATCTCGGCCAGATTCTTTTTGCCGATGGCCTTGCCCGCCGCGGCGAACTGAGCCACCTGACCGATCTGGCTGGCCTTGGAGGCCTGGCCGCCGGTGTTGGAGTAAACCTCGGTGTCAAAGACCATGACATTCACGTCTTCGCCGGAAGCGAGCACGTGGTCCAGACCGCCGAAACCGATATCATAGGCCCAGCCGTCGCCGCCGAAGATCCAGACGGACTTCTTGGCCAGGTACTGCTTCTGCTCCAGAATTTCAGCCGCAAGCGTGCAGGCCTCGCAGTCGCAGGTGGCCTTGCCGGCAGCCTTCAGGCTCTTCATATGCTCCAGCATAGACGCGGCGTTGTCGCCGAACTTCGCCTTGCCCTCGGCGCTCTCCAGGAACGTGATGCCTTCCTCTACGGTCAGCACGCCGTTCTCCAGCGCGGCAATATACTTATCGGCGGCGGCAGGGTTCAGCTTGCCGTCCTCCATAGTGTCCAGCCATTCCTGCGCAGCGGCCTTCAGGTCGGGCAGCGCGTACTCAACAGCGATCAGCGCACGGGTCTTGTCGGCCAGGCTCTCGCGGATGGTCTTCTGGCCCAGATACATGCCGAAGCCGTGCTCTGCGTTGTCCTCGAACAGGCTGTTTGCCCAGGCCGGGCCCTTGCCGGACAGACGGTTGCGGGTGTACGGGGACGTTGCGGCCGGGCCGCCCCAGATGGACGAACAGCCGGTGGCGTTGGAAATATACATACGCTCGCCGTACAACTGGGTAATCAGGCGGGCGTAGCTGGTCTCGGCGCAGCCCGCGCAGCTGCCGGAGAACTCAAGCAGCGGCTGGTTGAACTGAGAACCCTTGACGGTCGTCTCGGCCATCATGCCCTCTTTCTTGCCCACGTTGGCTACAGCATAGTCGAACACTTCCTGCTGGGCCAGCTGGCTCTCCTGAGGCATCATCTTCAGCGCCTTGCCGGGGGCCGGGCAGACGTCGACGCAGACGCCGCAGCCCATGCAGTCCAGCGGAGAGACCGTCATGCCGAACTGGTAGTTCTCGCAGCCCTTGCCGGTCATCGGCTTCACCTTCAGCGCGGCGGGGGCGGCGGCAACTTCCTCGGCGGAGAAAGCAAACGGACGGATGGTGGCATGCGGGCAGACATAGGCACACTGGTTGCACTGAATGCACTTTGTAACATCCCACTCGGGCACGCTCACGGCAACGCCGCGCTTCTCATATGCGGAAGCACCCTGCTCGAACTGGCCGTCCACATGGTCCACGAAAGCGGAAACCGGCAGGCTGTCGCCGTCCATCTTGTCGACCGGGAACAGGATCTCCTTGACCATCTTGACGGTGGCGGGGTTGCCGGCCAGCTCGTGGTCGCCCTCGGCGTCGTTCGCGTCGGCCCAGGAAGCCGGCACGTCGATCTTGACGAAAGCGTCAAAGCCCGCGTCAATGGCCTTGTAGTTCATCTCGACGATGGCGTCGCCCTTCTTGGCAAAGGACTTGTAGGCCGCTTCCTTCATGAACTTCAGCGCGTCTTCCTTCGGCAGCACGCCTGCCAAAGCAAAGAAGGCGGACTGCAGGATGGTGTTGGTGCGCTTGCCCAGGCCAATTTCGATGGCCTTGTCGATGGCGTTGATGGTATACAGCTGGATGTTGTTCTTGGCGATATAGCGCTTCGCCTCGGCGGGCATGTGGTGATCCAGCTCTTCCGGCGTCCACTGGCAGTTGATCATGAACACGCCGCCCGGCTTTACGTCGTTGACCATCTTGTAGCCCTTGATGACGTAGGACGGGTTGTGGCATGCCACGAAATCGGCCTTGTTGATATAGTACGGCGCGCGGATGGGCTTGTCGCCGAAGCGCAGGTGGCTGATCGTCACGCCGCCGGTCTTCTTCGAGTCATACTGGAAGTAGGCCTGGATATATTTGTCGGTATGGTCGCCGATGATCTTGGTGGAGTTCTTGTTGGCGCCGACCGTGCCGTCGCCGCCCAGGCCCCAGAACTTGCACTCGACGGTGCCTTCGGCAGCCGTGTTGGGCGCGGGCTTCTCCTCCAGAGAGAGGTAGGTGACGTCGTCGTTGATGCCCAGTGTGAAGCGCTCCTTCGGAGCGTCCTTCGCCAGTTCTTCATATACGGCAAACACGCTGGACGGCGGGGTATCCTTGCTGCCCAGGCCATAGCGGCCGCCGATGATGGTGCCCTCGCGGCCCGCTTCGCGGAACGCGGCCATAACGTCCAGATGGAGCGGCTCGGCCAGAGCGCCCGGCTCCTTGGTGCGGTCCAGCACCGCGATCTTCTTCGCGGTGGCCGGAATGGCGGCCAGCAGCTTGTCGGCCGCGAACGGACGGTACAGGCGGACCTTCACCAGACCGACCTTCTCGCCCTTGGCGGTGAGGTAATCAATGACTTCCTCGGCCACGTCGCAGATGGAGCCCATGGCGATGATGACGCGGTCTGCGTCGGGAGCACCGTAGTACTCGAACAGCTGGTAGTTGGTACCCAGCTTCGCGTTCACCTTGCCCATGTATTTTTCCACAATGCCGGGCACGGCCTCGTAGAACTTATTGCAGGCCTCACGGTGCTGGAAGAAGATATCGCCGTTCTCGTGGGAGCCGCGCATAGCGGGGTTCTCGGGGTTCAGCGCATGGGCGCGGAACGCCTTCACCGCTTCCATGTCCGTCATTTCCTTCAGGTCGTCGTAATCCCAGACCTCGATCTTCTGGATCTCGTGGCTGGTACGGAAGCCGTCGAAGAAGTTGATGAACGGCACACGGCTCTCCAGCGTGGCCAGGTGCGCCACAGCAGCCAGGTCCATGACCTCCTGCGGGTTGGACTCGGCCAGCATGGCAAAGCCCGTCTGGCGGCAGGCATATACGTCGGAATGATCGCCGAAGATGTTCAGCGCATGGCTGGCCACGGTACGGGCGGAAACATGGAACACGGCGGGCAGCAGCTCACCGGCGATCTTATACATGTTGGGGATCATCAGCAGCAGGCCCTGGGACGCGGTGAACGTGGTGGTCAGCGCGCCGGCAGCCAGGGAGCCGTGCACGGTGCCGGCCGCGCCCGCCTCGGACTGCATCTCAACAACTTTCACTTCGGTGCCGAAGATGTTCTTCTGGTGCAGGGCGGACCACTGGTCCACCTGGTCGGCCATGGGGCTCGACGGGGTGATGGGGTAGATGCCGGCAACTTCGGTAAACGCATAGGCTACATGAGCCGCAGCGGTGTTGCCGTCCATAGATTTCTTGGATCTTGGCATTTTTCTTCCTCCGGTTCTTTCTTTATTCCCCCGCGGCGGCAGATGATTCCGGGCGGGGGGTGGTGTGAGCAGAAACAGGCGTTTTGCGGGGGCATCGTTTCTGCATTACGCTCGTCATTATTGTAGCAAAGTTTTGCGGGAAAGTAAACAAGGGGCAGGGGATTTTTATGGGGAACCGCGGCCATTTTTACAAAAAAATCCCACCTTCACACCTCCATGCGCCTCCTTTTACACGGATTTTACGCCCCGCATTTGACACGCCGCTTTCAATCCAGTATATTATAAGGTAAATATCCGGGCTTATGCGCCCGCATTCTATGGCCCGCGCTCCGGCGGCGGGCGGAAAGAAGGAGTTTTTTTCAGATGGACCCTGATGGTCTTAGTATCCTCATCGCAACAGCTTCCACGTTTGGCGCGCTTGCGGCGGCTTACCGCGCGGGCGCAGTGTCCGCAAGCGAACCGGAGCGGCAGCAGAGTGGCATCCTTGGGTTTTCCGACAGGATGGCCGGGCTTTGCGCGGCATTTGTGTTTGCGTGCGGATTTTTTGTTTACGGCTTTCTTCGCATTTTTGCACAAGCTCCCTGGTGGACGCTTCTGTGCCTGGCGGCGCTGGCCGCGCTGGCCGTGCTGCTGTACAGCCTTGGCCGGGCGAAGGGCCGCATAAAGGAGAAAAGCGGCTTCACGGCCGCCTGTATGCTGGGTGCGCCGCTGGCCGCTCCCGCGAAGCTGGTGTTCAAGGCGCTGGGGCTCTCGGCCCAGTCCGACGTAACAGAGGAGGATGTGCTCTCTTTCGTGGACGACGTGGAGGAGCACGATCTGATAGACGAAAGCCAGAAGAAGATGATCACCAACATCTTCGAGCTGGACGACGTGACGGCAGGCGACGTGATGACCCACCGCACTGAGATCGTAAGCGTGGAGGAAAACACGCCCGCCGCCGACGCGGTACGCCTTTCTCTGGAGCACGGATTTTCGCGCCTCCCGGTATACCGCAAGTCACTGGACGACATTGTCGGCATTTTGTATGTGAAGGACCTGTTCGCGCTTTGGGACACGCCGGAAAAGGCGCAGGCCCCGGTGAGCCGGTTCATGCGCGGCGCGATGTTCGTGCCGGAAGCCTGCCGCGCCCAGGAGCTGCTGGTGGATTTTAAGGTAAAGCACACGCAGATCGCCGTGGTGGTGGACGAATACGGCGGCACCAGCGGACTTGCCACGATGGAGGACGTCCTGGAGGAGATCGTGGGCAACATCCAGGACGAATTTGACAACGAGGACGAGGACCTTGTGGCCACCGAGGACGGGTTTGTTGCCGCAGGCAGCGCGGACCTGGAGGAAGTGTTCGAGGCCTTCGGCCTGGAACCGCCCGATGAGGACGAGGACGGCGAGGCCGATTTCGATACCGTGGGCGGCCTGATCATCGACCGCTTGGGCCGTATCCCCGCAGCGGGGGAAGATGTGACGCTGGAATACGGCGGGCTGGAATTCACAGTGCTGGAAGTGGAGGACCGGAGAGTGGGCAAGGTAAAATGCACCCGCACTCCGGAGCTGAACCCCGAAAATGACGACGACGAAGAAGAGGATGCATGATGGCACATTTTGAAAAACGGCTTTCGAGCGAGACAAAATTCGAGGGACGCGTCATCACCGTGACGCTGGACAGGGTGGAACTGGAAAACGGCGGCACCAGCACCCGGGAGGTGGTACGCCATCACGGCGGTGCGGGCGTTGCAGCGCTCAACGACGAGGGTGAGCTCTATCTGGTGCGCCAGTACCGCTACGCGCTGGACCGGGAATTGATCGAGATTCCTGCCGGCAAGCTGGAAAAGGGGGAGGACCCATTGGAAGCCGCCAAGCGTGAGCTGGGCGAGGAAGCGGGCCTTGCCGCCGCCGAATACCGGGACCTGGGGTATATCATTCCCACCTGCGGATATTGCAGCGAGATCATTTACCTGTATGCGGCCAAGGGCCTTTCTCCCGTGGGGCAGCACCTGGACGCGGACGAATTTCTCTCGGTGTTCACGCTGCCGCTGGACAAGGCCGCGGAAATGGTTCTCTCCGGTGAGATCACCGACAGTAAGACCGTAGCCGCTGTACTGAAGGTGAAAGCCCTGCGGGACGCGGGCCGGTTTTAAACAGTTTCAACACGCGGAGCACGGAAAACGGCAGTCCCTGTTCTGCCAGACAGAACGGCCGCGCCCCTGCGGCGGCATCTGCCGTTTTGGAAAGGAGCTTTTCGGAATGAACGTTGCTTTCTGCACCTGCCGGGACACAAAATGTCCGCTGAACCCCGTGAACCACGACAGGGGCTGCACGCCCTGCATTGGGAAATGCCTGCGGGAAGGTGAGCTGCCGAGCTGCTTTTTCAACGCGGTGGCCCCTTACCGGGGACCGGACGCGGATTATACCTATCAGGGCTTTGCACAGCTTGTGCTGGAGGCGGAGCGGCCCTGCACGGCGGGCCCGCGGCAGGCGGGCGCGGAGCAGATGCAATCTCCGCCGCCGGAAACTTAAGAACATCCACAGGATATTTTTTCAGGCCATGCGGCCGCTTTTCACGCGGGCTGCGGCCGGGGGAATCGTTGGGATGAAAAACAGCGGCCGGATACTTCCCGGCCGCTGTTTTTTCTGTGCGGAAAATCTTATTTCTGCATCACGGCGCCTTCGTTTGCGCCCGACACCAGCTTTGCATAGCGCGCCAGCCAGCCTGTGGTCTCCTTAGGTGCAGGAGCCGTCCATGCCGCGCGGCGGCGCGCCAGCGTATCGTCGTCCACGCGCACGCCGATACGCCCGCCCGGGATGTCGATATCGATGACGTCGCCCTCCTCGATGAGCGCGATATTTCCGCCCACGGCGGCCTCAGGCGCCACATGTCCGATGGACGCGCCGCGGGACGCGCCCGAGAAGCGTCCGTCGGTGATGAGCGCCACGGATTTGTCCAGCTTCATACCCGCCAGCGCGCTGGTGGGATTGAGCATCTCGCGCATACCGGGGCCGCCCACCGGGCCTTCGTATCGGATGACCACCACATCTCCCGGCTGGATGCGGCCGTTGTAAATGGCGTCGATGGCGCTTTCCTCACCGTCGAACACCCGCGCGGGACCGCTGTGCACCAGCATCTCGGGAGCGACCGCGCTGCGCTTCACCACGCAGCCGTTCTGCGCAATGTTGCCCCACATCACGGCGATGCCGCCCGTCTTGCTGTACGGGTCGTCCGCGGGACGGATGGCGTTTGTATCGCGGTTCTGCGCGCCTGCAATGTTCTCGCCCACAGTTTTGCCCGTCACCGTGGGCAGACTTGTATCCAGCAGGCCCAGCCCGGCCAGCTGCGCCATGACAGCGGGCACGCCGCCCGCGGCGTACAGGTCCTCGATATGCGTGGGGCCGGCCGGAGCAAGGTGGCAGAAGTTGGGCACCTTCGCGCTCATTTCATTGAAAGTCTCCAGGCTCATAGGCACATCCGCCTCGTTGGCAATGGCCAGCAGGTGCAAAACGCTGTTGGAACTGCAGCCCAGCGCCATATCCGTGGCCAGTGCATTTCTGAATGCCGCCGGTGTCAGAATATCCCGGGGACGCACCCCGTCCCGCACCAGATCCATGATGCGCATGCCCGCGTGCTTTGCCAGCTGCGTGCGCGCCGCGTATACCGCAGGGATGGTTCCGTTGCCGGGCAGCGCCATGCCAATGGCTTCGCACAGGCAGTTCATGCTGTTGGCCGTATACATACCCGAGCAGCTGCCGCAGCCGGGACAGGTGTTTTTGGTGTAATCGTCCAGCACGTCTTCGCCGATGATGCCGGCCTTGTAGCTCCCCACCGCCTCGAACATCTGGGAAAGCGAAACGTGGCGCGTGCCCTGCCGGCCCGAGAGCATCGGCCCGCCGCTGACGACAATGGACGGGATATTCAACCGGGCCGCGGCCATCAGCATGCCGGGCACGATCTTGTCGCAGTTCGGCACCAGTACCAAGCCATCAAACCCGTGGGCGCGCGCCATCGTCTCCACGCTGTCGCAGATCAGCTCACGGCTGGGCAGGGAATACTTCATACCGATATGGCCCATGGCGATTCCGTCGCACACACCGATGGACGGTACCAGGATAGGAGTACCGCCCGCCATGCGCACGCCCGCCTTGACAGCCTCGGCCAGCTTGTCCAAATGAGCATGGCCGGGTACGATCTCGCTGTACGCGCTCACAACGCCGATCAACGGACGGTTGATTTCTTCATCAGTATAACCCAGAGCATAAAAAAGGCTCCGGTTCGGCGCACGTTCAGCGCCTTTCAGTACGGATTCGCTGTTCAATTGCATGGTGTTCCTCTCCTTTTTTTGCTTTTTTCCCCACCGTATCCCATGTACAATAGACGCGGTACTTTTTAACTAGCCGCAATGTACCAAAAACGGCGCACAGCCAAGGCCGCGGACGGGCGCTGAACGCTTTCCCGGGCCCGGCCGGCGCTCCGCGGCCTTTCCGTTCGCGCCTGCGGCATCGGATGAAGCCTTCGGAGCTTTCCGCCGCGCGGCGGAAAACCGCTGTTTTTATACACTGATACTATAGCACAGGCGCGGCAAAACTGCAAAGCATAAATGTGTATCGGTTGCAACCCCGCCGGGGAACGGGTATAATGAGGGCAGAGCGCCGCCGCACGGCCGCGCCATTGTCCGCGCGGCGCGGGCCTCCGGGCTCCGTCCCGGCGGAGACCGAAGGAGACAAGCTATGAATATCCTGATCGTAGGCTGCGGCCGCGTGGGCCGCAGGCTGGTACATGTGCTGGAGCGGCTGGGGCACGATGTTTCCGTGCTGGACGAAGACGCCGCCAATCTGGCTCTGCTCAATGAACTGGAGCCGCCATTTTCCGGCATGGCCGTGGCGGGCGTGCCCATCGACGGCGATGTACTGCGCAGTGCGGGCATTGAGGCCTGCGACGCCGTGGCCGCCGTCACCAAGGATGACAACATCAATCTGATGGTAGCGCAGATCGCGCGCGAGCTGTTCGGTGTGAAGCACGTCATCGCCCGCGTGGCCGAGCCCTCCCGCAAAGAGGTCTACACCGAGCGCTTTGGCCTGCGCATCGTGTGCGGCACCAATCTGACGGCCCAAGGCCTGCTGGCGGGTATTCTGCAGGAGGAGGACGACGAGGACCAGTGCGTGATGTTCGGTTCCTCCACGGCAAATTTTTCAGCTGTACCTGCCGCGAAGCATCAGTGGAACCGTCCGCTTTCGTCCGTACAGCCGCCCCGGGCGGGCATGATGGTATTCGGCGTGCTGCGCGCCAACGGCACGATGGAACTTGCCAACACCCAGCCTACGCTGCATGTGGATGATAAGATCCTGTTTGCGGAACTGGCGGACTGAGGAATACTCCCGCCGCCGCGGATAGCGGCCCATGCGGGGAAACATCATAAGGAGTACACAAATATGCGTGTTTGTATCGTGGGCGGAGGCAAAGTGGGCTACTATCTTGCCAAGACCCTTCTGGAGCACGGCCACACGCCGGTGCTCATCGAGGACGACCCGGCCATGTGCCGCAAGGTGGCCGACAGCCTGGACCTGACCGTGGTGTGCGGCGACGGCACTTTTGCCGAAGTGCAGGAGAGTGCGGACGTGGCTCACTGCAGCGCCATGGTTGCGGTAACGGGCCGGGACGAAGACAATTTGATCGTATGCCAGCTTGCAAAGCAGGTGTTCAAGGTCAAGCGCACGGTGGCCCGAGTGAACAACCCCAAAAACGCCGCAGTGCTGAAAAAACTGGGCGTGGACATTGCCGTGAGCGCTACCGATAACCTGACGCACCTCATCGAGCGCGAGGTGGAGACGGCGGCCATCCAGCAGCTGCTCAGCCTTGCGGGGGGGACGGCCTCGCTCACCGAGGTGCTCATTCCACAGGGCTTCGCCCATGCGGGGAAAACGCTGGCTGAGCTTATCATCCCCAAGGATGCGGTGGTCATTTCCATCACGCGGGACGGTGAGCTGATCGTCCCCCGCGGCAATACGCAGATCCTGGTGAACGATAAAGTCGTGGTGCTGGCCAAAAACACGGCGTTCCACGAGCTGGCACAAAGCTGGAACCTGGCGGACGTAAAATAGCCCCGCACGGGCGGCTCCCGGTTTCGGCGGAAAGGAAGATCTATGGAATTTTCTGTCCCGCGGCACGGCGCCGCCATCGTCAGCGGCTGGTGCGCCGCACTGGGCGCGATGCTGTGCCTGCCGTTCTGGAAAAATTTCTTTACGCCGACGCTGGCGGTATTTCTGCTGTGGCTTGCGGCGTGCTTCGGCGTGCTGGCGCCGCGGCTGGCTTCGTCCTGCGTGCGTGTGGGCGGCAACCATCTGACGCTTCGGCGCGGCCTGCTGTTTCCCGTAACGCGGCGCATCCCGCTGCGGTTCCTTGCGGGCTGCCACATCGTGCAGACGCCGCTGCAGCGCATGACGGGCACCTGCCTGTTCTTCCTGTACTCCAGCGGCTGCACCACGTTGGTGCCCGGTATGCGCAAGGCGGACGCGGAGTGCCTTTCCGCCAAGCTGACGCACGGGGGGAAGCTGCTGTGAACAGGCAACGCCGGTTCCATATCATTTTTGCGGTCCATTATCTGCGGTACGGCCTGCTGCTGTGCCTGGTACCGATGCTTCAGGCGCTGCTTGCGTTCGACCTGGACAGCCTTTGGGCGGCGCTCCGGCAGGACGCCGTTATCCTGCTGGCCTGCGCTGCTGCGGCGCTGGCTCTTTGGCGTGCCACAGCCTTCCGGCTGGAGGACGGCGCCGTAAAGGTGACGCAGGGCGTGTTTTACCGCAGCTATCACACCTTCGGCAGAGCCAGCATCGCGGCGCTGGAGATCGCCCGCCCTTTGTACTGCCGCATGCTGGGCGCAAGCCGTATAACGCTGTATTTCAAAACGAACGCCTCGCCCAAAAGTTATTCCATGTTTCTTCATAAAAAGGACGCGGCTGCGGTGGCGGATGTTCTTCTGCCTGTGCGCAGCGATACGTCCGTATTCGAGCCCACGGGCTTTGAACGTCTGAGCTTCGTGATGCTGAGTGCCAATATCATCACCAGCAGCGCTTTTGCCCTGTGGGGTGTGAAACAGCTGGATGAGGTTCTGGGGCAGAATTTCCAGCAAATCGCGCTGGACACTTTTCATGAGGTCGAGCTGTTTGCGGCGCGGTATCTGCCCACGGGCCTGGCTTTTCTGGTAACGCTGGGCTTTGCCGTGACGGGATTCACCTTTTTGTATGCGCTGCTGCACACGGCAGGCTTTAAGGTATGCCGGAACGGCGGAGTCATCATCAGCAAAGGCGGCTTTGTCACGCTCATCGAGCGGCGTATCCTGGTGGCCTGTGTGTCCGCCTGCGATGTGTGCGTTACGCCGCCGGCGCGCCTTCTGCGGCGCTATCCGGTATACCTTTCCGCAGGCAGCTTCCGCGGAGGCGATCTGCCCGTGCTGGTCTATAAAAAAGGGGAAGAGCGGACAGTGGAGCGCCTGCTGCCCAACTTCTGCCCGCCGGACGGTCCGCTGTGCATGCCTGCACGCAAAAGCCCGGTGCAGTATCTTTGGCAGCCCGGCACGCTGCTCGCTCTTTCTTTGGCGCTGTGCGGCGTGGCCTCTTACGCAATGCCGCAGATTCTGCCCATGCTTTTCGTACCGGTGGTGCTTGCCCTCGCTGGGCTGCTGGTTTCGTTGGAGGGCTTTTTCCGTGAAGGCCTGCACAAAAACGCCAACCGCACGCTGTCCGTATGTTATACCCGTTTTTTTACCCGGCATGAGGTTTGTGTGTTCACGCCGGATCTTTCCTATACGCTGCTGGAAAACCCATTTTCCGTCAGCGGCGGACGGTGCGACGTGCGGGTGCACCTGCCCTGCGGGCTGCAGTACCGCGTGCGCGGCGTACTGCAATATCTGGCGCGGGAAATCCCGTTCACGCTGTAAGCGGCGTCACCGTGCTTTTCCGCCGCTGTGCAGGAACCGCACCGCGTTTTATTCTCATTCTTGAAAGAAGCTGATTCTTTTGTATCGAGCTGTGATATTCGATCTTGACGGCACGCTGCTGAACACCATCGGCGATCTTGCCGCCGCGGCCAATCATACGCTGGCCGAAATGGGCTTTGCGCCCCATACGGAAGAAGAATACAAATACATGGTGGGCAACGGCATTCCCAAGCTGATCGAGCGTTTTCTTCCTCCCGGGCACCGGGACGAAGCTACGCAGGCGCAGGCAGCCCGGTTGTTTTTCCCTTATTACGACGCGCACAAGGAGGACGCTACGGCTCCGTATCCCGGCATCCCCGCCCTGCTTGCCGCGCTGCACGGCGCAGGCGTAAAACTGGGCGTCGTGTCCAATAAGGAGGATGCTCTCACCAAAAGCGTTGTCAGTCATTATTTTCCGGGTCTGTTTGACGCAGTGGCCGGCCATACGCTGGGCACCCCCACGAAGCCCGACCCGCATCTTGTGAACGGCATGCGCGCCGCTTTCGGCCTTGCTGCGCAGCAGGTGCTTTATGTGGGGGACAGCGGCGTGGACATTGAAACAGCCCGCAATGCCGGGCTTGCGGGCTGCGGCGTTCTGTGGGGCTTCCGCACCGGGGACGAGCTGTGCGGCGCGGGCGCGTCCTATCTCGTCCGCAGCCCGGAGGATATCCGTGTGCTGGTGCTGGATGCCTAAGAGCAGCTGCAGCGCCGGCCGCTTTGTAATGCAGTGTTCCATTGCATTCGTCGCCCGCTGCACACCGGAAATGATAAATCCGCCGGCTTGTTGGACACCACCGGGCTTTGTCTGACAGACGTGGAAATCTTGCCCCATTATCACATATTCCTGCCGCGTTTTGAGCATTTTGAGGAAGCGCACACAGGCTTATAAACAGGAGACCGTTATCCCTCTGCTGCGCACCGACGACGGCAGAGCGTATTTTTATATTCCGACGGCCCGCGTGTCGAAGGAACGCCTCTTTCGATGTGAGGCGGCTTGCCGGGAACAATGCTCCAAATGCTGAAGCCCCGCCAGATCCCAAAAGAATCTGGCGGGGCTTTTTCTGTCCCTTCCTTTTAAGGTGCCCGTGCGCATGGTCAGAACCGGGTACCGCCGCATACAATGGTTTGACGGCGCTTTGCCGTCTTGCGGCACATCAATATAACGGGAGGCATTGACCATGGAACTGCAACACAGTCAGACGTGGAAAAATCTGCAGACCGCATTTTCGGGCGAGCTGCACGCTTGTGCAAAATATAAGATCTATGCGCTGCGTGCGCGGGAAGACGGCTACGAGCAGATGGGGAACATCTTTGATGAAACATCCCGCAATGAACAGGAACACGCCGAGATCTGGCTTAAGCATCTTTCCGGCGGCGAAGTGCCCGGCACGCTGGAAAACCTGCGGGACGCGGCAGCCGGGGAACACTATGAATGGACCGAGATGTATGCCGAATTTGCCCGTACCGCCCGCTGTGAAGGCTTTGAGGAGCTGGCGGAACTGTTCACCCGCGTGGGGAACATTGAAAAAACGCATGAACAGCGTTACAACAAGCTGGCTGCCAACATTGAGGACTGCCAGGTTTTTTGTAAGGGGCGCCCCACCGTGTGGGTGTGCATGGTATGCGGAAACGTAACGTATGCCGCATGCTCGCCGGAAGTTTGCCCTGTATGCGGGCATTCCCAGAGCTATACCGAAATCAAGGCGGAAAATTATTGAAGTAAAAAATAGCAGCATGCCCTTTCTTCATGCCATGCGGGTCTGTTTGGCCGGCACGGAAACGAACAGGGCATAAAAGATGTTCTCATTTCGTTGTCACAGCATTTTAAATGCATAAAAAACCGCACTGTACAACCGTTTTTGGCTGTACAGTGCGGTTTTCATCTGGTGACCCGACCGGGAATCGAACCCGGGTTACCGCCGTGAAAGGGCGATGTCTTGACCGCTTGACCATCGGGCCATAATACAGGATTTTGCTGAATATTGCCAAAGCCTCACACCCGCCGCGATTGCAGCAAGTACCCCGCAACTTTCAGCAAAACCCTGTAATATGGTAGCGGTAACTGGATTCGAACCGGTGACACTTCGGGTATGAACCGAATGCTCTAGCCAACTGAGCTATACCGCCACAAACAACCACAGAAAAGTGGTGCATCTGATATTATATAGAAAAGGTGCCCTGTTGTCAAGCATTTTTCACGGAAATTCCCGCAGTATTCCGGCTTTTTCGCCGCTTCGCCTTTCCAGTGTTCCCAGAGGCAAACAAAATAATTCTTTGTCTGAATCTTTTACAGGTGAAAAAGCATGGAAATCCAAATATCCCCGGCTCACATTGGAAAAGCCGGGGATATTTTCCATTATTTTCCAATTATGCTTTCTGCAATTCTGCCTTCCCACCCATGTAGGGACGTAGCACCTCGGGAATGCGCACGCTGCCGTCAGCACGCAAATTATTTTCCAAAAACGCGATAAGCATGCGGGGCGGAGCCACACAGGTATTGTTCAGCGTATGCGGCAGATAGTTTTTCCCGTCCTCGCCTTTGATGCGGATCTTCAGGCGGCGGCTCTGTGCGTCGCCCAGATTTGAGCAGCTGCATACCTCGAAATATTTCTGCTGGCGGGGGCTCCACGCTTCGATGTCGCAGCTCTTCACCTTCAGATCCGCCAGGTCCCCGGAGCAGCATTCCAGCTGTCGCACCGGGATATCCAGGCTGCGGAACAGCTCCACACTGTTGCGCCACAGCTTTTCGTACCATGCCATGCTGTCCTCCGGCTTGCAGAGCACGATCATTTCCTGCTTTTCAAACTGGTGGATACGGTAAATGCCGCGCTCCTCCAAGCCGTGAGCGCCTTTTTCCTTGCGGAAGCAGGGGGAATAGCTGGTGAGCGTCAGCGGAAGCTGGGCCTCAGGGATGAGCTGGTCTACAAAACGGCCGATCATCGTGTGTTCAGACGTACCGATGAGATACAGATCTTCGCCTTCGATCTTATACATCATGGCGTCCATTTCGGGAAAGCTCATTACACCCTGCACCACGCTGCCATGCATCATGAACGGGGGAATGACATAGGTGAAGCCCTTTTCGATCATAAAATCCCGGGCATATGCCAGAACGGCTTCATGCAGGCGGGCAATATCCCCAAGCAGGTAATAGAACCCATTGCCCGCCACACGGCGGGCGCTGTCCAGGTCGATACCGCCAAAGCGTTCCATGATCTCGGTATGATAGGGGATTTCAAAATCCGGCACAACAGGCTCACCAAAACGCTGTACCTCCACATTCTCGCTGTCGTCGCGGCCGATGGGTACACTGGGGTCCAGCATATTGGGGATGACAAGCATCCGCTGGCGTACTTCCTCCTGAAGCTCCGCCTCACGCATCTCCAACTCTTTCAGGCGGTCCGCCTGCTCGGTGACCTGCTTTTTCACAGCTTCCGCTTCGTCCTTTTTGCCTTGTGCCATCAGCGCACCAATGCTTTTGGACAGCTTATTGCGCTGTGCGCGCAGCCCATCGCCCTCGGTAATGGCTGCGCGGTATTCGGCATCCAGCGCGATCACTTCATCCACCAGCAGCAGCTTGCTGTCCTGAAATTTCTTTTTGATATTTTCCTTTACAAGTTCGGGGTTTTCCCGTACAAATTTGATATCCAGCATTATAGATTTCGCTCCTTTTCATATTTTCCCAAGAGATTCGCAAACGCCCTAAGCTGTTCGTCGGAATAGAAACTCACATTCAGGCTGCCTTTGCCTTCTTTGTACTGCACATGTACTTCAGTACCCAGAGCCTCTTTCAGGCTCAATTCCACCTCACAGGGCAGGGGAGGGAGGGTGAGTTCCCGCTTAGGACGGGGTTTTTTCGCCATTTTTTTGCAAAGCGCTTCTGCCTGGCGTACATTCAGCCCTTCTTTGACGATGATGTCTGCCGCCTGCTGCTGCGCCTCGCGGCTTTCCAGCGAGAGTACAGCTTTCGCATGCCCGGCAGACAGCTTGCCCGCGCGCAGATATCCCAGCGCTTTTTCCGGCAGGTTCAGAAGGCGAAGACTGTTTGCCACCGCGCTGCGGCTTTTGGAAAGCCGTGCTGCGGCCGCCTCCTGCGTATAGCTGCACCGTTCCATGAGCTGACGGTATCCCAAAGCCTCTTCCACGGGGTCCAGGTCCTCGCGCTGAAGATTTTCAATGAGAGCAATCTCCATGGCCTGTGTGTCCGAGATATCCTTGATCAATGCAGGGATCTCCGTCAGGCCCGCCAGGCGCGCAGCACGCCAGCGGCGTTCGCCCGCTACAATGATATATCCCCCTGCGGGGGACGGACGCACCACGATGGGCTGCAAAACGCCGTGCTCTGTAATACTGGCCGCAAGCTCGGACAATGCCGTATCGTCAAACGCTTTGCGCGGCTGATTTTTGTCCGGCTCTATTTCCGCAAGACGCAGCGTGCTGACGCCTTCATCGCCGCCGCCCGCGCCTGTATCCTGAAACAGGATGTCAAGACCTCTGCCGAGGCCTCCTTTTTTTGCCATGCGTCACGCACCGCCTTTCTTATTGTTTTTGATGAATTCCGCCGCAAGATAAGCGTATGCTTCTGCACCTTTGGACGCGCCGTCGTAGTAATTGATGGGCGCGCCGAAGCTGGGCGCTTCTGAAAGCCGTACATTGCGTGGAATCGTTGTCTTATAAACCTTATTACCAAAGTATTTTTTCACTTCCTGCACGACCTGAAGCGTCAAATTCAGCCTTCCGTCGTACATCGTCAGCAGTACGCCTTCTATCTCGATGTAAGGGTTATAGATCTTTTTGACATTTCGGATGGTGTTCATCAGCTCCGACAGCCCTTCCAGCGCAAAAAATTCACACTGAATGGGGACCAATACCGTATCGCAGGCACACAGCCCGTTGAGAGTGAGCAGGTCCAGGGAAGGGGGACAGTCGATAAAAATAAAATCGTATTGATTCAGGACCGGAGTCAAGGCTTCCCGCAGACGGGATTCCCGACGTTGCATATTTACCAATTCCAGGCCTGCACCGGACAATTGGATATTGGAGGCAATCAGGTCCACACGGTATTTTGTGTGCTGAATGCCCGCAGAGGCCGGTGCCTCCCCGGTTAAAAGCTGATACACACTGGTTTCTACGCTGCGCTTTGTCACGCCGAAGCCGCTGGTAGTATTGCCTTGCGGGTCCAGGTCAACAATCAGAACATGCTTGCCCTGCGCCGCAACACTGGACGCCAGATTTACGGCTGTTGTGGTTTTTCCCACCCCGCCTTTTTGATTGGCGACTGCGATCACTTTTCCCAACGGTTTTCCCTCCGGTCTTCTGTATACATTCAACACTATGATTTTAAAGGCAGCTTTTTCTGCTTACACCGCTGTGTTTTAGTATAACACAGCTTGGGGGGCTTTAAAAGGCCTTTTCCGCAAAATGTTCCACGTGGAACATATGCATTTTCCTTTTCCTGCAAAACATTTGTTCCACGTGGAACAATCCATATAAAAACGCCGGGCGGATGTTCCACGTGGAACATCCGCCCGGCGTTTGGATGGAGAAGAAGGAGAACGCAAGTTTAAAGGGCCGTATACAAACTTTACAAAATTCACAGGAGCACGACTGTGAGAGGCTCTTGTACGGTAAGACGGCCGGCTTAATCTTAAAAATATTCAATTGACGGGCCGGTGTGTCGGAATTCGCACCACATACTCTATGTAATCCGCCTGTTCACGCTTTTCAGCCGTTGCCGGAATACCGCTTCCCGTCATCATCTTTACGGCACGGTCTATGGTATTTACAAAAATACGCACATCCCGCACCATAACAGTGCGCTTCGGTTTTGATTTGTGAGAAAGGACCCGCTCCACCAACGCCTCGGTCTGCTGTACATTATAACCCCGCTCTGCTGCTGTGCGAAGCGCCTTTGTGCGCAGCTCTGAAGTCGGCAGCCGAAGCACCGCCCGTGCATGGCGTTCCGTCAGGTTTGCTTCGGTACAGATATCCTGCTGTTCCTGCGTCAAAGTCAAGAGGCGCAGCTTATTGGCCAGTGTAGGCTGCGCAATACCCAGCCTGCGTGCACCCGCCTCCTGCGTGCAATTCCAAAGATTCAACAGGTCACGTAATGCACGTGCTTGTTCAAACGGCCCCAGCTGTTCCCGCTGCAGGTTCTCCAGCAAACTCAGAGCAGCCGTCTTTTCATCCTCAAAATGATAGATAATCGCGGGGATCGTTTCCATACCCGTCAGCTTGCATGCCCGCAGACGGCGTTCCCCGGCAATCAGCTGATACCGCCCGTCTACTGTAGGGCGGACACTGATGGGCTGCAGCAGTCCGTTTTGCAAAATACTCACCGCCAGTTTTTTGATCTCGCCTTCATCAAATACTGTGCGCGCCTGAAAAGGCGACGGTGTGATTTTTTCAATGGGAAGCAGCCATACCTTCGTCTGTTCCGCTGGTTTCTCTTTCGCCAAATCGGGTTCCTCCTTTGCACGCGGGAAATACGCCGAAAAGTGAAAAGAAAAAAGCGTATCCGCGCCAACATCTTGCAACAAGACAAATTGTAGCACGGATACGCTAATATTTCCAGTTATTTCCATTTACATCATTCGACAACCGGATGTCATTTCAACGGGGCTTTTGCGATTTTGCCGCCGTTTCTTGGGTAAACAGGCGGAGTTTGCGATATTTTTTCATACAAAATAAGCGTCCGGGCCGAACCGTCGGGCAACGTCACATCCTGACGGCCCGCATATTTCCCGCCCAGCTTGGCAACCGCACCCTGCGCGGCATCAATTTCCTCATCCGCGCCGCTGCCTTTCATGGCAATGAACACGCCGCCCCGCCTCAGCAAGGGCAGGCAATACTCGGCCAGCACCGGCAGTGCGGCCACGGCCCGGGCCGTGGCCACGTCAAAGCTCTCGCGCCATTGCTTGCGCGCGGCTTCCTCTGCGCGCTCCTTGGCGAATTCGGCTTCCACGCCCAGCGCACTGCAGGCATATTTCAAAAAATCGACCCGCTTGCCCGTCGGCTCCATCAGCGTCAGATCCAGCTCCGGGCGAAACAGCTTCGCCACAATGCCGGGAAACCCTGCGCCCGTGCCAACATCCACCATACGCCCGCACACCTCCGGGCGCGCGGCCAGCAGCAGGCTGTCGATGAAATGACGGTCCTCAATGCCTTCGGCATCCGTAATGGCGGTAAGGTTTACTTTTTGATTGTATTCCACCAGCAGCGCGGCATATTCGTCCAGCTTCCGTACCACGGGAGCTGCGTCGATGCCGTAAGCCGCCGCCTTCCGGATGAGGCGCTCTGTATCAATCATAGCTTTTATTCCTTTCCCTCACTTCTGCGCCGTTTCGCCAGCTCCACCGCAAGGCAGGCAACATCCGCCGGGCCGACGCCCGGAATCCGCGCCGCCTGCCCCACGGAACGGGGACGTATCTTCGCCAGCTTCTCCCGAGCCTCCAGACGCAAGCCCGTTAACGGCGCGTAATCAAAATCCTCGGGAATCGGCGTTTCTTCCTGCCGTTTCACCGCGCCGATCTGGCTCTGCTGGCGTTTGATATAGCCCTCATATTTGATCTCCGTTTCCAGGCAATAGGCGATAAAGGGCGTGACGTCCGGGTTTTCCGGCAGCATCCGTGCAATGTCGGTATAACGCAACGCGGGGCGTCGCAGAAGCTCTGCGGCCGAGGCCCCGCTTGTGAGAAGCGGTTCGCCTTTTTCCGCAAGGACCGGGTTCGCATCCGCAGGACGCACAACCACTTTTGTCAGGCGGGCAGCTTCCTCCCGGCGCACGGCCCGGCGATGGTTGAACTCCGCCCAGCGCGCGTCGTCCACCAAACCAATCTCCCGGCCCAGCGGCGTGAGCCGCTCGTCGGCGTTGTCCTGCCGGAGATACAGGCGGTATTCGCTGCGGCTCGTCATCATGCGGTAAGGGTCCAGCACGCCCTTCGTCACAAGGTCGTCCACCAGCGTGCCGATATAGCTTTCCTGCCGTTTAAGCACAATGCCCGGCCTGCCCTGTACCGCGCGCGCCGCGTTGAGGCCCGCCAGCAGGCCCTGAGCCGCCGCTTCCTCGTAGCCGGATGTGCCGTTGAACTGGCCCGCGCCATACAGGCCGCGTATCTCCTTGAACTCCAGCGTGGGTGCAAGCGCCGTAGGGTCAGCACAATCATACTCGATGGCGTAAGCCGGGCGCATGATCTCCAAATGCTCGAAGCCCTCTATGGTACGGTACATTTCATTCTGCACAGCCTCGGGCAGGCTGGAGCTCATACCCTGCAGGTACATTTCCTCGGTGTCCAGCCCGCACGGCTCCACAAATATCTGGTGCCGCGGCTTTTCCGCAAAGCGCACCACCTTGTCCTCAATAGACGGACAATATCGCGGACCGACGCCCTCGATCTTTCCGCCGTACAACGGGCTGCGGTGCAGGTTCGCATGGATAACACGATGCGTCTCCTCATTGGTGAAGGCTATATAGCAATCCACCTTATTTTTCATCTCGCTCTTTGTCAGAAAGGAAAAAGGCTGGATGCTCTCGTCCCCGGGCTGGCGGGTGAGCTTTGAAAAATCGATGCTGCGCCGGTGTACCCGGGCCGGCGTTCCGGTCTTGAAACGGCGCAGCGGCACGCCCGCGGCGCGCAGGCTCTCTGTCAGCGCGCAGGCGGCATGCTGGCCGTCCGGCCCGCTGGCATAGCTGGCCTCGCCCACAAAAATACGGCCGCCCAGATAAGTTCCTGTCGCAACGATCACGGCGTCAGCCCTGTAATATCCGCCCAGATGCGTGCACACTCCGCACACCGCGTCGTCCCGGATGTCCACAGCCGTGATCTCGGCCTGCTTGACTTCCAGATTCTGCGTCTTTTCCAGCAGCTGCTTCATATAGGCGTGGTATTTGCGCCTGTCCGTTTGCACGCGCAGGGAATGGACGGCCGGCCCTTTTCCCATGTTCAGCATGCGGCTCTGCAAAAAAGTGGCGTCCGCCGCAATCCCCATCACACCGCCCAGCGCGTCGATCTCCCGCACAAGATGTCCCTTGGCCGTGCCTCCGATGGACGGATTGCAGGGCAGATTCCCGATGCCGTCCAGCGTGAGCGTGAACAGCGCCGTCTTCGCACCCAGCTTCGCCGCGGCGCAGGCGGCTTCTATTCCCGCGTGCCCTGCACCGATGACCACAACTTCATAACCGCCTAAAATATCCAATGTCCGTTTGCCCCGTTTCTTTGTCCGGCCTGCCGCTCAGCCCTTTAAGCCGCGCGCCTGCCGGTCCATATCCTCCACCACGATATCGAAAATTTCCCCCAGTCCCGCACAATATTCCAGTACCTGCCAGGGTTCGTTTGTGTGAAAATGTATTTTGATGAGATTTTCATCCCCCACGGCCAGCAGGCAGTCGCCTTTAAAGTGCCGGATGAAATGGTCGTGCACCGTGTCCTCATCCAGGTTTTCGCCCTCGATCAGGAGCTGTGTGTCATACCGAAATTCCGTCATACTGCAGTTCTCCTGTCTTATTCTTTCGCTTTCTACCCACCGGCCCTTTTCTCATACAGCTCCTTCACGGCTGCAAGGCCGTCCAAAACCTCCTGACGGGAAAAATCAGCCGCTTCCAGCGCCGCGTCCGTCCAATGCTGCAAATCGGCATAGAACTGCACAGCCACCTGCAAATATGCCGGGTCGGGATGAGCTTCCACTTCGTCAAACAGCAGATTTTCCGCGCTGTTTGCATCGCCCTCCTCCAGCATGGCACACAGGCGCTTATAAAGCAAACCGCTCTCCAGTACATTGCCCTGTTCGTCGAACAACGGAATCGTCTCTTCGGTTTTGACGAACAGCACTTTCCCCAAAAAACGGGCCATATCCTCGATCTGACGCATCAGATAATCATTCGCCGCCATACCGGTCCTCCCTTTGGATGGGCCTGCCGATGCCCAGCGCGCGCCGCCACTCCGGCGCGGGGCCGTCATCGCCCCAATATTCATCCAGGCGGACGATTTTTCCGTGCCGGAACGTAAAAAATGACGCGGCGTGGAAAGAAGTTCCATCCGGACCGTATACCCGCACGGCTGTTGCCGCCGCATCCGCCAGTGCATGGACACGTTCTATCTCTATCCGCCAGTTCCCGGGATATTCACGGTTGGCCCGCACAAATTCCTCTGCGGTGAAGCACTCGTCGGTGTTATGCCAGAAAATCAGCGCACCAGGCAGGAAATATGCGGCCAGCGCATCCCACCGCTGCGCGCCGATATCCGCCCACAATGCCTGTGCCAACGCAGCAGAATCCATTTTTCCATTCCTTTCCGAAAGGTCGTCTTTCCGTGCGCTTTGTTTTCTTGTAAAGAAACGACCAAAATATAATACAATTTGTAATATTATAATATAATTTCAATTATTGTACTTTATTTACCGACACAAAACCTAGAAAATACTTCGTCGATCACATCATCCCCGGCATTTTCCCCAGTCAATTCGTACAGCGCACGCAGAGCGTCATCCACGCATACGCCCGCTGCGTCCAGCGTGTATCCGCCGTTTACAGCCTCCAGCGCGTCCGCAAGCGCAGCCTGTGCTGTGCGGGCGGCAGCGAGCTGGCGCTCATTTGCCAGAAGCCCTGCGTCGGGGTCCGCTTCCGCCAAATGAAGCGCGTCTGTGACCGCCTGCTCCACCGCCGGAAGAAACGCCGCGTCCTTCGCGCTGATGTTCACCACCGTGCTGAAATAAGGCCGCAAACTTTCTTCATCCGCCTGCTGCGGCAGGTCCGTTTTATTGAGGATCGCCACGGCCGGCCGGCCCGCGCACTTTTCCGCCAGCGAAAGATCGGCGGGGGAGAGAGGCGCGGAGCCGTCGAACACTGCAAGGACCAGGCCGGCGCGTTCCAAGTGGCGGTAGCTGCGGCGGATGCCTTCCGCCTCCACCAGATCGTCGGTGTCCCGGATACCCGCCGTATCCGCCAGAAGCAGACGAACCCCGGCCAGCTGGATCTCCTGCTCCACCACGTCCCGTGTGGTACCCGCCACGGGCGTAACGATGGCACGCTCAAAACCGGAGAGCAGGTTCAGCAGCGTGCTTTTGCCCACGTTTGGGCTGCCGATGATGGCTGTGTCCACACCGCGGCGCAGCACCGCGCCCGCATCATAGCCCGCAATCAGCTTATCCAGCGCTGCCTTCGCGCACCCGAGGGAAGCTTCCAGCGCCCCCATCGAAAGCTCCGGTACATCTTCCTCCGGATAATCCGTATAGGCAGCGATATGTCCGGCGAGCGACACAAGGTTTTCCTGTACAGATTTTATCTTTGCGTACAGCGCTCCTTCCATGGCGGCAGCGGCGGCAGCGGCGGCCTGCCGGGAGGTAGCGTTGATCAGATCCATTACAGCTTCCGCCTGTGTGAGCGAGATACGCCCGGACAAAAACGCGCGTTTTGTAAATTCGCCCGGCCCGGCCGGAGCTGCGCCAGCCGCACAGCAGGCGCGCAGCAGGCGCGCGCTCACGGCGCTGCCGCCGTGGCAGGAAAGCTCCACCACATCCTCGCCCGTATAGCTGTGAGGCGCGCGGAAGCAAAGCGCTACCACCTCGTCGCACAGCGCCCCGTCCTCCACAAAATGGCCGAACAGCGCTGTATAACCCGACGCGGCACGCAGGCTTTTATTCGGATTTTTGGGCCGGAATACCGCTTCGGCCACGCTGTAAGCCCCGCTGCCGGAAATACGCACGACGGCGATGCCCCCCACGCCCGGCGGCGTAGCAATGGCCGCGATGGTCCCATTCTGCTGCACCAAGGCCCGCATGCCCCTTTCTTTTCAAATTCGTTTTATTGTAGCACAAATGTACAAATACCTCAAGAAAATCCAACAATGCCAATTATAGTGGATTTTGTTTTAATATAAAAAAATTTTCCGCAGTAAAAATCATTTTATCATATATTGAGATGAAATTATTCTATTCGCTGCTTGTGTAATTTCGTTTCCGGTAAAAGTTATTGTTCCTTCATGAGACACATAAATCATCCACCTTCTTGAGGGGTCATAGTAAAATGTTTCTACGTACCAAGGGAAATTATATCCTATGCCATCTTTTTCATAAAGCAACCTTATCATATATTTTTTTTAAATCTTGGATTATTCATTTGATTCTGAAAAGAATCTGCAACACAAATTTTGCAAGTATGTAATACCCTTTCGATTTGTTCAATACAATTCTCTTTATATATTCTATCAAGGTCATATGCAATGACGGAAATATTTTTCTGCAGTTTACAAAAGGGAAACCAATATTTAAAATTTCCCACTGCATACTTTCCAAGCTCGTTAATAAATTTCTCTGCTCTATCCTGAACAGTAATTTTTTTCATATCAGCCACCCATTCAAAACAGCCAATACACAAACCCATCTGAAAATTCCAGACCCAGCTTTTTCTGCAGCTCCATAGAAGCCGTATTGCCCTCAATGACTTGACAATAGGGGATAGCGCCCTCCTTCAGTGCGCGGCGGATGGCTCCCGCCTCCAGGGCGTAGCCAAGGCCGCGCCGCCGATAAGCCGGCAGGACCTCCAGCATACCGATGCTGCCTTCCTCGTGGATGCCAATGAAGCCCGCCAGCACGCCATCCAAAAATGCGCCCGTCATTGCGCCCGCGGCAAGGCGTTCCGCTACATAATCTCGGCCCGGCGCCATGTGATAGTGTTCAAACACAAGGTCTGTATGGCTTTCATCCAGAATGCGCAGTTCCACGCCCGGCACGGGCGCGGGCGGCACAGGCCGCAAATACCGTGCCTGACGGCACTTTTGTCCGCCTGTACAGCCTGTTTCCTCCCGAAGAAGGCGGGCACACAACGCACCGTGGGCCACATAAAGCCCGGTGCGGGGCAGATGTTCCAGCGCCGCGCGCGCCTCCCGCTCTGTTTCGGCGCAAAGCACCGCCGCGCCGCTGACACGCTCATGCATGGCCAGCGCGTGCTGTGTGCAGTATAAAACATCCGCCGTGCCCCGGCGCAGCATCTCCAAAAGATCTGCATTGCCCACAGGCTCCGAGGCAAGGTACTCCGCCGCTGTCACGATACGGCCTCCTTTGATCCGAATAAAACAGGGAAAGCCGTCCGGGCGGGAGAGAAGCGCTCCTCTCCGCGCACGGGCGGCCGTATGTCGCTTTTTTGCGCCCTCTTACCGCTTCGTGCCCTTGAAGATTTCCACTTCAGTGGCGGGCAGATCGCTTTTAAAGCTGTGCTCGTCGCGGCGCAGGTTTCCGCAAAGGCAGGTCTCCTCGCCCTTGGCATCCAGAGGCATGTAATAGCCGCACTGCACACAGCGCGCATACAGGCCCGGCTTACGTTTAAACTGCTTTGCCATAAAGCCCGTGGCTTTTGGGCCGTGGCCCACATAAGCAAAATTCATGCTTTTTTTCAGTGCCTCCTGCTGGGCGGCGATCTGTGTTTTGTCTACATTCCAGTTTTTCATATCCATAGGACGCTTCTCCTTTTACTGTTTCTCGCCGCCGTCCAGTTCTTCGGCGCCGATGTTTTCTTCAAAGGCGGAAACCGCCTGTTCCACTTCTTTTTCCATGGTTTCCTTGTCCAGGCTCATCGCCTCGGCCGCCTCCTGGAGCACTTCCTTCAGCTCCGACGGCTCGCCGGGCTTTTTCGGCGCCGTTACGGCAAACCCGACGGCCAGCACCAGCAGCACCACCTTCGCCGCCATGCCGAGATAGCCCGGCGTCAAACCATTCGCCAATTCCTGCCCGAGGGTGGACAGGCCGGAAAGGATCAGATTGACCTCCAGATCATAGTACACCGCAATAAACAGCAGATAGAACAGCGCGCTGCCCGCAAGCACCTTTTTGCCCACGGGAGAAAGCACGCCGTCTCGGCTGAACAGCCACACGCACGCGGCCGCAAAAACGGGCGCGGCCGCGATCTCCGCCAAAACCATAATGGGCACGCCCGTGAGCGCGGCATTGTTCATCATGTACCGCACAATGAACATCTGAAATACGGCCAAAACTCCGAACAGCACCGCTGAGATCTGTTTTCCCTGTTTCAAAAAGCAACCCTTCCATCCTTATTTTTTCCCCGGCCGGGGGACGGTTCCTTGCTGCGGCTGCTTTTCAGCCGGGCTCTTTTCTGCCGGAGCGGAAAGCTTACTCGCCGTCCTCCGGCGCCGCGTCCTCTTCGCCGGCGGCATTCTGCGCTTCCTCAGCCTCCAGAGCCGCCAGCTCTTCGGCGGAAAGCTCCTCCTCGGCGCCGTCGTCCTCGGGCTTTGCGGTCTCCTCCTCGTCGGAATGCTCGGTGCGGGCAACCGTCACCACGCGGTCGCCCTCGCCCAGGCGCATCACGCGCACACCCGAACCATAGCGGCTCTGCACGTTGATATCCTCCACATGCATGCGGATGATGATGCCCTCCAGGCTGATGAGAATGATATCGTCGGTGTCGTCGATGACCTTAAGCCCCGCGACGTGGCCTTTGCTGCCGTAGTTCCGGATTCCCAGGCCGCCGCGGTACTGGGTTCGGTAATCCCGCACGTCCGTGCGCCGCCCCTTGCCTTCTTCCGTAACGGTGAGCACCGTTGCGCCCTCACGTACGACACCCACGCCCACAACGCTGTCGCCCTCTTTCAGGCGGATGGCGCGGACGCCTGTGGCCGTGCGGCCCAGCGGACGGGCGTCGTTCTCACTGATGCGGATGGCCATGCCGTTCCGCGTCGCAACGATCAGCTCGTCTTCGCCGCTGGTGATACGAGTCCACGCAAGGGAGTCTCCCTCGTTCAGGTTGATGGCGATAAGTCCGTTTTTGCGGATGTTGCTGTAATTTGCCAGAGCCGTGCGCTTGATGACGCCCGCTTTTGTGACCATCGTCAAATAGCCTTCGGCGTTGTCGCCGCCGGGCACGCGCAGCATGCTTGTCACCTGTTCGCCGTCCTGCAGAGGCAGCAGGTTCACAATGTTCACGCCGCGGCTGGTACGGCTGCCCTCGTACACCTGGTATCCTTTCAGCCGGTACACGCGGCCCATATCCGTTACAAACAGGATATAGTCATGCGTAGAGGCAAGGAACAGCTCTTCCACAAAATCTTCATCCTTGCGGGACAAGGCTGTGATGCCGCGGCCGCCGCGGCGCTGCGCCTGATACGTATCCGACGGCTGCCGCTTGATGTAGCCTGCGTGCGTCAACGTGAACACGCTTTCCTCCTCGGGGATGAGATCCTCAATATCCACTTCGCCGGAGACATGGGCAATCTCGGTACGGCGGTCATCGCCGTACTTTTCACGCATGGCGTTCAGCTCATCCTCCACCACCTGCAGCACCTTTGCATCGTCGGCCAGAATGCCGCGCCAGTCGTCGATCTTCGTATGCAGGTCGCCCAATTCGTTCTCTATTTTCAAAATCTCAAGGCCCGCCAACTGGCCCAGTTGGAAATTGACGATGGCTGTTGCCTGCGGGTCGTCAAAACCGAATTTTTCCATGATGGCGGCTTTTGCCTCGGGCTTGCCGCCCTTGCACGCGCGAATCGCGGCGATGATCTCATCCACGATGTCCACGGCACGGCGCAGGCCCTCCAGAATATGAGCGCGCTCCTCGGCCTTCTTCAGGTCGAACTGGGTGCGCCTGCGGATGACCTCATCCTGAAACGCCAGATATTTCTGAAGCATCTCTTTGAGCGTCATTACCTTGGGCACGCCCTTGTCCAGCGCCAGCATGATAACGCCAACGGTGTCCTGCAATTGAGTAAAGCGGTACAATTGGTTGAGCACCACCTGGGGGTTCGCCTCGCGCTTGAGTTCCACCACCACGCGCATGCCTTCGCGGTTGGATTCGTCGTTCAGGTCGGAAATGCCGTCGATCCGCTTTTCTTTCACAAGGTCCGCGATGTTTTCGATCATGCGCGCTTTGTTCACCATATAGGGGATCTCGGTGATGATGATCTGAAAACGCCCGTTGGATTTTTCTTCGATGGCAGCACGGCCGCGCAGCGTGATTTTGCCGCGGCCCGTGGCATATGCGGCACGGATGCCGCTGCGGCCCATAATGACGCCGCCGGTGGGGAAGTCCGGCCCCTTGATGTGCTCCATCAGGCCGGCCAGGTCGATGTCCGGGTCATGGATCAGCGCGACGATGCCGTCGATGACCTCCCGCATGTTGTGGGGCGGAATATTGGTGGCCATACCCACGGCAATGCCGCTGGAGCCGTTGATGAGCAGGTTCGGCACGCGGCAGGGCAGCACGCTGGGTTCCTGCTTGGACTCGTCGAAGTTCGGCACGAAATCCACGGTATCCTTTTCGATATCGCGCATGAGGTCCACGCTCATCTTGCTCATGCGGGCCTCAGTGTAACGGTAGGCGGCAGGGGGGTCGCCGTCCACAGAACCGAAGTTTCCCTGTCCCTCCACAAGCGGGTACCGCATGGAGAAATCCTGCGCCAGACGCACCATCGCGTCATATACGGATGCGTCGCCGTGGGGATGGTACGAGCCCAGCACCGCGCCGACCGTATCGGCGGACTTTTTGGTGGGATGAGACGGGTCGTTGCCGCGCTCGTGCATCGTGTACAGAATACGCCGGTGCACGGGCTTCAGGCCGTCGCGCACGTCAGGCAGCGCGCGGGCCGTGATGACGGACATCGAATAGTCGATGAAGGCGGACTCCATTTCCTCCTTGATGTCCCGGACGATGAGCCTCGTCCCTTCGGTTATCGTGTTATCAATCATGTTATCTTCCTATCTTTCAAAGGCACTTGTGCGCCGTGCTGCCCTGCAGCCGTGCGCTTTTTATACGGCATTGTCCGACGGGCCACGCCGTCAGACATCCAGATTCGCGTACTGGGCGTTCCTTTCAATGAACTCTTTGCGCGGCTCCACCTTGTCGCCCATCAGGATTGTGAACGCCTCGTCGGCGGCCATCGCGTCCTCGATGGTGATCTGCACGATCACACGGTGCTCCGGGTCCATCGTGGTCTCCCAAAGCTGTTCGGGATTCATTTCGCCAAGGCCTTTGTAACGGCTCACCTTGGTGCCCTGGCCCATCTCGGCGGAGATCTGGCTCATTTCAGGCTCGTTGTACGCGTAGCGTACCTGCTTGCCCTTCTGCAGCTTGAACAGCGGCGGCTGTGCGATATACACATAACCTCCTTCAATGAGCGGACGCATATACCGGAAGAAGAACGTGAGCAGCAGCGTGCAGATATGGCTGCCGTCCACGTCGGCATCGGCCATGATGAATACCTTGTGGTAGCGCAGCTTGGAGACGTCGAACTCCTCGCCCAAGCCGCAGCCCAGCGCCGTCACAACAGGAGTAAGCTTATCGTTGCCGTAAATTTTGTCAATGCGCGCCTTTTCCACGTTGAGCATCTTACCCCACAGCGGAAGGATAGCCTGTATTTTGGAATCGCGCCCCATCTTGGCGCTGCCGCCGGCGGAATCGCCCTCCACGATGTAGATTTCTGTTTTCGTGGGGTCCTTCTCACGGCAGTCCGCCAGCTTGCCGGGCATACGGCTGTTTTCCAGCGCAGACTTGCGGCGCACCAGCTCGCGCGCTTTTTTGGCGGCCTCGCGGGCACGGGCGGCCTGCATGGCTTTTTCATAAATGGCCTTTGCCACCGCCGGATTTTCTTCAAAAAATTCCTTCAGCTTGTCGTACACGATGCCGGAGACAAGGCCCCTTATCTCGGTATTGCCCAGCTTCGCCTTTGTCTGTCCTTCGAACTGCGCCTCCGTCAGCTTCACGCTGATGACGGCTGTCAGGCCTTCGCGCACGTCCGAGCCGGAAAGGTTGTCGTCCTTCTCCTTGATATAACCCTTTTCACGGCCGAAATCGTTGAACACACGGGTGAGCGCGGATTTAAAGCCCTCCTCATGGGTACCGCCGTCCGGAGTGTTTACATTGTTTGCAAAGGAAAGGATCAGCTCGTTGTAGCTGTTGTTATACTGAAGCGCCACTTCGGCGATGGAGTCGTTAAGCTGCCCCTTCAGATATATTACGTCCGGGTGCAGCACCTCAAGCTGCCGCTTTTGGTGGATGTGGTCCACAAAGCTGCGGATGCCGCCCTCGTAGCACATGCTCTCCTGCTTTTCCTGCCCGGCGCGCTCGTCCGTCAGCGTGATGCGCACGCCGGCATTCAAGAACGCCTCTTCGCGCAGGCGTGTGTTCAGAGTGTCATAATCGTAGTCCAGCACCTCGAACATCTCAGGGTCCGGCTTGAACGTGACCGTCGTTCCGTTCGGTTCGTCCGTGGGGCCCAGATTCTGCAGGTCGGCGTCAGCCACACCGCGCTTAAAACTCTGTTTGTATGCCACGCCGTCCTTGCGCACCACGACATTGAGCCATTCGCTCAGCGCGTTAACGACGCTGGCGCCCACGCCGTGCAGACCGCCGGCGACCTTGTACCCGGAATTGTCACCGCCAAATTTGCCGCCCGCGTGCAGGATGGTGAATACCACGGTAACAGCCGGGATGCCCAATTTCGGCTGGATATCCACAGGGATGCCGCGGCCGTTGTCCGTTACGCGGATGATATTGCCCTCCCGGATATTGACCTCGATATGGTCGCAGAAGCCGGCGAGCGCCTCGTCGATGGCGTTGTCCACGATTTCGTACACCAGATGGTGCAGGCCGCGCGGCCCGGTGGAGCCGATATACATGCCCGGGCGCTTGCGGACGGCCTCGAGGCCCTCCAGCACCTGGATCTGGCTGCCGTCGTATTCATGCTGCGGATGTTGCTGTTCTGACATGACACATTCTCCAAACTTATAATTTTTCCGCCGTCCGCCACAGGGGGCGGGCGGGGAAAGAGGTGGTATTTCAAACGCGGCGCGGGCTTTACACGAAGAAAGCCGCGGCGGCGCGGAACCTGGGAGCCGCTCTATTTTCCGGCGGCTCCCTATTTTTCGATGTTGCTGATGCCGTCCACATACCCGCTGCGCTTTTTCAGCGTGCCCGCGGAGATCTGGCTGATGTATACGGCGGGCGATTCTCCCGTAGTTACGATAAAGCTTTTGGGCAGCTCACCCGTCACAGTTACCACACGGCCTGCTTTCTCGGCGGCCGCAAGATAATCGCGGGTGTGCCGGGAAAGCGAAGCAGTGTCCAAATCGAATATCCCGAGGATGTCCCGGGTGCGCACAATGCTCTCCTGTCCGAGATGAAGATACATAAAAACCTCCGTTTTTGGGTGATGCGTTTTGTGCTGCAGCCGCGCTTTTACAGCGCGTGCAGTATGCCGCCCTCCATGCGGTATACCCGGCCGCTGGTTCTGCGGAACAGATCCGGATCACAGGCGGTAACGATGGTCTGGCGGTGCTCCATTCGGCTGAGCAGGTAAGACTGCCGCGTTTCATCCAGCTCGGAAAGCACGTCGTCCAGCAGCATCACAGGATGCTCGCCCGTGATTTTTTGCGCGCCCGCAGCCTCGGCCAGCTTCAGGCTGAGCACAGCGCTGCGCTGCTGCCCCTGGCTGGCGAAAACCTTTGCCGCCCGGCCGTCGATGGAAATGGAAAAATCCTCCCGGTGAGGTCCCGCCGTACAGAAGCCTGCCGCGATGTCCCGCGCCCGGCTTTCCCGCAGCACGGGCGCAAGGCCCTTTTCCGGCTCGAAAGACGGCTCGTACTGAATGGCCAGCGTTTCGCTGCCGCTGGCGATGTCCCGGTATGTCCCCGTGATCTCCGGCTCGATGAGCGCAAGATATTCCTGTCTTTTTGCGCTGACAGCCGCACCGCTCTCGGCCAGCTTTTCGTCGAACACATCCAGCAGACCGTTCGCATCCGGCGTCTGCCAGTAGCTTTTCAAAAGGGCGTTCTTTTGCGTCACCAGCCGGGAATACCGACGCAGAAGCGTCACATAGCCCGGATAAAGCTGACATAACGCTGCATCCAGAAAACGCCGCCGTCCCTCCGGACTTCCCTTCACGAGGCTCAGGTGGCCGGGGTCGAACACAACGGCCGTGAATGTTCCCGCCGCGTTGGCCGCGCGCCCGTAATCCACGCCGTTGACGCGCACAGTGCGCGCCTTGCGCGCGCCCGGCTGCCCGCCCACAAAAACGCGGATGCGGCTCTCTTTGCCAAAGCCCTGCGTTTCGCCCTCCGCAACGGCGTATCCGGCATTTTCACGAATTAGTTCCGCATCCTTTGCGCCGCGGAAGCTTTTGCCTCCGGTCAGCAGCCACACAGCCTCCAGCAGATTTGTCTTGCCTTGGCCGTTTTTTCCGCAGATGACGGTCAGCTCCCGGCCTGGCTCAAAACGCGCCGCCGGAATGTTGCGGTAATTTTCGACCTCCAGAGCTTTCAGGATCACGCGCCAGCTACCTCGATTTCACTTCCGCCGAAGGAGACGCGGTCGCCCGGGCGTATTTTTTTGCCGCGCATGGTGCAGGTCTCGCCGTTCACACAGACGAGTCCCTCCTGTACCACGGACTTGGCTTCGCCGCCCGTTTCACACAGGCCCGCGTATTTCAGCAGCGCGTCCAGCTTGATGAACTCGGTATGGATGACGATACGGTCAGTCATTTTTGAACCTCACAGGCAGAACGAGGAACAAAAAGTCGCCGCCGTCCTTGGGCAGTACTTTTACAGGCGAGAGCGGACCGCTCACCTCAAACACCAGCTTGTCGCAGCGGGAATACCGCAGTGCATCCAGCAGGTAACGGTTGTTGAAGCCGATCTCCACAGGTTCACCCTCAATTTCTGCATCCAGTTCGTCGACAACCTTGCCCAGCGTTGTCTGACATCGCACGGTGATGTTGCCGTCGAAGGTGATGCGCAGCGGGTTTTTCAGACGCTCGGTGATGATGAGGCTTGCGCGCTCGATGGAATTTGAAAAATCACGCACGTCCACGGTAACACGGGTGTGATAGCCCTCGGGGATGACGCGCTTGTAATCGAGAAAATCCCCTTCGATCAGTCGGCTGATGACCGTGTAGGTGCGGGAAGAAAACACCACAAAACGGCGGTTGGCCGCAATGTGGACCACCTCGTCGTCGTCGGTGAACAGCTTGATGGCTTCCGCCAGCGTTTTGGCCGGGATGATGATGTTGATGTCTTTTGCGGCCTTTACGGGTTTTTCGATGATGGCCAGCCGGTAGCCGTCCAGCGCGACGACTGTCAGCTTATCCGGTTCTATGGCGAACAGTTCGCCGGTGTGGGCGGGTTTTTTGTCGTCTTGGGAAACGGCGAACAGCGTGGTCTCCACCATTTCGCGGAAAGTGGGTGTTTCCAGGTCCAGCGTATGGTCCGCGCCGGGGCTGGGCAGCTCGGGGAAGTCGCCGGGGTTCATACCCATGATATCGAATTCCGTAATGCCGCCCTTGATGGTGGTGGCGTTTGTTTCGGTGGCGGTTATCTCCACTTCGCTGCTGGACAGGCGGCGCACCATGTCGCCCAGCAGTTTGGCTGAAAGCACGACCTCGCCCGGCTCCAGTACGTTTGCCTCGATGCTTGTGGTGATGCCCATTTCCAGGTCGTAGCCGGTAAGCGTCAGGCTGAAGCCCTCAGCTTTCATCAGGATGCCTTCCAGCACCGGAATGGAGCTGCGCTGGGTGACGGCTTTGGACACGCCTGCCACGGCGTTAGACAGCAGGGTGCGGTCACAGATCATTTTCATGAGGAAGTTCTCCTTTGTTTGGATTTTTGAAAAATAAGCCTAAAAGAGAAATATGTGAATAGACGTAGTAATAGGGGCTGTGGATTTGTTGAATGTGTTTGATACATGCGCATTCCGCCGCGGTTTTTTCCAGGTTTTTGGGGCGTGAAAACGGTGTTGAATTTTTGTTGGATTTCAACACGGAGAATTTTAGGGTTTTGAAAGCCGTGGAAAACGATTGTTGAAAGTTGAAAATTATGTTGAAAACTTATCCGACCCGGCAGCTCTGATTTTACGTCAGGTCCGCACGTTTTTGATGATGTCCTCCACGGTCTCCCGCAGGCGGGTATCCGTTTCCAGCTTTTTCTGCATATCGTTGATGGAATACACAACGGTGGAGTGGTCCCGCCCGCCGAATTCGCTGCCGATGTCCTCCATGCTCATGCCGGTGATCTCCCGCACTACATACATGCTCACCTTGCGGGCGCTGGAAACATTGGAGCGCCGGGACGGCCCGCGCAGCATGTCGGCCGTCGTATTGTAAGTGCGCGCCACCTCGGACAATATTTTCTCCACGGTGATGGGAACGGGCTGTGTTTCGTTCAGGATATCCTTGATGGCGTTTTGAGCCGCGCCGATGACGGGCTGGATGCCTTCCAGCTTACGGTAGGCGTTCAGCTTTTTCACCGCGCCCTCCAGCTGACGGATGTTGTTTTTCAATCGGTTGGCGATGTACTCGGCCACTTCGTCCGGCATTTCCAGGCCCAGCAGATCAGCCTTGCGGCGGATGATGGCCACGCGCGTCTCAAAATCCGGCGGCTGGATGTCCGCCGTCAGGCCCATTTCGAAACGGGTGCGCAGGCGCTCCTCCAGGCTCTTGATCTCCTTTGGGGGACGGTCGCTGACAAGCACGATCTGCTTGCCAGCGTTATACAGCGTGTTGAAGGTGTGGAAAAATTCCTCCTGCGTGGATTCCTTGCCGCCGATGAACTGGATATCGTCCACCAGCAGCACGTCGGCCGCGCGGTATTTGTTGTGAAATTCCGCCGTGGTGTTGTCGTGGATGGCGCTGATGATCTCGTTGGTAAATTTTTCACCGTCCACGTATACGATGTTATAATCCGGGAAATTTTTATGGATTTCAAACTGGATGGCGCCGAGAAGGTGCGTTTTGCCCAGGCCCGAACCGCCCCAGATGAACAGCGGGTTATAAGCGCCGGATGGGTTCGCCGCAACGGCCTGCGCGGCTGCGTGGGCAAACTTGTTGGTGGAGCCGACGATGAAGTTTTCAAACGTAAATTCATAATTGCCGCCGCCGGGCACCTCGGCGGGCGCCTGTTCGACAGGCGCCGGGATGGTGAGCTCCACATCGATGTCAAAACCCAGCAATTCCTTGAACGCCTCACGCAAAAGGTCCTTATAGCGCGTCTCCACGATGCCCTTTACAAAATCCGAGCGCACGGAAAGCGTGGCCACACTGCCCTCAAAGGACACTGGCTCGATGCCGTCGATGAAAAGATTGTAAGTCGCCAGCACAAGGCGTTCCTTGCAGTACTCCTTTACAGCGGCGAAAACCTCGTCGAATGAACTCATAGTATGAAAAACAACTCCCAAACAATTCAATGCAATATTGATAAGATTATATCACATTTTTTCATACAGAACAATTCTTTCCTCTACATTACTTTATTTACAATATAGAATACCCTGATAGCGTTGCCGCACGCGGTCTGTTTGAAACATGCGGACGGAAAAAACCGCGCGTGTCCCCCGGCGGCGGATGCAGGCGGGTGGAAAAAGGCAGAAAAGTGTTGACACAGAGCCGCTTTTTCGGTTATACTCTTATGTTGCAAGGCTGTCTCTGCCAGCAGAGACGGCTTTCTAGACAAGAGCAGAGACGGTACTACAAGATGTTGTGGTTCCATCAGGGAGGAGCTTTTTTTATGAAACGTACATTCCAGCCCAAGAAGCGCCACCGCGCCACAAAGCACGGCTTTTTGGCCCGCAGCAAGAGCAGCAACGGCCGCAAGGTCCTGGCCGCCCGCCGCGCCAAAGGCCGCGCGAAGCTGGCTGCCTGAGAAGGCGGCGCTCAGCAGCGTTCGGGCCGGCGTTTCTGCCGGCCCGCGCAAATGCGTCTGCGTCCCGACCGGGATGCGGAAAAAAGAAAACGGCGCGCCCTGCGGCGCCGCCGTGAAGCAAGGCCACTGGCAGGTGGCCTTTTTGCGTATACCATGAAATGAAAGGGCCTTACCCATGCGTTATCATCCCCTGACACGCAACAATGAGTTCGCGCGCGCATACACGCGCGGAAAATCGTTCGTGCACCCGCATGTGGTGCTGTATGTGAACAAAAATCGTCTGGGCCGCACGCGCGTGGGCATCACCGCAAGCAAAAAAATAGGCAACGCCGTAACGCGCAACCGCGCGCGCCGCGTTCTGCGGGCCGCGCTGTACGAGGTGCTGCCGCCGGACGTGGGCGGGTACGACCTGGTGCTGGTGGCCCGCGGCCAGACACCGCGCCTGAAAAGCACACAGGTGGCGAAAACACTGGAAAGGCAGCTGCGCGCCGCCGGCCTTGTGCAGGAATGAGTTTATGGTGAAGCGCTTTCTCATTTTTCTGATAAAAGGCTATCAAAAATTTATTTCGCCGCTTTTGGGTGATAACTGCCGCTTTTATCCCACCTGCTCGGCTTATGCCATCGAAGCGCTGCGGGTGCACGGCGCGCTCAAAGGCAGCCTTTTGGCAGCCTGGCGCATTCTGCGCTGCAACCCCTTCGGCAGGCCGGGGCTGGACCCGGTTCCCCCAAAGGGAAAATGGCGCAATGACCCGCCCACTCCGCTGCGGCCCGGACAGGCTCCGGCTGAGGATGGTGGGGAGAGGGAATAAGGAATGAGGCTGCGCCGCTTTCCGCACGGACACCGAAATACGCGCCGCATGCGCACGGCGCGTCCCACTTCACATAAAAAAACGCCCGGGCGCAGGGCAGAATAGGACAGCGAATATGAATTTCTTAGGTTTCCTCGCACCCCTTCTCGGCATCATTATGGAATGGATCTACAAGCTGATCCCGAGCTACGGCTGGACGCTCATCATCTTCACGCTGCTCACGAAGATCCTGATGTTCCCGCTCAGCGTCAAGCAGCAGAAGAGCACGGCCCGGATGTCGGCATATCAGCCCATGATGCAGGAGATACAGAAAAAATGGGCCAATGACAAGAACCGCCAGCAGGAGGAACTGATGAAGTTCCAGCAGGAGACGGGCATGTCCATGACGGCGGGCTGCCTGCCCATGGCTGTGAACTTTCTGGTGCTTTTCGGCCTCATCGAAGTTGTTTACCGTCCGCTGCAGTACATCCTGCGTGTGCCAAAGGAACTGATCGACAAAGCCGTGGAGCTTGCGAACAGCGCACTGGGCATGAACCTGATGGCAAACAATTTTACGGTTCAGAACGACATCATCAACGCGGTCAAATCCTCGCCGGACGTGTTTTCCAGTGTGTTCAGCGCGGACCAGATCGCCAGCATCAGCGATTTTAACTTTATGTTCCTGGGCATCGACCTTTCCCGGGTGCCCCATTTTGCTTTTGACGCGGCCAGCCTGATGCTGATGATCATCCCCATCCTCTCGGTGGTGACGATGATCCTTTCCCAGATCATCACCATGAAGATGAGCGGACAGGAGATGCAGGGCGCCATGAAGTGGATGCCCTGGATCATGAGCCTGATGTTCGTGTACTTTGGCTTTACGGTGCCGGTCGGCTTCTCTCTGTACTACACCGCTTCCAACGTTGTGATGCTCGTACAGTCCATTATCCTGAAGAAAATGTACGACCCTGAAGAGATGAAAAAGCAGGTCCAGGCGGAAATAGAAGCAAAACGCGCGGAAAAGAAGAAAAAGAAACAGGTAAAAGTGACCACAGACGACGGCAGGGAACAGGTAAAGGAAGTAAGCGAAGCAGAGCTTGCGCGCATCCGCCTTGCCCGCGCCCGTGAGCTGGACGAAGAACGCTACAAAGACGAATAAGCCCCCGGGCTTTCAAGGAGGGATATTTCCATGCGTGAAGTGATCAAAACAGGCAGAACGGTGGAGGACGCCACCGAGCTGGCGCTGGCCGAGTTGGGCGTAAGCGCCGAAGAGGCGGGCATTGAAGTGCTGGAGCTGCCCCAGCGCAGGCTGTTCAAGAGCATCCCGGCCAAGGTGCGCGCCTATGTGGAGGATGAGGAAGTCCCTGAGGCGCCGGCGCCCAAGGAAGAAAAGCCTTTGCCAAAGGCCGCGCCGAAAGCAGCCGAGTCGCCGGACGCCCCCAAGGCCGGGGCCCCTGCCGCACAGCCGGAGCAGCCCGCTGCAGGGCCTGTTGAGGAGCCCATCGACCTGGAGCAGAGCCCTAAGGCCCGCGAAGCGGTGGAGTATCTGAAGGAGATCTGCGCAAAAATGGGTGCGCAGGGCCTGACCATCACGCCCGTCAAACAGGGCGAGGCCACCATCCTGAAGGTTGAGGGCGAGAGCGCCGGTACGCTGATCGGCCACCGGGGCGAAGTGATGGAAGCGCTGAGCTACCTCACAAGCCTTGTGGCAAACCGCGCGGGCGGCGACTACATGAAGATCGGTCTGGACATCAACCATTACCGCTCCAAGCGCGAGGCAAACCTGACAGCGCTGGCAAAGCGCATCGGCGCGAAGGTGGCCCGCACGGGCCGCGGCCACACGCTGGAGCCCATGAATCCCTATGAGCGCCGCATCATCCATTCCGCCATCAGCGAGATGGAGGGCGTAAAGAGCGAGTCCATCGGTGAGGGCGCAAACCGCCGTGTTGTTATTTCCAGCACCAATCCCAGCGCCCGCCCCCCGCGGGATAACCGCGGCGGCAAAGGCGGCAAGGGCGGCCGCCCCGCAGGACGCGGCGGCCGTGACGGCGCGCGCGGCCCGCGCCCGCCCCGCAAAGACGGGGAATACGCGGCCCGCACCAGCACTCCGGCCCGTGAATTTGCGGACCGCCCGCGCGACCCAAGCGCCGCGCCCACGGTACCCAAGCGCACTGAGACCATCAACGACGGCGCGGATCTGCCTCTGTACGGCAAAATCGAACTGTAAGCGCATATAACTGCCATCGGCGCTCCTTTCTGTTTTCAGAAAGGAGCGTTTTTTCGTACCGGGAAGGTTTTCCACACAGCAGCGGCCGCATGTTGAAAACTTTCGTTTTTCCGCGTCCGCCGGACACGGAAACAAACTCAGGCCATCGTCGCTGAAACTGAAAATTTTTTCTTCCCAAAAGACCGCGCCTGTTTGTGAAACGGACAAGGCTTTTTTATTGGCCGCTGCTTATTTACTTTTGGAGCAAAGAGCATCAGAAACGGTTGAAGAAAAAATAATCGTAGACTGAACACCCCCTTCCGTTCAATCGGGCCTCCTCTTCGCACAACAGCACCGGCGAAAGCGCAGGACGTCCCGCAGAAAATGTTCGGAAAGTTTTCAACATACGGCCGCTGCTGTGTGGAAAACACTTCGCCTAAAAGAATTTTTCAATCTTTGAGCTCCGGTATACCGGGCAGGAAAAACGTCAAAAAATCGAACAAGAATAAAAATATATTGATAAACAATAAAAAATACTTGTATTTCAGAAAATACTATGATATACTGACCCCAACGACAATCGGTGGAGGAATCGTTATGAACTGGAACAAAGACAAAAGTGTCAAGCTTTCCAAATTCTGCGTCTGCCTTTTTATGCTCATTCTGGCAGGAGTTTGCATCGGTGCACCATGGTTGTTCCGGCTGCTCATCCGTCTGCGCGTGCAGGATCTGGCCGGAAAATTCGAGTTGTTCCTCGTCAGCACCTATACGGCGGCCGTGCCCGCCGCTGCGGCACTGTACGGCCTGTGGCGTTTGCTGCGCAACATCAGCGAGGGCGAGGTTTTTATCCCGGAGAACGTCTCCATCCTGCGCCTGTTGTCCTGGTGCTGCATCGCGGCCGGGCTGGTATGTCTGTTCAGTGCGCTGTACTATATGCCGTTCCTCATCGTCAGCGCGGCTGCGGCATTTGTTGGCCTGATTTTGCGCGTGGTGAAGAATGTCTTTGCCGAGGCGGTTCGGCTCAAAGATGAAAACGACTATACGATTTGAGAAAGGACGTGCCGAAATGCCCATTGTGGTGAACATCGACGTGATGATGGCGCGCCGGAAAATGAGTGCGGGAGAGTTGGCCGAACGCGTCGGCATCACGCCCGCGAATCTCTCCATCCTCAAAAACAATAAGGCGAAGGCCATTCGTTTTTCCACGCTGGAGGCGCTGTGCAAGGCGTTGGACTGCAAGCCGGCGGACATTTTAGACTACACGGAGGACTGACAAAATGGAACAGGAGAAAAAGACGGCGGGCATGCCGTGCCCGCCTTGTAAAAGTGCGCCGTTTTCAAGGGCCGTGAAGCCCGCGGCGCAGGAGAATGCCGTGCAGGAGGCCGCCGCACCGCTTGGTGCGCCCGGTCAGTACGGGGGTTCCGCCGTCGGCCGGACAGAAAAGACGCCCGGCTTCACCGGAGTGGACGCGGCGTTTGCCTGTGGTTTCCTGGCCGTGGGCTGGCTGTTCTGGGAGCTTCAGCTCTGGAGCGGCTGGCGGTGGTTCGGCAATGCGGGCACGGGCACCGCTCTGTTCACGGCACTTTTTGCGGGCGCGGTACTGGCTTATGTGTATCTTGCAAAGCTGCGCCCGCCCCGGGAAAGCTGGTTCTGGCTGGCGGTACTGCTTTGCCTGGGGCTTGGCTATGCACTGCCCTACGGCGGCGGACTGTTGGGAGCCGTCCATTACGGCGCGCTGCTGTTCACAGCGGAATACTGGACGCTGAGCGCCACGGGCCGTCTGTTGAAAAGTGGAAAGACCTCTAATTGGCTGCCGCTGGACGTGCTCAACGCTCTGTTTGTTCTGCCCTGGGGCAACTTCATGCGTCTGCCTGCGGCGTTTGTTTTTGGCTTGAAAGGGCTTGGCCGCCGTGTGCGCGCGGCCCGTTCTGAGCCGGGAGAGCGAAGCCGGGGCAAACGCCTGCTGGGGGTGCTGGGCGGCGTGGCGCTGGCGCTGCTGTGCCTGTGCTTCGTGCTGCCGCTGCTGATGGCGGCAGATGACGGCTTTGCATCGCTGCTTTCGGGTTTTGTAGGCCGCCTTGCCGCATGGTTTTCCGGCTGGAGGGATTCCTGGACGGAGTTTGTCGTGAAAGTGTTTTTTGCGCTGCCCACGGCTCTGTACCTGTATGGCCTTGTATATGGCGCCGTGCGCGGCCGCCGCGCCTGTGTTTACGACAAAAAGGAGGTGTGCGCGGTGCAGCGGGGCCTGCGGTTCGCGCCCCGCTCCACAGTCCTTACGGCTTTGTTCGTGCTGTGCGCGGTGTATCTGTTGTTTATCTCCATGCAGGCGAAATATCTGTTCGGCGCATTTTGGGGCGCACTGCCTGAGGGATTTTCTTATTCCGAGTATGCGCGTCAGGGCTTTTTTGAATTGTGCCGTGTGGCGGCCATCAACATCGTTATTCTGCTGGCCGCCAATGTGATGAGCCGTGCGCAGGCTGCGGAAAACTGTCTGCTGCGGGTATGCAATACCGCGCTTTCGGCGCTGACGCTGCTGCTGCTGGCCACGGCAGCTGCAAAAATGGCGCTTTATATCGCGGCTTACGGCCTGACAGTGAAGCGCGTGCTTGCAAGCGTGTTTCTGGTCTGGATGGCCTGCGTATTCGTGTGCGTCATCCTGCGGCAGTTCCGCACTGTGGCGTTGGTGCGCGTCGCGGTGTTTCTGGGTGCAGTGCTGTTTGCGCTGTTGTGTGTGCTGCCGGTGGGGGACGGCATCAGCACTTATAATGCCGCCCGTGTACAGGCGGGCACGCTGGACCCGGACGTGATGGAGCAGGAGCTGCGCCCCCTCGTGTAACAAAATACCGCTCCGAAAAGAGCAGTTTTGCGCATGGCATCGTCAAGCACGCCTGCGGACCGAAATCATGGCCCACATTTTGCCGCCGGGACATGCCCCATCGGGTTTGGATGTACAATGCGCGAAAAAGGGGGAAAGAAATATGAGGAAAAAGCTTTGCTCTGCGGCTGTTTGCTGCCTGGTGCTTTTTCTTACGGCCTGCGGGCTTGCTTCACAGGCGTCGGTGGCGGCTCTGGTGGAGCGGGACGTACAGGCGCTGGAGGCGCTGGCGGGTGAGATCGCTCTGGCAGGCGCCGCCGGTGACGCAGAATATCCGGGAGTGGACCGCATCTCTTATGACAGCCGTACCGGACAGGTACAGTTTGAATGCGGGGTCTCGGGCTTTGCATCCCAGACAAGCTATAATGGTTTCTATTATTCGCCCGGGGATGTTCCGCTGGGCTTCGGCGGCACAGGGGATATGACGCTCGCTCCGTCGGGCGCGGGCTGGTGCTGGGAAGAAACGGAGGGGGACAACTGGTATTACACCGAGAGGCTGCGCAGCGGCTGGTATTACTACGAAATGCATTTCTGACGGCCGCGCGGCGGCCGCACACTTGACGCAGGCGCGCTTTTTGCGTACAATTTCCTTTGGCATTTCATTGAATGACAAAGGAGAGGAAACGACATGAAGGCACGCATTCCCAAACACCGCGAATTCATCATCAACCTCGCGGAGGATTACGAAAAGAAAGACGAATGCTGGGACAAGCTGCAGGAGATCATGGAGGCGTATAAGAAAGAGGGAAAATCCGTTTATACGCCCACGTTCATCGAAGACAACGAGGATAAGGTGAAAGCGCTGCAGAAGCAGTACGAGTTCACTTATACCATTGAGGAGCGGTGACGGTGCAATCTTTCCTGCGGCGCGGGAAAGGAGCACACAATGGAATTTTTTGCAGGGATCGGCGCGGGCTGGATGAACCTTGCCAGCCTGGCTTTGGGCCTTTTGGCCTGGATGCTGCCCGTGGCGGCGATGATCCGCACGGCGGCCCGGCCGCGCGCGCTGCATCCGGCGCTGCCTTTGGTATGCGTCAGCTTTGCCGCCTGTGCGGCGGCGCTGTATCTTCAATTGCGTTATCATGCGCATCTTTCGCGCATTGAGGATGTGGGAGCTTTTTTGGATACGGCGCAGGCGGCTGCGTTCGCATCGGCCGTGCTGCTGTGCGTGACGCTGGCGCTGAACGCCCTTGCGCTGTGCGCGGCGGCCGTTTGCGCGCGGAAAGCGGCGGACCGGGCGTAAGCAGCCCAAAATAACTGTAAAAAAAGAATGCCCGGCCCCGTAAAGCAGCACGGGGCCGGGCATTCTTCATTATTCCGCAATAAAAATTTCTCCGAATGACCCTTTAAAAATTTAGTGAAGCAGGGTTGAATATTTTATGAGAAGGAACAGAGGAAATACTGTGTTAAGCCTGTTTTCAACGATACATGGCCTGAGAGCCATATTTTCCGGGCCGCGGAAAGCGCAGGCTTTGCGGTGCGGAGTCAAAGGCTTATTTCAGAATTTCCCGCTGCTCGGCCAGAAGCTGTTCCTGATATGCACCCGCAAAAGTGCCCGCCAGGAAACGGGGCAGCGCTTCGGAGACAAGGCGCTCCCAGCTCGTTTTTTCCTTGCCTACGAGAATGGGATAGAACAGCGCGTCTGCGTGCTGCGCGGCGGCAAGGTCGCCCAGGGCGTCGCCAACCATCAGCACATGGCCCGGCGCATAGCCCTTGGCAGAAAGCGCCGAAAGGCAGGCCTCTTTGGTGCCTGCGTCCTGGCCCAGAACGACGTCCATATGCTGGACAAGACCGTGGCGCGTCCATTCTTCCGCCAAAGCCTCGCTGTTGGCGCTGGAAACAACGGCGGTGTCCGTCAGCACATGGATCGCCGCCAGGGCCTCTCTGCAGCCGGGAAACGGCCGCGAATCATCGCCCATGGCGGCGATGGCCGCGTTGACGGCGCGGCTCCATTCCAACGCTTTTTGCAGGCCCGCGCCGCCGCCGGCCGCAACGGCTTCCTCCAGCGCCGGGTTTGAAAGCTTGGGGGCCTTTTCCACCCAGGTGCACAGCTCGTCCGCGCCGGGGACACGCACGCCGTGTTCCGCCAGCATGCGCATCGTGGCGGCAAGCCCTTTAAAGCGGTTCACGCCGCGGGTGCGGCTGTACAGGTTCACTTCCATCCAGTGGGGGGTGATGAGCCCGGCGTATTCCTCCAGCCCGTACACACGGATGAGCTGTGGGCAGAAGGCCTGATGGTGCTTGGAATCCATGGTGTCCATGGCGCAGCCGTCGGAATCCACGCACACAAGCCATTCTTTTTTTGGAGTGAACGCGGAGAACGGATTTTCAGACATAATCTTCCTCCTTGGATTTGAAAGGTTCATATGGTTGCAGGGGCCGGAAAGCAGGAAAGGCGCGCGGGCCGCATTATGCCCGCGCGCTTTTTTCCAAAAGATTCACAGATGCGTGTCCCACATGCCGCAGAAGCTGTCGATGGGGTCTTTGCCCTTGAAAGCTTCCGGCCCGGCCATCAGCTCGTCCACCAGCACATCCAGCGTAGCGGGAGCGGAATCGTAGGTGTTGATATAGGTGCGGGCCTGGGGAATGTCCGCCAGGATCGTCGGCTGCTGGCAGCCGATGACGATAACAGGGAGCTCGAACACATACCAGGGGATCTCGCCGCCGCCCTTTGTCATGCCGAAGCCCGGGCGCGCTACGGCCTGGAAGCCGCCGGCCACGTCCACAAGTGTGATGATAAGATCCTGTGCGCCCACAAAATCCGCAATGGTATCCTTGCCTGCGAAGTAGATGTTGAAATCCACTTTTTCGCCCGCGGCGATGCGCTTTTGAATCTTGTCCATCGGGCTTTCGTACAGCGTTACTTCAAAGCCTTTGGCTTCCAGCTTTTCTTTCAGGCTCTCGGCTGCGTTTTTGCCGCCGCCCATCAGCTTTTTCATCGCGCCGCCCAGGCCTTTGGCCTCCAGCCCGGTGACGTACACGATCATGATGCGCCTGTACTTTTCCGGCGTCATGGGCAGCACGTCCGCGTCCTTGTATTTCACCAGCGTCAGCGCATGCTCGGAGATTTCTTTCTGCATGGCCCTGTGCGCGGCGCAGCCGATAACCCTTTCCATCTCGGCGGCGGGGGGAACAAGCTCTGTCCGTGCCTTTTTGTGCAGACCCATGTGGGCTTTCAGCGCCAGGATGCGGTGCAGGGCGTCGTCCAGGCGTTCGTCGGTGATGACGCCGTTTTTGTAACCGTTCATCATGGAGGCGAAGTCTTCGTCCATGTCGTTGAAGAACAGGAACATGTCGCAGCCTGCGGCAATGGCGGCGGGGATCATGTCGCTGCGCTTCATGCGGCAGGTGAGGCCCACCATATGGCTGGCGTCTGTGAGCACCATGCCATTGAAGCCCATTTTGCCCTTGAGCAGGTCCGTCAGCAACTCCTTAGACAGCGTGGCCGGCATGATGTCGTCGTCCTTGATGTCCGGGTTCATGGCACGGGTATAGCTTGGAAGCATGATATGTCCGGCCATGATGGCCTCCAGCCCGTTGTCGATGAGGTTTGCGTAGATTTTGCCGAAGGTGGCGTCCCATTCCTCGCAGGAAAAGGTGTTGACGCTGTTGGCAACATGCTGGTCACGGTCATCCAGGCCGTCGCCGGGGAAGTGCTTGGCCGCGCAGCAGAAGCCGGGCACCTCGTGCGCGCCCTCCATGTAGGCCTGGGTCATTTCCATCACGCGCTGCGGATCGTTGCCGTAGGTGCGCAGGCCGACGACGGGGTTGTGCCAGTTGTAGTAAATATCGGAAACCGGAGCGAAACTGAGGTTGCAGCCGATGGCCGCGGCCTCCGTGTTGGCCATTTTGCCAAGCGCTTTGGCGTATTTTGCGTCGCCCGTCGCGCCGATCTTTGTCTGTGCGCCGATCATTGTGCCGTTGCTGCACGCACCGTTGCCGCCGTTCTCGGTATTGCAGGCGATGATGAGAGGAATTTTGGAATTTTCCTGCAGAATACGGTTCTGCTCATGCACCTCGGCCGCGGTGCCGGGGTTGTAGCGGATACCGCCGATGTGGTATTTGTCAACGGTCATTTTCAAATATTCCTCGGTGCGGGAGGAACCCATGTTGAAAAACAGCTGGCCGATCTTTTCCTCAAGCGACATCGAGGCGATGGTGTCCTCCACCCACTGCACAGCCTCGTCATCCAGGTAATAGGGCTTTGCACGCATATCCACGGGCATTCGATCAGATCCTTTCTTTTTGTTTTGTTCCGATTGATTATTTTGTGCAGCCTTGCACCAAAAGAAGAGTGATTGCGAATTGGTAAAAAATAACCTGAAAAATCTTTCGATTTTATTTAAAATTAACAAAGAAAATCGGATAAGTCAATGACATATCTTGCGAAACTGTGCTATACTGAAACCACGAAATACAATATCGGGAGGAACTGTGCATGGAAGTGCTGGAGCGTCTGACCCCTTATGTGGAGCTTGTGCATCTTCTGCTCAATACAAATTTTACTTATCTGACGCGCAAGCTGGCGCCAAGCGATTCGCTGGACCGCGCGCGCATCCCGTCCGCCGTGGCAAAAAGCTACGACGAGGTGCTGTTCGGCGGCGTCCTGTTCGACTGTGTTCCCGGCATCCCGTGCGAGATCAAAACCCCTTTCGGCATATGCTTCACGGCGCTGGCGCTTTGGAAAGGGGACGGCTTCGTGCTCATCGGTCCCTATCTGCCCGAGCGGGCGGACGGCGCGCAGCTGGAGGAGATTCTGGCGTCCCAGGGCGTGCCGCTGGGCCTGAAAGAACAGTACGGCGTTTATTACAGAGACCTTCCCACGCTGAGCCGCGGCAAGGTGCGCGCCGCACTGGGCGTACTGGCGGCGGGCGTGTACGGCGAGAGCCTTGCGTCCAGCGCTTTCAGCAGCCGGGATATCTCCCCGGAGGACCCGTCCCCCTGTCCCGTATTTGAGGAGGATTCCATGCAGGTGCGCGCAGACGCCATTGCACGGCGGTATGAGGGAGAGCGCAGGCTTATGGAAGCGGTGGCCCGCGGCGATATGCGCGCCGCCGACATGGTGGAGGAGACAACTCTGCGGCTGGAGCGGGTGCCCAATAAGCTGCGCAACCGGAAAAACCTGTTCATCGTGCTCAATACGCTGATGCGCAAGGCTGTGGAGGCCGCGCAGGTGCATCCGTTTTATATCGACGCAATCAGCGCCAAATGGGCCATGCGCATCGAGGCGGTGGAGCAGGAGGCCGACCTTTATCCCATGCGGCGGGAGATCGTGGAGGATTACTGTCGTCTGGCGCAGACGCGTTCCATGGCCAGCTATTCCCCCAATGTGCGAAGCATGCTCACTTATGTGCAATTCAATTTGGCCGAGGGCATTTCGCTGGAGGCCATTGCCCGGCAGCTGGGTGTGAACGCCAGCTATCTTTCCAGCCAATTCAACCGCGAGGTGGGCAAAAGCCTGCCGGAATATGTTTCGGAAAAGCGCATTGCGGAGGCCAAGCGCCTGCTGCGCGGGCGCGCGCAGCTGCCCATTGGGCAGATTGCCGCGGCGGTGGGCTTTTCAGACGTGAACTATTTTACGAAGGTGTTCAAGAAAAAAGCGGGGCAGACGCCCAGCGCCTACCGCGCGGCACAGCGCGCGCTGGCGGCGGAACAGAAAGAGATATGAATATGCGGCGGCCGGAACCCGGCCGCCGCATATTTTTCTTGAGTAAGGAAACCACCGGCAGGGGAAACACGAACTTATGCGAATCTGTTGAATCGCAATTTCTATGCTGACAGACCCAATCAAAAATGGGTAACCGATATCAGTTATATTCCAACCAAGCAGGGAACTCTTTACCTTTCCGTCATCCGCGATTTGTTTGACTTAAGCATCGTCGCCTACAAAACCAGCACCCGCCAAAGTATCAAACTGGTGCTGGATACGATCCGCACGGCAATAGAAAAAGAAGAGGTCACTGCAGAGCTGCTACTCCACAGTGACCAAGGCTTTCAATATGCTTCTCAAAGCTATTTTGCCCTAACTACACAATACGGCATTACTCCGTCTATGTCAAGACGGGCGAACCCATACGACAATGCTATGGCAGAAAATTTCTTTTCCATTCTCAAATCCGAATGCATTCGTCTTTTCAAGACGGAGACCATCCGCGAAGCACAAACGCTCATTGATAGTTATATCGCTTTTTACAACCATGAACGCATTCAGCTTTACTCCAAGCTCTCTCCTTTCCAAAAACGACGCCTGTTTGTCTAATCCTTCTTTATCCTATCAATGGTGGTTTTATTTCTGTCTTTTTCTTCTGGAACAGTTCATTCGCCGGTGGTTATGACTTATTCCTGTTCTCGTCCGCTCCGCCGCGGCTTGCGCGCTTTGAGAATGAGCATCATCGGCCGCCGCAGCTCGTCGGCCATACCGGGCACGGCGTCCAGCATCTCCCGCGCAGGCTGCGGCTCCACCAGCGCCTCCAGCGCGAAGCCACGCGCCAGAAGCGGCTGCACATAGCCCGTAACGGTGCGGTGGTATTTGCGCATATGCTCGCCTAAAAACACCGCGTCCCGGGGTCCCTGCTCAAAGTATCGGTCCACGGGCCAGTGCAGCGGGGCGCCGCCTGCGTCCCTCTGCCAGTCCTGCGGCCCCTGGGCCGTGAACACCGGATGTTCCGCCGAAAAAATAAACCATCCGCCGGGGGACAGCGCGTCCCAGACCATGCGGCACACGCCCGCGTAATCTTCCACATAATGCAGCGCCAGTGAACTGAGAACGACGTCCCAGGCCGCAGGGGCGGGCCGCGTATCCTCAATGGCCGCGCGCCGGTATTCCACGACGGGGCTGTCGGTCATGGCGCGGGCGCGTTCCAGCATGCGTTGGGAAAGGTCCGTCCCAAGCACACGGGCCGCGCCATGCTCGGCCGCGTACCGGCAATGCCATCCGAAACCACAGCCAAGGTCCAGCACGCGCTTGCCGGCGAGCTCCGGCAGCAGCGCTTTCAGTGCCGGCCATTCGCCTGCGGCGGAAAGCCCCTGCTCGGAACGGGGCATATGGCTGTACTGCTCGAAAAATACGCTGTCATCGTATTTGTTTTCTTTCAAAAAAGCACTTCCCCTGCATGTTTTCTTCATGGTAACACATCTGTTCTGCGGCGGCAAGCCTGCGCGGCAGGCCTTTTTTGTGCAGGTGAGGGCCTGTTTTGCGCAGCTTGCTCCGGAGCGCTTGCAGCGGCGGGCCGGGGTGTGTATCATAAAGATGCGGCCGCGGGATAAACACAAACAAAGGGGGAGGGGCTGTTGAACATCCGTATCTGTGAGGACCCGGCCTGCGCGGACATCGAGGTGGTGGTGCGCTGCAGGCAGCTTGACGACACAGTGCTTTCACTTTTGGCGCGCCTGCGCGTTTACGACGCGAAGCTCACCGGAGAAAGGGACGGCGCCACCTACGTTCTGGCGGCGGCAGACGTGCTGTATGCCGACACGGCGGACAAAAAGACGTTTCTTTATACAGCGGACGCCGTATATGAAACGCCCCTGCGCCTGTACGAACTGGAGGAGCAGCTTGCCGCGCGGGATTTTGTGCGCGCGGGTAAATCGGTGCTGCTAAATTTTGCCCATGTGGCGGCGCTGCGTCCGGACTTCGGCGGGCGAATGCGGGTGACGATGTCCAACGGCGAGGTGGTGGTGGCGTCGCGCCAGTATGTGCCTGCCCTCAAGGCAAAGTTGGGGCTGTGAGCCCTATACCGGAAAAGGAGTGTTTGCTGTGAAAAAATTTTTTGATATCGTAATGCCTGTAAAGACGGCCGCATGCTATATTTTTACGGCCACTATGTGCGTGTATGCCGTTCTGGATCTGGTCTTCGGCTGGGGCGGTCTGCCCGATAACTACCTGTTTTCGTTTCTGCTGCTGTCGCTGGCGGGCGGCGTGCTGCAGATCGTCGCGTTTACAGAGCTTGTTATCAAAAGGCTGCGCTATACGCTGCGGCTGTTCGTATTTGCAGTGCCGTATCTGGCGGTGCTTTCGGCCATTGCCGCCGGGTTCGGCTGGCTGCCCGCAGCGCAGCCGGGCGCATGGGCGCTGTTTTCCCTGATTTTCCTGGCGGTGCTTCTGACAATGACGCTGGGGTTCGAATTGTATTACCGCATCAGCGGCAAAAAATACGACGGCCTGCTGGGCCAGTACCGCGCTTCCCGTACACGGGATGAAAACAGCCGGAGAGAATACTGATGCATGCGGCGGAAAGCCGGATGAAAGGAATGAAAAGTTTTCAACAAAAGAGGCCTGCGCGGTGGAAAACCGCACAGGCCCTTTCCGTTTATCATAAAGCTGCAGCCTCAGCTGTTTTTCAGGATGACGCGCTCCACAACATCGGCCACATCCTCGCATTTGTCGCAGCATTTTTCCAGGCGGTCGAACAGCGCCGTCCAAGCCATCACGTCCACGGGCGTGCTGGCATCCGCGTACAGCGTGTGCATGGCGTCTGTGTACAGCTTATCGCCTTGCTCCTCCAGGCCGTTTATCTCAACGATCTGGGTGTGGATGGTCTTGGATCTGCGGAAATTGGGAAACTCCTCCATCATGGTCTTGAGTGCGGCGCAGCAGTCTGCGATGACCTGTGCAAAAGCCTGCGCCTCGGGCCGCAGCGTGCGGATATTGAACATATACAGCCGCAGCAGAACATCCTCAATGCTGTCTGTCACGTCGTCGATGGTGCCGGAAAGCTCCATGATATCTTCCCGGTCAATGGGGGGCAGGAACTCACGCACAAGCTGTTCCATCGTGCCGTGCTTTGCGATATCGGCCGAGTGCTCGATTTTGTGCATAGCCTCGATATGCCCGGGCAGCGCCTCCGGCTCATAGTGGTCAAACACCGTGCAAAGCATGTCCGCCGCAGCGCAGGCGGAATTTACGCCGCCCACAAAGGCCTCAAAATAATCCGTTTCCTTTTTTCGTGCCATTTTCACGTTCTCCTTCCTATTCTCAGAACAGCCACATGAACAGCCGTGCCATCAAAAAGCCAATGGCCCCGCACCCGGGGAACGTCAGCGCCCACGTCAGCCCCATTTCCTTTACCACGCCCCAGTTCACGCTGGACAGCCGCCGCGCCGCGCCCACGCCCATAATGGCGGTGGTCTTGGTGTGCGTTGTTGAAACAGGGATGCCAGTCAGCGAGGAAAGCAGCAGGCAGGCCGCGCCCGCCATGTCGGCGGCAAAGCCCTGGTATTTTTCCAGCTTCACCATATCCATGCCCACAGCCTTGATGATGCGGTAGCCGCCGATGGAAGTGCCCAGAGCCATTACGGCACTGCACAATACCATCAGCCACAGCGGGATCTGGAAATTGGTGACGTTGTCCTGTCCGTTGGCCAGAAAGATGCCCAGCATGAAAACGCCCATAAACTTTTGGCCGTCCTGTGCGCCGTGCATGAACGCCATAGCCGCGCCGCCCGCGATTTGTGCGCCGCCGAAAAAGCCCGTGGTGCGCCGCCGGTCCATGTTTTTGCACAGGAACTCCACCAGCCTGGCCGCGGCCCAGCCGAATGCGAAGCCCAGCAGAGTAGACAGAACCAGGCCGTACAGGACCTTGATCCATTCGCCGCCGTTGATGCCCGCAAAGCCTCCGTGCAGCGCGATGGCCGCACCGGACAGCCCGGCGATCAGGGCGTGGCTCTCGCTGGTGGGGATGCCGAACCACCAGGCGGCCGTGGCCCATGCCACGATGGCTACGAGCGCCGCGCACAGCGCCGTCAGCGCGTCTGCGGTGTTGCCGCCGAAATCCACCATGTTGTAGATGGTGGCCGCGACGCTGGCGTTCACCATGGTCATCACCAGAACGCCCAGGAAGTTAAAGACAGCCGCCATTAAAATGGCGCTGCGCGCGCTCATCGCGCGGGTGGAAACACAGGTGGCGATGGCATTGGGCGCATCCGTCCAGCCGTTCACCAGCACCACGCCCAGCGTCAGCGCCACTGTGACGGCCAGAACCGGGTTCGCGGCAAGCTGCGCCAGAAATTCACTCAGGGAGATCGTCAAGCAAAGCCCTCGCTTTCTTTTTACAAAAAACTTACTATACCTTTACAAGTATAATGGCAGTTCCTGACAAAAGCCAGAGGGAAAGGACATGATTTTACATTTCCTTTACATAACTTGCCGAAAAAACAGTCTTTTCCGGGGTCCGGGCATAGAAAAGGCCGGACGGCATACAGAAAAAGCCGCGCCCGGAGAGAGTGCGGCACGGATTGCAGAAAAAACAAAAAGGAAAAACGCTCGGAGAAAAGCCATTGGGCCTTTGCGAAGTAAAGTGCAAGCCACGCGGAGGGTGCCGCGAAACGGGATGGCGGCGCGCCCGCGGGCAAGTGCAGATGGCTGTGTAGGGGTTCTGGTGCAGACAACCGCGCCGAAAGCACGGCCTCTGGTGCAAACACGCCCTTTTTTCATTCAGAACAACTCCGCGTCACCCTGCAGGGCTGACGCCGGGGCGTATAGAGAGCCGGCTCTCGAAGCGCGGCTCAGTACGGCATTAGGCGTTACAGCGGCAGGTCCCGCCGGCTGAACACGGCCGTGCCCAGCGCGTAAAAACCAAGCCCCAGCGCCAGCAGCACGGCCGCGCCTGCGTACGCGGCGCCGTCGCCGCGGAAAAGGCCGGTGGGGTCAAACAGGGTGAACACGGTGGCGTATTTCAATTTTTCCAGCCGGCCGCCCATGTTGGCCAGCATGCGGATGAGGAAAAACAGCACGGGAACGCCCGCGCCCAGCGCCACGGAAAGGCGGCTCTCGTTGAACAGGCAGGAGGCGAAAAAGCAGAACCCGCCCAGCGCCAGATGCAGGCACAGCAGCCCGGCGTTCACCACGAGATAGGCGGGGACATCCAGCTCGCCGGGAAACATCGCGGCGGCGCAGCCCACGGCCAGCGCCGTACAGTAGGCGGTAAGCAGCGTACCGCCCGCAATGAGCACCAGCGCCTGGGTGCGCGCTACCCGCGCCCGGGTGTTGGGCGAGGCCAGCAGATAGGCCATACTGCCCGTGTCCACCCAGCGCGCGACCAGCCGGTTCGCCGCCAGAATGGAAAATACCAGAGGCAGAAGCAGCAGCAGAAAGCCGTACAGATAGTTGATGAGGAACCCGCCCAGCGAGCTGCTGCCCGCCTGCATGCCCACCATATTCATGAGCTGAGGCATGGCCGTCACGATCTCGTCCAGTGTGGCGTTGAGCTTGGGGTCGAACATGGCTGTGATCATGGACACATACAGCGAAAGCACGGCCGCAAAAACCACCCATGTTTTCCACAGCGATCTTGCGCTGCGCCGGAAAAGCACACCGTTCATCAGCTCTGCGCCTCCTTTCCGTAATAGTGCAGGAACACGTCCTCCAGACTTTGACGCGGCGCGTCGATGGACGTCACCGGAAACCGGGCCATCGCGGTGGTCAGAGCGGACATGCCGTCCCGCACGCGCACCGTCACCGTGCAGCCCTGCGCAGCCTGCACCCGCAGGCCGGGCGCGGCCGCAAAAGCTGCCGCGGCATCCGGTGTGGAAAGCGTGACGGAATAGGTGCGGCTGCGACGCGCCTTCAGTGTGCCGATCTCCTCCACGGCGGCCAGGCGCCCCTCCCGCAGAATCCCCACGCGGGCGCAGGTGCGTTCCACCTCCTCGAACATATGGGAGGACATCAGTACGGTCTTGCCGCGCTGCTTTTCCTCCAGGATCAGGTCGATGAAGCGGTTCTGCATCAGCGGGTCCAATCCGCTGGTGGGTTCATCGAGGATGAGCACCGCCGGGTCATGCATCAGCGCGCATACAATGGCCACCTTCTGCTTCATTCCCTTGGACATGCGCCGTATCCGGCCCGAGGCGTCCAACTCAAAGCGCTCGCAAAGCTCTCCGGCGCGGCCCGTGCCCCGCATGCCGCGGTAGGCGGCCAGAAAGCGGATGAACTCGCCGCCGCGCATATCGTCGGGCAGGGCGGGCTCGCCCGGAATATAGCCCATATTTTTTTGAATGGCCGCAGTCTGTGTGCGGCAGTCAAGGCCGTTGATCGTGCAGGTGCCGGAATCCGGCGCAAGGAACCCCATCAACTGGCGGATGGTGGTGGTTTTTCCTGCGCCGTTTGGGCCAAGAAAGCCGAACACCTCTCCCTGCTCCACGGCGAACGAAACGTCGAACACGCCGTGCCCGCCGCCGTAATCCTTTGTGATGTGCGAAAGCGCGATCACGCTCATAAATATTCCTCCTTGTAGGCGATCTTGCGGAACATTTCTTCCCAGCCGCTGTAATCGGCCAGGATATCCTCAAGCCGCACCGGCACGCCGGCGCGCTGCTTTTCGTTCATGTAGCCCTCGGTCATCCAGGTCAGCATGCGCAGAAGCTGGGCAGGGTCCACACCGGGACGGAATTTGGAAAAATCGATGTTGGAAAAATACTGCGCGAAGCTGCCGGTGAGGTCCCCGTTCAGCCTGGCCTGTACCGCGTCGGAAACAGCCTCGCCCCGGGAGTAGAAGGCGCGGATGGAAAATTCCAACAGATAAGGGCAGCGCGTCAGCAGTTCCAGCTTGGCCCGTGCGCCGATGTGCATCAGCTCGAAAAAATCCGTCACGCCGTCCAGCTTCTGCCGCAGCACCTGCCCGCGCACCTGCTCCAGCGCATAGTCGTACAGATACAGGTACAGCGACTGCTTGTTGCGGAAATAGTAAAACAGAAGCCCCTTAGAGATGCCTGCCTTAGCCGCGATATCGTCGGTGGAGGCGTGCTTGTAATCGTTGCGGGCGAACACCTCCAGCGCGGCGTTCGTAATGCGCGCCTGCTTTTCCGGAGACAGTGTGAAAAATTTTTCGTTCAAGGCAGTCCCTCCCGTTCCGCCGCAGGTTTGACCGGCCGGTCAAGTTTCATTATACGGCATTGACCGGGGCGCACAAGCCCCCCTGACAGATTAATTTTGTATTAAGACGCACAGCGGCGCGGCGGAATGCCTCCGGTCTGCCGGCCGCGCCCTCCTTCCTGCGGAGAGGAAGGACCGCCCCGCAAAAAAATTTACAGATCGTTTTCTCAGCCATTTTCCGGGGCGCGCGGCGGCACAGAGCATCAGAGCGTTCAAAAAAGCGCTCCGGAAGCAAAACGGGCAGATCCGGCCGCCGAACGGGGCGCACGGGAACGGCGTGCGGCGTCATACCATAGAGCAGGCGGCCGGGTGCTTGCGGCCCGCGCCGCGATCAACAGAAAGGAGCGATTGAAGACCATGAACGAAAACGACCTGCAAAACGCAGGGCAGAGCTGCCGCTGCCATCTGGCCATTGCCACAGTGCCGATGCAGCGCTTTGAACAGATCTATCCGGTGTCCGAGGCGTTGTGCCGCGGCACGCTGTTCGCGGCGCTGGACCTGCCGTTTTGTCCTCCGGAGGTGCGGTATGAACACTGAATGCACCTGTGTATCCAAGGTGGAGCGCGAACTTGCCCAGCTCAGCTTTGCAATGGACGACCTGCGCCTGTTTCTGGACACGCACCCCTGTGACAAAGCGGCCCTTGCGGCCCACGAGGAAGTGCGCGCCCGGCGCGGCATCGCGGTAAAGCAGTACGAACGGCTCATCGGGCCTGTAAACTTCTATGACGCAGGCGGCACGTGTACCTGGAACTGGACGTGCGCGCCCTGGCCGTGGGAAACGGAGGACGAAAACGATGTGGAGCTATGAGAAACGCCTGCAATTCCCGGTCAGGATCAAAACGCCTAACGCGGCGGCGGCAAAGGTGATCATCACCCAGTACGGCGGCCCGGACGGCGAGCTGGGCGCGAGCATGCGCTATTTGTCCCAGCGCTACACCATGCCCTGGCGCGGCGTGGCGGGCCTGCTGACGGATATCGGAACCGAGGAGCTGGCCCATCTGGAGATGGTGAGCGCCATTGTATACCAGCTGACAAAGGGCCTTTCCGCGGACGAGATCAGGCGGCAGGGCTTCGACACCTATTTTGTGGACCATACGGCCGGCGTGTGGCCCCAGGCGGCGGGCGGTACGCCGTTCACGTCCATGTGCTTCGCCAGCAAGGGCGACGCCATCACGGATCTGCACGAGGACATGGCAGCAGATGGCGCGACCGGAAAAGAACAACAATGTTGCCTCTCCGGATCTGTGCGTTTTTCCTGTGCACTTGCCAGAGCAGCGAAAATATAAAAAAACAGCCGCACATCCGCCAAGGATGCACGGCTGCTTTGCAAAAGAAAATGAGCCAAGAGATTCGTTTTACTTTTTGATTCCGTAGCCGGACCCGATATACCCGCCTTGCTCCAGGTGTGCCGCCACGGCTCGCTGTAGGCTGGTTTGCCTGGGAAGCAGAGCAAGGGGCTTTTTGCCGCCGAACAGCCAGAGATAAAAAGATTCGCTGTCAGTGTCGGCCGCATAGATGTTATAATCCCTGCCAAAACGGGAAATGCCGGAGTCCGGGGACAGCAGCGCACGCAGCGCGGGCGAGAGCAGCCAGGTGCCGCACAGCACAGCGCGGGGCATGCCGCTTTTACACAGTGCCGGGCCGTGCAAAGCAAAAAATTCATCGGCCTGTCCGTACGAGCCGGGCAGCGCGTCGTCTGAAAGCCGGGCGTCAGAGGGGATATGCACCGACAGCACAGGGGTGCCCGGGCCAATACCGGATGGGAGGGGCTCATCCGCGCCGGCTGCTCGGTATTCAAATTCCAGCGTACCCAGCCGGAACAAGCGGCACGCGAGGTGCCGCCATGCCCAAAAGGCACGGTCAAATATGAACCGGCCGGAACGGGCTTTGGCCTCCCGCAAAAAACGGGAGAAACAGCCCATAGTGTCGCGAAAGATTTCGTCCGGAATGCACATCATACGGTATTTTTCCCGCGTGCGGCAGGCAGCTGCCAAATACAGCGCCAAAATCTGCATGCCATCCGGGTCACGCCCGGAAAACTGGGCTTCCAAGTGCTTCCAGGCAGGAAATGCAGTGTCCGGTGCGGTGAGCGCCATACATTGTGCCGCACAGGCATCCAGCAGCGCCGGTACAGCCGTTTGAACAAGCTGTTCGCAGACGCAGGAGGGCAGTTCAAGTTCCCGCGCCAGTGCCAAAAGCTGCGGCGGGGAAACAAAAGAGCTTGCGTTCATACAAACGCCTCCTTTTTGGCCCGGCCGGGCCTACCCATCGATCTTGCAGGCGGAGAGGATCTCGCCTACACGGTAGCTCCCGTCCAACGTTCCGTCCGGGAGAAGCGTATACGGCAGCGCCGGTTCGGCCAGTTCGGGAATGGTGTCACACTCACCTGCCGCGAATGCACGCATCCGGCGCTGTGCGGTATCCAGCCGCGCGGCAACGCCTCCCAAACGGCCGTCGATCACTTCAAAGCCGTGCGGTTTGTTGGTGGCGTTCCAAAGCGAAAGCCAGGCGAGGCGCAGCGCTTCCACCGCGCCGATGGTCTCCGTAAGGCCGTCCGCAAGTTGTTTTGCCAGTGCTGTATCATGGCTGACGACAGCCTGTGAGGCTTGTTCATGCCAAACGCATTTTTTTGCAAGAACGTCTGCCAGCATCGCATAAAATTGCCACAGCGGGGCGAACGCGCCGCCCTCGGCCGCATAGGCTTCATAACGCGGAGCCAGAGCGGCGTAATGGCGGGACAGCGCAAAGCCCTGGGTGTCTTTGGTAAACAACTGGACCAGCGGGTCCTGATACAGCAGCATTTTCGCGGCGTTCACCGGGCGGAATTCGCCCGAGCGCATGCCTTCCATATGATTGAACAGCGTCAGGTCCCAGAACGCCCGGGCGTCCGCCTGGCAGCAGACGCGCATACGCTGCGCCAGCCATTCATCCTCAAAGGAGCCGTGGTAGGTAAATTCGGCAAACATCTGCATGCCCAGCAGGGCGGTGTAGAGGTTTGCTTCTGCGCCGTTGTCGCCCCAGGCTGTGGCGAACACGAGAGGGACCCCGGCCTTGCGGCAGGCGGAGAGGCCGGCCAGCGTGGCGGTGCGCGTTTTGTCGTAATCGGGCGCAGGGCCGCACCAGGTCCAGATACCGCCCGCGAACACCGTGGGCGCATGCAGCGCATCGTGCTTTTTCAGCTGTTCGTCGTATTCCGCCTCGCGCATATGGTAGTAATCCCAGTAGACAAGCTCCACGCCGGGAACCACGGCATCCACGGCCTGCTGAGAGGGCATCGGCCCGTCATAATATCCGTTGGTGGGGGATTCCAGGCGGAAATACATATCGCTCCACATCATGGGAGAAAGGCCCAGTTCGTTTACGATATCCAATACGCGCTTCAAATGACGGCGCAAAATATCATAGGGCTTTTCATAGCCGTGCAGACGCAGATGAGCGCCCATGCCCACGCCATGAGCTTCGTCCATACCGATGTGGATACGTTTGGAGCGGTAGGGCGCGCTGGCGGCAGTGAGAATCTGCCGAAGAAAGGAATAGGTCTCCTCGCTGTCCGCTAAAAGTACTTCGTCGTTGTCCTGCAGGCGCCGCATCGCGGGCCAGTGCAGCGCACGGTTCAGATGTCCCAACGTCTGCACGCAGGGACAAAGTTCAATGCCCAGCATATCGGCATAGTCATCCAGAGCGTGCAGCTCCTCGTAGGTATAACGGCCGCGCTGGTAGCCAAAATAGGGTTGGCCGGGAACCTCGTAGGTATCCTCGGTGTACATCATGCCCAGGTTCATGCCCATCAGCGCCATCTTGCGCAAAAAGCTGCGGAGCGTATCGGGCCGCAGTACTGCGTTGCGCGAGGTGTCGAACATCATGCCGACCGTCTCAAAGCAGGGCTCTTCCCGGATATCGCAAGCTGCCAGCGGACGGGGCAGCAGGCTGAGCGCACGGTAGAACTGGATGGGCTGCGCCCACTCTATGGTGACGGATGCTCCGTCGCAGCAAACGGCAAGAGCTGCGCCCCGGTGCCCACGCACAGGCACCCCTTCCGCCGCGGGTACCATGCCGAGTTCCGGCGCAAGGGCGGCCAGTGCATCGCTGCAGCGGGCGGGAAGCTCGCCGGAAAGCGCAATTTTCAGGTCCATATTCATCTCTCCCAATTTTGACAATTTTAGGCCAGAGGCATCTCCAGGATACGCTCCAGTTCACGCTGGTACAACCGGTTCGGATAGCTGCGGGATTCAAAAAACAGTTCAGCCATTTCCGGGGTCAGCAAGCGGGCGAGGATCTCGCGCAGCTCCGCTTCTATCCTGTGCAGATTGGCATACTGTTTGGGCGCGCGTTCCCGCAGGCAATCCAGTTCCACTTTGCTGTTCGGGAAAAGATCCCCGCGGAACGCGGCAAAATTCACCGAGGCAGCATATTCCTGCCGGTACATGACATCGATGAGACGGGCGGTGTCTTTGTTGCGCGTTACAAGAGGCAGATACTGCCCCATCAATTTGTAGTAATCGTACCGCCGCTCCGCGCCCGTTGTCAACTCAATTTTATACGCTCCGTGGTAAACGCCCATAAAGCGTTCCAGAAAAGCCGCGCTGTTTGCGCGCAGGTTCCAGCAGCGGTCCGCGGCGTAGAAAGCCGTGTAGCGGCTCGTCTCGAACAGTCCATAAGGATTGCCGAAGGAGAAGGTGCTGCACCAGTTGGTGTTTACCATGCCGTCGCAGCGGCTTTGAGCGATCAGTTCACACCAGGCGTCCACATTGCGCAAGCGTTGTTCGATGCAGGGATAATTCTGCATACCGCAGCGATCGCTGGCGCGGATAGCGCAGCAGGGCAGCGTTTTTATGCCGTGGGCGTGCAGAGTTTCCATCAGGCGCGGCGCAACGATGTTCACACGGTCGGGGCTGTACAGCCAGATGGCCACCACGATGTTTTTGTTGATGAGAGCGAGTTCGTCATAGTTGCCTGCTTCGCCCATATCGCCGTCTTTCCACACGTTGGCCAGCATGTCGTGCCACACGATGGGCGTTTTGCCCAGAGAGAGGACCTTTTCCGCCAGACGGTTGATGAATTCAATGGCGATGCGTCCGCGGCTTTTGCCGCTGGCCCTGCATTCCGGGCTTTGGCCCAGGCTCCACACTTCGTCGCAGCCCAGGTGCAGGTACCGGCTGTCCGGGTGCAGGCGCGCTGTTTCCTCGATCAAAGAGGCCGCCAGCTCAAACGAGCCTTCCCGAAGCGGACACATCTCGCCGGGAGCCTCCGGCAGTTCGCGCAGATGCTGGTACTCCGGCAGCTTGAGCGCATACTCCAAATGGCCGAAGCTCTGCTGCAGCGGGATCACATCGATAAAATGGTCGTGGGCCGTTTTCAAAAGCAGCGCATGCTGCTCCGGCGTCAGAGCATCCAGCGGATGACAGAATTCCTTCCGGCTGCGGGGCAGCTTATCTTCGTATTCGATCACCAGCGTGTTCAGCTTATACCGGGCCATTTCCTCCACATATTTCAAAAGATTCTCGAACTTTGGAAACAGGCCGCGCATATCCAGATAATCGCTGCGCATCGCCAGTTCAGGCCAATCGTTGATCTCCATCGCGGGATGCTCCGGCATTTCCAGATACTGGCGCAGCGTCTGTATACCGTAAAACAACCCCGGCGCATCATGAGCGGCAAGTTGAACGGCGGGGCCGCGCACATTCAGTAAGTATCCCTCCGGACGCCGTACGGGACACTCGGGGGCAAAGCTGTTTTCCGAATACAGCGCGAAAGGCCCCTGTTCCGTGCGCACATGTTCAAACAGTTTCCCGGCAGCCAGCACCAGCCGCTCGTCCGGCTGCGGCATGCAGAGCACAACAGGCGTTTCCCGCCCAATGTCCGCGCTTCCGGTCAGACAGATGCACCGCTGGGGCTGGGGGATGAAAAACAGGTTCATGATCTTATACCTCCGTCAGAAGATGGGCGCTCTCGCGCTCCAGATAAAGCACCGCACCAGGGCAGGTGCGAAGGATGGATGCCGGGCACGCGGTGGAGACAGGCCCTTCCAGAGTGTCGCGGACAGCTTTTGCTTTGGTGGGCGCGGGAACGATGCACAGATGATGCTTTGCGCCGGCCAGCGTGGGTACTGTCAGTGTCAAGGCGTGGGTGGGCACCTGGCCGATATCAGCAAAGCATCCGTCGTGTACCTGCTGGTTGCGGCACACTTCGTCCAGGGCGACAACCTTTACCGCGGCCGGATCGTCGAATTCCGCCACAGGCGGGTCATTGAAAGCGATATGGCCGTTTTCACCGATGCCCATGAATACAATGTCGATTGGCGCCTGTGCCAGCAGCCCGGCGTAGCGGCTGCATTCGGCCTCAATGTCGGGCGCGTTGCCGTTCAGATAGCATACTTGGCCAAAGGGCAAACGGTCGAACACGCGGGCGCGCAAAAAGTTGCCGAAGCCTTGGGGCGCCGCTGCATCCAGGCCCACATATTCATCCATGTGGAATGCGGTAACGCGTTTCCAGTCGATATCCGGCGCGGCGCACAGTGCTTCCAGAAATTCATTCTGAGAAGGAGCGGCGGCAAATACGGCGCGCACGGTGTCCTGCTGCGCCAGCAGACGGCGCAGCAGAGCAGCCCCGTCCCTCGCGGCCGCCGCGCCCATTGCGGTGCGGTCGGCATAGATGCGGACGGCAAGAGAATCCTTGCAAAAAGAACGGACAGGTTCCATGGTAAATTTCCTCCTTGGGGCGGTCAGCCCTTAACAGCGCCGATCATGACGCCTTTGACAAAGTATTTTTGCAGGAACGGATACACGCACATGATGGGCGCGATGGACACCAGAACAGTAGCATATTTCAGCGATTCTTCCACGACAAGCACGTCGCCCACGCCCACGGTGGCATTGTTGGACGAACCGGCCGACAGCAGCTCGTGCAGGATGAGCTGCAAAGAGAACAGATCGGGGTCGTTCAGATAGATGAACGGAATGAAATAGGCGTTCCAAAGGCTCACGGCATAGTAAAGGCCGATGGTGGCAAGCACCGCCTTGGAGGTGGGAAGCACCAGGCGGAAGAAAACGCCCGCGTCCGTAAGCCCGTCCACTTTGCCGGATTCCTCTATCTCAGAGGGATAGTTGTCAAAGAAGCTGCGCATGACGATAAAATTCCAGGTGGACACGGCGCCGGGCAGAATCACGCCCCAGATGGTATCCAGCAGCCCATAGCTTTTCACTACCAGATAGGTGGGGATCATGCCGCCCTGGAAGAACATCGTGAATACGATCATCATGGAAAAGAACTTGTGGCCGATCATGCGCTTGGCGCTCAGCGCGTAAGCGCCCATGGCCGTGATGCTCAGAGAGATGGTGGTGCCCAGCACAGTGTACAGGATGGTGTTGCCGTAGGAACGGAAAATACGGTCGTCCTCGAACACATAGCCGTAGGTTTTGGCTGTGAAGCCCTTGGGCCAAAGCCCTACTTTGCTCTGCATGACGTAAACGTCCGACGAGAACGAGACCGCCAGCATATGGATCATCGGCAGCAGGACAAGCAGCACGACAATGATCATAAAGATATATAGAAAGAAATCAAAAAGTGAAAAACGGAATTTCTTTTTTGTCAACATTTAAAAGCCCTCCTTCAGCATCAGAAAAGCCCGGTGTCGCTGAACTTTTTGGAGAAATAGTTCGCAGTGACAAGCAGGACGAGGTTGATGATCGAACTGAACAGGCCGATGGCCGATGCGTAGCTCATATTGCCGGATACCATGCCCTGCCGGTAAACATAAGTAGCGATGATGTCGGAGGTCTCGTAGATGGTGGGAGAATACAGGAGCAGCACCTTTTCGAGGCCGACTTCCAGAATGGAGCCCACGCGCAGGATCAGCATCGTCGCCACAGTGGGGGCGATGCAGGGCAGTGTGATGGACCAGATCTGGCGCAGACGGGAGGCACCATCCAGCTTGGCGGCTTCATAATACTGCGGGTCCACATTACTGATAGCAGCCAGATAGACAATGGCGCCCCAGCCCAATGTCTGCCAGACTTCGGATGCCACATAAATGGTGCGGAACCAGGCAGGACTGGACAAAAAGTTGATGGCTTCTCCGCCGAACATTGTAATGATGGTATTGATAATGCCGCGGATGGGGGAGAGGAAGCTCACAAGCATGCCGCAGACGACCACGGCAGATAAAAAGTGCGGCATATAGCTGATGGTTTGGACAAACTTTTTGAACCGGGTACGGGTGACCTCGTTCAGCGCCAGAGCAAAGATAATGGGGAACGGGAAACACCATACAAGGGAATACACGCCCAGAAACAGCGTGTTGCGGATGATGCGCCAGGCATCCGGGTTGGAGAAAAAGTTTACATAGTGCTTCAGCCCCACCCAGTCGCTGCCCATAAAGCCGATAAAGGGCTTAAAATCCTTAAATGAGATCAGCACGCCCCACATGGGAACATATTTGAAAAGGATGTAGTAAATCAGGCAGGGCAGGAACAGAAGGAGCAGATAGCGGTCCCTGTAAACGCGCTGCCAGAACGTTTTTTTGTGGTGGCCGTCGGCCAGCGGGGATGCCGCCTTACGGCGGAAAGAAAAACGGCGTTTTGCTGTGGTGGAAGTGCTTGTCACACAGATGACCCCCTTTTAGTGATAGAGTAGCTCGATGGTGCGCACGATGGACGCTCCGTAAGTGCCGTCGCAATACAGGATACGTCCGGCGCGCACGCCGGAAATGAAGTCTGCCCATTGCGCTTCAAATGCGTTGGGATAACTGCTGGTATCGACGGTTTCATAGCCGCTGCCGCAGGTGACCGACAAGTCGCTGCCGGTGTGAAGACGCAGGGAGCCATTGGCAAAAAACAGCATCGTTTCGTCGATGGGCACCACGGAATAGCCGCACAGGGAAATGGAAGCGCTGATACCGCTGCTGGTGCGCAGCAGCATCTGCGCGCTGCCGTCCACATCGGTGCCGGGCTGCAAATAGGTGCAGCTTCCCGTGGCCCATGCGATATCGCTTTGCGTCAGATAACAAATCTTATCCAGGGAATGGGCGGCATAATTTATGGAAATGCCGCCCCCAGCCATCGCTTTTTCCAAAAACCAGCGCGGACGGCCGGGCTGAAAATAGTTGTTGGTGCGCAGATCGCTGATCATGGCAAGCGCGCCAAGCTTTCCGCTCTCAATCAGCGCGCGGGCGGCCCGGTTCTGGGGAATATAGCGCTGCACATGGCCCACCTGCAAAAGAACTCCGTTTTTTTCGCAGGCCTCGTTCATCCGGAGGCAGGAGGCGTAGGAAACGGACATGGGTTTTTCCAGCAGGATATGGATTCCTTTTTCCGCACAGGCCAAAACACATGCTTCATGCAGGCCGTGGGGAAGATTAATGATCACAAGCTCCAGCTTTTCCCGCTCCAGCATTTCTTCATAGCTTTCATAAGCGTGCGCGCCGTAGGGTGCGGCCGCCTGCTGCGCGCGGCCGGGCGCGATATCCGCCACGGCCGCCAGGCGCGTGTCGGGGTGGCCCGCAACAGCGGCCAGATGGCTTGCGCCGATGATGCCGGCGCCGATCATACCAACGGAGAACATAGCGATCCTCGCTTTCCAAAATGAGGGGCCATGCGCGGCCCACGGCGGACGCCGCCTGCGCATGGCCCTTACAAATCAAATTCGGGTAGATTTTTTATGGATAGGGGGTAACGTTAACCCTGCTGTGCGGCCAGAACGCGGGCGTAGCTGGATTCATGGATGGCCTTCAGCTCATCCAGCCCCATGGCCTCGATCTCAGCGACATAAGTGTCCCATTCGTCCATGCTGCGCTCGCCTAGAACGATTTTCTCAAAATATGTTGAACGCGAGTAAAATCGAATGATTTGAAAAAAATCAAATCAAGAGGCGACAAAGCAGACTGGGGGGAGGAGGGCTGATCAGCCCTCCAGCAAAGCCAGAACACGCGCATAGCTGGATTCATGAACCGCTTTCAGATCTGCGAGGCCCAGCGCTTCAACCTCTGCGACGTAGCTGTCCCATTCGTCAAAGCTGCGTTCGCCCAGCAGGAATTTGGATACCTGTTCGTCCACAAACGTCTTGACGTTGGTGCCGACCGTGTTGACGATGCTTTGCTCTTCATCGTTGAAAGCCAGTACAGGCTGCTGGGGAAGATCATACTTACGGGCTTCTTCGGTGGCGGAGCGGCACTCCGGAGAGAAGGTGGAAAGCTCGCCGTTGAAATCATAGCGCTGATAGAATCCGAATGTCTCAAAGCCGGTGGCCTGTTTCATCTCGGCAGCTGTGGAAAATTCTTTCCAAGTGCGGTTGCCTGCGGCATCTTCTGTATACAGGTCACCCGGGCGGCCCCAGGTCAAAAGCTCCCGTCCCTCGTCGGAGTACATCCAGTCAATGTAAGCAAGCGCTTCGTCCAGATGTTTTGTCTGGCTGGAAACGACAAAGCCGAGCAAAACCTTTGCGGAATACGCGAACTGGTTGCCGACATCCTCGTTGAATGCGGGCGGTACCATATAGGCCATCGTGAACTCAGGGTTGCTCTCACGCATGGCTTTGTTGAAGAAGTCGATGCGGCTGAGGTAATCGATGGTGATGAAAGAATCGCTGTTGGCCATTACGTCCTGCCAGCCCTTGGTGTCGATGGTCAGGAAGTTGGGCAGCAGCAGGCCCTCTTTGTAAAGCTTGTTATAAAATTCAAGCATTTCTTTGAATTCGGGAGAAGTGGGGCCGAAGGTCCACTCCTGGGCGTCATAGTCATAGCCAAAGTACAAATAATAGGTTCCCCAGGACGGTGCAATCATGTTCATCTGGTCCATGGATCCGGCGAAGGAGCGGAAAGCCAGCGGGTAACTGTCAGGATAAGCTTCCTTCAGCTTGACAAGGACATCATAAAATTCGTCCTTGTTGGTCGGCATTTCCAGGCCCAATTCTTCGAAAATGTCGGCACGGTACAGCCAGCCGCGGCGTTCGGTTTCTTCTACCCCCTGCTGCGGGAACTGATACAGGCCGCCGTCGGCGGACAGATAGTTGGCGGCATATTGCTGGTTCTCCTCGTACCAGGCCTTGAAATTCGGCATTTTATCAAGATGATCCAGGATGTTAATGAAGGCTCCCTGCGGCGCATATTGCTGCACAGTGGTATTATTCGTCAGAAACATCAAGTCAGGCAATTCGCCGGATGCCATGGTCAGATTCAGCTTTTCTTTGAACCCGCTGGTATCGACAGCGGTCACTTTTAAATCGACATTGGTGTATTCCTTGATCAAATCAACAACATACCAGTCTTCCTGGAACGGCCAGCTCGCGTGAGAGGGTGTCAGCATGGATAACGTGACAGGCTCGGAAAACAGAGGGCCGCTTTCGGAATTGGAAACGGAAGCAGAGGCAGAAGAAGAGGAGCCGGGCGCCGCTGCGCTGGAGGACCCGGAGGAACAGCCAACGAGCATCCCCGCGGCGATCGCGGCGGAACAAAGAAGCGCAATGCCTTTATGCAAATGCTTTTTCATCGTATCGATCCTTCCTTTTCAAAAAGTTTGTTTTAATTGACGTGATGCATCACCGGTGTCTTTATCGTAACCGCAGAATGTGCTAAAATCAATTTACAATCAAAACGATTTTTATCATCTGCACCGAAAAAAACAAAATCCAATTATTTGATGATAACCCAATTGATTGACGATGGACAAAGCGGATGTGTCGTGACAGGATAATAAAAAGGGACGGCCCGTCGTGACGGGCCGTCCCGGTGCGGCTTACTGCATGGAAAGCTTACGGAGCCTGTATTCCCTTGGCGTCATACCGGTGTATTTTTTGAATTGCCGCAGGAAAGTGTTGACGTTATTGATCCCCACCAGCGCGCCGATATCGCCGATGCGCAGCTTGGGGTCCGCCAGAAGCTCCACCGCTTTCTGAATCCGGAAGCACTGGATGCGGTCGCTCAGGTTCGCTCCGGTCTTGCTTTTATAATAGGTAGACAGATAGCTTTTGGAAAGATGGAGCGCTTCTGCAAGCTCATCCATGGAAAATTCACGCTGATAGTTTTTTTCCAAAAATGCCTGAACGCCTTCGAGAATCGGTTCCTCGGCCCGTGGCTGGGCGGCTGCGCACAAAGCCGCGCTGCGCACGAAGCCGGACATCAGCTCACGGTAATCCTGTGCAGTGTCGCATTGGGGCAGCTCATTGTATACGCTGCCGCTGTTCAGGTTGGGCAGGCCTCCCTCAAGGTGCAGGTCGGACAAGGCTCGCAGCGTAACGTTCGCGATGGCGGAGCCCAACAGGATCATATGAATGCGGCGGATCCCTGCGGAAAGATTTTGCGCGATGATGCGTTCGGCCAACGCCGCGGCTTCGTCCGAATGACCGCCGCATACCAGGGCGCGGAGCTGCTGCTCCATCTCCGAAGGGAAAAAGAACGTGTTCACAACATCCAGCCCCAGCGGCAGGTGCAGAAGCTGGGTGCGGTCTTCCACAACAGCGTATTGCGCCGCGTCCAGCACCTGGTCATAGATGGCGGTAAAATCGCCGTCCGCACCCAGCGCGCCGCTTTGGACCACAGTAAAAAATGCAAATTCCCGTTCATTGTCCAGCCGTTGCAGCAGATACTGCATTTGATCGCTAATATCCTGCCGGGCAGCGGGCAGGCTGACCTTGGCCACGAACTGGTTGGGCTCCAGCTGGAAGATCAGTGCCGTGACGAACAGCAGCGACAGGGTCTGCCGCAGGTTCTCCAGGAGCATATGCGACACGGCCGGCGGCTCGGCGGTGATGGTATCCAGCGCACCGTTGCGGTAATGGATACGGAAATAGAGAATATAGAAAACGAGATCCTCGGCACTGGATATCTGGTCCGGCACGTCCAGCTCCACATAAATATTTTTCAATTGGGACTGGAGCAGGAAGCCTGAAAGCGCCGCGTCCTTTTTGGATATCTGCTGTACATACTGTTCGCGCTGGCGCAGCATGGTCTCCACGTTTGCCTGGATATAATGCAGCTCGTCCACCTTGCCGGAGGGCGGCGCATCGCCGCTGGAAAAAAGCTGCAGGATGTCCTGCACGGGATGGAGAACGCGCCACACCGATACGACGGCGATGGCAGCGCCAAAAATCAGCGCCGCCGCCGCGGTGAACAGGCTAAAGTACAGGCTGTTTGTAATCTGGCCCACCACAGTGTTTTTAGGAAGCTGTTTGAGATAGATGAAATCCCCATGAGAAGAAGGGCGCTGGGCCGTATAACCGCCTTCCGGTGCTTCAAACAGCGCGTCCTTCCGCTCTGGCAGCGCGGTGAGCACAGGCTCTTCCTGGGCGGAATACAGCATCCGCCCATCCGTGCTGAAAAGGTAAAAATCTTCCGTCAGATACTGGTCCGCTTCGGCGCAGAGCGCATCAATATCCAAAAACAGCAGCACCATGATGTTGCTGTTCCAGTACGGCTTGAAGGCAACCGGCAGAAGATCGCTGCCGGGCCTGGTTGAAAGAGGGCTGTTGCGGGAAAACGCGGCGGCGGGATAATACCGCTGGGCAAAGGCGGCCAGTTTTTCTTCACGCCAGAAATTCGCGTCATACTGCGTGCTTGTATAATAACGGGAAAAGAACTCGGTATCCAGATAGTTTCCGCTGGATGTAACGACCTTGCTGCTGTTACGGAAAAAGATGGCGAACGCAGAAATATTTTCGTTGTTGCCCAGATAAAGTTCAGCTTTGTCATACAGGTCCACCAGCTCGTATTCCGATGGATCTCCGGACCTGCTGGCCGTGCGGAAGGCGGGGGTATAGGTCAGGGAGAAATAACTGTTGCGGATATGGGAAAGGCTCTCGTCAAGCCGGGTCACAGCGCTTGTCATCCGTTCGTTGGCGCTGGCTTCCGCTTCGTGGGTCATGGTGTTCAGCAGACGCATGTAGGAGCCGAGATGAAATGCAGAGAGCACGAAGATAGCCGAGAGAAAGCAGGCCATCAATTTAAGGTTCAAGGACAAGTTGCGCCATTTTTTCAAGGGAGGGGCTCCTTTCTGTGTCAAGGTGGGGACGGCGGGCCCGAAGTCATAATTTATTCTTTCATTCTGGTTTTGTTTTGTCAAGGAATTTTTAAAAATGAGGGGGAAGCAGATTTATGAAAACTAGCGTTGCATCCGTTACATTTCGGCGGAAATCCGTTTGTGAGGTGGCGGAGCTTGCCCGCCGCGCCGGGCTCGACGCCATCGAGTGGGGCGGGGACATCCATGTGCCGCCGGGAAACGCCCAAGCGGCGCGTGCGGCGCTGCACTGTACGCGGGAAAACGGGCTCACCGTATCCGCTTATGGCTCGTATTACCGGGCAGGTGCAGAGGAGGATTTCGGTCCCGTGCTGGAAACTGCGCTTTCACTTGGATGCCGTGTGATCCGCGTTTGGGCCGGGCGGCAGGGCAGCGCGCTCTGCACGCAGGAAGAACGGCGCGCCGTGACCGCCTGCCTTGCCCGCGCTGCGGAACGGGCGGCGCAGGCCGGATGCGTGGTAGCGACAGAGTACCATGCCGATACGCTTACGGATACGCTGGCTTCAGCGCTGGCTCTGCTGGGTGAAGCGCCGGGGCTGCGCACGCTCTGGCAGCCGCCTGTTGGCCTTACGGCCGCAGAAAATCTGCACGCGCTGCACGCGCTGGAAGGCCGAGTGGAAAATCTGCACGTTTATCATCGGGACAGAGAAGGCGCCTGCCGCCCTCTGGCGGAGGGAACAGCTGACTGGCACGCCTATTTTGCCGCGGCCCAAAAGGACGGCACACAGCGGTATGCCACGCTGGAGTTCGTGATGGGGGACAATGAGGAACAATTTTTGCAGGATGCCGCGGCGCTGCATGTACTGCTTAAGGAGGAATAAAAAATGCGTATCCGTTTGTATGATGTTACGCGCATAACGCGCACAGGGCTGGTGCCCCACAGCGCCATCGACGCAGAGGATGGTGCGATTACCGCCGTTTACGATACGCTGCCTGCGGAAGAGCCGGGCGTGAGGAGCGTCGACGCAAAGGGCGCATACGCCGCGCCCGGTTTCATCGACATCCATCTGCACGGGGGTGGCGGGGTGGAATTCATGGACGCCACGCCCGAACGGATCCGGGCCGGCTGTGCGGCTCATGCCCGTCACGGCACCACCACGCTGCTGCCCACCACGCTTGCCGCATCGCCGGAACTGACGCTGCGCATGATCCGCGCGGTACGGCAGGCACAGGCCGCCACAACGGAATGCACCATCGCGGGTGTCCATCTGGAAGGCCCGTTCCTTTCGCCCGCGCAAAGCGGGGCTCAAAGCCCGGACGCGCTGTCCCTGCCCACGTCGGGGCTGTGGGACAGGCTGCTGGACGAATGGCCCGGCGGCGTGCGTATCATGGGCGCAGCGCCCGAGCTGCCCGGCGCAATGGCCTTGGGCGAGGCGCTGCGGGCCCGCGGCGTCGTGGCGAGCATTGCTCATTCGGACGCTGATTACGAGACCTGCCGCCGGGCGCTGGCGTGCGGCTTTACCGATATCACCCATATTTATTCCGGCTGTTCCATGGTGCACCGCAAAAACGGCTACCGCTTCGGCGGCGTGGTGGAGGCGGGGCTGCTGGAGGATGCGTTCACCGTTCAGGTCATCGCAGACGGTAAGCATCTGCCGCCGGAGCTGCTGCGGCTGATCGTCAAATGCAAGGGTGCAGACCGGATATCGCTCATCACAGATGCGCTGTTCGCTGCAGGAAGCGATTTGCCGGACGGCTCGGTGCTGCGGCAGGCCAACGGCATGGAAACGGTTTTGGAGGACGGCGTGATGAAGCTGCCGGACCGTCAGGCGTTTGCAGGCAGCGTCGCCACAATGGACCGTCTTGTGCGCAATATGGTGCATCTGGCGGGGGTGCCGTTATGGGATGCGGTGGCGATGGCCACGGCCACGCCGGCCAGAGTGATCGGCCTGGCGGACAGGAAGGGGAGCCTTGCGCCGGGCTTTGACGCGGACATCGTGCTGATGGACAAGCAGCTGAACGTGAAAGCCGTTATGGCACGCGGACAGTTTGTTGAATAGAGAGAGGGGAACGACGGAAATGTGGACGGAAGAAAGACTGAACAAAATGCTGACGACGCCGAGCGAGGCGCTGAGCGTGGAGCTGGGAAGGTTGGAGGGAGACATCCTGGTGCTGGGCGCGGGCGGAAAAATGGGGCCGACGCTGTGCGTTCTGGCAAAGAACGCGCTGCGGGCAGCGGGAGTGGAAAAGCGAGTCATCGCGGTGTCGCGCTTCAGCGACCCGCTGGTGGTGGAGCTGCTGCGGGAGAACGGGGTGGAGATGATCAGCGCGGACCTGCTGGCGCCCGGCGCGCTGGACAGTCTGCCGGACGCGGAGAACGTCATCTACATGGCGGGCAAAAAGTTCGGCACGGACGGCAATGAATACGCCACCTGGGCGATGAACACCTGGCTGCCCAGCCGGGTAGCCGAGCGGTACCAAAACAGCCGCATCGTGGTGTTCTCCAGCGGGAACCTGTACCCGAAGGTGGGTGTGCACAGCGGGGGTGCCACGGAGGAGACGCGGACGGAGCCGGTGGGCGAGTACTGCATGTCCTGCCAGGGGCGCGAGCGGATGTTTGAGTACGCGGCAAAGACCTACGGCACGCGGGTGGCGGTGTACCGTTTGAACTACGCGGTGGACCTGCGGTACGGCGTGCTGTACGATATGGCCCACAACATCCTGGAGGGAAAACCCATCAGCATCA
>NZ_JXXK01000010.1 GCF_000949455.1 Ruthenibacterium lactatiformans | reverse complement strand
CTGTCCAGATGTAGCCCATGCCCCGCACAGTCTTGATATAACTGTGCTGCTCGTCCTCAATCTTGGACCGCAGCCGGTTCATGGTCACCGTCAGGGTGTGATCATCAATGAAGTTTCCCGCGCTGTCCCACAGACGGTCCAGCAGCACCTGCCGGGTAAGGATCTGTCCACTATGTTCCGTGAGGGTCTTGAGCAACTTATATTCATTTGGGGTGATGGCGAGTTTTTCCGCTCCTCGCTGGGCGGTGAGGGCGGTAAAGTCCAGGGTCAGCCATCCATCGCTCCAGCGGTCGGCCTGTGCCGCAGGCTGCTTTGCTCCCATCCGGCGTAGTGCCACCTCTATCCGGCGCAGGAGGATCTGCATATTGAAGGGCTTGGTAACATAGTCCTCGGCACCCATATCAAATCCATTCAGCACATCCGCCTCCAGGTCATTGGCGGTCAAAAAGATCACCGGCAAATCAGACTGCTGCGCCTTGATTTCCCGGCACAGATCAAAGCCGCTGCCATCTGGCAGGTTCACATCCAGCAGGGCCAGATCAAAGGCATCGCCCGCCAGCAGCTGACGGGCCTTTTGGCAGTTATAAGCGGCCACGGTGAGATAGCCCTGACTGTCCAGTTCAAAGCAGAGGCCGGCACTTAAAGCAAGATCGTCTTCTAAAACTAGAATTTTGTTCATCTTTTCACTCCAAAACACGCGATGTATTCAGTATAGCAAATTCTGCGCTCTGTGTAAAAGGAAAGTTGATCAGAGAAGATCATCTCTATCGTGCAATGCCTTTGCAAGCATCTTCCAGCTTTTATTGCCGGGAACGCAAAAGCGAATTATGCCTTCTTTTTTCAAAAAGTTTGATCAATTTGCAGAAAAAGCGAAGCTTTTTCCTATTTAATAAGTAGAACACTGAAAAAGGAGGTTTACCCCCATGTACAAGCCACACACCATTGAGCAATTCAAAGTCCAGCAGTTTCTGGAACACACTTTTGCCATCGACCACTTTCTGGTTTCTCCACTGTCCCGTACCGCACTCATGCTGGAGGATAAAAACGGTGAACGGATCGCCTTTTCCTTCTCGGATAATGAGGTCCGCGAGATCCCAATTCCCCCTGCCGCAGATTTGGAAAAGGTAAAGGCCTTCATCCGCCAATTTCATGCGCTCGACCCTAAGCCGCATCTGCGCACCTTTGAAGAAATCACCCGTTGGTGGCTGGACCATCCTAATCCGCTGACTTACCAGCAGGCCCTTGGGCTGTCGGACGAGCTCTACCACCGCTTTCTCTCTCATCCCATGATTGACGATGAAGACGCATGGCGCATGGCTTCGTCCGGCCTTGTCTCGGAGGATGGTTATCGTGACATCCAGCTCTGGTATTTTAACGGCAACTCTTTTACCTGCTGGCTGGGGCCGCTCGGTGTGGACGGAACCGGCAATTTATACGCCCTGACCTTCAACTATGGCACGCCCAGGGCCAGGGAGCTGAGATTCTATCTGTTGGACGATTACTACCGCGACATGAACCACATATTGTAACTCGCTACGGCGAAATATCTATATATAGTATTATACCGCTTGACAAACGCAAGATATAGTGTTACACTTAGCTTGTAATTGATTTTTGTGCGTTCCCCATGTGGGATACAGATCTTGTATCTGTACCGCGAGGCCAAAACCCTTGCATTGCACACGCAGTTAAGTTTGTATGCTGTATCAAGTGTCAGTGGTATCGTTGCGCCCATTCAGGGCCGATATCTGCTGGCACTTTTTATATATAGATATTAACGCCGACGGCGAAGAAAGGAAGTGTTATGGCACAAATCCATGTATTTGGCCGGGTCATGCACGATCTTGTCCCAAAAGAGAGCCAGTCAAAACAGCCGTATGTCTGTTTTGACCTGATGGAGCGTTCCGGCAACAACCCGCCGGACTTCTACCAAGTGTGGGCTCGCGGCGACCAAGTTGCCCGGCTCGTAAGGCTCAAAATCAAAAAGGGAAGCATGATTTGGCTCACTGGATCGCAAAAGCTGGTGGATGTACGCCAAAAGGACGGAACCACAGTTAAGAAGCTGAAAATATGGCTGACGGACTTTGGATTTCTTCCTGGGCAAACCTCCAGAGCGAAGACTGAATGTGAGCAGCATGACTCCGACACAGCGGCAACCGCTCCAGCGCCTTCCGAGGTAATGGACGGTGACCGCGAATCCCTGCCGGAATAGATCCGGCGCTGTAAGAGGGACCGTATCAAGTTTTCAGAATGAACTGAAGCTTGGTGCGGTCCCTCTTTTTTTGTTTTCAGGCAAAAATCGAAAGAAAGGACGGTAACCACATGAGTAATGACAAGGGACTTTTGAGTGGCAGCATTACGATCCTGATAGGTGCTGTCATCGCTATCATGGCTCTGGTTCGCGGGCCCTGGCAAGCATGGCTGTTGATTGGGGTATTCACCCTCTGGGGGCTTTGGATCGTGCTGATCCTCCTGCTCCCGTATATGCAGCAGGCCAAGCGCCGCCGCCAGCGCCAGCATCGAGAGCGTCAGCTCCATGCCGAGGGCATCGCACAGAACACCTTTACGGTGCCGGAAATTGAAGCACCAGTACCGGATGATCTGCTGCTCCGCTATGCCAACCATCGGATTCTGACCTATCTGCGTTCATCGTTTTCCAACGCCTGCTTCGAGTGGTGTGAAAAGCGGCCGGTGGATCTGATCCGTGGAAATGGTACTGGGCGCATCCGCCTTTACAATGTGGAGGCGTTTGACCACGCCGACATCACATTTGGCAAAGACGCAACGATCCGTTGTGACCTGCTCAAGATCGTGCCGCTCACCAAAGCAGGGGCGGAGCAGGACGAACAGGCCGACATTCCGCCCAACAAGCAGCCCGTCGATCCGCGTATCTGGTATGAAAACAACGGGCGCACGGTCATGGAAACGCTGATCGCTGACCTGAACTCCCGTGGGCACAGCAAGCTCACGCTGAAAGAAAACGGCGATATTTGCATTCAGCAGGGCGAAGAGCTTGTTCCGCAGGAACACCTCTCCAATTTTCCGGCAAAGGTCTATTGGCCTCGTCTGGTGGAGGTGCTGGAGAGCAATGGTCTGGCGGCTGAAACAACGACACAGGGCATTCAGGTCTCCTGGTGACCACTATTGCTGCAGGAAGGAAGTGAAATAATATGAAATCTGGGATCAGTCTTGTGGACATGGCAAAGGAGATCCAGCGCCAGGCCGACTTAAAAGCCGACTATGCGCTGGACACCCGCAACCTCAGTCTGGAGCCGTATGGCTCGAAGCTGTATCTCAATGCCTATGACCAGCCCGGTGTCCCGGCGCTGGAGCCGTTGGAGATCAATTCCATCGCCCACCGGCAGATCGGTACCCACCTGAAAATTCCGGCGTCCTACTATGACAAGATGCTGGAGGAGTATCCTGAACTGCTGGCGCAGAACGTGAACGCCTGGTTCCAGCGCGATCCCTCCGTCCGTTTGGTTCGGACCATCGGAGGTACGGCGCGTGCATTTCTCAGTACCCGCTACCGGCGTATTGACAATCTGGATATTGCGGGCATTGTCCTCCCTGTCCTTCAGGACATGGACGGGATGCATTTCGAGAGCTGCCAGCTCACCGAGAGCCGTATGTACATCAAAGTGGTCAATACCCGCCTGGAGGCTGAGGTCGTGCCTGGTGACATCGTTCAGTCCGGCATCATCATCAGCAACAGTGAGGTGGGCCTCGGCTCGGTGAATATCCAGCCATTGGTCTACCGCTTGGTGTGCAGCAACGGCATGGTGGTAAACGATGCGCAGACCCGCCGTAACCATGTGGGGCGTGTCAACGAGGTATCGGAGAATTACCAACTGTACTCGGATAAGACACTGGAAGCTGAGGACAAGGCGTTCGCCATGAAGATCCAGGACACTGTTCGGGCCGTGGTAGATGAGGTTCGCTTTACCCGTGTGGTCAACATGATGCGGGAAGCCAAGAATGCTCGCATGAATACTGTCGATGTTCCTGGCATTGTGAAGCTCGTCAGCAAAGATTTCCATATCACGGACGATGAAAGCTCCGGTGTTCTGCAGCGGCTGATCGAAGGCAATGATCTGACTTTATATGGTCTGTCCAACGCCGTGACCCGCCACAGCCAGGATGTCCAGGATTATGACCGGGCGACTGCTCTGGAAGGCATTGGCTACAACATTCTTTCCATGCCGGCGCGGCAGTGGAGCCGAATTAACCAGATGGCCGCTTAGACGGCTGCCATCCATCTAAATTTGACAGGAGGAACGAACTATGTACGAACAGAACACTTCTATGATGACCGCAAACGAGCAGAACAAATTCATGCTCCCGGCAATGGTGGATGGGGGATTTCAGCAGTGACGAGATCGCGGAGGACGCGGACGGCCTGCAGATGATGAGCTTCCAGCGGGTCAAGATCCCCGCCGGCGGCGCCCTGCAGTTTGAGATCCCTACGGAGGACCCCGACAACCCGGACTACGCCCGGACGCTGGAGGGCGTCATCCTCTACAATCATTCCGCCTATACCCTTTGGCCGGAAGGCAGCGAATACGATGAGGACACCAAGCCCCTCTGCTCCTCTGTGGACGGCAAGACTGGTATTGGCGAACCGGGCGGCGCCTGCGCCACCTGCCCGATGAACGCATACGGTTCGGCTCGGGACGGCGGCCGCGGCAAGGCATGCAAGAACATGCGGGACATTTACTTGCTGCGCAGCGGCGAGTATATGCCTCTGCAGATCTCTCTGCCGCCCACCAGCATTAAGCCGTTCAAGGAATTCTTGAACAGGGCCTTTGTCTACCGCCGGCGCGCCACCTATGGCAGCCTGATCCAGATTGCGCTCAAGAAAGAGAACAATGGCAACGACTACAGCGTCGCCACCTTCCGCCTTGTGCGCGACTTCCAGGGTGATGAGCTGGCTCAGATCCGCGCCTATGCCAATGTCTTCAAGGAGCAGATCAAGGCCATCAACATCCAGCGCGCCCTGATCAATGAGGAGCAGCGCACCAGCGACTGCGACTATGTGATCCCGGAATCTGCGACTGCGGCGCCGGGCCCGGACGGAAGCTATGTGGTCGGGGAAGTCAACGGCGACTATGAGAAGTTGCCGGCGTAACTGTTTTTGTTGCGGCGATGCCGCATGAAATGTCAGCAAGGGGATACCTTCGGCTCAGGCCGGGGGTATCCCTTTTTTCATTTTAGAATGGAGGAAATAAGATGTTAAGCGAAGTACCGTTGACCAAAGAACAGCAGGAGTTTGCTGCAGAGCACCACGGCCTGGTCTATAAATTTCTCAATGACAACCATCTGCCAGAGAGTGAATTCTATGATGTGGTCATTTTCCCGTATTTGAAAGCTGTCAAAGATTACTTTTCTGATGAATCGGCACGGCATTTCTCATTCGCGGCTATTGCCAGACATCGAATGCGTTTATGTGTCTATGACCATTTTCGTGTTCAAGCACGTCGTAAGCGTAATGCGGAAATCATCAGCATCCATCTGGGCCTATACCCGGACGGTACTCCGCTGGAGGAATTACTGCCGGCTCAAGACCGTGTGATGCAGGAATTTGAAATGCAGCAGATGCTCCATGAACTGGCCGCCCATATTTCTGAGCAGCAGATGAAGATCGTCCGCATGAAGGGTTACGGCTATGGCATCAGGGAGATCTCCCGACACGAGAAATTACCGATGAAACGCATCCAAGAGCTCCTTGAGGAAACTCGCACCGTGTTTCTGCGGTTATGCCACGAGTGATCATCGACTTATTTTGAATAGAATGGAGGTCGAATTATATGACGAAATCAAAGAAATCCATTGTGATGCGCGGAGCTCTTCTGCGCCCTCTGGCGCTTGGGCAGAGCGCCCTTCTTCACGCGGGCGGTAAGATCTACCATACTTCCCGTGTGGTTGCCGTCCATGAGCAGTCGGATGACCTGGTGCGCTTTGAAACGCTCAATTCCATCTACTGCCTCTCCATGTCCCCTTTTCCGCTGGCGGCCTGCAACCCGCTCCCGATGATGAGCTTGGCCGCATGTGCGTAAAGCGGTTGTAAGATGACACGGGGACAACAGAATTTGTCCTATATGTTTTGGGCCGTGACGGATCTCCCGTCACGGCCTTTTTCGGAGGATTGCCATGGATAAACAAGAAACAATGGCGGTGTTGGTCCACACAAAAGACGTTGTTAACTATCAATGCCGCAAATGCGGTCAATGCTGCCGCCATATTGAGAACAGTGTGATGGTGGAAAGCCTGGATGCCTACCGGCTGGCAAAGTATTTGCGTGACCGAGATCCCAGCATCTCCACCATAGATGAAATGCTGGCCCGATACTGCGAGCCCATGCCGCTGACGGATACTTGCTTCCCCATTTTTACACTGAAAACCACCGGACCGGATGATTCCTGCATTTTCTTGAAAAACGGCCTGTGCAGCATCTATGAAGCGCGTCCCCGGACCTGCCGGCTTTACCCTTTTTCTGTTGGGCCTGGCGAGCGGGGCCATGATTTTGAATACTGCCTCTGTTTCGACAGCAATCAGCAATATCATTTCAGCGGTGGGAAAGTCTCCGTCAAAGACTGGTTCTATCACAACTTCCCCAGACTGGACAAAGAATATTTGAAACAGGAGTATGCATCCATTGCAGAAATCGGAAAACGGATGCGCTCTATTGATCCAATGCTAGATAAACAGGTAGTCTTTCAGGTGATGTTTTACCGCTACTATAACTTCGATTTGGATGCGCTCTTCCTCACTCAGTACGAGCAGAACACCCGGCTGCTGCTGGAGCGGCTCCGGCGGTTCGAGTTGGAAAGGTAGGATGCCGCTATGATTTATGCGTTGGAGCATCTGACCCTTCAAGGGCCGGAACACCCACAGCGGTGTCAATGGAAGCAATATGCCTTCTGCGCCAACAAAGCCCTTTTAGAACGAATCCGGCTGAATCAACCCCATCCGGAAGAATGGCGTGTCAGGCTATCTGTACAGCAAAGTAAAAAGAAAGCAGCATAGGAGGCTATCTATGGAGCAGAAACATTATTTTCCGCCTCTTTATGGCGGTGTGGATTGCGGAAAATGCGAAGTGCAAAATTGCTGGTGCCGAGGGAAATACCAACGGAACCGGCGTGATATGACTCACACATCCGGAAGATGCCCCAGACTACCAGACCTAAAAGGTTTTGTGGAAAAGGAAGAACGTGAGCTGTATAAATCGACTTTTATGCTCGTACATGCAGAGTGTGGTGCCGGCGGTCTGCATTTGACGCTCACGATCCCCGGTCACAAGAGAACTCGGAAGGTCTACCAGACCAAAAGCGGATACTGGTACTGCAACTTGACCAATGAGGAAGGGCATTCTGAACGGCAAGTGCTGAATTTGGAGGGTTACCAATCCAAAGATGATATTTTACAGCACATGAAAAGCCTTCGGACCGATTACATCATCCTGCGATGCAGTATGGAAGGCTTTACTGTCTAAGCTGTTCCGAACCAGCCAAGGAATCTGCCGCTATTGGCGGCTTCACATAGACCGCCGCAGGCTCCAAGCTGCGGCGGCTGCTTATCGACAATAGGAGGTGTCAATTTTTTGAATTTCCACGAAACAAAATATGGGCATATATTTTACGAGGTCCAGCTGCCCAGGCTCATCAAGGCGCTGGAGAGAATTGCTGATGATCTGTCCAAGTCCTCTTCCTCTATGACAGGCGGTGTGACGGTTGACCCCAACTTCCTGCACGATCTTTATTTTGGCGAATATGAGCCGAGCGTGTTTACAGAACAGAGCGTAGAACAGCGGGCGCTTGACCGCAGGGTTTCTGCCGCTGAGCAGGCGCTTCAGCAGATATTCGCCGGTATTCCTGCGGCCGCAGCCGCTTTTGAGGCCTACCAGCTTGCCGTCAGCGAACGCAACGGCGCCACGGTGGAGCAGGCGTTTGAGTCCGGCTATCGGACTGCTGTGAACATGCTGGCGGCCGGACTTATGCTGCCTGGAAGCAAACAGGATGCCGAAATTCCTCTTACCACGCAGGAACTTCGGAAGATGGATGGCGAACAGGTCTTTTGCCTCGATATGAACGAGGATGTCAGGGTTGTAGCCCGCAAAAAAGGATTTATCCAGATCACCAATGACAAGGAGATCCACCGCATAGTAGGCCTGACCTTATATCGACACCGGCCGAGCTGGTGCCAATAAAATCCCAATGATCGCGGCGGAGGATATAGCATGAAAATCTCCGAAGATGAAGCCAGGCGATTCCTTGAAAGCCTTTTGCCGATGCAGGAAGCAGAACAACAGCTTCTCTGTCCGAGGTGCGGTCGCAATGAATTATACACTGGGAAACACTCTTTTCTAAACCCTTTGAGCAGGTACGCTCATGTGCATATCTGCGAAAGGTGCTGGATGGATGAGGCGTTGAGAGAGATCGACAACGATCCTGTTCCCTTGACTATTTGGAGCGCGGTTTTTTCTTTTGTTATGAGCGGCAAAGCCCCTCCGACAAATAGCTCCCATCAGGACAGCGACGCCCCACAGGCTTTATAGGCTGGAGATAAGCACAACGGCTGGCAGACTATGTTTGGCACAGTCTGCCAGCCATAATTTTTACGAGGTACTGAGGATATGAATCAGGAGAACTATAAGCTGCCCGGAGGAGTAGAATTCTCTTCCATTACCTATGAGGACATCCTCTGGCAAACCGGTGTGTTCCGCTATGAACGAACAGGCTCTGGCAGAGACAAAATAACTTTTTACTGGAACGCTGTAAAAACCAAGCTGGGGGAAATCGAAGAAAAAAACTGGTGCAGATTGGCGGAGGCCCTGATTGAGCGAGAAAATGAGACACAGCTGCTGAAAGACCTGATCCAGTGGTGCACTGAGCACAACTATGTCAAGGCTTCTGCTGCTGAGATACGAAAAGATGCCCTGCAGCTCCATGTGGCCAGATTCTTCGATGATCCGCAATGGATCGACTTTATCCCATTCAACAAAAAATACCGTCCAGAGGTCTTGGAGACCGCCAATATCGTTTTTGTGCGAAATGAGTGCTGTCAGAAGGTCGGTCCCGTCACACAAGAGCAAATTGACCGCTCCCATGCCGGAACCATCGCTTGCCCTTTTTGTGGGAGATGGAGCAGGTATATCGTCTTAGGGACCCGGCTCCGGCCAGAACCACTCGATCCTTGCTGGGACTGTGACTGTAATGACCCTGATATGGGCTGCACCATGCCCAGCATTGATAAAAGCTACGCCTGCCCCCTGGGCAGCACTGATGATAAGCAAATGGAGGTGTTAGATGAGTAGATATTTGAAGCCGCGGGATCATGGCTATTTGATGGAAGCGGCAGCCTGCACGAAAGTGCTTCGAGATCTGCACCGCATAGAGGCTAAATTTGCCCGGGCGGTGGAGAAAGAAGGCGATGCCCGGCAGGCTGAATTTAAAAAAGTGATGCAGTACCGCAACGAGCGGGAGATCCAGGATGATTTCGGCTGGGGCTTCATCACCGAAGCCCAGTATGACCGGTATCTGCTTCTCTTCCAGCAGGGGCAGGCTGCTATGGAGCAGCTGCCTCCGACAAAGAACGAACTTGCCATGCGTCTGGTACGCCGCATCATCGCGGATATTGACAGGGACCGCCGGGAGTGGGAATTTTCTGCTCTCTCCCCAGAAGATCAGCAGGCGGAACTGGCGCGCGCTGAGCAGGCAAAAAAGGCATGGAAACAGAAAATTGCGGAATTAAAGCGAAAGCGCGGCATCATTGAGGCCAGCGAGGCACAGGAGGAAACATGATGGAAACTTTATGCGAATTGGCCTTTGAACGGGCCGTAGAACTGATTCGGGACAGGCCGCAGGTCTACTATCGGCATGGCGTATGGAATGCATATTATCAGAGAAGCACAGCCGATGTGATCACCTCGATCATGCGCAGCGGCTACGGGGCCGATGTTTATGAGAAGGATGGAGACCTGTATGTTTCTGTTCCCGCCGACTGCGATATGTGGTAAAGCCGCAGCAAATGCAGGGAGTCCCCGCAAGGATGCTCCCGACATCTTCAACGGGCGCTGCCCCATTCGATCAAGGAGGGCGATAAAGGTGATGCAAATCTCTATTGAAAAGAAACTCAAAAATATCAGGAAACCAGCCGTTTACAGCATCGTCAAACGGTCTGTTGGTCATTGGCAGGACCCGCCCAAGAGTCTTCAGGCATATCGTTCCTATTCCGCCGCCCATTTTCATGTTTATGAGCGGTGCCGTCATTTTCGGCGCGGATAGCGAACATATCTTGCCGATGAAAATTGGGCAGTCTTCTGATTCAATTTTTTAAGGAGGAGTTGCTATGATTTACAAAGAACCGGGCGAGAAGCTCATGTATGAAAACGCCGCCTACATAGTAGGTGGGCGCGTTCTCGCCAATGAGGCAAGTGAGTATGATGGACTCTTTGGGCGCATCCTTGAGATCCGCACAGGTGATGACCGGGAAACCGAAAATGATACGCCGGACATCTATTGTGCCTTTGATCCGCCGCCTCTTTCTGCCGCCCGCGCTGCGCTGGAGCAGACCTTTTCTCAACTCTATGATACGCCAAAGCGCGTGGAAGAGCTGGGGCTGGATCTGGTCATCATGGCGCCTGAGATGCTGACGCCCCTCGCCGTCCCGGAGCAGGAATACGCTCAGGCAGACCTCTATGTGGTCGTATCACACTGGGCCACAGATGGAGAATTTGGCTCCTATGAAATCCCGTTCACCAATTTGGTGGACGCTCGGCGGCAATTCCATGATGACTTAACCGCTGAGCTGAACGACGGCTGCATCGAGAAGTGGCGTGAGAACAGCCAGTTTGTAGAGGAGGAAACTGCAGAAAGCTACGAGTGCTATCTGGATGGAGAATACTGCGAGAACCATTTCCTGATTGCGGTTGAGAAGCGGTCCTTGCCGCTGGCTCCCCAATTTATCCGTACTGTGGCCACGATTTATGACGATGAATGCGCACAAAAGGATCTTCTTGAGAAGGCTGGGAAACTGCCTGAATATCTGGCGCTGACGGAGGCGCAGAAAAAGCAGCTGCTCCAAGACGAGGATATTCGGGGGCGCATCAACCACTATCTGGGGCGCTGCGATGCCTATTGGGATTGTTATTGGGACGCAGTATCCGAGGCTGCACAGGAACTTTTACGGAACTATCATTTGTAAACGGCCTCTACATGGGTAGCAGGCTGGTAATCTCTTGGGAAAGGGAGGAACACTATGGACGAAAAAGAATTGCGCAAGACACTTGAAATTCAGTTGGATACCCTCCGGCGCAACTTGGAGGTCGTATCGCTGGACGTGCTGAAAACAAAATACAAAAAGCCTTATGATGAACTGCGGGAAAAGATCTGCAAGGCGGCCACAGCATACACTCGTCATGTGGCCCTGAGCAATATCCGCATCAGGCATAGCCTGTTTGATGAAGCTAAAACCTATATTGATGCGGCGATTCAGCAAACGCAGTGCCTGAAAAAGATTTCTAATGCAGCCTTCCAGCGGCAGGATATGGATGAGATCGAAGCATTGGCCCACACCTTGCGGGGAGAGATCGAGCAGTCCCTTCACTATTTCTACCTACAGCACATGTGCCTGCTTGTCTCTCACGAATGCATCAACGATCCCCAGAAAGTCCCGGAGATCTATAACAAGGCCACCTCTTGCATCTGGCGTGACGGCGCCTGGCAGCCGATGGAGGATACCGGAATGGACCTCTTGCTCTCCGCTCCCGTCATCCATGAATTGCCCCCGGCGGATGAAGCGGATAAAGCCGCATGAAAATGCCAAGGTGTCTAAACAATGATTGGCCTTTCAAACTCCAGGCAAAGATTCATCTCCATTGCAAACGGCGATGCGGGTGAGCAGGAACTGCATGACTGGATCATTCGGCACCTAAAAGCGCCTTCCGACTGATTAGCCGGCGCAACTGGATATACTTTTTTCAACAACAACTGCCTTGCCCTCTGGCAAGGGCCACTTTTGAAAAGGGACCGACAAACAGCGCATTTGCTGTTTGCCGGCCCTTTTGCTTTTTAGAGAATGTCATTGTCTGAAGAAATTAACAATTACTATGGAGGGATCTGCAATGAAAAGAATTCAACTTACTTTTCTGTTTGAGGACACCGGCTTCTGTAAAGATGTGTTCCGGTCTGTCAGCCAGCCCCACTACTACTGCAATCGTGATATGGTAGACGGCACCTGGTACACTTCTACGTCGGATTGCTATGAAAACGACAGCCGCATCCGAAAGGACGTTATCATTGAGGTCATCTCGGATGGCCGGGTAATTGCGCTGGATGGGAACGGTGATTTTGAAGAGAAACGGCCTTTCATCCCGTTCGACACCTTTAGGAAGGAACTGGAGCAGTCGTTTTTGAAAGAGCACCCGGGACTTCATGGCTATGAAGACATGAAGCAAAAGCTCCTGTCCCTGCCGGGCGGGGAGGCATACGCTGATCCGGACAGCTGCCGGGACAACTGGGTCTTTGACCTTGATTTTGATAACGAAACCGAGCAGGTGCTGGAACCTGCTCACTGGATGGGCCGGGAGTACCATGTCCTCGCTGTCCAGTACACTCACAGGCCTACCGGCTTTGTTTTTACAAATTATCGGTTTCGCGCTGCGGCTCTACGCCCCAACACATCCAGCCATGACCTCCTGCTTTACGACTGGCAGGAGGACTGCTGAAGGAGGGGAGTTTATGGGAATGCTGCTGATTCGGGAATTGAACATCAACGGCTGCGGCGATTTTGCTGATGTGCTGGTCCAAACCAATCAGCCGGTAACACCGGAGCAGATGAAGAAACTGCACCACGAGCTGACACGCCTGAACAACGAACAGGAGTGCCCGGATACGGATGATGTGGTCCAAGAGGCAGTACGAAATATTTTGGGCAGCACAGCCCGGTGCATCGACTACAATTTGCTTGAATATGGGGGAAGGATGACTTTGTGAGCGAGCATTTTTCAGGTCAGCCATATTCCTCCAGCAAAGAGACAGCCTGAACAACAACATTTAAAGGAGAAACACCATGAATATACTGGATGATAGATCTTTTATCAATAGCTCCAGCACAAAATGGATGGACCGGGGCTATGCCAGGGAAGATGTTCATTCCCTGAGACTGCAATATCTCTACACCGAAGAACAGCAGGAAGCAAATCGCCAGATGTCCGACGCCAGCCCCGATCAGGCGTACCACAATATTAGACGGGCCGCTGAGTCCAGAAATGCTGTAATGGCCTCTGTTATGGCGGCTATCGCCAGAGAGTTTATCTGTTATCAATATGAGGCGGAAGATCCTGCTCCTTATGGGAGCCCCGCCTGGGACTTGTTTTTCTGGTGCAATGACTTCAGCAACACCCTTCACGGCTATGGACTTTCCGGCCGGGACTACTCCTATTTCACACTGACATTTAATTCTGCTCAAACTGTAGAACAAAGGGCAGGGGTCTGTGGGCGTGTCCTGGACTTTCTGGAGACACAGTTCAGCTCAAATCCCAATCTGGTGGTTGCCGTACAGCGCACCATTTGGTATGACGAGAGAAAGATCTTTGCGGACGCCAAAAAGATACAACATCTTCTGGATGGCCGCCGCTATACCTACAACTCCAAAGAAGGCAAATTTTTTATGGAGGATGGGCAGCTTTTCTTTCATCCAAAGTATGCCAGACGATATAACTACCGTGTGGGTCCGTCCGATATTCTCTCAATATGCTGGGAACTGGATTTGATTCCCAATGTTGGAACGGCGCCGGTCAAGGCCCCAGCGCCGGCTTGGGGGAATCACGGGCCCCTTACGTTCCCTTATGAGAAATACGGCGCCATACATCCTATCCAGCTAAAAATATCCGCTTATATGGACGGGAACCTGTCGATTGCCATGCTTACCTGGGAGAATGGTTATGGGGAGCCTTGGGCGTCCCTGACGGTCAACCTGGAGGGTACTCGGCAAAAGGACTGTGCTTTCATCAACACCAACGGAGACCCTGATTTCCCTGTCTGGCTGATCCGCCACGGCCTGGCGATCCCCACGGGAATCGTCCAGCACAGCGGAAACTGCAAATACCCGGAATACCGATTCCGGGCGGAGCGGCTTCAGCAGATCGACGCGGAGGGATATTCCGGCTACCTGGCTCTGCAGAATGGGAGGCACAGCGCATGAAATACAAAGAAATATATGCGGCCTTGAACCAGCGACGCCAGGAGGTTCCAGGGTTCTCCTATTCGGATTACAGCGGATGGCGGTGTCTGGAACAGTCCTCCGCTACGCTCCCACTGTGGGTCGAGGCAGAAGATCCCGTTCATCACCGGCGCTTCATTTTCAAGCACTATGGCATTATGATCCAAACAATCATCATTGACTGCGATACACACACCGAGCAAAAGATTTTACATCGCCGGCGCGATGACTTGGGGACTGATCTGCTGGCCTTATTTCAAAGCGAATTGCCTGCCTCTTCTCCATGGCCCGAGGCACGGCGTCAGAAATGCGATTTTTTCAAGGACTAAAGATCGGATTTACAAAGAAGGAGGATGTTAAGTATGAAGATCATTTTATACCCAAAAGAACTATTGGAAATGGCCTGGCGCAAGGATAAAAAGCTCTATGTGGACGATGACGCAGCGGAACCGCCCAAGTGCCTGCGTTGCGGCGCTGTCCTCGCTGCCCACCTTCCCATCAACGCGCTTAGCCGCTATGCAAATGTATATATCTGCGAGTCCTGCGGCATGGATGAAGCCCTTCGGGATGCTGCCCGCAAGCCCATCCCCCTTGAGGAATGGGAGGCCATCAAACAAGGCTGGCTCCCCAAACCGGAAAAAGGCCGCATCTGCTGCTTGACCACAAATTGCACCTTTGAAGAGGTGTTCCAGCACACCTACACGCCGCCTATGCAGATCATCAAACGTCCCGTCAGTGAAGTTGTTTATTCTCGCTCAGATTATGACGGATACAAATGGTGGACGACTTGGCACAATGAGCGTGGACAAAAGCCGGCGCCGGAACTGGTAGCGGAAATCGACAAATTCCAAAACACTCTGTTTAAGCTGCCGGCTTTTCGGACTTTGGACACTATGAAGCGGTTCTGCAGATATGCGCAGCCTACCAATGGAACGACAGAGTTCAACCTCTATTCTGAAACAGAGCATTTGTATATCTGGATCAGACTGATCACCCGTTTTCGGGATTACAATGTCTATGTCCATTATTACGACAAAAACGCTGTGGAGGGTACTCAGTAAACAAAGGAAAAGCACAGCAAACCAGTTCTTGTTGTAACGGGGCCGCAGGTTGGGACTTCCCAATCTGCGGTCTCCTTTTCTTCTTTTGGAATCACTTTGTTGGACAATGATGAATGATACAGAGGCTTTCTCCGCTCCTTTCATCGTACTGAGTCGCTTGTTGCTATTTCTAATATGAGGTAAAATATTTTTCGGGATCTTATTTGTTGTGAGGTTTCTGTGACATTTGGTTGATACTCTATATAAAGAAAGGATGTGAACGCACATGAAAATTTTAGTGGTTGAAGATGACCGCATTTTGAATACAACTCTTTGTTATAATTTGTCTGCCGCAGGCTATGAGGTCGCTACTGCCTTGACAAAAAGTGCTGCGGAACGTCTGTGCAAAAAGCAGGAATATGATTTGATTGTCCTTGACATCAATCTGCCGGACGGAAACGGATTTGATTTTTGCCGGGATATAAAAGAACGGCACCCGGACACAGCGGTCATTTTCCTCACGGCAAACGATATGGAAAGCGATATGCTGAAAGGGTACGAGCTGGGGGCGGATGATTATGTGACAAAGCCCTTTCCCATGAGCGTATTTCAGAAAAAAGTATCTGCTCTATTGGCCCGAATTAGAAAACAGTCTGGCGGTGATTGCTACAATGACGGCAATCTGTTTATCAATTTTTCAGAAATGTCCGCCACCCAGGGCGGGGAAAGCATTTCCTTTACGCCGATGGAATACCGGCTTTTGAAAGTGTTGACAAAAAATCCGCAGATCGTTTTGACCCGGCAGGTGCTATTGGAAAAGCTGTGGGATATTGACGGGAACTTTGTGGATGAACACGCTTTGACTTCAACCATCAGCCGGATAAGGACAAAAATCGAAAAACCAGATCAAGCCTATATCAAAACAGTTTACGGCATGGGTTATATGTGGATTGGGGGCGGTAGCAAATGAGAACAGAAAAGCTCTCCGTTAATAAAGTATGTGTTGCCGTGTGTGCAGCACTCTTTCTGCTTTCTGTAACTATGTCGTTGTCCATATATTTTTTGACACAAAATGTACTGGCGGTATATTGCGGATTGCTCTATATCATCTGCGTTGCCGGGTGTATGGCGGCTTTTCTTATTTTTGTGCGTCGGAAATTGACGCTGTTTTCCGACGCCTTGTGCAAGCTGCTTGACGATATGATGTCAGCAGATCAGGCTCCGCCGCAGTACACCGAGGAAGAAAACTTGTTTTATAAAATCCAGCACCGCCTTTCCCGGCTCTATGAAGTGCTGCGGGAAAGCAAAAGCAGCATTGCAAAGGAACGGGCCGACTTGCAGGAATTGATTTCGGATATATCCCATCAAGTCAAAACGCCGATTGCAAACCTGAAAATGCTGGACGCAACGCTGCTGGAACAAACGGTGACGCCGGAAAAGCAGAGAGAATTTCTTGTTGCTATGGATAGCCAGCTTGACAAGCTGGATTTTCTCATGCAGGCAATGATTAAAACTTCCCGGCTGGAAACCGGCGTGATTTCTTTGCAACCACAGCCGCAGGCCATTTATGATACCCTTGCCGCTGCGCTGGGCGGTATTCTGCTGAACGCTGAACAGAAAAAAATCGCGGTCACAGTGGATTGCCCGGAGACGGTAATTGCGGCCCATGACCGAAAATGGACAACCGAAGCCCTGTTCAACATTCTGGATAACGCGGTGAAATACACACCAGAGGGCGGGAAAGTCCATGTGGCTGTTGTGTGTTGGGAAATGTATGTGAAGATTGATATTTCTGATACCGGCATTGGTATTCCTGAACAACATCAAGGAACGATTTTCAAGCGTTTCTATCGTGAAAGCAGCGTACATGATGCCCCCGGTATTGGGATTGGTCTGTATCTGGCCCGTGAAATTATCACCCGGCAAGGCGGCTTTATCCGCGTATCTTCGGAACTCGGCACCGGCTCCACGTTCTCTGTGTTCCTGCCTCACTCTTGAAATGTCACAGGATTGTGACATTTCAAGGCGTTTTAAGGGGAAATTCAAGAACCGCCGTGACATTTCTGTGAGGATTGCGTTTTACAATGGAACCATCAAAAAGAAAGGTGGTAGAACTTATGCCTATTTTACAGACAACAGATTTGAAAAAATACTATGGTGCAAAACCGAACATTACAAAGGCGCTGGACGGCGTTTCCCTTTCGGTGGAACACGGGGAATTTGTCGCCATTGTCGGCACATCCGGCAGCGGTAAATCCACGCTGCTGAACATGATCGGCGGTTTGGATGTCCCTACTTCCGGCAAGGTCATTGTGGATGGAAAAGACCTGTCCACCCTGAAAGACGAGCAGCTTACCATTTTCCGCAGACGGAAAATCGGCTTTATCTTTCAGAACTACAATCTTGTCCCCGTCCTCAATGTCTATGAAAACATTGTTCTGCCGGTGGAATTGGACGGCGATCAGGTGGATAAGAACTATATGCAGGAAGTGGTGCGGATGCTGGGCCTGGAAGATAGGCTGAACAATATGCCGAATAATCTCTCCGGCGGCCAGCAGCAGCGCGTGGCGATTGCACGCGCTCTGGTATCGAAACCGGCGATTGTTTTGGCGGACGAGCCGACGGGCAACCTCGACAGCCGGACAAGCAGTGATGTTCTTGGCCTGCTGAAAGTAAGCAGCCAGAAATTTCACCAGACCCTTGTAATGATTACCCATAACAACGAGATCGCCCAGCTTGCAGATCGGATTATCCGTATTGAGGATGGGAAAATTTCTGAATGAGGGGGTGTTGAAAATGAACGATATTTTATTTGGCAACAATAACAGACCCATTATTAAGAAATTGTCCAGGCGGTACTTTAAGGCCAGCAAAAGCAGGAATATCATTGCTATTGTTGCCATTATTCTTACAACCGTCTTGTTCACAACTATCTTCACACTGGGTTCCGGTTTAATTGATACGGTACAAGACCAAAATATCCGAAAGATGGGCGGGGACGGTCAAGCTGTTCTCAACTACATTAGTGACGAAGTTTTTGATGATGTAAAGGGCAACGAATTGATTGACCGGATTGCCTATACAAAGGCAGTTTCTTACCATCTTAACAATCCGGGGCTTGCGAAATGGCGTTCTGATATGTGGTATATGGATGATACCGCATTGGAATTTGCCAGATACGAGCCGACAACAGGACACCGCCCCGAAGCTGAAAATGAGATCATAGCCGACACAAAGACATTAGAGGCATTGGGGGTTCCGGCTGAAATCGGCGCGACAGTCACCCTTGATTATGAAATTAAGGGTAAGGAGTACACAACTGATTTTACACTGTGCGGCTTTTGGGAAACAGACAGCCTAAGTAACATCGGGCGTATTATTGTATCGAAAGCCTTTTTGGATAGCCATGCCGACTTACTCACCTATACCTATCCTGTGGACAATGATTATTCTGGCATTGTGACGGCGTATATCATGTTCCGTGGCAGCGGCTCCGTAGAAGAAAAATTGCAGCAGCTCCTTACAGAAACTGGCTACACCTGTGACACGCTTGGAGGACAGCCCACAGACGAAAACTATATTGTCGCCCGTGTCAGCCCCGCTTATCAAAGCAGCCCTATCGGTGAAAATTCCGCCCTGTTTATTGCCGGTATTGTGGGAATACTCGCGATTATGGCAACAGGCTATTTGATTATCTACAATATTTTTCAAATCTCTGTTATTCAAGATATTCAGTCTTACGGGCAGCTTAAAACATTGGGAACCACGAGGCGGCAGATCAAAAAGATTATAAACAAACAGGCTCTGCTTCTGTCTGCGGTAGGTATCCCCATTGGCCTGATCATCGGCTTTTTTATTGGCCGCGCTTTAGTTCCGGCTCTGATGAACGGCACAACTTATACTTCCGACGCTGGCGTTGTGGTGACAGTAAATCCGCTGATATTCATTGGCTCGGCTATCTTTGCTTTTGTTACTGTTTCTATCAGTGTGCGAAAACCGGCTAAGATCGCGGGAGCGATCTCGCCGATTGAGGCTATCCGCTACACAGAAAATGACGCAGGCGCATTTCAAACAAAGAACCGGCTGGCTGTAAAAAAATCAACCAGCGGCGCAAAAATTCATCGGATGGCCTTGGCAAATTTGGGGAGAAATCGAAAACGAACGATCCTTGTAATCGTGTCTATGACATTGAGCTTGGTACTGTTTAACACCGTATTTACTCTATCCAGTGGTTTTGATATTGATAAGTATGTTGAGAAGTTCTTAAACAAGGATTTTATCATTTCTTCCGCGGACTATTTCAACTATAACTTCGCCCGCGGCGAAACATACTTGTCCGAGACCTTTATCAATGCTGTCCAACAACAGGACGCCTACGAGGATGGCGGAAGACTATATTCCAGCAAGGTGACAGAAGAAAGATTTTCCGCTGAAACAGACGCCGTAACAAATTACAACAAGGACGAATATGGAAATCCTCTTATTGATCTGTATGGGGCAGACGATTTTCTTCTAAACTCGATGGATGTAGTCGAGGGCGAAATTGATTGGGACGCTCTTAAAACGGGAAAATACACGCTGTACGCGCTTACAATGGATGACAATGGGAATATAATTGACAATCCATCTATCCATGTTGGAGATACGATCACCTTTCATCACTGGAAGATGAACGGGTTAGCTGGTACACTGGATAACAGCTTTGACCTTACCGTTATGGCAAAAGTTCTTATCAATGAAAATACCGATACAGAACGAAACACGGGCGCGGCACGTTTTTATTTGCCCACAGAACAGTTCAAGCCGCTCTGCCTCAATCTCCTTTTGGTAAGTTTTCCGTTCAATGTTAAGGACGGAATGGACAGCGACATGAGCAGCTTTCTAAGCAACTATGTGGAAAACATTGAGCCGAGCATGGACTATGAATCGAAAGAAACTTACGTTCAGTCCTTTCATAGCATGACATCCCTTATTATTACAATCGGCGGTGCTTTAAGCGTTATTATCGGTCTGATCGGCATAGTAAATTTCATCAATTCGGTATTGACAAGCATTATTACGCGGCAAAAAGAATTTGCTATGCTGCAAAGTATTGGCATGACAGGCAGACAGCTCAAGCGGATGTTGTCCTATGAGGGGTTGTATTATGCTGTGGGAACAATTATAGCCTCGTTGATCGTTGGGGTGCTGTTCTCCCTCGTTATTGTGCAGGCGGTAGCAAGCAGCTTTTGGTTCTTCACCTATCACTTTGTAATTTGGCCGATGTTGATTGTTTATCCGTTCCTTATTTGTTTAACGGTGATTATCCCCACAATTCTTTATCGACAGTTTGCCAAAAGCAGCATTATTGAAAGGCTCCATCAAAACTGAACCTGCACTCTACGCATTTAGGCTGGTAAAATCCCCGCCATTTCAAGGCTTTTTCCGCATGGCCTGCGGGGAGGCTTTGATGCCGCCCCGCAGCCAGCGGTCAGGCCGGCATCTTTGCAACGACCAGCTCCGTGGGCTGGGTGTAGGGGGCATATCGACGAGCAGGCAGCCACAGTCCTGACACACCAGTTTTCGGTAGAAATGCTGAGCCGCCTCATTGGCCCGGGTGGAGATTGGTGCCACGCCGTAGCTTTGCCAGCTCGTGCCCGGCCTTCCAGCACCTGAGTTCACTCGGCTCCAGGACTGGTCCAATTTCCGGTGGAAGACCACCCTCTGGCGGGCTATAGTCTCCATAAGCAGTGCGAAAGGCATCGGCCATATCGACAGCCATCACTGCTCAGATACAAATCTCTGCTGATGCTGTTTTGTGTATTTTCCGGACGCCATATTTTGAAGGAGAAAATTTTTGGCCGGGTGAAGTTATTGGAGGGAGTGATAGTATAGGGAAGCTGTTCATATTATCGGTTGCAGAAGATGATGATGAAACCGTGGAGAAGATTATGGCGCTCATAGAGTCAACAGAGCTGGTCAAATATGCAGATGTTCCCTCCGCACTCCTGTGCTACAAGGGCTTGCGCATCGACATCATGTGCCGTCAAGTATTTTGGCAGGAAAAATCTATCGAACTAACTCCCATGGAGTTCGATGTATTTCAGTTGCTTGCTCGACATCCTAGACGGGTGTTTTCCCAAAGGGAGATCTATGAGTTTGTCGCCCCGGATTCCTTTGAAAGCAGTTGGACGGGAATCACCAGTATCGTTTACAAATTGCGCCATAAACTAAACGCTGACTTCATCCAAACCGTGTATGGAAAAGGATACAGATTTGTGCCGCCGTGACATCATCGTAAAATGTTTAAATGGGGATCTTTAAGCCAGAGGCTCCCTGTTTGAATCCACGGGAAAGGCCCCGAGATCGAAAAAAGGTCTCGGAGCCTTTCTCATAAACTCAAATCCGGAACAGTTTGATCGCCCGAATCAGCGTGATGCACTGCTCCTGATACAGATCCTCGTCCAGCCGGTCATCAATCACGGAGTATTTAAGCAGCAAAGGCTGATACATATTCAAAATATCAGCGATTGACTTAGGATCACCCTGCTTTGCCTGAAGCAGCAGTTGTTCAAAAATCATTTCGTCCACCTCCCTCGATGCTTTTTCTAAGTTTTCGGATGGCTCGGTAGTAGACTGCGGCGGCACCTTTATAGGTCAACCCCAATCTTGCACCGATCACCTCAAAAGGGCAGTTGTCTAAAACATGCGACAGGAATACATATCGCTCTCGCTCATTCAGCCGCTTGAGCGCGTAAAAGAGCGCACTACTTTCGATCATGTCCCATAGGGGAAGATGCTTTGCAACTTCCTGCTCTAAAGTCTGGCCCGTAGTATAGATCGTATCTGTCGGTATTTCACGGTCACTGTACTGGTTGCGCGCGTTCAGGTAGTCGCGCCGTGTATGTTTTACTGCCTGGATTAAGTAACCTGTAAATCTGATTTGTAGTTCTTCTTCTATTTGTCCATTATTTCGATACCACATGGTCTTGTCCTCCAAATTGTTCAAGAAATTTCAGAAGATCTTGAACTTTTGGAGGTGACCGGCACCGTGTTAATGGGCGTCTTTGCTTTCTATATAAAGCAACACAGCCGGCTACACACCTCGAAGGTGAGCAGTCGGCTGCGTGATGCACATAAAGAAGTCCGTCACGACTTCCGACGCCCGCAGGAGGAGGTTTATCGCTTGTCTTGCGATGTTCCCGCCCCATCCTCTGAGAAGGGCGGCGAAAGAACCATTTTCGATAGTAAACTGTGTGTCGAAATGTAAGCAGATGGGCGACGAACCTTTTTATGTGCATGGTTTTCAAACTCTCCATGCGCATCTGGCTCCTTGCCATCTGAACCGCACTTTGCACACGAACCTGCTGTGCCCATCAATGTGAGCGGCAGGTATGCCAATGATCCAGTTCAGTAATTCGATTTTTGTAGTTTTTTGTCGGAAGATAAATTAAAAGGCGGCCCCATCCATTCAGGAATAAGGCCGCCTAAAGTAACTTGAAGTTTCCTCTGCTATTTCGGTTTTTAGTTTTCATACACATTCCTCCCTTTCACTCGAATACAGTCTGTGCAGATCAGAGATTTATTTTTATTGTAGTAGGCAAATCTGACCAAATTCTGATTCAATTATCACTGTTTCCATCTTAATTCCAGTTTTTTGACTCATGAAGAAAGTGCGATCCCCATTGATAGACAACGGTATATGTTCCTGTTTGGCGATATGTACTGCAAACGAGACTGGTACTTTCCTTATTTTGTTGAATGGCGGCTCCCTCCATAAGCCGCCGATCTCGCCAGCGTCAGGGCGTCGTCAGTTTGAGGGGAAAAAGAACGGCGGCTTTGTTTTTCTCAAAACCGCCACTGGAGGATGATGTAAAATTGACGCACGAAAGCAACCTGCCCGGCAACGGTTTTTTTCTTTCCCCGTCAGGCGGGGCAGGCTGTTATCGTGTATGGAGATAAAAAGAAGCCGATAACCACAAGAAGAACAACCTTGTGAGTTATCGGCTCTGCGTCTGTGCGTCTGGCTCTTTGATAACGGTTATATTTAGTTGACGGACTGCGATCAGTGTTTCATGCTTACATTTCGGACAGTACAGCGGGAAGTTTTCAAGTATAGTATCCTCTCGAAGTTTTATTCGTGTTTTATTTCCACATACAGGGCATAACGCCCATTTGTATTTTTACTCAAGGGAAGTGCCTCCATCAACATCTTGCGAAGCGGATGTTATAAATCTAATCCTATCTTTGCTTGTAGGAATACTATTTGTTACTGTCTGCCATTTGTTATCTTGGTATATCTCATATTTTTCAAAAGCACAGGGCAAGCCATTTGCAGTAGCTATGTCACAACTGTCCATAAGCTGAAAATGTAAGTGTGGCGCAAAAGAGTTTCCAGAATGTCCTACTCGCCCAATGAAATCTCCTTTTTTAATTTCTTGCCCGACACTTACCTGAATGGAACCTGTTTGTAGGTGGCAAAGTGCTGCGTAAATATTTTCCTTATACTCTATGATAATATAATTACCCGCAACTGATTGAACATCGTCTTTTTCCGGGTCAAAGTAATGGGCATTTTTATAGGCACTTGATAAGTCAGACAAAAGGTTTGTTCGGGGTCTTTCTTCGTAGCCATCTTCTGCAACAACAACGACACCATCACAAGGCGCAAAAACTTTTTGTCCCCAGCAATAATAGTCATTGAGTGAAACTCCTGAAAATAGATATTGCAAAAAACTAACACGGTATGCAGGATAGCCTATGCTATTCCAATCAACCTGAATAAAGTCATAAGCATACCTTGTGCCTAATTGATTTGTCCCATGACTTGGAATTTTGCTTCCGGGTGTATTTGGGGAGTTCCATTCTCCCCGTAATGGAAATTCTACAATAATTGGGTTATTCATTTCGCAGCTCCTATCCATCCATTGATTGCCAACGCGACTAAAGAAAAATAAGGTCATAATAATAACAGCAACAATCATTCGGCGTTTTTTTGAAATATGTCTTGTGGTAAACAATCTATCTGTAAGCTGGTTCATAAAAAACTTTCCTCAATTCAGCAAAGTAATCATCCAGGATTTCCACAATATGGCTATAATCAAGATTTTGATATTTTGACTTCCTGATGTCATCTAAGATTTCTTCAGTAAAACCAATATTCGCCCACAAAATAAATTGTTTACATTTTTCAATATTGAGATCAGCTCTAAATTTTGTAGTGTCTATCATATCGAATATTTCATAAGTTTTTCGCCTTTTTTCTCGTTCTTCAAGTGCTGCGTTAATCTCGTCTGATTTTGTCCTTGCAGAAAGTTTAGCAAAGTCCAATATTTTCGGATATTGCTTCATTAACTCTATTTGGATGAGATAAGATGTTCGTAGCCGCTCAAAAATATCCTTGATTGAATAATCCATTTTACTGTAATATTCTCGGTCAAGTAATGCACTAAAAAAATCATAAGTAAATAAAAAAGTTCTTGTTTGCTACCTACATAATGAAACATCAAAGCCTTAGAAAAGCCAGCTTCCTTTGCGATTATGTTGGTTGAGGCATTATCATAGCCCTGTGATGTAAATTCTCTTAATGCAGCATTTAAAAGCGCATTGCGCCTCTGTTTATCTAAATCTAATAATGTAGCCAACGATTTTTCCTCCCATTTTCTTGTTGACCTATTAGGTCAAAACTATTATACACCTGTTTACCTAACAGGTCAATGCAAGAACAAGAAATAGGAAATGTAAAGTTCAGAAAAGGTGCATATAGCAACATTTCACCGGCAGAATATGAAATATACAATGTAGGTGGGAGGTGCTATATGGCGAACATTGAAGATTGTCCCGGTTTTGAAAGTTTTGGCGCAGACGTGAAAGCGGCCCGGAAAGCAAGGCGTTTGTCCCGCCGCGCCCTGGCGGAGATCGTCAACATAGATAACCGCTATCTTGCCAATATTGAGAACGAGGGGACTATCCCCAGCCTGCCGGTTATCATCCAGCTTATTAAAGCCTGCGGGCTTCCCGTGGAGCGGTACTTTAACCCGGAGATCATGCGGGAGGAAAGCGAACAGCGCCAAAGGGTCAGCCACAAGCTGAAACTATGCCCCGAACAATATCTGTCAATCATTGAGGGCGCGATTGACGGGGCCATACATAAGTTTGTTTTGCAGGTGATGTTTCATGTACTCGTCTACCCGCACATGGGGCGAACCGTCCCTGTCCGAGAGTGTCCGGGTAGGGCGGCACTTTAAGCCAAAGATCACGCGGGAGAAAACGCACAACACCAAAGATACCTGTACTCTACGCATTTAGGGCGGTAAAATCTCCGCCATTTCAAGGCTTTTTCCGTATGGTCGGCGGGGAGGCAGGACAGATTATCAAATCCTCGCCAGAACGGGTTTCTAAATGCGTAGGAAATCTTTCCGCCCCTGGTATTCCCGGCGCTTCTGTGGTATGCTGGACAGGACGATAATCAAGGACAGGAGTGGACGGGATGGACAGCCAGGAAACGCTATTGGACTACACCACGATCAAGGCCGCCGTCGCCGGTGAGAAGTGGGCCACGGAAAAGGTGATAAAGCACTATGCCCCTTTCATTGACGAGCTGGCCGTTGATGAAGATATGAAGCTGCACCTAATTATGAAGCTGCTGGAAAAACTGCCGGACTTTCCGATGGAACAGGCATGAAAAACATCCGGGACAAGAACTTTACAATAGGTTCTTGTCCCGGATGAATTATTCTCTGCAACAGGCATACATAATAGAACATTATATATAGACAGGTATAGCACAAAATGATATGATTTCTTAAATAAGGAAAAGCGTGTAAATCACTTGTGGATGATGTTACAATCAGCAGCAAATCAAGCAAGGAGCAAGATTGAAAATGAAAAGTAGAGGGTATCCATTCCCTTAAGCACACGACAAATAAGCCATCTTTCGGTGGCTGCTTTAAAAATTGAATATCGAGATTGTTAAGGCTATGCAGTTTCTGACCTAATTCGATAACCTTGATTTCTTGCGATAAGGATTGCCTGCTCCACCGTGATCTCACGGTCAATGGAAGGCAGGTCGGATTTCCTGTAAAGTTCCGCATTATAGTTTTCACTGTTTTTCAGCATGTGGTATAATGCGGTAAGAAGCATTCTTGCTATGGCAATGATTGCCTTCTTGTGACCGCGACGCTTCTTGAGACGGAGATAACGGTTGCGAATCTCAGGATGCTTTTTGCTGGTAACGACAGCATTGGCGCACTGTACCAGCAGTGGTTTGATATAGCATCCGGCCTTGGAAACCCGGACAGATTTTTTCTTCCCTGCACTTTCATTGTTGGTCGGAGTCAGTCCGGCCCATGAGCATAAGTGTTTCGCCGAAGGAAAAGCCTCCATATTGGTACCAATCTCGGAAATGATTCCGATAGCAGTGAAATCACTGCTGATACCAGGAGCGGTTTGAAGAATGGCAAGTTCCTGCTGATAGGGAGCGGCGAGCGCAAGAATGAGTTTTTCAAGCTCTGCTTTCCGGGACACAAGGTTTTCATAATGAGCTTTGATCACCTTAAGTTTGCCAGCCTGTTCCGGTGTGATATAACCGTCAATGGCATCCCGGAGTTCAGGAAGTTTCTTTTTCAGATTTTTATAAACGAGAGGCTCAAGGTCAAAAGAAGTATCTGCGGGATTTTCCAAAAGCTTATCCAGTATGGCCTGAGCAGATTTGCCGAAGGTGTCCGAAACAACGTTTCCCAACTGGATATTGGAAACCGTGAGACAGTTCTGCAAACGATTCTTTTCGCTTGATTGGAAGCAGGTCAGTTTGAAACGGTAACGCATAAGGTCGCGGAGCTGGCGTATGTCAGCGAGCGGCATAAAGCTTCCGGCAACAAGGTCATGCTTAAACAGGTCAGCGATCCATTTGGCATCTTTCTTGTCAGTTTTCTTTCCACGGATAGCCTTAACATATTTGGGATGGGCAAGGACAATCGTACAATCGTTTTCTAAAACGTTGTAAACAGGAATCCAGTATTTACCGGTAGATTCCATACAGACATCCTTGCAGTTGTGCTTGAGAAGCCATTGTAACAAATCTTTCAGACCGCTCGTGTAGGTTGAAAAACGGTGGCTCTCATAGGTGGTCACACCATTGTGGTCAGTAGAAGCAATGCAGGCCACTACAAAAGTCTTGTGGACATCAATGCCACAGCAGATTTTGTACACGATTTTTAAAGCCATAGGGACTCCTTTCAGAACCAGAAAGTTCGCTAAAGATTATAGGGAGAGACGGCATTGACTGAACGCCTAAGGCATAAACGAGATTGTTTAAACAAAGATAAGATTACGTGCTCTTGCGTCACACTTATTTGTGCTTGAAAAGGCGGACTACACATATAATTATTCGGTCATCCGGCAAACCGGACAGCCCACTCACCTTCCCGTGATTTGTAGTATACCGAGTTCCCTACAGAATGAATTATAAAGAAAAAATAAGCTCAGGGGAACATTTTCATAACGTTTTGTGCCTGAGCGAAGCGAAAGGAATGGATATAATTATGAATATTGGGTTAATTAGTGTAAATGATAAACCAACAACGAAAATGGCCTGCGGCGGAACCGAAGTCTTTGTATCAGATTTAGCAGAAGAACTTGTAAAGAGAGGCCATAAAGTAACTATTTTTGCAGGCGGCAATTCGTATGTTAAAGGATGTAGGATTGTTAATTCGACATCTCATAGCCTTGCCGACATTCAGAAATTAGCTTATGATGATTACCATGCAGAGTTGAGTACCAGCGAAAGGGCGAATATAGGACAGATATTGGCAGTAAGAAATATTCTCACCGCAAAACAATATGAAAATGAGATAGATGTGTTCCATGACAATTCAGGTTCCTCCATTATAGCAAGTATGCTCGATCTTTTTCATAAGCCGGTCGTGTCAACATTGCATATGCCAATTTCCCTGGACTATCAGCTTCCATGTATCAATCGTTACCTTTCCCATTCCAATGTGCATTATATCGCTATTTCAGACTATCAAATGAAAAATTTCCCGATAGCAGAACAGCGCATTTATAATGGGACAGAGATTGTGAGCGATAATGCTGTCAGCCAGCAGCATAGAGATTTGATTTGGGTTGGGCGAATTGATCCAGATACGCCAAAAGGACTTGAAGATGCAATACAAGTATCAAAAATAACAGGTTATGGCCTAAAGTATGTGGGCTTTATTGAAAATGAGGCGTATTTTAGGAATACAATAATGACAGTTTTGCATGACAATGTAATTAGAAAAAAGCAATTTCAAACTCGTAGAGAAAAGGATATGTTTTATCAAGAGGCAAAAGTTTCTCTTATTCCGGTAAAATGTGAGGAATCTTTTGGCCTTACTTATATTGAGTCTATGGCGGCAGGAACGCCTGTAATTACTTATGCGAGAGGGGCCGCCCCAGAAATCATTAAGGATGGTAAAACAGGATTTTTGATAAATTCATCCGAAGATGATATAAGAGGAAATTATCTAATTAAACAGTGCGGTGTTGCAGGATTGATTGAGGCAGTAAATCTAATTTACTCACTCTCGGATAAAGAATACGAAGCAATGAGATGTGCTTGTAAAAAACATATCAGCGAAAATTTCTCTTTGAGGATAATGGTTGATAAATACGAAAAACTGTATCATATACTACATCAAAGTTTATAAAAAGAGCGCCGGACGCAGAGGGCAAACAGCCCCCGCGCCCGGCGCTTCGCTTTTGATTGTGTTACTCGTCCGTAAACTGGAACCGCTGCGCCTCAAAGTCGGCGTCGTTCATGGTGTCCAGCTTATCAAGGGTCTGGCGGGCCAGCGCCCGCATTTCTTCGTCCATATCCGGCATTGACTCACATCTCATATCTGATTTTCCCCGTGTCTGGGTGGATCAGCACTATGGGCAAATTTCGATCTTCAACAATGCTCATCGCAGTTTTGACACCGCTGTACTGAGATGGGTCATTATCATAAACGGCCACAACATAGTCCGCGCGCTCCATCATATATTCTGTGCGCTTTTTATACCCTTCGGCTCCTGGGCGTTCCGCTCCCATCAGTACCTCGGCACAGCCTTCTCGAAGTTTCCGCTGCCGTGCCCGGCTCTTCGGGTCCCATCGGGCATCATGACCGGGAAAAGGGCAGATCATCACAACATCCAGATCCTGAAATTCCTCCTGACGCTGCATCTCCAGCAGGATCTCTCCTGCCCACATATCCACCCCCAGGGCGCCGCCAATGAAAAAACAGCGCACGCCGCGCTGGTAAAGCGTCACAAATACATCGTGCATCCGTTTTTTTATGCGCTTGCACGAGGTCATATATTCATTGTATTTGAATTTAAAACGGGTAGGATGTTGTCCAATAACTGCGCAAGAACATAGACTCATTTGCATCTCCTCCTAATTTTACTTTTGTACCTATTATATATACCATGGTTGACTAAACTCAACCATGGTCGCTTAATTTTTTATGCCATAGTGGATAAAATGTAACTATAGTATGGAGGATTGCGAATGAACGAGCTTTTGAAAGATATGGGTCAGCGGATCTTGGACCGGAGAAAACAATTAAATATGACGCAGGAGACTTTGGCAAATTTGACGCATCTCACATCGCAGACCATCTCGTATGCGGAAACAGGACAAAAGGCGATGCGCCCGGAAACCATGCTGAAGATCTGTGATGCCCTCGGTATCAGCGCAGACTATTTACTGCGTGGTGAGATTCTGGAGGCAGATGCTTCATTGCTCCAACAGAAAATTTCTACATTGACCCCCAGCCAATACCGCCATTTGGAGCAGATCATTGATCACTTCATTGCGGCCACGCAGGAAAAGGAAGAGGTATGAGAGTCGGCACAGCTTCGCTCCCATACCTCTTTTTTAGCCATTTCTGCGGAAAGCCGCCATTGTGCTGGCAATCAAATCGCGGGTCATATCATCAACTTCCGATACTCCATCTGTCGTTGCGCCTTCTAATAGCTCTATCGCCTGTTCTTGCGGCGGTGGGGCTATTTTCTTTTCCCTTGATGGGGAGGTTTCTTCGGCCTGAACACTCTTGCCTGGGGCCTGTCTCTCCTGGCGCATAATCTCCCGCACTATCGCTTCAATAGCCGTCCGATCAATAGCCGGCATTTTTAACGGCTGCGGGTCATCAGCAAAATGAGCGTTATAATATACAAGCGCATTTGCGATATACTGGGATTTGCTATGGGGCGGCTGCAATTCCAACAGTTCGATGGCGGCCCGCTGTGCGGGGTCTCCGATGTTGAACCGCAGGGAGAACCGTCCCCGTTCTTTTTTGGCCGCCATAGTCATCACCTGCCCATCGTCTCAAGCCGATACAGGTACTCAAATCCGGCCGCATTGGCATTGATATTCGTGACGAACAGCGGCATCCCCACCTTACCGGACGCCTCGATCTGCCGGCGCAGCAGAATGGCGCCGCCGCCCACGAACACTGCTCTGCAATAGCGCAGATCCAGCATCCTCTCCCGCAAAGTGCTGAATAGGTCATTGACGAACTCCTGCGCCAGTCGCTCCACAAGCTGCACGGCATCCGCAGGGTACTGCGTCAGCTTTCCAGAGAGAATGGCGTCCACGTCGCCTTCATCCAGAAGCAAGTCCAGCTCCGCATTTCCTCTGGACCTGATTTTATTGTATAGCAGGATGACGCCGTTTTCCAGCGAATCACAGGAAGCAAGGTCGGCTTTTCCGTTCTTCAGCAGCAGATAATCCGCCGTAAAGCCTCCGATATCCAGCACGACTGCCTTCGGGTCATCTAACAGGGTATGCAGCATCGTGGCCGCAGCTGCGTATGCTTGCGGATAGCAGGCCACATCCTCAATGCTGATGGCATAGTGCCTATCCCGATACATAAATTCTACAAGACCACGGCCCTGAAAATAGGACGCGAATTTCTCGGACTGAGCACCAAAATGTGCCGGGGGCAGGCCAACGGCCAGCTGGATACGGTGCAGTTCTTTTTCGCTGATGCCACGGGCCGTAATTTCCTCCGCGATGGCGATCAAGGTAAGGGCGAAAAAGCGGTCATCCTCCGTCTTATCTTTGTGGAACGGAATGCGTTCATTGGAGAGCGTGTAGTAAGTGCCGCGGTATTGCAGGCTCTGACCGAATGGCCGGGTCAGGCTCTGCTGCAGTCCAGACACAAAGGGTTCGCCGTGGGCGGTTTTGATCTGCTTGTTTCCATGATCGACACCAATTAACATAGGTATGTACCTCCTTTTTTTGCTTTATACATATCCTTTACGCCTGGATGACGCCTTTCTCAACAGAGAAAAAGTAATTTTAGCATCAATTTTTGTAGGTACATAGAAAGAAGGAGCACCGTTCCGAAATTGTTTTGGAACGGTACTCCTTCTTTACAATTCAAAGCGATAGCCATATCCATAAATGGTACAAATGGCATCAGTTTTTATCTTTTTTCGTATCTGGTAGATTCTGCTTGTGACGCTTTCCGGACCAGCACTAAAATCATCCCGCCTTACACACTGATATATCTGCTCACGTGTGAAAGACCATCCGGGGTGAGAGGCCAGATAGTATAAAACGTCAAACTCCATAGTTGTCAATCGTACATTTTCTTCTCCAATACAAACTTTGCGTTGGTTAGGATCAATGCACAAGTTGCCGTATATAAGTACGGGCTTCACCACCACTAGCCTCACCCCCTTTCATTTTACCAAGTTTAATGCTTATCGCCTCTACATTTCCCACGCCCTCTGTTGCACCATTATTATACTATGAAGAAATTATGGTGAGCTTATTCACCACTGTTTTCTTTGCGATACTCCGCTGGCGCAATCTTTAGAACATCACGAAACGCTGTGGCAAATTTGCTCTGATTTTCATATCCAACTTGATTCGCAATTTCAGCTATGGTGGCCTGCGTCTGCCTCAATAAAATCGCAGCCTGCCTGATGCGGTATTCTTTCATATAAGTTCCGATAGGCTGTCCATAAATCCCTTTAAAGGTATCCTTTAAGGTTGTAGTGTTTATCAAATATTCCTTAGATAGATCTTCAATGGTTGGCCGCTCCTGAAGATTGGATGTCAGCCTTTTATGGATCGTCTTGATAATCTCCACTTGTGGGGAAGTGTATAGCTCTCTCCGTTTCTCTTTGGACACATCGACCATACACAAAAACAAAAGTAGTTCTTGTACCTTTAATCGAAAATATGGTTTCTGTAAGCAATCCGGCACAGAATAAAGTTCTGAAAATATATGTTCAATCTCATCCTTCGCTCGCATGATAAAGCAGTTTCCACCAGAACAAAACTTATCTTTAAATTGCAGAATATCTATGCCACTGTCGGAGAGGATTTCAGGAGGGTTTCTCATCACCACAGATAAATTGATAACAACGGAGATCCCCCGATAATGCTTTAATGGAAATGACATTTCCGCCGCACAATTATCCATGGTATGGATTGACAGGTCTCCTTCTCCGAGGTAAAGACAAGAGCCGCTTGCTAAGCGACATCCCTCACGGCCTTCCCGGCAATGATTGATCTCCAATATATTTTTATCAATGTTCCCATCCCAATAGCAGCTCGTTGCCTCAAAGTCATTATAAATAAGCTGTATTCCGGGATAGACCTGATAGACCGTCATAAGTCCAAGGCCATCCGCACAATCCATTTTATAGACGGTACAATAGCCGTCGTTATCTTCCGGAATGACTGCGGACAACCCTGTTGATGAAAGTGGGGTATGCTCCATAACTGTCCTTTCCGTTACATTTTTATTGTTTATCTGTTGTGCCAGGGTTTTCCTGGCATTTTTTATTATAAGGTTTCTTCTCATATTGCACCGCTCCAATCAGCAGGATTTTAAATCCAAATAGAATTCACTTTGCATTATAGTACGTCATGGCTAACTGTGCAAATGGAAAACCTATGTCCTTTGTCGGTGCTGCTGTATGATGGCCTTTTCTGCCCCGGCCACCACTGTCGGTCCGGAAATTTTGCTTGTTGGGGAAGGCCCCAACTTCCTGTTGCCATTCATCAAGTATTTACAAAGTTCTGCTATGCTTGTCTTGATGAATGAGGTATAATCAATCCAGTGATAAAAATAAATTTGGAGGTTGCAGTATGGCATATAAAATTATTGCAATATTGATACTGGCTGCGTTTTACGGTATTTATTACATAAAACTTATTAGTCAGCGAAAGCAGGGAATACAAACAAATTTATTGGGCAAGGGAAAGAAAGGCTTTGTAAAGGCCATAGAAGATTCATTGAAAATTGTAACATTTGTAGCGCCCATTGTTGAGTTGATTAGTATTTTTATGGACACATATATTGATCTGACATGGGTAAGGGTATTGGGCTGTATATTGGGAATATTAGGAGTTGTGGTGTTTGCGGTATCCGTACTTACGATGCGTGATAGTTGGAGAACTGGTGTCCCTGATGATAAAAAAACAGAACTTATCACGTCTGGAATATATGCATATAGCCGCAATCCTGCCTTTTTGGGTTTTGATTTAATCTATTTATCCATCCTTTTTATATTTTTTAATTGGGGCTTGTTAGTGATAACAGTGTTGACGGTTGTTATGTTTCACTTACAGATTGTTAAAGTGGAGGAAGCTTTCTTGATAAAAACATTCGGAGAGGAATACTTGGAATATAGAAAAAAAGTATGTAGATATATTGGAAGAAAGAGGTAGCAAAATCCATATTATTAAAAAGCGCCGGACGCAGAGGCCAAACAGCCCCACGTCCGGCGTTTCGATTTTGTTTGATTACCCGTCTGTAAACTGAAACCGCCGCGCCTCAAAGTCGGTGTCGCTCATGGCGTCCGGTTTGGTGGAGGTTTGGCAGGCCAGCGCCCGCATTTCCCCGTCCATATCCGGTATATCCGCCCGGACAGCTGCCGCCATCCTGCGCCGGTCGCCTTTGTGATACGGTCTGACACCCTTTGTCAAACAGAGGCATCGGCCAGATACAGTTTATTTATTACAATACTCCTTGCCTATACAGCCGGAGCAACCACCACCGCAGCAGGAGCCATTCTTCCGATCCCGATGGATCTTCCGAACAGCCCATACCGCATAGAGAACAATTCCGACTGCAATTACGCCTGTTACAATCATTCAGACTCCTTTCTGGCCGGCACTCCACAACTCATCCGCCGTGGGCTGCCAGTTCTTTGCATACAGTTCGCACTTGTCGCAGAGATGGTCTACCGATTCCGGTGACTGCAAATCTGTCGATTTTGCACCGGTGCGCTTTACCATCTCTCTCAAGATCTGCGGGTTCTCCAGCAGAGGGCAGGGCCGCAACATATTCTTGTTGAATGGCTGCCCATCATGGTAAGCCATAAAGATTGGACTTTTCAGTGCCTCCAGCAAAGTGCAGTCATGGATGTTCACATTAGAGTAGTGAATGAATACGCAAGGCTCAACATCCCCGGCAGCATTGATATGTAGGTAATTACGCCCTCCGGCGATGCAGCCGCCCACATACTCCGCATCATTCTGAAAATCCATACTGAAGATCGGCTTTGTACTCCGAAATGCCCGAATACGCTCATAGACTGTTCTTCTCTGCTCCGGTGTTGGCAAAAGCTCCGGAACCGCCTCATTGCCAACGGGCATATAGTGGAAAAACCACACGAACATAGCGCCCATGTTAATCATCATATCGAAAAATGATTCACTGCTGATGTCCTCATAGTTCGCGCTGGTATAGCAGGTGGAAACGCCAAAAGGCAGGTTATGTTCCCGCAGCAAATCCATGGCGTGCATGACCTTTTCAAAAACGCCGCTGCCTCTGCGCCCGTCATTTGCCGTTTCAAATCCTTCCAAGCTGATCGCCGGGACAAAGTTTTTTACCCGCAGCATCTCCTGGCAGAATGTTTCATCAATCAGCGTACCATTTGTAAATGACAGGAACGCACAATCAGGGTGCCGTTCACAGAGGGTAATCAGATCCTTTTTACGAACCATTGGCTCCCCGCCTGTGTAGATATACATATAAACGCCTAAATCCTTACCCTGCTGGATGATACGGTCAATCGTTTCCAGGCGCAAATTCAGCTTGTGGCCGTACTCGGCAGCCCAGCAGCCAGTACAATGCAGATTGCAGGCTGATGTAGGGTCCAGCAGAATTGCCCATGGAACATTGCATTTTTCTTTTTCCCGCATCTCTTCCTGGATGGCTCCACCTTTTAAGGCCGAATTGATGATGAAATTCTGGAACAAGGTTTTTCGCACGCCGGTATCCAACTGGTAGGCTTTCAAAATCAGCTCATACCAATTTCCCTTTTCATCAATCGCCTTTCGGAAGGCCGCCCGCTGGCTCTCATACCAGCCATCAGGCAAAGCCTTATCAATCAGATTCATGGCTTTTGGAATATTGGTTTCCGGATCTTTCTCCAGGTAATTCAATGCCATATTGACGGCCGCAGTGAAGGCCGTGTTTTTTACAGATTCAATAATGCTCATTTTGTCTTTCTGCCGACAGAAATGGACTCTGTCAGCTTTCTCCCATTTTTATTCTTCGCGCAGAAGATTCCTTACTGCTAAAAATCCAACGCCAATCGCAGAAATAATGATGGCGAAACGTAAAAACTTTTTAAATGTCATAATTCCCACCTCACACAAGAAGTCCGATTCGATAAATAATAAAGGTAATGACCCATGCTACAACTAACTGGAACAGGGCGGACAACAGCATCCACCGGGTGCTGGCCGCTTCTTTACGGATTGTTGCCAATGTAGCGGCACAGGGAATGTACAGCAGGCAAAAAATCATCAGACAGAAGGCATTAAGCTGCCCAAAGCCTGCTGCACCCAGGATACCAACCAGCGTGTCCATCCCCGCAGCAGAATTGATATTCGGGATCCCGAACAAGACGGCGCAGCTGGATACCACCACTTCTTTCGCGGAAATACCGGCAATCAAAGCGACGGCAATCTGCCAGAACCCCAATCCAATGGGAGCAAAGAACGGAACCAGCCAATGTCCCAAAATAGCTCCGAAACTCTCCGTCATTTCTGTTGTGTAGCCATGCGGCCCGAAATTCAGGATGATCCACATGAGAATAGAGGCCACAAAAATGGTGGTGCCTGCTTTGGTCAGATAGTCCTTTACCTTTTCCCAAACATAAATTGCAACGGTTCTGGAGCTGGGTGTTTTGTATTCCGGCAGCTCAATCAAAAGATAGTTTTCTGAAGTCCTGCGGTCAATCAAATGGATGACCGCCGCCACGAGGATTGCAACCACCAGGCCGATCAGGTACATGGAATATGCCACCAGCATCGCACGCTCTGCGAAGAACATCTCTGCAAACAGGATGTAGATTGGCAAACGGGCGCTGCAGCTCATAAAGGGAGTAACCAGCATGACCTTAAAACGGTCTCGCCGGTTTTCCAGAGTTCGTGATGCCATAATTGCCGGGACGGTACATCCAAAGCCCAGTATCATCGGAATAAAGGCCCTGCCGGATAACCCCAGCTTGCTCATAATCCCCTCCATGACATAAGCAACACGCGCCATATAACCGCTGTCCTCAAGAAAGGCCAGAGCAAGAAACAGGATGAAAATATTTGGAAGGAAGGTCAGAATACCACCTACGCCAGCGATGATGCCATCTACCAATAGAGAACGCAGCACATCGTTGACGCCAGCAGCAATCAATCCGCTGTTGACTGCGCCAGACAGGCTTTCTATTCCCATTTCAAAATATCCCTTCAGCCAGTCTCCAATCGTAAAGGTAAGGAAAAAGACTAAGGCCATAATTGCCAGGAAAATAGGGATACTCCATACCCGGTGGGTCAGCACACGATCTACTTTCTGTGTCAAAGCATCCTGGCGGTCTTTATTGACCAGCACTTCACGGATGACTTCCTGAATGAAATCGTACTTCTCGTTGATAATGTCGGATTCATAATTCCGGTCCAGCACATCTGGCAGATCCACCGGGTAATGCTCCGTGATTTCCTTATCCTGCTCCAACAGCTTGATTGCATACCAACGGTAATTCGTCAGACCGGGATACTTCTTTTTCAGTTCCGCCATAATGAGGTCGATCTTATCCTCAATGGTATCGCTGTAAACCATTGCATACTCGGAATGGTGGTCATGCCGGTGTTTTGACGTATAGTTGTGATGATGGATCAGGCAATCCGGGTCTTTGCAGTCTTTATGATGTGCAGCCGCATGGAGCAGCACATCAAGACCGGTCCGCTTTCTGGCGGAAACCGGAATGACCGGAATCCCCAGCATTTCCGGGAGCCTGTGCGTGTCGATCTCCATGCCCCGCTTTTCCACAATGTCCATCATGTTCAGCGCCAATACAACCGGCTTTCCAAGTTCCAGAAGCTGCAGGGTCAGATACAGATTGCGCTCAAGTGCGGAGGCATCTGCAACATCAATAATTACATCGACTTCATCGCTGAGTATGAACTGTCTGGAAACCTGCTCCTCCATCGTATAAGAAGTCAGGCTGTAAGTACCGGGAAGGTCAACCAGGCGAATGGTCATATCATGGTCCTTGATGGCACCTTCCACCTTTTCAACGGTGACTCCCGGCCAGTTTGCCACTTTTAGGTTTGCGCCCGTATAGGCATTAAACAGTGTGGTTTTTCCGCAGTTTGGATTTCCGATGAAACCGATTGTCATACTTTCACTCATCAGAATTTACCCCACTAAAATATTCTTCGTGATATTGCGCCCCAATGCAAACCGGGTTCCTCGTATTTTCACAATCAGGATTCCATGCCCCTTGCTGTTCAGTACCTCAATGGGCGTTCCTTGTGTCATTCCCAATGCTTCAAGGCGCTTTTCAATGTTGATCGGTAACTTTATTTCTTTTACTTTATAGCTGTTTCCTACGGTTCCGTCACAGAGATACATAGCCGCCCCTCCTTACCGCAAAGCCTGCAAAGTGCGCGGCATTTTACGAAATTCAGACGCCATCATCGCAATCGTGATTACAACCAGAACCGCATCTGTCAGAGCAATCGCCAGCCATACGCCGCGAATGCCCAGGCCGCCGATCATCGGCAAGAGGACACACAGCGGAATAAAGAGGATAATCTGGCGGAACAGCACCAGCCATGTGGCCTTATTCGCCTTACCCAAGGACTGGAACAGTGTGACCGCAATCAGAAAACTTCCCTGTAAAATGTAGGTGCTGAACATAATGCGGAAATTCGTCACTCCTGACGCTGCCACCCCCGGCGTTGTAATGAACATAGAAAGCACCTGCTCCGGGAGCAGCTCGGCGGGAATCCAGAACAGCAGGGACAGGACGGTGGCCGCCGCAATGAATACTTTGGTCAGTAGCTTTACACGGTCGTAATCCTTTGCTCCGTAGTTCGTACCGGCCGCAGGCTGGAATCCCTGACTGATTCCCCACAGAGGGACAAAGGAGAAATTCCAGAACCGCAGGGCAGCACCCAAAAGGATCTGTGAAGTCTCTCCGCCATAGTTGGCAGCTACACGGTAAATCACGGTCTGCTGAACAAGGGTCAAAACTTGCATCAACAGAGCAGAGATGCCAACCGCAAGCACCTGACGGAGAATAGGCCCATCAATACGGATACGGCCTATTTTTACATTTCGACTTTTCTTTTTGAAGTACCACACAGTAATCGCAGCCTGGACAAACTGGGACAGCACAGTAGCATAAGCAGCAGCCTCAATCCCCATCCCATAAGGATTCAGAATGGAAATAAAAATGGGGTCAAGAATAATGTTCAGGATAGCACCGCTGGCGATGATGAACATTGCTTTCTTGAGCTGGCCTTCTCCTCGGATCACCATGTTTGCGCTTTGGAAGAAGTTGACCAGCAGAGAACCAGCAAATATAATCCGCAGATACTTTTCGGCGTAGTTCAGGATATTGTCACTGGCTCCGGCCAGAGATAAAAGCTGACGGGTAAAGACCATGCCGATGACTGTGTAAATCACAGATAGGATCACAACAGCAGCAACCAGATTGCCCATGATCTTCTTTACCGTATCGTTGTCCTTTTTGCCAATGGCTCTCGATAAGACTGAGGCGGAACCCACGCCCAACATGGCTGCGGAACCGGCGTTGATCAGGGTAAACGGATAGGAAACCGATACGGCTCCCATCTGAATATCCCCAACCATCTGTCCGACAAAGATGGAATCCATCATGTTATAGAGGCCCACAACAACCATGCCGAGGACCGCAGGGATGCTCAGCTCCAGCATCAGCGAGAAGGGGCGCTGTGTAAGCAGCTTTGTTCTTGTATCCAGTGATTGTTTCATCACGTTACCTCCTATTTGATATTAGCCACGTCTAACCATAAAAAGTATATAAAATTGCGGGGCGTTTGTACGCTCCAAACCGCAGGAATAGCAATCCAAATTGACACAAAATCAGGAGCGGAAAAGGCTGAACGCCTTTCCGCTCCCGGTATCATTGTGCCATTTTCTCCAGCAGTTTCAAGGCTTCTTCCAACTTTGGATTTTCAGCATCCGTTTGCAGCGCCTCCCGGACACAACTCCGAATATGGGCTTGCAATATCTGTTGGTTGGCGCTTTTAAGCAATGCCATTGTTGCCTGAATTTGGGTAGATATATCCACACAATAGCGATCTTCCTCCACCATTTGCAGGATTCCGTCTATCTGCCCTCTCGCAATTTTCAGTTTGTGGGTGATGTCGCTCCTTTTTGCTTTCATAGGCAGGCCGCTTACTGGATCTCGACAACCTGATAGCCAGCATCTTCGATAGCCGCTTTCAGCACATCGTCCGATACGGTACAACCCATCTGTACCTTTGCCGACTTATCCTCCAGGCTGACTTCAACCTGTTCCACGCCCTGGATTTCCCGCAGCGCCTTATCGACGTGCTTTACGCAGTTCCCGCAAACCATACCTTCAATCTTCAGTGTCTTTTCCATGTGAATTTCTCCTTTTCTATCTTCTTTGCTATTTGATGAGCTGTCTGACTGGAATGTCCCCAGCTCCATAGAGGAAATGTGTTTCGCCTTAAACCATCTTAACCGCAGCGCATTGGATACAACAAATACGGAACTGAAACTCATGGCAAAGGCTCCGATCATCGGGTTCAACTTCAACCCAAAAGACAAATAGAACAATCCGGCAGCTACCGGAATCCCGATGACATTATAAATAAATGCCCAGAACAGATTTTGCTTGATATTACGGATAACCGCTTTGCTGAGCTGTACGGCGGTAGACACATCCAGCAGATCGCTTTTCATCAAAACAATATCCGCTGACTCAATCGCAACATCTGTACCTGCTCCGATGGCGATACCAACATCGGCTCTGGCAAGGGCAGGAGCGTCATTGATACCGTCTCCCACCATGGCAACCTTTTTCCCTTCGCTTTGCAGCCGCCGTATCTCTTTCTCTTTATCCTGCGGAAACACTTCCGCTACAACTCGATCCACGCCGACTTGACGCCGGATGGCCTCTGCGGTCTTAGCGTTATCCCCGGTCAGCATAACGACTTCAAGCCCTAATCGGCTCAACTCCTGCACCGCCTGCTTGCTGGTGGGTTTCACCACATCTGCCACGGCAATCACACCGATCAACTCTCCTCCACAGGCAAAGAACAATGGCGTTTTTCCGTCCATAGCCATGTCCTCGCCAAGCTGAAGAAGATGGCCGCCTTCAATCTGATGGTTGTTCAGCAACCGGCGATTTCCGGCCAAACAGAGGTCAGTCCCGATTCTTCCGACAATTCCCTGGCCTGGAATCTGTGTAAATTCACTGACCGGCAGCAGCGGAAGTTTCTCATTATCTGCCTCTGCCACAATCGCATCTGCCAGCGGGTGTTCCGACAGCTTTTCCAAGGAAGCAGCAATCTGCAAAAGTTCCTTTTTCTGAATGCCTGCCTTGCAGAGCAGATCCGTTACCACCGGGGTTCCCTGTGTAATGGTTCCTGTTTTATCCAGAACAACCGTATTGATGTCGTGAGCCGTTTCCAGGGCCTCCGCCGATTTGATTAAGATCCCGTTTGTTGCGCCTTTTCCGGTTCCCACCATGATGGCGGTGGGAGTAGCCAGCCCCAACGCGCAGGGACAGGAAATGACTAAAATAGAGATACCGATGGACAGGGCAAATTCAAATCCGTACCCTAACAGCAGCCATATAATGATTGCAATCAGGGAAATGCTGATGACTACCGGCACAAACACACCGCTGACCTTATCTGCCATTTTTGCAATGGGAGCTTTGGAGCTGGTCGCTTCATCCACCAGCCGGACGATTTGAGCCAATGTGGTATCATCCCCCACTTTGGTGGCCTGCATTTTGAAATAGCCGGACTTACTGGTCGTTGCACCGATCACTTTGTCCCCAATGTGTTTTTCTACAGGGATGCTTTCGCCGGTCAAAGCGGATTCATCAATGGACGCAAAGCCTTCGATAACGGTTCCATCCACCGGCACCGATTCACCGGCTTTTACGATTATGGTTTCACCCAACTGCACTTCTTCCACAGGTATCTGGAATTCCTGACCATCCCGTTCCACCGTAGCGGTCTTAGGGGCCAGATTCATCAGCTTTGTGATCGCATCTGAGGTCTTACCTTTGGCGCGGGCCTCCAGCGTTTTCCCCAAGGTAATGAGCGTGAGGATCATGCCTGCGGATTCAAAATACAGGTCCATCATAAAGCTATGGACCGTAGCCATATCCCCATGGCCGAACCCAATGCCGATCTTATATATGGCGTAGATACCATAAATGATTGCGGCGCTGGAACCTATGGCAATCAAGGAATCCATGTTGGGGGAGCCGTGGAATAAGGTCTTAAACCCCATCCGGTAATATTTGAAATTGATAAATACCACCGGAATCAACAAAAGAAACTGGGTAAATGCAAAGCTGATTGCATTTTCCATTCCCAGCAGAAAACCGGGGAGCGGCCACCCCATCATGTGTCCCATGGAGATGTAAAACAGTGGAATCGTAAAAAGCGCGGAAAGCAACAGCCTTTGTTTCATTTGCTTGTATTCGGCTTGAGCCGTACTGACTTCCGCTTTCGATGCTGGTGCAGGTGAGCGGTTTTTGCTTTGAGCAGAGGTCTTTGGTATGGCTCCATATCCGGCCTTTTCAACAGCCTGGACGATTCCCGCCGTATCCAGAACGGATTCGTCATAAGAGGCAACCATGCTGTTTTTCAACAGATTGACCGATACTTCTTTGATTCCGGGCAGCTTACCGACGCTCTTTTCGATCCTGGCAGAGCAGGCCGAACAGGTCATGCCCGTAATATCAAATTGTTCTTTTTGCAAAATCATCCCTTCTTTCTGAAATATAATTTTGCGCCGCAGTACCCCTCCCCCGTAGGGAACTAAAAACTGTTATGAAAAGGGGCTTTCGGTATCTTGGGGGAAAGATGCCGCCGCCCCGATCACAAAGTCTGCGTGCAAGGTCTTTGACCATTTTTCATTATAGACATTGGCTTGATTGGTTGTCCGCTCCGATAGGCAGGTTTTTTGCTCCATTTGGCCTTTTTACAAATTTGGCGGGGATACCGACAATGGCATCTCCGCCAAATTTATTATCAATCATCTTTTTGGGACACAAAATAGATGACTCCACTCCCAATAATGCTGATTGACACTACTGCACCAATACCAGGATTAAAAAAGGCACATGCAGTACCGGCTATTGCACTGATAATTCCAAATAGGACAGAAATTACAACCCTCATTGTTCGACCTCTTAATAGCTAAAAGTTTTTTGATTACGCCGTTCGTCTGAAGAACCACCACCGGAAACTGAGAACGATCCAAAGCTGAGAGTGGCATAGTATTATCATTTTTTTCGGCTCGAAAGAATCCCCGAAATACCAAAGAACAATCCAGTTACCAGAGATATTATCGCTAAAACCAGAATGATAAAAGCCGAATCATTTCCGTTGAAGTCAAGTGCTGTTAAAGCATAGAGAAATACAAGAGTGAGCATCAAGCAAAAGATGCCAAAAAGGATTTTAGTGTTATTGCTCATATCTATCAGCCTCTCTCTTAATTAGCTCTAAGTGTGCCCGGAACTGCTGTGTACTTTGAATATATAATGCTAATATGCCCTGTTGTTCCATCACAAAGATTATATAAAGTGTAAGTTGCCATCGTCTGCTCCAATCAGCAGGATTTGCAATCCAAAGGGCAGAACCCTTTCCCAATCCATTGACTTTAAGCCGTTGTGTGAATATACTGTGCCCGTAACAGTTAAATGAATGTTTAATTGTTCGGCCATGTCAAACCAACCAAATACTAAAAGGAAAGGGGGTCTTTGTGATGAAAAAGACCATTAAGCTGATCGACCTTGACTGCGGCCACTGTGCCGCCAAGATTCAGAAAGCCGTACAGAAAATCGACGGCGTAAATGACGTGGAAGTGAACTTTCTGAGCCAGAAGATGGTTCTGGATGCTCCGGATGACCGCTTCGACGCAATTCTGGCTGAGGCCAAGGCGCTTATCAAAAAGATTGAGCCGGATGTAACGGTCAAGGCGTAAGAAAAGCTGAACACCGGCTGCCAGAAACGGCAGCCGGTGTTTGACTGAAAGGAGATGTTTATTATGACACGAAAACAAAAGCACCTGCTTTTCCGCATTATCATTGCGGCAGTGCTGTTCGCTGCCGGCAGTCTGCTCACACTTGATCCGACTGCGGAAATGGCAGTATTTCTGGTCTGCTATGTTGTAATCGGCTGGGATATTGTCTGGAAGGCTCTCACCAATATCCTGCATGGGCAGGTATTCGATGAAAACTTTCTGATGACGATTGCCACTATTGGCGCACTGATCTTAGGAGAACACTCTGAGGGCGTAGCCGTTATGCTGTTCTATCAGGTAGGAGAATGGTTCCAGTCCTATGCGGTTTCCAAATCCAGAAAATCCATTGCAAGCCTGATGGACATTCGCCCTGACTATGCAAATGTAGAACGGAATGGAAAACTTGAACAGGTCGATCCTGAAGAAGTAAACATCGGGGATACGATTGTAGTAAAGCCTGGTGAACGGGTGCCGCTGGATGGTAAAATCATCAAAGGCACGTCCGCTTTGGATACATCTGCTCTCACCGGCGAATCCATGCCCCGTGACGTGGAACCTGGGATGGAAGTAATCAGCGGGTGCATCAACCAGACAGGCATCCTGACCATTCAGACCACTAAAAAGTATGGGGAATCCACTGTTGCAAAAATTTTGGACCTTGTGGAGAATGCCAGCGACAAAAAAGGAAAAACAGAAAACTTTATCAGCCGTTTTGCCCGCTACTACACCCCGATTGTGGTCTTTGCAGCGATTGCCCTTGCAGTTCTGCCGCCTCTTGTCACTGGACAGCCATTCACGGTCTGGATTTACCGGGCACTGACCTTCCTGGTGATTTCCTGCCCCTGCGCTCTGGTTATCTCTATTCCGCTTAGTTTCTTTGGCGGCATCGGCGGTGCATCCAAAATCGGCGTCCTTGTCAAAGGCAGTAACTATTTGGAATCGCTGGCCCATACAGAGGTGGTGGTATTCGATAAAACCGGCACCTTGACAAAGGGTTCTTTTGCGGTCAGCCAGATCAATGCAGTAAGCATGAAAGAGGCACAGCTTTTGGAGCTGGCGGCTTATGCCGAGGACTACTCCAACCATCCGATCTCACTCTCCATAAAAAAGGCGTATGGCAAGAAGATCGACCACAGCCGCATTAGTGATGTGCAGGAAATTGCCGGTCACGGCGTCCGCGCTGTCATAGATGGGAAAACAATTCTCGCTGGCAACGCAAAACTGATGGATAAAGAAGGAATTGCCTATATCCCCTCGAATGCCATTGGTACAGTCATCTATCTGGCCTGCAACGGAAAATATGCTGGTTACATTGTCATTGAAGATGAAATCAAAGCAGATGCTCCGTCTGCAATCAAAGCGTTAAAGGAAGTCGGCGTCAGGAAAACCGTCATGCTCACCGGCGATGCAGATGCCGTCGGAAAGAAAGTGGCGCAAAAGCTGGGGCTGGATCAGGCATATACCGAATTGCTCCCGGCGGACAAGGTTGACCGTGTAGAAATGATGCTCCGGCAGACCACCGAAAAGGGGAAACTGGTGTTTGTTGGCGATGGAATCAACGATGCGCCTGTGCTTGCTCGTGCGGATGTAGGTATTGCCATGGGCGGTCTTGGCTCCGATGCGGCGATTGAGGCTGCGGACGTGGTTTTGATGACAGATGAACCCTCGAAGATCTCCGCAGTTGTCCAGATTGCCAGAAAGACAATCCGTATCGCAAATGAGAATATCGTGTTTGCTCTCGGCGTCAAGATTTTAGTTTTGATTTTGGGAGCTACTGGATACGCAAATATGTGGGCAGCCGTTTTTGCAGATGTTGGCGTATCGGTCATCGCTATTCTAAATGCGATTCGAGCGATGCGGGTAAAGAAATTCCTCCCCGCGACACGTTGACAGATAAGCAGGGATATAAAAATGCGCCGCTGTCCATTGTGGAAACAGCGGCGCATTTCACTTATCAATCAGTCGGACAAGATATTTCAAACAAGGCATCAACGGTTTTATGGAGAAGTTTTGCAGGGCCTGTGTTGGATAAAGTATAGTAGACTTCCTTTCCCTCCCTGCGGCTGGTAATCAGACCGCTGCTTTTCAGATTTTTCAAGTGGTGGGAAATGGCCGGTGCGCTCATTTGTACCGCTGCCGCTAAATTGCAGACACATTCCTCACTGTGGCACAACAGCCACAGGAGCCGCAGGCGTGACGGATCACTCAACTGCTGAAAAAGGATCGCTATATCCCGGAAGTTTTCTTCCGCAGGCATTTTATCTAAAACTTTATCAATGTCTTGTCCATGATTATGGGGCAAATGGTAGTGCGACATATCGGCCGCCTCCTTTCCAAAAATAGAATACCCGCAAATAGTACAGCTGTCAAATACGAAAGATTGGAGGTCACTATGGAGCAACAGCAAAAATCATGCGTACTTATACCTGACGCAGCGGACATAGATCGGTTATCTGAGCTGCACAAAGCAATGGGCGATTTCACTCGCATGAAAATCCTATGGGCGCTTATGGGCCGGGAATATTGCGTGAATGAACTGGCCACGCAAATGAATATGTCCGAATCCGCAGTTTCCCATCAACTGAAAATTCTAAAATTTGCAAAGCTGGTTTCCCCACATAAAGTCGGGAAAAATGTATTCTACGCTTTATGCGACGAACATATCAAGTGGATTTTAGAAGAAACCTACGCCCATATCTCTGAAAGATAAAGAGGCGCAGCCCTGTGAAAAAGGGTTGCGCCTCGGTACGGCGATTGTTTACAGCATATCGTAGGAAACCAGTTTATCCATAGGAATGCGCTGAGCGGCAAAGCGGTTCGGATCGCCCTCGCCCTCGGCGGAGTAGCCGATAGCAAGGATATTGATCGGCTCCAGATTGGCAGGCAGATGAAATGCCTTGCTCAGAACGTCCGGCTTAAAGTAGCATACCCAAACACTTCCCAGGCCCAGTTCCGTTGCCTGGAGCATCATGTGGTCCGTCAGGATAGAGGCGTCAATGTCGCCAGTCTGCTTTTTGTCAAAGGGCCGCACCCATGCTTTGTTGTGGTCTGCACACACGATAATTGCCAGCGGCGCTCCATAAACCTCGGCGGCCTCGCCCACTTTCGCAAGGGCCTCATCACTCTGGGCAACAATCAGATGAACCGGCTGAAGATTAGCTGCCGTCGGAGCAACGTGCGCGGCCTCCAAAATCTTGGCCAGCTTTTCAGGCTCCACCTTCTGATTGGTATAGTTCCGGACAGAGAAACGCTTTTTAGCGATTTCAAGTAGTTCCATAGTTATAACATCCTTTCTGTGTGTTCTATGTGTCAAATCAACCATCGACTATATTGTAGCACCGCAAATTTTTTTCACAAGAATGTACTTTCCGGGAAGATAGTACCCAAAAGGAAAGTGCTCTTTCGTCAAGGGAGGTACGAATATGCAAGCAGAAAACTTTAGTTGCCCTGTGGAGGCGACATTATCCTTGATCGGTGGTAAATATAAGCCACTCATCTTATGGCATCTTATCGAACAGCCACTTCACTACATGGAGCTTCAGCGGCTCATTCCAAAGGCCACAGCGAAGATGCTTTCGCAGCAGCTCCGGGATCTTCAGCAAAGCGGAATGGTTTCCAGAGAAGTAATACCGGAAAATCCTCCAAAGACAATCTATTCTTTAACACCCTTTGGGAAAAGCATTGTCCCCGTTTTGGAGGCTATGTGTAATTGGGGAACCAGTTATCTGGACGGACTGGATGTGCAGCTCCCTTGCTGCCCATCCATGAGAAAATAAAGAATCCGGCACAGCAGATGCAGACGCATTAAGCTGTGTCGGATTTCTTTTTATATTTGGGACTGTCGTACATAGTTGTACAGTAACGCAACCAAAACTGCCACAGAGTTAATCTATGATGGCATTACATTATTAGTCTTCAACTTCAACATGGAGCTGGTCGGCGATCTCATCAACAGACATCCCATTCTTCAGCGCCAGCTTGACAATTTCCTGGATCTTCTGTTTCTTTGTTTTGCGCTGCTTGCGGGGAGGCTTAGGGGCCAAAATCTCCTGCTTTTTCGCCTCAAGCCCTTTTATGCGATCCTGCGCCGCAGCGATTTTGGCGTCGTAGTCAGCTATGGCAGCCTGCTTTTTTTCTTCCAGTTCTGCGATGGCCGCTTTTACCTTTTCGATTTTGCAATCCACCTCTGTAGCTCTCTCCTGCGGGGTGCGGCGCGGGCGTTTGTTTTCAGACTCTGCCATGTAAATCACCTTCCTGATACTATTCACATTCTGGAGCACTCAGCGACCAATTAGGGGCGTTCATTTGTGCTATACTCAATAAGAGTAGCATATAAAATATGAAAGCGCAAGGGTAGGATGTCGAAATTGATGTTGCTGTATGGTTTGTCATGTGATAAACTAAATTGCATCATATAGTATGGGGGTTCGTCGATGAAACACTCTGCGCGTGAAGGCATTCCTATAGGCATGTATTCTGGCTCCTGTGGCAAACGGGAAATGCTGGAGCGCAATCTGCGTGACATGCAAAAGCGGAACATGAAAATCACGATTATAGATCCGCAGAAAGAATTGGAGTCCTTTGTTTCTGGTATAGAGCCAGATAAAAAGGGTACCTGATTTACAGACTTGAACTGTTTTATAGCGCAAATAAGGCCGGGTAGAGGAATATTCCTCCACCCGGCCAGTTTTGCTTTTACATGGATTCTGACCTTTACGCTAGGATAATGCCTTTCTCATCCATGCCCAAAATAAAAAGCAAAAACAACTGTCCAAAATAGCTCCTTTCATTCGTTTAAGGAATAAGAGAATGAAAGAGGTCACAATCGATGGTGGAATTACCAAAGAGTATCAACAGAAGATACTTGCAAGGAAAAATATAAACACAGTGACCTAACACTAACAGAAAGGAAAGGGTGATTTCGATGTTTTAGTCTATGGAAAATTTATATGATTTTTTCTACATGGGTAAATGGTTCCAGCCTCTATAAAGGGGTTATCTATTTCGAGTGAGGTGAAGCTGGTGTTTGAAGGATTAGTGAATGGAGTTCTTTTCAATTATACCTTCGTAGCTTTCACTATACTGCTATTTATTGCTGGTTGTATCATGGTCATAGTAGGAAAGAAAAAGAATAAAAAAAGCATGAAGATTATTGCTTATATCATTATCAGCGTATGCATCTTATATTTTGCTTTCCTGCTGTGGTGTGTTATTGGGTTCGGTAGCAATGTTCCTGCAAATGACCCAATCCCAATCAGCCCCACAAAATAAATACAAAACACCGCCGGGCAGAAGGAAAATCCCTCCGCCCGGCGGTGCCGCATTTGTTACACGAAATCAGCGCGTAGTTTAGGTATGTACGCTGTACTGGGCCTTTGCCAAATCCTCGGCGCCATGCAGTATGATACCGCCGCAGACTCCCGGGCCCCAAGATGTGACCTCTTCAAAAAAGAAGCTGTACGGCGCGCCGTCATCATAAATACAGATTTTCTCCGCATCCCGCCACTGAAAATGGTGTTCCAGGGTTTTCCCCAGCTTGTGCCGCAGGCGCGGCATTTGAACAACCTGATGCAGATTTTTCCTGCTGTGGAACTCATAGCGTCGTGTGACCTTCTCCGGGATGGAGAGCTGGCGCCACTTTGCGTCATTCGCATTTTCTCCGGCCTGCGCAAAGGCGTGAAACGGCCCATAGGGCAGCCGAACGCTTTCCTGCCAGCCCCGCACGCTGCCTCTGCCTTCTTCCTGCAGCCAGGTGAACTGGATCTCCAGCATCTGCACACCATCCGTCCCTTTTGCCAGCCGCAGGGAAGCAAAAGAGCCACAGTCGCTGCAAACCAGGTGGCTCTCAGGCCGTTGCTCCAACTGCTGAAATTCCCTGCGCAAGAGAGCAAACCGGGAGGGGGATTTTCGTCCCCAGGATACTGTGCGGATAAAAAGGATTTCCCCTCTACACTCTACTTTTACCATTGTACGATCATTCATCGGTTTTCGCCTCCTTCTGCTGTGACGGTTCTGCCGCGCGCATGGCCGCCTGTTCAATGAGGAAAACAGCTCCTTTATACTGCTCTTTATGGGAAGTCACTGCAGCGCCCCCCATAGAATCCAGATACTGCTGTCCATTTTTGGATTTAGAGATATACACATAGAACTGACTGCTGATATATTGGTCGCGGTCATAGCAGTCCAGATAATTTCTCGCCAACACGGCAACGGCGCCAATGGCCGCCGCTTTTTGTGTTACCAATGAAACTGCCATCTTCATCACAGTCCTTGTTTCTTCATCGTTCAAACTGCATGTGTAAATGCGCTCCAGAAACAGAACCAGCCTTTCGTCTGCAGGTGTCATTTTGCCTGTTGGTTGCTCCTGTGCCAGATCAGCAAAGGAGAAATCAAAGTCCGCCGGTCTTTGGAACGCCCCCTTTGTCAGCCGGACGCAGGCGCGGCCAACGACATCTTCTCCTTTCCGAATCAGGATCATCTTCTTGTTGGAGTCAAAAGCCGCCAGCAGGCATTCCCGCTGGCTTCCAGTCCAGCAGGAGAGGCAGGTGCTATGGGGCAGCTCTCCCAACCGCATCGTACGGTAAAAATCATCTGCTTCTTCTGCGAAGAACGGCCCCCGCTCCAGCGTAAGATTGTGTTTCCATGCCGTTTCCTGCGCCTCGCTGATGGGATATCGAATCTCCCGCTGAAGGTCATCGGTAAAGTATTTCAGCGTGTAGAATTGCCCCATCAGTTCAGCCTGCACAATCCTGCGCAGAGCCTCGATAGCCTTGTCGTTACCCTGCAGATAGCCGTACAGAGAGTGCGCCATCGCACTCCCGCCGTGCAGCAGGAAATTGGTAATCGGCTCCTTGTGCTGCTCCACAAATTCATCGGTGAAGGAAAGCCTCTGCTTTAGGTCCAGCCAGTCCTGATCCATGGTAAGGACAGCGGCACAAACCTGCGTCCAGTCCTTTTGCCCGGCAATCACCGTCTCGTTGTTAAGCGCAAAGATAGCATCGGCCTCTGATTGGAGTTCCGGGATGAACGCTTGCAGCTGCGCATACCGTTGCAGTAGCCGCATGGCCGTCTTCCGTGTCAAGCCGTGAATGTGCCCAAAGGCGCCGCGGTACCACTCACTAAACGGCTTTTCCAGCAGGCATTGGGCAAGCTGCTCTATTTCCTGATCTTCCATATAGGGACTGATCAAATCATATTTCAACAGCTGGCGGAGGGTAAGCAGACGCCTGTCCACCGAAAGGGGCGTCAGCAGGGTATAGAGGCGGACATAGACCTTATCCTGCCGCCACAGCAGCCGCATTTCTTCAAAGGTGTACTGTTGTCCATCTTCCAACAGGTCAAAGTAGCTGTTTCCGCGCTCTACCGTATCACACGCCTGCAGGTTCTCCGCTGTGAGGCTGTTAAGGTTGCTATGCTCGCGGAACTTGTCCTCGAACAGAAGCGCATATCGCCCAAGAGACAGGAACAGCTCGCTGTGCTCGCTTACCAGGTCCAGAAAATGCTTTTTCCCATGCTGCACCGCATAAGTAAGAACGGGGAACTGATAACGGCGGATGGCTTCAAAATCCAGACGGAGCCTGCCGGAGTACAGGGCATTGAGATAGCTCAGCTCATTGCACAGGATCTCCTGCCGTTGTTCTTTGTCCAGCGGCTGGACGCCTGAGATAAACCAGTTGAGGTCATATTGGCCCGCATGATTCTGCAGCCACCGCTCAAAGAAGGCGTCAAGATCCTCTGTATCGAAGTCGAAGACGCCCAGCAGGCGGCGAAACTTCATCACATCGGCCATCTGCACCCAGCCAAGGTCTTTGATCCGCTCAGCATCCAGCGCCAGTGTCACACCCTGCCGGTAGAGCAGTGCAAGGACCCGCTGGAGCGGCCGGTTCTGTTCCAGTAATTCCAGCGCCGTTCTCTCATTGTCATGCCAGTTGAACAGGTATGGCCCCAGAAACGGAAGCCGCATCATACCTCTTTGCGCATCCGTCAATGTGGAAATCTCATCCCATTCCGCTGCCGGGAAGGTATTGAGATTATCAATGATAGCCTGTTCTTCTTCCTCATACTTGATAAGCGGCAGGTAGTATTTCATGTAATAAAAACGCAGGGACGATGGAAGATCTGCACCCGCCGCTGCCAGCACCCGCTCCTGCGGATACTGTATCAACTGCTCTCCGCAGTCTTTCGCCGACCGAAGCATACTTGTGACCGGCTGGTCATCAACTCCATAGTCACACAGCGCCCGATAGAGTACGGCAAATTCCGGCGTCTTAACAAGTTCTTTCTGAATGCTCATGTTCTCTTTGCCGGAGCGCAGCCTGTCCTGCAATTCAAATCTTTCAGCCCGCTCGCAGGTCTGATCCAGAGCATCCTCAGGGAATTTCGCCGTCAACTCCGGTTTCAGACCGCTTTTTTCCATACGGGTGAGCAGGGACAAATGTTTGAGCGTGTTGATCATGCGGCTTCACCTCCTACGATAGCCTGTACCATTGTCAATATCTCTTCTCTTGGCCGGGGTTCATACTTCACCAAATCCCCGCACAGTTCGAAGAATTGCTGCATTTCCTCTGCTGCAAGGGTCTGGCCACAGCCTTTCGGCCATTCCAGCAGCTTTTCATAGACCATATCCAGCGCCATATCTCTTGACTCGCCATAGCGATATCCACGCAAAAATAGCGCCAAAGATTTTGCGCTGCCGTCATAATGCTGTTCCAGTTTTTCCTGGCGCTCCATGCTCTCCCGCTGCCGCCGGCATTCCTTTTCCTGCTCTTCTTTTTCAGCAGCAGCTTTCCGGTCAGCCTCTATTTCATCTTTGGAGTAGAGTTGCTCCTTCAACTGCCTTGCCTCACCGCTGTTGCAGGCGCCACGGGCCAAAAGCAGCCGTAAGACAGACGCCAACAACGGCTTTTCATAGATGTGCTGTACTTCTGGGTTCTTGAGCGCACAGAGGACAAACGAATCATATTCTTTCGGTTCCATCTGGAAGAATGAGGCATCGATCCAGTCAAACAGCTGACGATACTGCTCCGCCGTAAGGAACGGACGGGTCATCGACATCCTGAAGGCGCTTCTGCTGTAATAGCCTTCCTCCTGGACAAAACTTTTGTGGAAACAGAACCCGTCTCCAAAGATCTTCCGGAGCTGGGAAAGTGTGTACTGGCTGAACAGCTTTTGCGCAAAGCGGTAGCACCGCCAGCTGGAGATTTTCAGCGCATACTCCTTCAAAAGCTTCAAAGGATAGGAATCATTCCCGTCGCCCTTATGCTGCTCAAAGAACTGCCACAAATCAATCTCCTTGCGTTCCACCAGCAAAGCAAAGCTGCGAAGGCCATTCCATTGGTAGCTGTCAAAATACTCGGCGTACTCTGCGCCGGTCAGATCCCGATAACGTGCCAGCCAGCGCCGCAGCGGAATCGCCGCTTGGGAGTGGAGCATCTGTTCGGTGAACAGTTCCAGATAGGGCTCCTTGTCCAACTCCTTTGCCAATATGTCATACTGCGGATCGAATACATCAACGCGATAGGGGAACCGTTTTTGAATCTCCAGATTCATCCAGAGGATGGTACGGGGCGCCGTGGGGGCAAGTCCTGGCTGGACAGCTGCCCACAAGTCCGAATAGCCTTCATATTTGATCTCAAAGCTTCCGTAAAACCGAAACAGCCAGCCGATGTACGCATAGATCTCTTTCGGCTGTTCCTCCGAATGGTTCAACAAGGTCTGGACACAGGCTGTTGCAATCTTTTCTGCCGTGATCCCTTTAGCCGAGAGCCGGTCTGGTATCCGGTCTGCCCACATTGCCAGAGAGTTTGCCAGCGCGATCTCCTCCGTGCTGTATCCAGCAGTGTGCAGAACAGTAAACTCCCGGCTGTCAGCCTTCATGTTCATATAGGGCAGCTTCATCAGCGTCCGCAGTACAAGGTCCGCCTTGCCTCGATAGCGTTTGACCTCTTTGGTATAGATACGGATGAACCATTCCAGCACGCCAAAATTCCATTCCAGGGAGAGTGTTCTGTCCGGCCCAAACAGCCGTATCAACTGCGGCCGCATGGCCCTGTAGCCGTCCTCCGGATCATCAAACAGGGAGAGCACAAACAGCGCCTCTTCTGTTCTCACATATTCTCTGACGGCCAATTCATCCAGCCGCGCGCGGCGTTTAGGGGCGTCGTCTTCCAGCAGATAGAGCGCACCTTGCAGGTAAACATCTGTCCCATCAGCCCTGCGAAGTTTCTGCAGGAAATTGTTCCGCTGATTGCCCACAAACATTGTGCTATCCTGAATCTGGCGAGTGTAGCCCAAGGCCAGCGCCAGCGCGCGGAGGATGCGCAGATCCGATCCCAGCTTTTCCTCAAAACGCTCCAGCACTTCGCCGGGGTAGCGCAGATTATAAGGCTCAAAATAGCCGGACACATTCTGTTCTTCCTGCCAGATCTGTATTGCTTTCAGCTGGCGGTAAGTTATTCTGGCCTCATCGTTCTGGGCCGTCCGCACGATCAGTTCAGCAAAGGCATGATACAGCGTAAGGTCAACGACATTCTGGTAGGCGCTGTATGCCGGTAGGATTTCCTGGATCACGAGATTTCCCTCCTTTTTCTTTTACTGCGGCCAATACCCGCCAGTGGAGTAGTTCCATTCAATCGTCCCATCATCATAGATCTGAGGGCCATGGGCAGTCAGGCTCCAGCCGTCGGACAGCCTCGTGAAGTAAGCTATCGTTTCACAGGGGCGGATGCCCTTTACACGGTCGGTACAGCGATATTGACTGCCATTGCGGTTGGTGTAAATATCATTGACAACGGGAATAAAATATTTTTTCTCCATTTGAAGTTCCTCCATCAAAAGTATGGGGAGAGGGCCGCAAGCGGCGCTCTCCCCATTTTCAAACATTGATGACTCAGTGTGTCACGCCACGCCGGCCATACGGAAAAATTCTTCGGGCATCAGCACCGGGATACCCAGCTCCCGCGCCTTGGACAGCTTGCTGCCAGCCTTCTCACCGCAGACCAGATAATTGGTCTTACGGGTCACCGAACTGCCGGCCACCGCCCCCAGCGAGGCGATCAGGCTGTTCATCTCGTCGCGAGTGTAGGGCTCCACCTTGCCAGTCACTACAATCGTCTTTCCAGCAAAAGGATTGCTTTGATCGGTCGCCTGGTTTTCAACGGCGGCCGGTTTCTGGATATTCATCATCATCTGTAATTCCTCCCAAACACAAAAATTATCTTCATCGCAGAACCATTCATGGATGTTGTTGTGCAGCGTATCTCCGAAATCCGGGAGCTGACGAAAATCGTAACCCGCATAGACGGCATCCCGGAATTCCTCAAGGCTGCCGTGAAATTCCCGGCACAGAACGCCGCCGGCTGTGTTGCCTATCATGGGAATGTCCATGGCGATCACATACCGTTCAAAAGTGGTGTTACGGCTCGCCTGGATGGCGGCCCACAGGCGCTGCCAGGACTTTTCGCCGAACCCCTCCATACGAATGAGCTCATCCTTGTGCTGGTCCAGACTGTAAATGTCCATGTAGCTGTGAATCCAGCCACGGCCGATCAGCTTTTCCAGGGTCGCCTCGGACAGTCCCTCGATATTCATCGCCTTCTTGCTGACAAAATGGACAAACTGCTTGAGTTTCCGCGTCTCACAGGCAGCATTGTCGCAGAACAAAGTCTTAATGATCCGCTCCTTGCCATTTTCGTCCCGCCCCTTGGTTTCGTGGATGCGGGTGGGCTGCCCGCAGCAGGGGCACTGGTGCGGAAATATTCCGTCCAGACTGAAACTGCCTCGGTCGATGTTTTCTTCCACATGCGGAATAATCATATTCCGCTTGCTGACCAGAATGCGGTTGCCCAGCATCAGCTCCAGGTCCTCAATGAAGGACAGATTGTGAAGGCTGGCCCGCGATACCTCGCACCCCTCAATTTCTACCGGGGCAAAGACAGCCACCGGCGCAATCTCTCCAGTCCGTCCCGGCGTCCATTCAATCGAACGAAGCGTTGTTTCAAAAAGCTCGTCCTCAAACTTGAATGCCAGACCATCCTTGTAATGATGCCCTGTGCGCCCGCGGCTTTTGGAAAAGGCGATGTCATTGTAGGTTACAACAATACCGTCGATAGGGATATCGCTGTCTTTCGCATACTGCTGCAGCTGCTTGATGCCATCCTCGGTCTCTTCCTGTGTCAACGGCCGCTTGGTCACCAGATATTTGCAGGGATTGAAGCCTAATTTCTGAATCTCCTTGAGGCGTTCTGACTTTCGGGGCAGGTCATCAAAGCCCACCAAAACGCTGAACGGCATAAAGGTCACACACCGCCCCATACATTCTCCGGCATCCCGCAGGCGCACCGATCCGGCCGCTAAATTGCGGCCATTCTTGTAGGTCTCACCGTTTTCGTCCACTATCGAAGTGTTCAGCCGCTCGAAATCACTGGGGCGGATGAACGCCTCCCCAGTGACCACCAGGCGCCCCTGATACTGGATGCGGGCCGGGATGCCGCTGATAGCTCTGGTGTTGTGGGTGACGATTTCACCCACATCGCCGTCCCCCCGCGTAGCAGCCTCCATCAGTACGCCGCCCTCATAGGTCAGCTTGATGGTGAGGCCGTCCAGTTTGAGCATAAACATCACCTGATGCTCACCCATAAACCGGCACAGCTCCAAACTGCTTTTCACCTTGTCCAGCGAAAGGAGCGGGATCTCATGGGTGGCTTTCTCCAGCTTGCCCACCACGGGATAGCCCACGGTGGCCGTGGGAGAATTCGCCATCTGAACGCCTGTTTCTTTTTCCAGGCTCTGAAGTTCGTCAAAGAGCCGGTCATAGACCTCATCGCTGACGCTGGGATTGTTGTGGTTATAGTATTCGTTGCGGTAGCGGTTGAGCCGATCCGTCAGCTCCCGCTGCTTCCTCAAAATAGTTTGATCCATTATGCTGCCTCCTTGTCCAGAACACGAAACGCCATGATCAGCGTTTCCGCCGTCTTTGTTTGATTCATGTATGAGCTGCATACGCCATCCTCAAATGACCAAGTGCTGGCCGCTCCCCACCACATCACGGAGCCGCGCCCTTCGTTCGCCGCATTGATGCGGGGAGCAGGCGGATTAAGAATTTTGGTGTAAAAGCCCTGAGTATTTGCCAGTGTGACCTCCCGCAGTTCCCCAACACATCCAGGCCGGCAATGGTCGGTGACCACCAGCCGAGTGCCAGGCCGCAGCGTGCGCTTGAGCTGGTTTAGATTTTTAATCATGTCTGCCTCCGTTTGGTATAAGAGCCGCTTCCTGTATTTCCAGCATCCATGTGCTGGAAATCCCTAAGTAAAAAGGATGCCTGTATGAAAATATCAGGCCCTCTCTGCCATCTGGAAGCAAACGGTCGTCCTCCCATACAATCGGTGGACCACAGATAATATCCACGGCTTTCTGAGCTTTGATATTCAAGACACTTTTCTTCATCTGCCTGCGGAGCTCATCTTTATCACGGCTTACGGCCATGACCTTAGTTCCGCGAAATCCATCGTCATCCCAGGCAAGAACAAGGGCATACAGCGGCGCGGTCTCAGACTTTGTTTTTGAGCCCTGAGTTTGTTCACGGCCAACTGCGTACCGCCCAAAATTCAATTCCTGAATGATCCGCAGGATAGCGTCATCATCCTCCCACGGAGCAAAGAGGGTGGTTCGTCCGGGGCCCTCTCCCACATGTACCCTTACGGTTTTATCGTAGATCTGCATCAGCACATCGGGGCGCTGGGCGCAGACTACGGCCAAATTCCCAAGCTGTTTCATTGATTCCTCCTTTTATTCCACCCGCAGCCAGATCACGATGGGCCGCTTGAGGTCAGCTGTCACATAATTCTTTCGCACATTGACGGGGCGGTAATATCCATCCAGTTCGCACTCCGTACTCTGCTCAATACGCCCTTCGTCCCTGGCAAGATATTGCCGAAATGAACGCAGGGTGTGCAGGCGTACCGCCAGCGGATCGCTTTCCCGGCATAACAGGTCAGCACAATACACATAGCGGCGCGGTTCTTCTTTGAGCATAAAGCCATAAGTCATATACCGATGGCAACGATGCCCCTTTGCCCGTTCAATGTGTTTCAAAAAGGCCACGCCGACTTTTCCACCCTGAGTCAAACAGATGTTTCCTAATTGGCCGCGCTGGTCAGATGTCAGTGGAATCTCCATTTTCTTCTGACCTTGCAAACCTTTGTAGGCACGAAAGAGCTCCGGTGCGTAACGACAACCGCGGATTTCATACCAAAACCTGCTATTGCTCATAAAACCTCCTTCCTAATACAGCTGGCCGGACGCCCCAAAGGACGCCCGGCCATTGTTTTACTGTGTTATGCGGCTTCCATCAGGTCAGCTTGGAGCACCGTCAAAAGTGGCGTTCCGGCCAATTTCCCTGTTCGGATGGTGACCTGATTTTCCCGCAGTTCCTCAAATTCTTTCATACGCAGTATCTTGCTTGCTTTCGCCAGTGCAAGATCTTCCGCTGTCAACCGTTTGGCAATAGATTTCTGCCACTTGCGCAAAAATCCAGACGCATCTTTAATGTCATCCAACTGATTGTCGCCCAGTGTCCGCTTTTGGCGGATCGTCCCATTCGGCTCAACTTCCAGTGTGTAGTACGGCTTGTCCACTTCTTCGGTCCGGCGAAGGAACAAAACATAGCTTTCACGCCGTTCTATTCTTTCCCAATAGCGTTCTACATTCCCGACGCAGTGTGAGAGTACCGTTCCCTCTGTCATAATGTCCTCGATCCGATTAGGAACCAAGACGGTATATTGCTGGTCTGCATACTCATATTTGGGTCGTATCTCCTCAAAAATTTCCTCGATGTGCGGATACTTCTTGAGAACATTTCCCGCTCGAATAGCCATACCCGCATCGTGATGGAAAAACTTCAGCAGTTCATCATGCCGTTTCTTCACATTTTTCACGCGGTAAACCGCTGCGCTGTCCATGTTCAATTTAAGGCGTGATGCCATAGCGAGATAATCGTCCCATGTGGTCAAAACCTGACCGCATTCCATGCGCAATTCGCGCATTTGCCGGCGCAGATAGTTGCACACCTGGACCGGGCTCATTCTTCCACGCAAGAAATTTAAGTCTTTCGGCTCAACTTTCTGCTCACAGAACCATGTAATGATGTGGTTCGGAATCTCCCTGCCTGCGGTTTTCTCATACCGCAACCAGTTCAAGAAATCCCATCCACCCTGGCCCTGACGGAGCCGCTTCATCTCCTGCGCATTGATTCCCAACGTCTTGGCGAGGCCAACTCCGGGGAGCATTTTGATTTCCTCATATTCCGAAGCGTCCCGCATGAGATCTTTCGCTAAGCCGCCCAAGCCAGCTTTGACCAACTGTTCCAGAATCGGCCTTTTGTTTAGCGTACGCAGGTAGTGCTCCGGATCAATCTTATGGAGCAGATGAATTGCCTCCTGAAGCCCAGAATATTTAAGTTCTCTGGCAAATAGGGTGGGGAGAGTTTTCCCGTAAATTGCCCCTTCCCAGTCCTGATGCCAATAATTGCGCCAATAGCTATAGCTATAGACCCGGTCGGAAGGAATCCAGCGAGTTTCCCGGTTCCTGTAATCATCCCAACAGTAGACGCGTCCCTTCCAGTTATTTGGCGTAAAAATTGCCCGCCTCTGTTCTGTGATGCTCATGGTACAATGACGATACCCATCGGTTCTTGTATAGGATCTCGTGCCGGAAAACTGCCGGATCACAAACCCATCCCTACACCGCTGGATCAGGTACATGAATGCGGTTTCCGTCCATACATTATGGCTGCTTTTCCCTATGGATTTATAGGTGATGGGCCTCCCGCAGCAAGAACATCTTCCGCTCTGATTGTGACGCGGCTTGCGGATAGGAACCTCCTTCTCACAATAGGTGCAGTACCCTGTGTCCGCGCCTTTTTTGCTATACTGATAAAAGATATAGTTCTCCGGGATGCCGACTTTCCTACACCACCAGTCCCAGTCTTTTGGCACAGCCGGTATCTGTGAAAGATCCGCATCCCACGGGTCTGTTTCTCGGCGGTACAGTTGCGTGAGTGCGTCTTTTCGGACTTTTAGCTGGTAGTCCAGCAGGCCCTCATAACCGCCCCGTTCGCCGCCTAGATATTCCTTGATGTGCTGGTAGCTGGCTTTTCCGCTCCAAATTTCCGAAGAATTCAGAACATAGCTCGGCCACGGCAGGAAGTCCAGTTTTGCGGTCAGCCATCGGTTCCCAACCCGGTCATAGGTAAGAAACTGTGCCTTCTCTGCATCTACAAATACCTCAAAGGCCGGTTCTTTTGTTCCCATGCGCAGATGCTCCGGGAGAAAAATTGAGACCTTCAGGATGCCATCAAAAACACGGCTCCGGATGTAACGGCCCCTCTCATAGCCCTGATATTCGTAGCTATACGCCCCGTAGTATCTTTTGCGCGTCATCAACTTATCTGCCATAGCGAGGCTTACCATTTGCTTGGTTGCACGAAGCGCCGGCAATTTTAATAATTCTTTCTTTCTCATTATCGTCCCAACCTCACTTCCCAATCCACGCTATACCATGTGTCTGGTAGAATTTTTTTGCCATCAACACGACTAATCGCTATCTTTTCAATTTCATCCCCCTCCGGGGATTCCTTGGCAAAAGCCAGAATATCTCCCACCTTGCCTCGGGCAATCGGATCTGGCCCACGCACTACTGCATAACCATTGTGTGCTTCCGCATAGTTTTGTCGCACTGTGCTGCTCAAAGGAAGCTGTGGGTGATCTACCATGTAAGCAAGTCCATGCAAAATCAATTTGTCTGCCTCTAACTTTCGCAGGACATTCAACTCTGTACAGGCTATTTTGGAATCTATGCTATCTTCGTCTAAATCCCCGCCGGCATCCACAATGTAATACTCTGCCTGATTCACATCACTGTAATAGTTCAGACAGTCCAACGGGTTTTCCGCACAATGAAAACCATTTTGAGCGCAGTTCGCCTTCTCCGTTACATTCAGTCCCATCTGGAACTGATAGCCTCGGCAAATCAGGCCGGGAAGAAATCCCTTATATGCAATCATGCTGCACCCCCTCAGCCCGCTTTTGCCATGCCGAGATCCAGTAGGGACAACTGACCGTCACCAGCAGGCTTTTTATCTGCGACAGGCTTCGGCTTGGGGTCCGTCTTTTTCTTTTCCTGCTTCTTCTTGGCGGCCTTGGTTGCCTTGGAGGAAGACTTTCCGTAGTAGGGCTTCGGCACAAACTTTTCCTCCTGCTCCTGATCCTCTTTGGCGTCTGGATCACGGAAATAATCCTCTGCCCACTGGTAGCACAGATCGTCTGGAACATCACAGCCATACCCCTGACTGCCCGGGCCTGGCTGAATACCGCTTGCTTTGAGTTCGTCCTGAATGTAGTCCCAGGCCTTGCGGCTGATATATTGGAAGCAGTGGATCATTGACTTGCGCGGGTGCATGGTGAGGCGGGCAAAAGCGATATCCTCCAGGCACTTGGTCTGGATAAATTCCGCCACGCACTCCTTCATGTTGCGCCGGGTCAGCTTTTCTGTATCTGCGCTGACTCTCTGCATGGAGGCGTTCACCACCTCGTCATCACTCATTGCCGCCAGACGGTCCAGCTGCTCCTGCTCGGCTTTTTTCTTTTCAGCCTGCCTGGCTTCCCATTCTGCCTTACGCCTGGCTTCAGCAGCCTCATGTTCCGCCCGGCGCTTATCTTCATCGGCAGCCGCATTGGGCTCGGCAGGCATCTCCGGCTCTTGGTCGGCATCATCCCCATCCGTGTCCTGCGTGTCTATGGAATCAGTTTCATCCTGTTCTTCCGTTCCGCTCGCCACTTCCTGCAAATCGCCATCCACATCGGCAGTGGACGCAGATACCGGTTCTACGGGCGTGGGCGTCGATGCCCCGTCAGACGGCGGTACCGGCAGTTCGTCAAAGGTTTCCTCATCCTCAAAGGGATTTCCCACCGGAAACCCTTCCGTGGTGGACTTTTGCCCCTCCTGCATATTCAGCGACATTTCCGAAAAATATCCCATAGTGATCTCCTTTCTGTTGTTAAGCAAAAGGCATGGAGCAGGCTAACGCCCATTCCATGCCTCTGTTACACTGTGTCACAACACATAAAGTAATGTGCTGTAGCTGTCAAAGCAATAGCACACCACATCGGGGTACTGCTTTGACCATTCCTTGATCTTATCTTGTACTGCCTGGGCCGCTTTGCTAGCCGGACCATTCCACGGGGGCGGTATCGTCACCGTGAAAAAGCCCCTTTCTACGCTGGATTGCACATCTGCGTCCAGATGGGCGCATCGTTCCAGAAACGCCATAAGCTGGGCCGCCTTCGTCCCGTTCACGACAATCATCAAAACCTCTCCTACACTTCTCTCATCATGCTTTTTTCGCAAGCATCGGTGAGAACTTTACCCGCTTAAACTGCTCTTGCCCATTTACATAGTAATAGTCCCGTCTGGCGCCGTGATCCAGCTCTACCACATCGGAAAGAGTCATCGGACGCCCACGGCAGCCTTCAGGCAGATGCTCCCGGCAGTCGGCAAACAGGCGTTTCAAAAGCGCGTCATCGGCTTGTCCAGCCGGGCAGTAAATCTCGCCCGCTCCCGCCACATAGTACAGCGCCGCAGGCGGCTGCTCATAACCGGCATCTTCTAACGCTGTAATGTCCTTGAATGCAAACGGGATCGCTTTCTGTTCGTCCAGTTGGAGCTGGTAGAGCACAAATCTCTGCTTTCTCCGCTGAGGTTCCAGCAGTCCAGCGAGGGCATCCCGGCCACAGCGCAGAAAAATCTCATGTTCTTCTTGCGTCAGCCCCAGGTACTCCGTCAGACTGACATTCTGTTCAGCCCGATGCTGCCACTGCTCAGTGCAGTCCTCAATGTGGGCCAGCTCGCATAGGCCGCACAGATACTGCTCCTTGAAGCTCAGCTTTTCAATTTCTCTTTGCCGTTGGTTTTCGCGGCGCAGAGCCAACTGCCAGTCATCGAATCCTTTGTAGTTGGGATTCCAGGTCAGCCGCCGACAGTTCATGCCGTGCTTTCGAGCTGTCAAGTAAATCTTCGATGCTCCCGCCATGGTCATGTTATTGTTGTACTTGTCCATATCATGGGCTTCAATGATTTCTTCCGTGCCGTTCTGCGCCAGGATAGCAAACAACGCGTCCAGCGGACCGGTATTGTTGGCTCCGGCAATCGCAGCGAAAGTACGCCCAGTCAGGCAGTGGGAGATGTCGGCTTTCAACAGCCCTTCGATCACATAGACCACACGGGCAGATGGGTCGCCTACCAGATGTACCGGACTGCCTGAACCTGCTCCATCTCTTTTTGAAGAGGATGAAAACCAGATATATTTGGCGCCTGTTTTTTCCGGTGGGTCATCTTTGTTCTTCAGTGGGACATCCAGCATGATCTGAAATCCCTGTATCCTGCCATCAAAACCGATGGCGGGGATCAGTATGCCGGCTGTCTTTTTGTAGAACGCCATGGTCCAGTGTCCATTATCGTCCCGATAGAATCCTGGCACTCCCTGCACCTTGCAGCCCTGCCTGATCAGCCGGTCTGTTATAGAGCGGCACAGGAAAGGCGGCGGGGTGCTCTTAAAGCCCAGAGCGTCGATCTGCTTATCCGATAATCCACGTTTTGGAGAACGCAGATGTTCCCGGTGCGCTGGCCGCAGAGAAAGCTGGGACAGCAGCAGGGACAGCGTTTGATGGATCTCCGCTGGGCTGGCCTTATCTGACTGTGGTACCATTTCTCGCTCGGAAAAAGAATGAGCGGCAGCGGCCGTCCGGGTCCCCAAGGGTGGGGACCCGGTGCTGGCCGGCTGCTGATGAGCGCCATTCCCGGAGCGTGCGTGTTCCTCCTGGATATTGTCACACAGAGCTTCTGCGATCTCCCAGTAGGCATCAGAGGTAGTCGTATGGTTGAATTCAGCATACAGAGCCAACATCCCGCCATATTTCCCGCAATAGTTGCACCGCCAGACATTTTTTTGAAAATTAACATTCATCTTGCCCCGGCGGTCACCGCAAAACGGACAGTCCACATAAACACTGTTCGCTTGTTGGCGCCTAATGCGCAGATTCAGCAGATTGACAACTTCCATGATGCCAAAAGGAAATTCATCCGGGTATGAGCCCATCTGTCATTCCTCCCTTCATGCCCGCGCTGGGGTTCCATATCAACTGGCCTTCTGAAGTGAATCGAGGACCAGCTGAGCCGCGGCCCGCACGATGTTATCCTTGCTCTTGTTGCCGGGAGTCAGATAGAACCGCAGATTGACAGGCCTCTTCTTCGCCACCTCCGCGATGGTCATCCCCCGGCAGACGCCGCTGTCAACAACGACCTGCTGCGCCTGCTCCAGCGACATTGCCTTCAGGATCTCCTCCACAGGCGTGTCCTTGGTGTACGCAGCCGCCACATGCACAGCTCCGTTTTCCGGGAGCTCCTGCGTTTCCTCGGCGGCAGACGGAGCCGCTTCCGCTTGCTGGACCGGCAATTCGGTTCCCGGCGTGCTGACAGGCAGTTGATCCGCTTCACCAGCGGCGCCCGCATCGTCCGGTCTGTCCACCATATCAGCAGGAAGCACATCAGCCTCCCGGCCAGTTTCTACCGGCAGCTGCTCCTTCATCGCCGTTTCTCCGGCACCCAATACTACGGCATTGGGAGATACGCCTGCGTAGACAGCCTCAGACGCCTTGTGCGGCGTCACAACGCTGCCCGGCGAATTCCCCTCCGGCGCGCCATCGGCCTTCTGAGCGCCTCTGACGGCCTTTTCCGGCGGTGTCGTCTTCACTGCGGGAGTAACAGGGGGCATACCAGCTTTGACTGCAGGCGTTGCTTCATTTTCCAGCTCCCCAGCTGCCTGTACATCAGCACTCACAAGCTGAATACCGAATCCGGCGTCCGAAAGGGCCTGGCTCAACGCCTCGTTTTGGGCGGCCTTCACAAAGTCCTTATTGTCCTGCTTAGTCTGCTGGACAATGCTCATGCTGAACGGCTCCGCATCGCTGCGCTCCATGAATACCTTGGCCTCGAAAATCGCCATCTGGTCGGTGATCCGCATTGCCGTCACACGCATACGCCCATTGGGATGCGCCATACGGAACCAGAGTTTCTGGTAGGGCAGATCCAACTTCATGGAGTTGCCGGCACGCCGGAGGAATTTGAGCGGGTCAAACCCCGGCACTTTGTTCAGCTCTGCGGCTGCGGGGATAGTTTCATACATCGTTTTGGCATTGTTGCTGTCGTTCATCTTCACAATTCTCCTTCCTGTGTAATAAATAGGGGACGCCGGGCTTTTTTCTGCACCTTGCGCCACATTTTTAACCTGCGTGCTTCAATTCTTTTTCTATGGCCGCCGGAATAGGGATACCTGCCCGCCGGGCATACGCCTTATAGTACAGACGGATGCGCTCACCCAGAAGCGTGTTGCGCTTGCCGATCTCATTGCGGTGGATCGCCATAAACAGTACCTGCTTTTGACCTATGAGTATCACGCGCTTTTTGGCACGGGTGATACCGGTGTAGAGCAGATTCCGGTACAGCATGACAGTATGTGCTTTCAAAAGAGGCATGATGACCGTTTCATACTCGCTGCCCATCGCCTTGTGGATTGTGGTGGCATAAGCGAGGTCCAGATTGACCATATCCTCTATGCTGTACTCCATCTCCCGCCCTGCGCCAAAGTCAAGGCCGACATGAGCACCCTTCTCATCATTTCTGATATAGCGGATGAACCCCAGGTCGCCATTGGATACCTTGGCCGTGTTTTTTGTCTGCATGATGCGGTCATTGACCCTGAACACTTTGACACCGACTTTGATTTCTTCCTCGGCGGAACGAAACGGGTTGACCACTTCGCGGATGGCTTCGTTGAGCTGTTCCGCCGATGCCGCGCCCTCCGAGCGGAAAGGCGACAGAATCTGCACCCGGTCAATGCCGCTTTCCTCGATTTCCCGACAATAGCGGGACACGATTCTTTCAGCGGCCTCCGTCTGGTTATCGCTTGCCATGAAAATGAAATCCTGGCCGTAATACAGCTTGGTGTTGCCTTCATTGATAAATTTGGCATTGTAGGCGATCAAGCTATCCTTTGACTGACGGAAGATCTGGTCTAACACCGTCACAGTGATAAGGCCGCAGTCGATCAGTTCACGGAACACATTTCCGGCGCCCACACTGGGGAGCTGGTCCGGGTCGCCAACAAGGACAATCCGTGCCCCCTCCTTGATGCGGGAGAAAAATTTATTTGCCAGCCACATATCCACCATGGAAAACTCGTCCACGATAATCAGGTCGGCTGAAAGCGGTTCCTGAGTGTTGCTGCGTCTGACATCTTCCTCTTCGCTGGCAAGGCCCAATCCGCTGTGCAGCGTCCGTGCTTTATCAACCCCAGTGCTTTCCGCCATTCGACGGCTGGCACGCCCAGTCGGCGCCATCAGGACGATCTCACCATTGGGATGCAGGCGGCGGTAGACCTCCAAAATCGTTTTCAGCACCGTCGTTTTACCGGTACCCGGAGAGCCTGTGATGATGGAAAGATTATGGCGGTAGGCTGCATGGACTGCCGCCTCCTGTTTAGAAGACAGCGCCAGCCCCATTTCCCGCTTGACCCGCTCCAAAATCTGTTCGATCCTCTCCGGAGTGGACAGCTCCACCACACGCATAGCGATTCGCCGGGCGGTTTCGTCCTCCTGCGCGAACACACGAGGCAGATAGATCTTCTCATTGACGGAAACTATCTCACCGTGCAGGACCATATTTTGAAGCACATCAATAACTTCCTGCTCATGGAGCCGAAGCGACGGGATGGGGATCTTTGCGTTCAGCACCCGGAGTGCCTCTTTGCGCAGAACTTCGCTAGTCAAAAACAAATGCCCCTTACTGCCTTTGCTGTCCTCCAGCGCCCAAAACAGCGCGCCTTTGATACGCATAGGGTCGTGCAGGTCGCCTCCATTTTTCTGGACGATGGCGTCTACCCTCAAAAAGCCGAAGCCGGACACCTGACAAAGCTCGAATGGACTCTTTTTCAAGATATCCACACTGGCCGGGCCAAAATACTGATAGATTTTCTGGGCTGTCTTTGGCGTGATCTTAAATGGGGAGAGCAGGGTCATCAAATCCTGCAGCATACGGCTCTCCGCATACGAGGTCTTAATATCCTCCAGCTTTCCCTCCGTAATGCCCTTGATTTCCAGCAGACGCTCCGGATGGTTTTGCAGGATGTCCAGCGTTTCCACACCAAACCGCGAAACGATCTGTGCGGCAGTCGCCGGCCCGATGCCTTTGATAAGTCCAGAGGCCAGATAACCTTCTACGCCGCTCTTGGTCCGCGGAACGATCTCATGCCACTGCTCCACCTGAAGCTGCATCCCGTACTTTCCTTTTTTCCATTCGCCATCCAGCTCCAGCTCTACCGCGTCCGTGCGGGGCAGCTCATAGCCGGTCGCCACAAACCGGATCAGGTGATCCTTGTACCGGCGCGTAGACCGGGCTTCCTGTGGCACATCCTGATCTGCTGTCTTTACGCTGATGATACAGAACTTGTTTGCGGGATTGTGGTAGATCGTCCCATCATAAGTTCCTTTATGGATCAAATTTTTCCCTCCTTCTTATGCTGACTTGGTATCAATCTTCACATTGAAACGCCGAAACTCTGAAACAGTCACATACTGCTCATAGATATCCGGGTGATCCCGTTTCAGCCGCTGCAGATTGTTTTTATCAATTCCGGGTGTTTTTACCGGATTGTAAGTGACGATATAGTTCACTCCATCCTGCTGACACACCGCCATGCAGCTCTTTCCCATGTTTGCAACTAGCGCAGCCTTCAGCCGCTTCATATCTTCCTCAATTTCTTTTCTGTCCGCCTCTGCACATTTTTTCAGCTCCTGGAGCTGCAAATAGCGCATCAGCTTGGCCGTCAGACTCAGATCAAATGTTACAGTGGGGGCGTCCCGATCTGCGGGACCCGTATGCCGCCGCACGCTTTCGATCACCAAGTCACCGTCCTCGGTATAGGGCGGAGGTGTTCTGGTAAGGACATGGTTCTCCCAAAAATTCTGCTCCAGGAAAATCATCTCGTCCTCATAAGCAGCATCCCGCCGGATCTCCCGGATAATGGTCTCATCTTCGTTGTTGCCATACAGGCAGCAGAAAAAGCAGCGATCCACATCCATGACGGCCATGTAATGTCGCCCCTGAGATTCGTAGTAGACCGGAACAGTTTCTTCGCCATCCAGCCACCAGTTGTCTTTGGCGTTGTAGTTTGTGGTTTTGATCTCCAGGATAGCGGTACTGCCATCCGGCAATTTTACAAAATAATCCACATCGGCCAGCATCCACGGGTACTGCGGATGCTGAAACATTTTTTTGACCTGATAGACCTCGTACCCTGTGCGGTGCTGGAATATCTTTGCTACCAACGGCTCCAACAGGTGCCCCATCTCTAAGGAAACCCAGTTGTCTTCATTGTTTTCGACTGCCACGATATTCAGCTTGTCAAAGTAGAGGTCTCTTGCAGTCCGCCAAGGTGAGATTCCCAACAGGGCCGCTACATCACTGCCGCCGATACCTTTTCGGCGGTATGCAAGCCATTCTTCTTCAGACAGGCTTGCCGTTTCCACCAGCACCCTGGGCCCGCCGTGGTCCTCAGCAGACACATTGCTCAACGGCATCTTCAACACCCCCTCCGGGCTCGACGGGGAACAGCGTGTACTCGAATCATCGGATTGCAGACCCCGATGGACTTGGACGGTTTCTGATACTGCTGCCAGCTCTCCGCCGTCTGTTTCTTTTTGGCCACAGACTCCTGCCTTTTCTTTTTCGCCTTCATGTGCATCCTTCCTTTCTGTAAGTTTTGATATATCCTCAAAGCCGTTTCCGGCATTTGGGCACAAAAAAAGCGAGACTGACAAAGGGCGAAACGCCTGTCGTCCATAGCTGCCTATGAACCAATGTCATCCTCGCTGGTGGGGCAAAACCCCGAAAAATAAAAAAAGCCAGTAATACACCGGCCCCAAAGGGCACAGCAATACTACTGGCACAAATACAATCTTAACCGCGTGTGCAATGCGGGCCAACGGCCTGCGGTACAGAAACTTGGTCTGTATCCCACAAGGGAAACGCACAAAAATCAATTACAAAACCACTATAACACAATATATTGATTTAGTCAATAGGATATTTCTATATATTGTGCCTTATCGGATGGAGAAACCATACTTCAAAAATTTTTTGCCTTAAAATCAAAAAAGTGCAGAAATTCAGCTCCGGTCCACTATTTATAAGGGTGTACAGACATGACACGGTTTTCCTGTTGGTCTGCACGCCTTTTGTACTTTGAAAAAAGAATAACTCTGTTTCAGGGGTTATACAGGGAGCGCGGATAGTGTGCGAAGGCTTGTCAGCTCACCCACGGTTGAAATACTGCATAGCAGGCCCTGGTAATACGCGGCGGAAAGCCCGGCGCAGGAAATGACCTGGAGCAGCTCAATTAAATATTTTGGACTCGAACGCCTTGTTTTTTTACTTTTTGTTGATGTGGCGGCAGGGAAAGCGTATATGATATATGTAGGGAATCGTAGGCTTCTTTGTCGGCCACACAGAAAGGAGGCATATCGTGGCTGATAAACAATTTCTTGAAAACACAGATCGGAATAACGCAGAAAAACGAAGCTATTCTGTTTCAGAGGCTGCTGAGATCTTGGGCGTCAGCAAACGCTCCATCTATAACCTGTGTGCCAGCGGAGCTTTTAAATCCGTGCGCATAGGAACCAAATTAAGGATCTCCAAAAAGTCCTTTGACGAATGGCTTGACGGTTCCGATTGATTTGGAAAGGAGCCTACAACTATGGCATCAATACAGAAACGAGGAAAGAGATACGCTGTTGTCTACACCTATGATGACTCGAAAGGTGAAAAGAAACAAAAGTGGGAAACTTTCACAACCAAAAAAGAGGCACTGAAACGAAAAGCAGCAGTTGAAAACGAAATCAACAACGGCACATTTATTCCTCCCAGCGAACTGACTGTAAAAGAATTCCTGAAAGATTTTGTTGAACTATATGGAACAAAAAGATGGGGATTGTCTGTTTATGCTTCAAATAATGGCTTGATCGACAATTATATTAACCCATTGATTGGAAATGAAATTGTTCAGGACATCAATCGCAGGTCAGTGGATCAGTTCATCCAGAAACTGCAGAAAACAGCTCCCGTTGAAACTCCATACAGACACGCCAGAACAGAATTTGTCACACCCTGCACCATTGAAAAAATTGTTAAACTGATGCGGTGTGCGTTCCATCAGGCTGTCCGCTGGGACATCGTTGGGAAAAATCCATTTGAGGATGCAATATTGCCCAAGCGGGAGAAAAAAGTAAGGGCTATCTGGACCGCTGATATAATCCGGGATGCGCTCAACCACTGTTCAGACGGAAAACTGTATGTTGCAATCAATCTGGCTTTTGCCTGCTCCATGCGAATGGGCGAAATAACTGGACTGACCTGGGACTGTGTTCACATATCAGATGAAGAGATTGCTCGCGATGACGCTTTCGTCTGGATTGAAAAGGAACTAGCCCGTGTTGACCAGAAAGCTATTAACGCGGTTGGTGAAAAAGACATCCTTTTTGTATTCCCACGCTTGATGGGTGGAAAGTCTTCTACACGGTTGGTTTTGAAAAAGCCCAAAACCGAAAGTAGCATTCGTAAAGTTTGGATTCCCCGAACCCTTGCCTATATTTTGCGGGAATGGAAAGAAAAACAGGACAAGCTCAAAGAATTTATGGGCGACGATTACATTGACTATAACTTGGTTTTGGCACAGGAAACGGGACGCCCCTGCGAAGATCGGATTATCGGTAACCAGTTTGAACGTTTGAAAAAATCTGCTGGTCTTCCAAATGTAGTTTTTCACTCCCTCCGACACTCCAGCACAACTTATAAGCTGAAAATCAATAAGGGGGATGTCAAGGCAACGCAGGGGGATACCGGCCATGCACAAAGCGACATGGTTACCCAGGTTTACGCGCACATCCTGGATGAAGATCGAAAAGTCAATGCCCAAAAGTTTGAAATGGCCTTTTATGCAAACGCGGATATGCGGGGTGTCGAACAAAGGCTTCGCGCAGAGAGCGCCGCTGCTGAACCTGATTCTGAAGCTCTGATGAAGCAGTTGGCAGCTAAACCTGAACTCATGGATGCCTTTACAAAAAAGTTTGTTGAGCAGTATGGCGAACAGATTATGAGCCAGTTAGCCAAAAAACTAATTGGTGCATAAATACACAGGATGATATGAAACGACACAAAACGCTGCGGCAGTGCTCATTAGCAAAATGAGCGATTTTTTCAAGATTGATCAAAAAATCGTTCGAGTCCTGTAATGGAAATTGGAGCGGATAGGAATAAAGAATTTCCTTCCTAACCGGTGACAAATAGGTAATCCGTTCTAATCCCCATAGAAGAAAAAGAAAAGGAAAATGCCGCAACCTCTTGCAGTTACGGCATTTATGGCGTCCCCGGGCAGATTTGAACTGCCGGCCCCACGCTTAGGAGGCGTGTGCTCTATCCAGCTGAGCTACGGAGACATATTCAATTTATTATGGTCAAGGATGGAGCAACTCGCCTCCCAGGACTTTGATGACCTGATTATTAGGAGGCGAACGCTCTATCCTGCTGAGCTACAGAGACTTATATTAAATTGAGACTGGCAACGATCACTTTTCCCCGTAAGGCAGCTGGTAGAGCACAACCTTAGGAGGCGAACGCTCTATCCTGCTGAGCTACAGAGACTTATATTAAATTGAGACTGGCAACGATCACTTTTCCCCGTAAGGCAGCTGGTAGAGCACAACCTTAGGAGGCGTTCGCTCTATCCAACTGAGCTACGGAGACAAAACCACCGCATTTCTGCGGCTATTCCATTATAAAGGCACGGTAAAAAAATTGCAAGCCCGCGCTGCGAAATCGGCTTTTGTTCATTTCCTCCGCCTTTGGCGGTTGTATTTGGTCCGGAGGTAGTGTATATTAATAGCATGCAAAAAAATAGGCGGTTCCTGTTAATAACCTATTATTCTATGCAAACACGCAAAATGAGGTGTTCTGTTGAAGGGGTTTTCTCTGGCCGAGGCGCTTTCCCACAACGCCCGGCGCAAAAACACCAACCCTACCCGGTTGATCGTCGGCAGCTTTCTTGCCGTTATCCTGTGCGGCACGCTGCTGCTGATGCTGCCCGTCTCCAACCGGGACGGACAGATGCTGGACATGCTGGACGCCATGTTCACCGCTACCTCCGCCACCTGCGTGACGGGCCTTGTGGTATTTGACACCTACACGCAATTCTCCACGTTCGGCCAAGTAGTCATCCTGCTGCTCATTCAGGTGGGCGGGCTGGGGCTGGTAACGCTTACCACATTTTTCAACATTGCCGTCGGGCGTCGGCTGGGCTTCAAAAGCCTTCGCCTTGCCAGCGAGAGCATCAACCTTTCGGACGCCAGCCAGGCCCGGGCGCTGCTGCAGTTCGTTATGAAGGTCGCCTTTGTTTTCGAGGCCATCGGTGCGGCGCTGCTTGCTCTTGTGTTCGTCCCTCAGTTCGGTGCGGATGGTATTTTCATCTCGGTGTTCATTTCCATCTCGTCGTTCTGCAACGCGGGGTTCGATATCCTGGGCCGCGTCATGCCGGGCGGCAGCGTTATTCCTTATCAGAGCAATCCGTACGTTTTGGCTGTTATTTCACTGCTCATCATCAGCGGCGGACTGGGCTTTCTTGTCTGGCAGGACCTTTCGGCCTACCACCGTACACACCACCTGCGCACACACACAAAGCTGGTTTTGTGGATCACCGGCTGGCTGCTCCTGCTGGGCACTGCGGGCATCCTGTTCATGGAGTATAACAATCCGCTCACGCTGGGGCCGATGAACCTGTTCGACAAGATCACCAACGCGGCGTTCCAGTCTGTCTCCGCCCGCACAGCGGGCTACAACAGCATCCCGCTGGGGGATATGACGAATTTCACCAAGATCTTCATGTCTCTGCTCATGTTCATTGGCGCGGCGCCGGGCGGCACGGGCGGCGGCATCAAGGTCACCACGCTCAGCGTGGTGCTGCTGGCCGTGGCCAGCGTCGTCCGCGGCCGGGACGAGGCCATGATCTTCGGCCGCCGCATCGACCATAAAACCGTATATAAATCGCTCACCATCCTGATGCTCTCTCTGTTCGCTGTGATCGCTGCCTCCATGACGCTGTTCTACAATACCGGGCCGGAGCTGAACGAGGTGAACAGCGTGTTTGAAGCTGTGTCTGCCTTCGGCACCGTGGGGCTTTCAGTGGGTGTGACGCCGTTGATGAACCCCTTTGCCCGCGTGGTGACGATGCTGACGATGTTCATCGGCCGCGTGGGGCCGGTTTCGCTGGCCATCAGCCTTTCCGCCCGCAAGGACAGTGCTGCAGCACGCCGGGCCGTACAGCCCCAGGCGCACATCAATGTAGGCTGAAGCCGAGGTGACAAAAGTGACTGACAATCAAATGTATAGCCTTTGGAAGCATATGCTCCATACTCTTTCCACCCTTGTGAATTTCATACTGTTCCACGTTCTCAACGTACGCCTCTCTGGTTTTGCGCATGCGCAAAAAACAATTTCATTTTTGTAAGCAATGCCCAATCGCATATTCCCTCATGCCATATATCTTCTCCTCGCGGGTTCACATTTGAAGAATTCCTTCGTATCCACCCAATTTTTCTTCGCCGTGAACGGGGAGAATCTGTTTCAAAAGACGCTATTGCCGCCACTTACAATCAAGTATATTGGTTTGCACTCATTAAAGAGCTTTTATAGGTGCTGATATATCAAACTTCTCATCTAAAAAACTCTTGACAAACCTCGCTCGGGCCATTAAAATAATAGCAATATGAAAAAATGCAACGACGGGGAAACCGCACACAGTCCCGAGCCGCAGAGAGCTGTTGGCTGGTGAAAAACAGCGCCGGGCGTGATGCGTACTGGCCCCCGAGCAGCAAGCTGAAATGCATTCGCAAAGTAGGCGCAGCCGGGTTTGACACCGTTATCATGTCAGGCTGTTCGCCTGTTTTGCAGGCTGATGGCACGAAGCGGCCGGGTGTTTCCCGGCAACAAGAGTGGTACCGCGAAGCTGATTTTTAAAGCTCCGTCTCTTGGCCCAAACGGCCATGAGACGGAGCTTTTTTCGTTCCCATGGCCATCCCCCAAAACCGAACAGGAAAAGGAGAATGGAACCATGATGCATGCAGACAAGTACAAACCCGGATATTTTCCCGCCCCCCGGTGCGAAATGCGCTGGGCAAAAAAAGACCACATTGAAAAACCGCCCATCTGGTGCAGCGTGGATCTGCGCGACGGCAACCAGAGCCTTATCGTACCCATGAGCCTGGAGGAAAAGCTGGATTTTTTCCGTTTTCTCGTCAAGCTGGGCTTCAAGGAGATCGAGGTCGGGTTCCCCGCCGCCAGCGAAACGGAGTACGAATTTCTGCGCGCGCTCATCGAACAGCACCTCATCCCGGACGACGTGACGGTGCAGGTGCTCACCCAGTGCCGCGACCATATCATCCGCAGAACCTTCGACGCCCTCAAGGGCGCGCCCAGCGCGGTGGTGCATTTCTACAATTCCACCAGCGTGGCGCAGCGCGAGCAGGTGTTTAAAAAATCGAAGGAGGAGATCAGGAAGATCGCCACGGACGGCGCGGCGCTCGTCAAGCAGCTCGCGGCCGAATACGAGGGCAATTTCCGCTTTGAATACAGCCCCGAAAGCTTCACGGGCACCGAACCGGAATACGCGCTGGAGGTCTGCAACGCGGTGCTGGACATTCTGGAGCCCACGGCGGAAAAGCCCGTTATCATCAACCTGCCCGTCACCGTGGCCATGAGCATGAGCCATGTGTATGCCAACCAGATCGAATACATGAGCGACAACCTGAAGTATCGTGAGCACGTCATCCTCAGCCTGCACCCGCACAACGACCGGGGCTGCGGCGTGGCCGACACCGAGCTGGGCCTGCTGGCCGGCGCGGACCGCGTGGAGGGCACGCTGTTCGGCAACGGCGAGCGCACGGGCAACGTGGACATCGTTACCGTCGCCATGAATATGTACAGCCACGGCGTGGACCCCGGGCTGGATTTTTCCGACATGCCCGCCATTGTTGCCGAATACGAAAAGGTCACGCGCATGCATGTATATGAGCGCGCCCCCTACGCCGGAGCGCTGGTGTTCGCAGCGTTCAGCGGCAGCCATCAGGACGCCATCGCCAAGGGCATGAAATGGCGCGAGGAGAAAAACCTTTACGAATGGACCGTCCCCTATCTTCCCATCGACCCCCACGACGTGGGCCGCGAATATGAAACGGACGTCATCCGCATCAACAGCCAGTCCGGCAAGGGCGGCATCGGATATATCCTGGAGCAGAATTACGGCTACGATCTGCCGCCCAAGATGCGCGAGGCGCTGGGCTACGCGGTGAAGGATGTCAGCGACCATCTGCACAAGGAGCTGAACCCCAAGGATGTTTACGGCATCTTTGAAAGCGAGTTTCTCAATAAAGAAACGCCCTTCGCCATTCCCGAGGCCCATTACATCCAGAAAGACGGCATTTACGCGATGGTCACCGTCACGGAAAACGACATTACCATGGAGTATACCGGCAAGGGCAACGGCCGCCTGGATGCGGTTTCCAACGCCATCAAAAAAGGCAGCGGACGGGATTTCTCGGTGCTCACCTACAAAGAGCACGCGCTGGAGACAGGCTCCACCAGCCACGCCGTGGCCTATGTGGGCCTGACGTGGGCCGACGGAGAAACCACATGGGGCGCGGGCCAGCACACGGATATCATGGTGGCCAGCGTCAAGGCACTGGCAAGCGCCATCAACAATCACGAATGGCGCCGGCAGAGCGAACTGTTTTGATTTGACGGAAACACCCGTCCAAAAAACACAACACCGGAGGGAGAAGCAAAACGATGGGAATGACAATGACACAGAAGATCCTGGCGGCGCATGCCGGGCTGGATTCCGTTGTATCGGGCCAGCTCATCATGGCAAAGCTGGATATGGTGCTGGGCAACGACATCACCAGCCCCGTGGCCATCAACGAATTTGAAAAGGCGGGCTTTGACGCCGTGTTCGACAAAACAAAGATCAGCCTGGTGATGGACCATTTCGTCCCCAATAAGGACATCAAAGCCGCGCAGCAGGCCAGGCAGAGCCGCATGTTTGCGGACAAATACGATATCCTGAATTTCTACGATGTGGGGGAAATGGGCATCGAGCACGCGCTGCTGCCCGAAAAAGGCCTTGTGGCCGCAGGCGACTGCGTCATTGGCGCGGACAGCCACACCTGCACCTACGGTGCACTGGGCGCGTTTTCCACAGGCGTGGGCAGCACGGACATGGCCGCTGGTATGGCCACGGGCCAGTGCTGGTTCAAGGTGCCCGCCGCCATCCGTTTCAACCTGACAGGCGCTTTACAGGGCCATGCCAGCGGCAAGGATGTGATCCTGCACATCATCGGCAGGATCGGCGTGGACGGCGCGCTTTATAAAAGCATGGAGTTCGGCGGGCCGGGGCTGGCCAGCCTTTCCATCGACGACCGCCTGTGCATGGCGAACATGGCCATCGAGGCCGGAGCAAAAAACGGCATTTTCGAGGTGGACGACGTGACCCGCGCCTACATGGACGGCCGGGCGCAGCACGCATATACCGTGTATGCTCCCGACGCAGACGCGCCATACGAGCAGGTGATCGACGTCGACCTTTCGGCCATCCAGCCTACAGTCGCCTTCCCCCATCTGCCCGAAAACACAAAGACCATCGACGAGGCTGCGGCGCTGAACGTGAAGATCGACCAGGTGGTCATCGGCAGCTGCACCAACGGACGCTTGTCCGACATGGCCGCGGCGGCGGCCATCCTCAAGGGCAGAAAGGTGGCCCGCCGCGTGCGCGCCATCATCATTCCCGCCACGCAGCACGTCTATAAGGAGTGCATCCGGCTGGGCTATATGGACACGTTCATCGACGCGGGCTGCGTTGTGAGCACACCCACCTGCGGCCCCTGCCTGGGCGGCTACATGGGCGTTCTGGCCGAGGGCGAGCGCTGTGTTGCCACCACCAACCGCAACTTTGTTGGCCGCATGGGCCATACCGCCAGCGAAGTGTATCTCGCAAGCCCGGCCGTCGCCGCGGCAAGCGCCATTGCCGGGCACATCGCCAGCCCGGAGACAGTGTAAGGAGGAACGGCACAATGGTACAGGGCAAAGCACACAAATATCCCGACAACGTGGATACCGACGTCATCATCCCCGCGCGCTACCTGAACACGGCCGACCATAAGGAGCTGGCCGCCCACTGCATGGAGGACATTGACGCGCAGTTCAAAAACAACGTAAGGCCCGGAGACGTGATGGCGGCGGGCTGGAACTTCGGCTGCGGCTCCTCCCGGGAGCACGCGCCCATCGCCATCAAGGAGAGCGGCGTGGCCTGCGTCATCGCCAAATCCTTTGCGCGCATTTTCTACCGCAACGCCATCAACATCGGCCTGCCCATTTTCGAGTGCGAGGCCGCCAGCGACGGCATCGCGGCGGGCGATGAGGTGCGTGTGGATTTCGACACAGGCGTCATCACCGACCTGACGAAAAACGAAACCTACCAGGCCCAGCCTCTGCCCCCGTTCATTCAGAACATCGTGAACAGGGGCGGGCTGCTGAACTCGCTGAAATAATGATCAATCAGGCCGCTCTTGCGCAGGGCGCGGGCGGCCCGGAACGGAGGAATACCATGCGCAAACGCATTGCAGTGATGAAGGGCGACGGCATCGGGCCGGAGATCGTAAACGAGGCGCTGAAGGTGCTGGAGACCGTAGCTTCAAAATACGGCCACCATTTCGCCTATAATTTTGTTGATATCGGCGGCGTGGCCATCGACAACTACGGCACGCCCCTGCCCCAGGCGACCATCGACGCCTGCCTTGAGGCGGACAGCGTGCTGCTGGGCGCGGTGGGCGGCCCCAAGTGGGACGGCGTGCCCGGGGATAAGCGGCCGGAAAAGGGCCTGCTGGGCATCCGCAGCGCCATGGGCCTGTTCGCCAATATGCGCCCGGCCAAGCTGTTCCCGCAGTTGGCCGGCGCGAGCCCTCTGCGGGGGGACATCGTGGCGAGAGGCATTGACTTCATGGTGGCGCGGGAATTGATCGGCGGCGTGTACTTCGGCGAGCACAAAACCGAGACCGTAAACGGCGAGCGCGTGGCCACAGACGTGATGCCCTATGCTGAGCATGAGATCGAGCGCATTCTGCGCGTGGGCTTTGAAACGGCCATGAAGCGCCGCAATAAGCTGACGGTGGTGGACAAGGCGAACGTGCTGGACACCAGCCGCCTGTGGCGCGCCGTGGCCGCGCGCGTGGCCGGGGACTACCCGCAGGTAGAGGTCAACTATATGTATGTGGACAACGCGTCCATGCAGATCGTGAAAGACCCGTCCCAGTTTGACGTGATCGTGACGGAGAACATGTTCGGCGATATTCTTTCGGACGAAGCCAGCATGATCACGGGCAGCATCGGCATGATTCCGTCCTCCAGTTTGGGCGAAGGCACACGCGGGCTATATGAGCCAATCCACGGCAGCGCGCCGGACATTGCCGGGCAGGACAAGGCCAACCCCATCGGCACCATCCTGTCCGCCGCGATGATGCTGAAATACTCCTTCGGCCTTGCAGAGGAAAGCGACGCCATTGAGGCCGCGGTGAACCGGGTGCTGGAAAAAGGCCTGCGCACGGGCGACATGATGAGCGAGGGCTGCACGCCTGTGGGCTGCAGGGCCATGGGCGACGCCATCTGCGCGGAAATTTGAGCGCACACGAACAAAGCATGCCGGTGTGGAGGATTCTGTTTTTTTCACCGGCGTGCTTTTGGGGAAAGTATAAAGAGCTTGGGGACAGGAACCCCGGCCGCTGCGTTATCTGGCGCAGGGCCGGGGTTCCCCGTTTTTATTGGGCCGCGCGCCGATGTACCGCGTGCCTTTTTCCCTTCTGCCCGCCGTGCCGGGCCGGGCGCAGGCAAAGCCTGCCGTATTCATAGCAGCGCCGGCACATATACTCCTGAAGCTCCTCGTAGCTCTCCACCATTGCAAGCAGGTCCGGGTCTTCATCATCCGTGCCCAGGCGCCGGGCGATGCGTTCCCGCGCATCGCCCGCCCTCTGCCAGATGCGGCTTGCTTTTGAACCGGGACGAAACTCATGCCGAACAATGTGGGAAAGCGGCACACGGTATCCTTCCAGGACATATTCGCCGTACATCAGGCCATAAATGATTTCGAAAAAATCCATATTTTCCCCTTTCCTCACTGGTAACCACAAGTTGATAATTCTCAGTATAAAGGCCATAAATCAATCTGTCAAATAGGAAAATTGATTTCTTGCATAGTACATAAATTCCGCTCTCATCTGTAAACTTAATACAGGTGGTGAACGGATATGGACGATAAAAATTTACAATACAAGCGAGAACTCGGTCTGAACATCAAGCACTACCGTTTAAAAAGCAATTACACTCAAGAACAATTGGCCGAAAAAATCGGCATCGGCCCCAAACATCTCAGCCGCCTTGAAACGGCCAAAATCGGCATTTCGCTGGACACTTTGTTCGACATTGCCGACGCACTTGAAATTGAGCCTTATCTGCTTTTGAAGTTCCGCTAAACCGCCGCGGCCGAACCGCGGCGGTTTCCCTGTGTTTTGGGGAACCCGTCTTTTTCGCGCATCAGTATTGTGCTATAATTATAACCGTTCTTTTTGTAAAAATGCCAAAGGAGTTCTTACAATGGGTATCATGGCACAAATCGGCATCGTGCTTGCGGTCTGCCTGGTAGGCGAGGGCATCGCGGCGCTGCTTCCCATCCCCTTCCCCGCCAGCGTCATCAGTATGGTGCTGCTGTTCCTCCTGCTTGCCACAAAGCTGCTTCGCCCCCACCACATCAAAGAAAAATCCAATTTTCTCATCACCAACATGGCCTGTTTTTTTGTGCCCGCCGGCGTGGGTATCCTGCGCTATGCGGATGTGCTGTGGGCCAACCTGCTGCCGCTGCTGGCCATCTGCTTCATCACCACGCCGCTGGTGTACGGCGTTACGGCCTGGGCCGTGCAGCTCACCATGCGCGCCATTCAGAAAAAGGAGGCCCGTCATGATTGAGGCTGTCACCACCTCGCCGCTGTTCGGCATCGTGCTGTGCATCGGCACGTTCCAGATCGGGCGCTGGGTCCAGAAAAAAACAGGGCTGACACTGGCAAACCCGCTGGTCATCGCTATTCTGCTGTGCATCGGCGTGCTGCTTATATTCGACATTCCTTACGAGGATTTCGCCATTGGCGGCGATATCGTGAACATGATGCTCGGCCCCGCCACGGCTGTGCTCGCCTTGAACATCTACAACCAGTATGCCGTGCTCAAGCGCCACTTCGTACCCGTTTTAGTGGGCTGCACCGCGGGCAGCCTGTTCAGCCTGGCAAGTGTGCTGCTGCTGTGCCGCCTGTTCCGGCTGGACGAAGCCGTCACCGCCGCGCTGCTGCCCAAAAGCTGCACCACGCCCATCGCCGTAGGCATTGCCGAAAGCCATGGCGGCATCGCGGCCATCACCATGGTGGCCGTGCTCGTCACCGGGTTCATCGGCGCGGTGTGCGCCCCTTTGTTCGCCAAGCTGATGCACGTGACGGAGCCTGTGGCCGAGGGCCTTGCCATCGGCGCATGCAGCCATGCGCTGGGCACCACAAAGGCGGCGGAGCTGGGCGAAGTTCAGGGGGCGATGAGCGGCATCGCCATCGGCGTATGCGGGCTGATCACCGTGGTCGCGGCGCTGTTTCTGTGAGCACGGCATACCGGAGCATTCAAAAAGCGCGTGTGGGCTTCCACACGCGCTTCATTTTTATACCGTTTTATTGCCCGCAGCCCGGACCGGGCTGCACGGCAGCTGCCTATTCATACAAAACCTGCCCCGCAAACACACAGACCACCCGCTTCAGATCCGGGTGCTCCGCCATCAACTGGTGCGCTGCCGTCAGCACGGCGCCCGCGCTGGGCGAAGCCGGAATGGCGTCTGTCTCCAGCACCTCACGCGCCGTGACGTTGGCCGTATGGCTGGGCACGGCCATCACGGCATCCACGATGTACGGGTTATAGTTTTCCGGCACAAAGCCCGCGCCCAGGCCCGGGATGTTGTGCCGTCCGATGTACCCGCCGCCGATGGCCTGGCTCTCGTAAGGCTCTACGGCAACCACCTTTACATCCGGGTACCATGCCTTGATGTATTCGCCCACGCCCGTAATAGTGCCGCCGCTGCCTACGCCCGCAACAACCGCGTCCAGCGCGCCGCCCGTTGCCTTGGCGATGTTCGGGCCCGTTACACGGCGGTGAAATTCAGCGTTCAAGTCATTGTCGAAATAGTTCAGGAAATAGCCGCCCGTCTGCTCCACGGCCTCCTGCGCGCGCTGCTCCACGCCCCTGCGGCCGTAAACATAGTTGGAAAGCACGATTTGCGCGCCGAACTTCGTCAGCATCTGCTGGCGCTCCAGCGGCACGGTAGCCGGCATGCAGAGCATCAGCGGGTGGCGGCTGTGGGCGCAGGCCACGGCCAGCGCCACGGCAAAGCTGCCGCTGGAACACTCGATCACCGTCTGGCCCGGCTGCAAAAGGCCTTTTTCCGTGGCCAGAGCCAGCATTCCTTCGGCCAGCGCGTCCTTTGCGGAGCCCGTCGTCCCGCCGTAGGCCAGATATGCATACAGGGAATCCGGCAGATCGTACTTCGCACAGTACCCGGAAAGCGCCACCACGGGGCGGCTGTACAGCGTTTCATAATAGCTTTTGTGGATATTCAAAACGAAACAGCTCCCTTCCCGGCGAAACCGCACACAATATCACGATTATTATACTATAAAATCCCAGTTTTGGGAATGCGTTTTCCATAAAATTTGCATTTCGCCGCCGGCATGCGCCAAGCGCACAAAAAGCTGCAAAAAAAATGGGCAAACCGCTGAAAAGGCCTTGACTTTACACCGCATGTGCGGTATAATGAACAAGATGTGTAAAGTGGTTTGCTTTACACAATGATTTTGAGAAAAGGAGCGGCCGCGGTGGTTACAAAAAACCTCGAAATTTCGTACCTGCTTGATTTTTACGGCGACGTGCTGACGGAAAAACAGCGCGACGTGATGGAGCAGTATTACAACGACGACCTCTCCCTTTCTGAGATCGCGGACAACTTCGGCATCACCCGCCAGGGTGTACGCGACGCCATCAAGCGCGGCGAGGGTACGATCCTGGAGCTGGAGGACAAGGTCGGCTTTGCGCGGCGGTACCGCGCTGTACAGGAGGGCATTGAATCGCTGGAGCAGCTCGCCCGCGACATCAATTTCTACAACAACAACAATTACGCGATGTCCGAGGACATCCATCGCGCTGCGGACGAGATGCTGCATATCATCAACCGCATGAGCGAGGCGTGAACAGCGCTGCATAACGAACGGAAAGCGAGGCGTGCCGCCGATGGCATTTGAGAGTTTAAGCGATAAGCTGGCTTCGGTATTCAAAAAGCTGCGCGGCAAGGGCAAGCTGACCGAGCAGGACATTAAGGACGCTATGCGCGAGGTGCGCATGGCCCTGCTGGAAGCGGACGTCAACTATAAAGTTGCGAAAGATTTTATCGCCGGCGTCACCCAGCGCGCCATGGGACAGGAGGTCATGGAGAGCCTGACCCCTGCGCAGCAGGTCATCAAGATCGTCAACGACGAGCTGACGGAACTGATGGGCGGCAGCGAGGCCGCGCGCATCCACATCAAGTCCAAGCCGCCGACGGTGATCATGATGTGCGGCCTGCAGGGTGCGGGCAAAACCACGCATACCGCCAAGCTGGCCAAACACTTTATCAAGGAGGGCCACCGCCCGCTGCTCGCCGCATGCGATATTTACCGCCCCGCCGCAGTCGATCAGCTGAAGATCGTAGGCGAAAAGGCCGGTGCGCCGGTGTTCGCCCTTCCGGGTGAAAAGCCCGAGGCCATTGCCAAAAAGGCCGTGGCCCACGCAAAGGACTACGGGAACGACATCGTCATCCTCGACACGGCGGGCCGCCTGCATGTGGACGGGGACCTGATGGCCGAATTGCAGCGCATCAAGGAAAACGTCCAGGTGGACGAAACGCTGCTCGTCATCGACGCAATGGCCGGCCAGGACGCTGTGAATGTAGCCAAAAGCTTCTCTGAAAGCACCGGCCTGGACGGCGTTATCCTGACGAAGCTGGATGGCGATACCCGCGGCGGCAGTGCGCTTTCCGTGCGTGCCGTTACAGGCAAGCCCATCAAATTCGCGGGCGTGGGCGAAAAGCTGGACGACCTGGAGGTATTCCATCCCAGCCGCATGGCCAGCCGCATTCTGGGCATGGGCGACGTACTGACGCTGATTGAAAAAGCGCAGGACACCGCCGACCAGAAAAAGGCCGAAGAAACCGCCAAGCGCCTGATGCAGAACAAATTCGACATGAACGATATGCTGGATCAGTTCGAACAGGTAAAGAAAATGGGCGGCGCTGCCGCCATGATGTCCATGTTCCCCGGCGCGGGACGCATTTCGGACGACGAGCTGGACAAAAGCGAAAAAGAGCTTGGCCGCATGAAGGCTATCATCCAGAGCATGACAAAGGGCGAACGCGCCAAACCCTCTACCATTGACCCCAAACGCAAGCGCCGCATTGCCGCCGGCAGCGGAACGCGCGTGGAGGACGTTAACCGCCTGCTTCGCCAGTATGAACAGATGCAGAAGATGATGAAGCAGTTCAAAAAGAACCCCAAGGGGTTTGGGCGCGGCATGAAAGGCCTGGGCGGCATGTTCCGCTAAGCGCCGCTTTTATTTCGGTAATCACGGGGCTTTGCCCCGCTGATATACAGTTTTTAAAAAATTACAGGAGGTGACAGGATTGGCTGTTAAAATCAGACTGCGCCGCATGGGCGCGAAGAAGGCTCCGTTCTACCGTGTGGTTGTTGCGGATTCCCGCTTCCCCCGCGACGGCCGTTTCATCGAAGAGATCGGTTACTATGACCCGACCAAGGAGCCCGCTGTTGTCCAGATCGACGCTGAGAAGGCGAAGAAGTGGATCGCGACCGGCGCTCAGCCCACCGATACCGTTCGTGTTCTGCTGAAGAAGAACGAGATTCTGTAATCGTGAAGGAGCACACAATGGAAGAGCTATTATTAGCAGTCGCCAAAGGCCTTGTGGAAGACAAGGACGCCGTAAAGGTTACGGTGGACGAGGCCAATGAGGACGGAATCATCGTGTATCACCTCACCGTTGCGGAGGACGACATGGGCCGCGTCATTGGCAAGCAGGGCCGCATCGCCAAGGCGATCCGCGTGGTCATGCGTGCTGCCGCCGTGCGCGAAGGCACCAAGGTCATGGTGGAGATCGGCTAAAATACGGTTCGGCCGCCAACGAAAATGGCTGTCGCAAAGTGCTTTTGAAGGGCATTTTGCGACAGCCATTTTTTGGTTTCCACTGCTTTCGTTACAACGCGGATACAAAAAACGTCTATATTGAATACAGCAGACAGAGCCGGACATATCCGGGAAACATCCACGCAAGGAGGAGCTTCTATGAAAAAACATGTCTGTGCCGCCGCGCTGGCGCTGTGCTTTGTTCTGGCCGCGTGTGCGCCGGAGCCGGGCGCTTCTTCCGCCTCCGTGCCATCCTCTTCCGCCGCAGCCTCCTCCCTACCGCCGGCTTCCGGCACGGCCGGACAGGCAGCGCCGCCTTTGGACCTTCCCTATGAAAAGATTCAGCCTGTGGCGGATCATGCCACACCGTACCCGTACCTTGCCTGCGGCTTTGACGGCAGCGGACCTGTGTATTACACCATGTGCCGAGGCGGCCTGTGGGGCCTGATGCGGGAAGATTTCACCGTTGTGCTGGAATGCCGCGCACCGCAGCCCGTGACGCGGTGCCATCTGGGGCACTGGTCATGGGGCAGCGACGGAATGAACTGGGATGAACTGGATGCAGTCAACGCCCGCTTGTCCGAAACCGGGGACGGCGCATTGGAAGTGGGGCACGGCGGCAGCGGCACACTTTTTTATTGGGACGTGGACGCATCCGCGCCCGGCTTCTGCCGGACGGGTGAAGCCGCACAAGCCCCTTCTCCTGTCACCGCCGCCGATTATGAGCGATACGGCGTATTCCTCCCCGTTCAGCTTTCCGTCATGGCTGAAAGCGAGATGACGGGCGGGCTGTATCCCCAGCCCATCGACAGCGCTTTCTGCTACAATTTCGCCGGGCCCGCCGAGGCGGATGCGCCGCACCTGCTCACCGAAGAAGCCTACGAGGCTGTGGGCTGGTTTCGGGAAGGACTCGGCTCCGTATATAAGAATGGCAAGACCGCCTATCTCAACGCCGAGGGCCGGGCCGTGACAGATTTTCTTTACGACGGCGTGTGGGCGGCTCGCTGCGCCACACAAAGCGTGCTGGACGAAAAAACAGGCACTTATGCAGACGAGGTCGTGTATGCCCGCCCGGGCTGCGGCTACCCGCTTCGCAACGGCTACGCCCCCGTGTGCCGGGACGGGCTTTGGGGCTTCCTCAATGCCGACGGCGCGGAAGCTGTTCCCTGCCGCTACGAATACGCCTGTCCCACACCGGATGGTCTTGCACTGGTACGCGAAAACGGCGTGTGGAGCCTTGTTGAGCCCGCGGCACTGGCGGCGTGAACTCCGTTTTCGCGCCTGCGGCGCCACTGTGAAGTCCGCCGGGCAAGCGGCTGCCGCCCACCTTTCCGTACGTCTTGTGCAGCCTCGACCGCCGCACGCTGCCGCCCGCGTGCGCCCTTTTCCCCTGCGCGAAACAGCACCGCGCCCATCCCGGCAGGAACCGGGCGGGGCGCGGTGCTGTTTTTTGTCTTTGCCCATGCTGACACGGCAGTCATCTGCACAGGCAGCGCCCGCCGCGAAGCGGACGGAATGGCACGTATGGTCCAATACCGTCCGGGATTTTTTCGTGCCTGTTCACTCGTTTTCCGGCCCGCCGCCCGCCGCAGTGCGCTGTGTTTCATAGCCGTCCAGAAAGCTGCGGAGCTGCCCGTCTTGCGTCCATCCCAGCGCCATGTTCAAATTGACATGATGCATGCTTCGGAAGATATTTACGTCTGCCTGCGGATTCGTTTTGCGCAGTGCCGCAATGAGAGCCTTTGTTTCGCTGCGTGCGCCGTGCATGCCTTCATCCGCTTCCTGCTCGGTGAAACGGCAGGCGCACTGCAGAAATGTCAGACCGTTGTAGCGTTTCCACGCCAAAATATCCGTCTCACGCACCAGGTACAGCGGACGGATAAGCTCCATACCCGGATAATTGGTGCTGTGCAGCTTCGGCATCATGGTCTTGACCTCCGCGCCCCACAGCATGCTCATAAGCGTCGTTTCGATCACGTCGTCGAAATGGTGCCCCAGCGCGATCTTATTGCAGCCCAGCGCCCGTGCGTTTTTATACAGATGTCCGCGCCGCATGCGCGCGCACAGATAACACGGCGACTGTTCGATATTCACCACTGTGTCAAAGATATCCGTCTCGAAAATATGCAGCGGCACCCCCATGAGCGCGGCGTTGCGCTCGATCATGGCGCGGTTTTCCGGGCGGTAGCCCGGGTCCATACACAAAAATTCCAATTCAAACGGAACGTCGCTGTGCTTTTGCAGCTGCTGCATGCATTTGGCAAGCAGAAAGCTGTCCTTTCCGCCGGAAATACACACCGCGATGCGGTCCCCCGCGTTCACCAGCCGATAGTCCTTACAGCCGCCGATGAACCGATGCCAAATGGGTTTCTTGTATTTTTTGATGATGCTGCGCTCTATCTCTACCGTCTTTTCCATGGGTCAGCGCCGGATGTCCAGCGTTTCCAGCACCGCGCCGTCCATATCCTTCGTGGTGAACACGCCGTCCTCATACACCATATAGCTGTGAACGCCGTCGCCTTTTGGAAGCGCCATGCTTCCGGGGTTCAGGAAGAAATAAGCGCCCCGGTCCGCCGCAGCACGCACGTGGGTATGGCCGTGGATGAGTACGTCGCCCGGGTTGAAATTGGGCAGATTTTCCTCGTTGAACAAATGCCCGTGAGTGACGAACACCATGCGTCCTTCCAGAAACAGAGCCATGTAATCCGCCATGATGGGAAACTCCAGCACCATCTGGTCCACCTCAGCGTCGCAATTGCCGCGCACAGCCAGCACCTGTGTTTTCAGGCCGTTCAGAATGGCCGTCACTTTTTTGGGATCGTACTCCCGGGGCAGGTCGTTGCGGGGGCCGTGGTACAGCAGGTCGCCCAGCAGGACAGTCTTGTCGGGCGCCTCGTTCCGAATCAGCTCCTCCAGCTTTTCCGCGTAATAGGCGGAGCCGTGGAGGTCGCTTGCAAACAACAGTTTCATTGGTATCACCTCAATTGTATAGTATAAACGATTTGCGCCGAAACTGGAAGATTTTTTGCGCAAAACATGGTAGAATGAGGGCAGACGAGCCATACGAAGGACAGAAAGGAACGAACGCCATGAAATCAGTTTTCTATTACGACACTCCCATCGGCAGGCTGGGCCTCGCAGAAAACGGCCGCGCTGTCACAGACGTGCTGCTGCACGGCGAACACCCGGCGGATGCGGAGATACGGGAAACGCCCTTGCTGCAAAAGGCCGCGGAGCAGCTTGCGGAATATTTCGGCGGCCTGCGCACGGAGTTCGAGCTGCCGCTGGAGTTTGAAATCGGTACACCCTTTGAGCGTACGGTCTGGCAGGCGCTGTCCACCATCCCCTATGGAGAAACACGCAGTTATGCGGACATCGCCCGGCAGATCGGCCGTCCTGCCGCCTGCCGGGCGGTGGGCCGCGCCAACGGGCGCAATCCGCTTTCCATCTTCGTGCCCTGCCACCGCGTTATCGGCGCATCCGGACAGCTGACGGGATACGGGGGCGGGCTGGATAAGAAAGAAGCGCTGCTGCGCCTGGAAGGCGTCTTGCTTTGACCGCTCCGCCGGAAGGCGCCATTAAAAAGGACCGTCCTGTGAAAGCAGGACGGTCCTTTTTGATTTGCAGGCATAGGCTCTTGAACGAGAGATCCCTCCACGGGTCAGGGCAGCTCGGCCTCGACTGCTTCCGCAGCGGCGGCGGCCTCGTTCTCCGCCAGGTTCTTTGCCTTGATCTCCGCGATCTTTTCCTGTATCTCCTCCATCTTTTCCTTGGTCAGCGGATAGAACTTCATCGCCACCACATTGCACAGCCAGCCGATGATGGGGACGATGGTAAACGCGATCACTACGACCCAGAACAGGCCCTCGCTCCACGGCGATTTATCGGTGGGGACTTCCTGCGCATAGCCGACCAGCGCGAACATCAGGGCGACGATGGTGGAAGCCAGCGAAGAGATCACCTTGTCCACAAAGCTGAACAGAGTGCCCATCAGGCCCGGGACGTATTTGCCGGTGCGGTATGTCTCATAATCCGCGCAATCGGCGGTCATCGGGATAACGATATTACCGGAGATGCCCGAAAAGCCCTTCTGGAAGATCCACAGCAGGCAGAACGCGATGGTGAAAAAGCTGATATTTGTGAAGCTGAACGAGCCGGGGTCGCCCCAAACCATCAAGCAGAACATCAGCACGGACGTGCCGATGGCGCCGTAGGTGCCGAACAGCAGCGCTTTCTTTTGCCCCATCCGGGAAGCGATGAATTTGATGCCCAGAAAATTGATGATGACAGTCGGGATCAGCACCAGCGAACTCATCTGCCCCTGCAGCGCGATGTTGCCGAACAGCACGCCGTAAAGCACCGCCATGATGGTCGTATTGGACTGCACGCTCATGAACAGTTTATCCGTAGAAGCAGCGACGACCAGCATCTGAATGGCACGGTTGTTTTTAAGCACTTCCCAGTAATCGCGAATACGGATACGCTGTGCCACACCCAAACCGAAATATTCCGGACGGTCCTTGCGCCAGATGCCAATGAGCGCTAGGATCGCGAACACCGTGGCCATCGAAACACAGATAAACCACAGTTCACGGAACATCGCGGGATTCATAAACCCGGATACCTCACCCACCGTGTATTTCGGCACAAGATACATCGTCACCAGCATGCCGAGGCCCGTCATGATAACAGCGTTGTAGATAGAGTCAAAGATGGCAAATGTCGGCCGCTGCTTTGGATCGTTCGTCATGCAGGACTGCGCCGATTTGGTGACAACACACTGGCAGGTGTAGCCGATGATATAGATTGCATACACTACAATGAAAAACAGCAGGCGGAGCACAAAATTCTCCGGCAGCTGCGGGCCCACAAAAAACATAATGAACGAGCACACCATCAAGATCAAATTTCCGATGATGATGAAAGGACGGTTCTTCCCCAGCCTGCCGTTCGTCTTGTCTACCATGAACCCGATGATCGGATCCGTCACACCGTCCCATACGCGCATAACAGTAAGCAGAACACTCACCAAGGCGAATCCAACGCCCATAATTCCTCCCACCAGGTAGGACACATACATCATCATCATCATGTATGTATTCGTCGAGGTGTTGTTCAGTGCATAAAAACCGATCTCCCAGGTTTTTGCACGATGCATTCCCGCCGCCGGGACCGCTTTGGAATCATTCATGATACCCTCTCCTTTTCTTTCTTACTGTTCCTCAGCTCCTTTGTCCGCGCAAAGAAGTTAAGACTTCTTATCGATATCTTAACAGTTTATTAACAACAATACATATGTTATTATTGCGGTTCCGATATTGCAAATATTGCTTCATTGACATTCTGCAATAAAAATTATTTTCTTTTTGTACATCACGCACACAGTTTGAAATTGTTTTTCATATTTTGATTTCAAAATAGAGGGGATTTTTTATGAAATTAAGAGTCATAATAAAAAAATTTACAAGGACGCAATAAAAAAGGAAGGCTCCCTAAGGAGCCCTCCTTTTAAAGCGACGAAAAACCTTCTGCAATATTCGCAATATATTGGCTTCAGCGTCCAATGCCGAAATACCTTGCAGCATTGTTAAAGCTGATATCGCGCACAATGCCGCCCAGCATCTCCATATCGGCCGGATACTCGCCGTTCTCTACCCAGCCGCCGATCAGTTCACACAGAATGCGGCGGAAATATTCGTGGCGGGTGTAGCTCAGGAAGCTGCGGCTGTCCGTCAGCATACCCACGAAGTTGCCCAACAGGCTCAGGTTGGCCAAGCTGGTCATCTGCTCCTGCATGCCCGTCTTTGTATCGTTGAACCACCAGGCGCTGCCGTGCTGGACCTTACCCGCCACTTCAGTGCCCTGGAACGCGCCGATGATGGTATCCAGCAGCTGGTTGTCCGCCGGATTCAAACTGTACAGAATGGTGCGGGGCAGCTCGCCTGTTTCCTCCAGCGCGTTCAGCACACCGGCCACAGCCTCGCCGCAATTGACAGTGTTGATCACGTCGTAACCGGTGTCCGGGCCGAGCTTCGCAAACATTTTCTTGTTGGGGTTGCGCAGACAATTATAGTGCAGCTGCATCACCCAGCCGCGCTTTGCATACTCACGGCCGCAGAACAGCAGCAGATCCGTCTTGAACAGCTCGATCTCCTCCACGGTGAGGGCTTCGTCGTTCATCCCCTTGCTGAACACCATATCCACTGCAGCGCGGTCCGCCGGGCGGTAAATGACATAGTCAAGGCCGTGGTCGGACGCGCGGCAGCCCGCGGCGTCAAAATGGTCGATGCGGGAGGCCAGCGCGCACTCCAGCGCGGCGCTGTCTTTGATCTCGCAGCCGCACACCTCGGCCAGCTTCGCAATATACTCCTTCCAACCCGCCTTGTCGATGTTCAGAGCCTTGTCCGGGCGGAAAGACGGCGCCACCACAGTGGTAATGGACGGATCTTCCTTGATTTTCTGATGCCATTCCAGAGAATCCACAGGGTCGTCTGTGGTACCGACAAAGGCCACGTTGCTCTGGGCGATCAGCCCGCGCACGCTCATGCCCGGCTCCTTCAGCTTTTCGTTGCACAGATTCCAGACCTCTTCGGCTGTTTCTCCATTCAGAGCGCCCTCATAACCGAAGTACTTTTTCAGCTCCAAATGGCACCAATGGTACATGGGGTTTCCGATGGCACGAGGCAGAGCCTCGGCAAATTTCTGGAATTTCTCCCGGTCCGGCGCATCGCCCGTAATGTACTTTTCCTCCACGCCGTTGGAGCGCATCACACGCCATTTGTAATGGTCGCCGCCCAGCCACACCTGGGTGATGTTCTCAAACCGGCGGTCCTCGAAGATCTCCCGCGGGCTGACGTGGCAGTGATAGTCGATGATGGGCATATCCGCCGCATATTCATGATAGAGCTTCTGCGCCGTGGGAGTGGAAAGCAAAAAATCCTTGTCCATAAAGGGTTTCATTGGGATCGTTCCTCCTGTTCATTTTATTCCGGGCGCCGCATTTTGCACACGGGAACACCGCAAAACACCGGCCCTTTTATCTGCTGTCTCAAGTTTACCATACGGATTTGTAATAGAAATTGCTATTATTGCTTCTTGCATTGCAATGCTTGCGCGCCCCGAAAAGAGACAACCCCCCGGCTGCGGACGAACCGGCCGGAGGGCTGCTGTTTTTCCGTCCGCAAAGCATGGGCGGAAAAATCACCGTTTATGCGCTTAGAACCACTCGCCGTAGCCCAGCTTGACGAGGTTATCGTGGCTGATTTTCAGGCTCTCAAACGGGTCGCGGCCGTAGGTGTCGTCCTGCTCGACCAGGAAATACTCACTGCCGCCGGCCAGGCCCGCCTCGATGCAGGCGGCCACGGGCAGCGTGCCCTCGCCCACCTCGGCGAACTGCACCACGTTGTTGAACCCGCCCATGAACTTCATAATGGACTCACGATTGGTGAAATCAATACCGCCCTCGGGCATTTTCATTTCGCCGATGCGGTAATCCTTCAGGTGCAGCAGGCGGATGCGGCCCGCGTACTTTTTGATAAACTCAACGGGATTCTCGCCGCCGCGGTGAATCCAGTGGATGTCCAGCTCAAAGCCCAGGTTTTTGGTGTTGTCCTTGATGATGTCCAGCAGATACTTGCCGTTGTAGCGTGCGAACTCCACATGGTGGTTGTGGTAGTACAGATCGATGCCCTCTTCCTTCAGCCTGGCAGCGGTCTCGTCCGCCTCCTTGGCGAAATCCATGGCCTTCTCGTAGCTGCCCATGCAGGTCATCGGCAGCATGCCGATGCGCAGCATATCGCAGTCCAGCTTGCGGCAGTCCTCAACAATCTTCTTGAAATCGTCCGGGTTGTTCAGATATTCGCCGGGCATGCCGGGCACCATGGGCGCCACGGAAGCGGTGCAGGAAGAAACATTCATACCAAGCTCGTCGATGGACTTGCGGAAACCCGCCACGTTCTCCGGCGTCATGGGCACCTGAGAGATCTCGATGCAGTGATAACCGATATCCGTAAGCTTCTTCATTGCGTCAAACGCGTCGAAGCTGGGCATTTTGGCGGGGGCGATGGTGCTCATCTGAACGCCGATCAAACCTTTTTTCATAAGTTCTGCTCCTTTTTCTTTCGTTTTTTGCGGCCCTGCACGCTTACAGCGCCACACTGCCGCCCGTGCGGCCTGCCTCCTGCACAGCGTCGATGAGCCGTATGCTCATTTCGGCGTCGCGCACATGGATGTAACCGTCCGTACCGTCTTCCAGCGCCTTGTAGAACTTGCCGATGAGCTTTGCATGGCTGGCGCCGTAATAGAACTTGGTGCCCGGAAGGCGCGCGTCCTCACACAGCTCCTCGCGGGAACCGTCCTGGGCGACGCGGTACAGCACGTTTTCGATGATGGCGAAATCCGCCTTTTCCAACTGTACGCCAATCTGCACGCTTTCATTTTTGTAGTTGGCGTTGGTGGCCATGAACAGGCCTTTGCCTCCGTCCGCATAGGTGAGCTGCGCGGCCACGGTGTCTTCCACTTCAATGCCGTAGTCCAAAAGCTGGCTGACGCTTGCCCGCAGGCTTTTTACCGGGCCGCCGAGAAAGTACAGCAGGTCCAGCGTATGCACAGACTGGTTGATCATACAGCCGCCGCCGGCCGTTTCCCACTTGCCGCGCCAGGGCTTGCAGTCATAATACTGCTTGGGGCGCGCCCAGGGCACGATGCCTTTTGTCCCCAGCACCCTGCCGTATTCACCGCTCTCGATGATGCTCTTGAGCATCTCGACGGATTCGTTCAGCCTGTTCTGCAGGCAGATGCCGATGTGCACCTCGGGGTGCGCGGTCTCCAGCGCGGCAAATTCCTTTGCCTGCGCGGTGTTCAGCGCCACGGGCTTTTCGCAGAATACGTTCACGCCGTGCTCGGCAAAATATTTCGAGACGGGATAATGCAGGTAATGCGGCAGACAAACGTGTACGCAGTCCGGCTTTGCCTCCCGCAGCATCTCCTCATAATCCGTGTAAAAGGGCACACCCTCCGGGGCGCGCTGCCCTGCTTCGGGATCAATGTCGCACACCGCGCACAGCTCGATGTCCGGGTTGCCCGCGATGGCGGCCAGATGGATGGGAGAAATATCTCCCAAACCGATCACTGCTGCTTTTTTCATATTCTTTCCTCGCTTTCAGCGGCAAAACAGGCAAAGCGGCGGACGGCGAACGGCCGCCGCCGCTTTGTCCCGCCGCGCGGTGCTGTTTACTCGCGGACGGGGAATTTGCCCTCGGCCTCGATGCGCTTGTTCAGCTCGGCCGCATATTCCTCGGGATCCACCGGGTTGCTTACGGTGCGGTTCGTCCAGGCGGAAAGCTGGGAAGCATTGGCCAGGTTCACGCCGTTGATGCCGTCGGAGCCCGGAGCCAGCAGCGGAGTGCCCTCAATGATGTGGCAGGCAAAGTTTTCCATAACAGTAGTGTGCTGATAGCCCCAGCCGTCCTGGTTCTCAAACTCCTCAAGGTCATACAGGCCGCCCGCGGCGTTGCCCATCGTCAGCTTGGCAACGTCCATCATGGACATGGTCTCGTTCATCTCAGGCTCGGTCTTTTTCATGCGGTAGATCTTGGCTTTCTTGCTGTCCTCAACAACGATCTTGCCGCCGTCCAGGTCGATCTCCAGCCGGTCGGTGCCGATGGCATCGTGGGTGCAGGTGATAAAGCTGCCGGTAGCACCGTTGGCGTACTCGGTCACGATGGTGACATCGTTCTCAACGTCGATCTTGCGGTGAGAACCATTGATGTTCTTGGAGGTGACCTTCGTGGGGATGCCGCAGATCCACTGCCAGAGGTCGAGCTGGTGCGGAGCTTGGTTCACCAGAACACCGCCGCCTTCGCCGCCCCAGGTGGCGCGCCATTCGCTCTGCTGGTAGTAGCTGTCCGGACGCCACCAGGTGTTGATGATCCAGTTGGAGCGGCGGATCTCACCCAGCTCGCCGGAGGCAACGATCTCCTTAATCTTCTGGTACAGCTTATTGGTGCGCTGGTTGAACATGATGCCGAACGCAACGTCGGGGTGCTCCTCGGCGCACTTGTTCATGGCCATAACGTCCTTCGCACGCACGCCGGCGGGCTTTTCCACCAGAACATTCATGCCGTGCTCCAGGCAGTAGATAGCGATCTCGTGATGCAGATAGTGCGGAACCGTGGTGATAACGGCGTCCACTGTGCCGGAGGCAACCATTTCCTTCCAATCCTTGAAGAACGGGACGTCGGGATATTTTTCCCGGCACATTTTCTCCTTCTCGGGGTCAATGTCGCACAAGGCGCCCAGCGCGCAGTGCGGGGGGCATTGAGGGGCAGGCATGCCGGGGAATCCGCCCTGGCCTGTCAAAAATCCTGCGTAAGCGCCGCCCTGGGCGCCGATGCCGATGAGGCCAAATCTTACTTTTTCCATAAGTACACTCTCTCCTTTATGTTTGCATTTCATTGCCGGTATGTCAAAAGCGGGACCACCCGCCGGGAAAACAGCTCAGATGGCGTCCAGGATCTCCCTGAGCGCGTGGTACTGCATGGCGTAGCCCTCCGCGCCGTCTTTCGCCTTGTTCTTCTTGATGATGTTGGCAGCATCCTCCGTCTCCAGGGACTGCAGCGACGCGAACAGCACCAGATGCGGCTCCAGTGTCAGGAATCCCTCGTAGCCTTCGTCGCGGATGGCGCGGGTGAGCAGTGCCTTGATCTTGCCTTCGCCTGTACCGCACAGCACATTCTCCTTGTCGTGAGAGACGGCATCCTTGATATGGATATACTCAATATAGGGGCGCAGCAGCTCCCAGCACTTTTCCGTATCCTCGCCGCACTGCACAAAATTCGCAAAGTCGAATGCCGCGCGGAAATGCGGGCTGGCCAGCGCTTCAAAAATGACCCTGCAGCGCGCGCCGGTGTCGCCGTAAATGTCTTTTTCATTCTCGTGCAGCAGGATGACGTCGTGCTTTTCAGCCACGGCGGCAAACTTGCGCAGCTTTTCGATCACCACGTCGCGGTAGCTGTCCGGATCTTTGCCGTGGGGGATGAAGAAACTGAACATGCGGATATAGCGGCAGTCCAGCAGCTTGCAGATCTCACACAGGCGTTCCAGGCCCGCCAGATGCTCGGCAAAGCCGGCCTCGTCCTCCACACCCACCTTGCCGACGGGCGAACCGATGGACGACACCTTCACACCATACTGGGCGAGGCGCGGCATCAGCTTTTCACGCACTTCATCCGGCGTGTATTCGGCAATGTTCTTGCCGTCCGCCGAGCGCAGGGAGATGTAATGCATGCCCAGCGACGTCACCGTCTTGAGCTGCTCGGTAAAATCCGGACTGATCTCGTCCGCAAAACCGGAAATATAAATGTTTTCTTTCATAAAATACGTTACCCCTTTTCTTGCCGATTGGTTGTTGTGCCATGATTCATCAGGGCAGCATGGTCCAAAATTAGGTACTATGTCAAGTATAGCACACCGATTTGCAACCGTGATTGCTATTATTGCTTGACACATTGCGAAAATTGTCTTAAACTGTTTACAAGGCTATCATACTTTATCATTAAGGGTGATCGAGCCGCCGAATGCCGGTTCAGGCTGAGGAAAGGCAGGGACTGTGTTGGGAAATAAGATCCAGAAATTCACCGTGCGCCAACAGATGCTCACCAATAACTACGAGATCTACCGTTACCGGGATTCCTATCTGAATAACGTGGCGCTGCATCATCATGATTTCTATGAAGTATACCTGTTTTTAAACGGGAACGTCAATTATACCATCGAGAGCCGGAACTACCATCTTCTGCCGGGGGACATCCTGCTCATCAGCCCGCTGGAGCTGCACCAGCCCCGCATCACGCTGGAAAAGCATCCCTACGAGCGTATCGTGCTGTGGGTGAACAAAAGCTTTCTGGAGCAGTTCAGCACGCCCCACACCACGCTGACGCACTGCTTCGATTCCACCGTGCCCGGCCACACCAATCTGCTGCGTCTGGCGCCCACGCCGCGCCAGCATGTGACAGACCTGATGGAGCGCCTTGTGGCCGAGACCAACAGCGCCGATTACGGCTCGGACCTTGCTTCCATCGGCTGCCTCATCCAGCTTCTGGTGGAGCTGAACCGGCAAGCGGCCAACTCCGCCCAGCACCACGAGCTGACGGATAAGTCCGGGCCGATCGTGACGAACGTGCTCAACTATATCAACGACCACTATCACGAGGAGCTTTCCCTCGACATGCTGGCCTCGCGCTTCTTTGTCAACAAATATCACCTGTCCCATGAGTTCAACCGCCTTGTGGGCACCAGCATCTACCGCTATGTCATTCAAAAGCGGCTTGTCATTGCAAAACAGATGCTTTCGGACGGCCTGCCGCCCACCGACGTCTACCAGCACTGCGGCTTCGGGGATTACTCCAATTTTTACCGCGCTTTCAAGGCCGAATACGGCATCAGCCCCAAGGATTTCTCCGGCACGGCTCAAACGAACGGCTCAGGCTCCAAATAAACGCGGCGCCGGCGCGCCTGCTTCCGGCATACAAAACGCGCCCTGGATGGTTTCCGGGGCGCGTTTTTTTACCACAGCCGCAGCTGGCCGTCCGTCTCCCGCCGCTCCAGCTCCGGCGGCGTTTCGTGCAGCAGGCGGCGCGCGGTTTGTTCATCCTCCAGCCAGGGGCGCACCTCCTGTGCGCGCAGCACCAGCGGCATACGGTGGTGCACCGGGGCCACGCTGGCATTGGCCTGCGTCGTCAGGATGCAGTACCGCGCCTCTCCCCCGAACACGCCGTACAGCGCCGCCATATACAGCTCCGTCCGGGCGGGCATACGGAAAAGATATCTGCGTTTATCCGCGTCCCATTCATAAAAGCCGGTGGCCGGCACCACACACCGCCGGGCGGCCACGCCGTCACGAAACATGGGCCGTTCCTCGGCCGTCTCGGCCCGGGCGTTGATGACATTCCTTCCCCCCTGCATACCGGGAAAGCCCCAACCCATCACCGCGGGAACGACCTTCCCCTCCCGCAAAACAAGCACCGGCGCGCCGTCCGAGGGGAACACCTCATCCCGCGGCGCCTGCGCACCCGCCTTCCGCACCGCCTCCCGGATGCGTGCCAGCATCCGGCTCTCCTCCCAGGAAAACTGATACCGTCCGCACATGGTATTCGCCCCTTTCTTTCGCGGCGCGCTTCGGCCGCCGCCCGCTGAAACATCAATACCAGTATGCCCTGTGGTGCGGGCAAAACGCAGCGCCGCGGCAAAATACCGGCCGGGGCGCCCCGCCGCCCGGCCCGCTTCGCTCATTCCTCCAACGCTTCTCCGGCGGCGCCCGCTTCCGGCAGCGTGGTGACGCTGCGCAGCTTTCGCTGGATCTGACGTGTGCGCACGCCCACCAGGCTCTCCAGCGCGTTGCCCGCCTGATTGATGCGCGTCTGTGCCTGCTCCAGTGCCGTGCCGAACGTTTCAAACTCGGATTTCACACTGCTCAGCACATCCCACACTTCGCTGGACCGCTTTTGGATGGCCAGCGTCTTGAAGCCCATCTGCAGGCTGTTCAGCAGCGCAGCCATGGTCGTCGGCCCTGCGATGACGACCTTGAACTCCGCCTGCAGGCGCTCCACCATGCCCCGCCGCACCACCTCGGCGTAAAGGCCCTCGATGGGCAGGAACATAATGCCGAAATCCGTCGTTTCAGGCACATGGATGTACTTAGTATGGATGTCCTTCGCAAACTGGCGGATGCGCTGCTCCAGAACCTTGGCGGCCGCCTCCACCTGCGCCGCATCGGCGGTGTCGTAGGCGTCCAGCAGGCCGTTGTATGCGTCGATGGGAAATTTTGCGTCGATGGGCAGATACACACAGGAGGTGCCGTCGCCCGGCAGCCTCACGGCGTATTCCACGCGCTCGCTGCTGCCCTTCACGGTAGCCACGTTCTCTGCGTACTGCTCCGGCGCAAGGATCTGCTCCAGAATCGCGCCCAGCTGGATCTCTCCCAAAATGCCGCGCGTTTTCACATTGCTCAAAACCTTTTTCAGGTCGCCCACGCCTGTTGCCAGCGTCTGCATCTCGCCCAGGCCCTTGTATACGCTCTCCAACTGCTCGCTCACACGGCTGAAGGACTGCTGCAGCTTTTCGTCCAGCGTTTTCTGCAGCTTCTCGTCCACAGTGTGGCGCATCTCGTCCAGGCGCTTGCCGTTGTCCGCCTGCATGGCCGCAATGCGCGTTTCCATCGTGGTGCGGATGTTCTCCAGCTTCTGCTCGCTCTCCAGCGCGCCCGTTTTCATGCGCTGCTCAATGAACTGCAGCTGGTCCGTCACGGCTTTTTGCAGCGCAGTCTGGCGCACGGCAAGCTGTTCGCTCAGCTCCCGCAGGCGGGTGTTCTGCGCCTCCGCCACCTGCCTTTGTGCGTTTGCCTGAAGCTCCGCCGTGGACTGCAGCGTTCCGTGGATGGTGCCGCCCACCTCCGTGCGCAGCGCGCGCATCTCTTCCTGCAGCTCCTGTGAAAGGTTCTGCAGGTCGCGCAGTGTCGCCCCCTGTTTCGGCCTGATAAGTACGCAGACCAGCGACAAAACAGCCGCGATACCCGCCAGCGCCAGTGTAATATATTCGGTCATTCGCTTGTCTCCTTTGCCTTGCCTCCCGGGTTGTGTGATATCCGCGGGGGCGCTTTCATAAAGTATAGTATACGAGGAATTCCCCTATAAAGCAACAACGAAGGCGGCGATGGATTTGTTTGACAAGCTGAAGCAAGTACGCATTTCAAAACGGGCGCGGCGCGGCGCCGTGCTGGGGCTGTGCCTGTGCGCGGCGGCGGGGCTGGGCATGCACCTGCTGCCGGGCGGCGCGCCTGTAGGCTGTACACAGGAGGACCTTGCGGACACGCGGGCCGTCATGGCCGTGCAGGCTTCCGTCTCCGGCAGCACGGACGCGCAGAGCGGCGCGGCCGCGGACAAGGTGGTCTATCTGACATTCGACGACGGCCCCTCCGCCACTACGGAAAGCGTGCTGGACACGCTGAAGGCCGAGGGCGTGCCCGCTACTTTTTTTGTCATGGCGGCAGACAACAACGAGGAATACCTGCCCCTGCTGGAGCGCACCGTCCAGGAAGGGCATCTCATCGCACTGCACACCTGCAGCCACGATTACAAAAGCATCTATAAAAGCCCGGACGCCTATTGGGATGATCTGCAGAAGCTGCGCGAAAAGCTGCTTCCATATGTGCCCGCGGACCATGAAATCAAATGGCTGCGCTTTCCCGGCGGCAGCACCAACACCGTCAGCCACCGCTACGGCGGCAGTGATATCATGAAAAAGCTGAAAGCCGATGCGGAAAGCCGCGGCTTCACCTATGTCGACTGGAACGTGTGCGCGGAGGATTCCCTCGGCGGCCACCCCTCGGCCTCTACCATTTACAACAACATCATCCGCGAGGTCGGCGACAAAAACACCTGCGTGGTGCTGATGCACGACACCAACGCCACGAAGAACACGGCCGCCGCGCTGCCGGATGTTATCCGCTGGTTCAAAAATGCAGGCTACCGATTCGATACCGTGGACCATCTGGAAAAAAAGCCGTAACCGCCGCCGTCGCCCCGCCTGCTGTGGACAAAATACGGCCGGAATATGAAAAAAATGCAAATTTTAACAGCAAAAAGCCTGAAAATCCGTCGTGAGAATTGTAAAAAGGCACAAGATATTGTATACTGAATGTGTTTCGTATCTTGCAGCGGAAAGGGCGTGCGCACATGTTCGGCTATGTTTTGCCCCTGACAGCAGAGCTGAAGGTACGCGAGTGGCACGCCTACCGCGCCTATTACTGCGGCCTGTGCAAGGAGCTGAAGCGTGAATATGGCTTTTTGTCCCGTTTTCTGCTGAATTACGACCTTGTCCTGCCGGCTCTGCTGGCGGACGGTATGGCGGGCACGCAGGCGCGTATGTGCCCGGAGCGCTGCATGGCCAACCCGGTGGAAAAACGGCCGATGTGCCAAAGCACCGCAGGCCTTGCCCTGGCTGCGGACGCGCTGGTGCTGACGGTGTATTACAAGCTGGCGGACGACCTTGCGGACGAACGTTTTTTCAAGCGTCTGCCCGCTCTGGTCCTGTGGCCCTTTTTGAGCCGCATGCGCAAAAAGGCGGCGGTCCGCAGGCCCGCGCTGGACGAGACGCTGCGCGAACAGACGGCCACCCAGCAGGCACTGGAGCGCCGCGCCAGCAAAAGCGCCGATGAAGCGGCGGACCCCACGGCCCGCATGACGGCCGCGCTGTTCCGCCTGGCCGCGCCGGGCAGCCGTGCGCTGGAGCGCATGGGCCTGTTTGTGGGGAAGATCATCTATTACCTGGACGCGGCCGAGGATTACGAAAAGGACATCCGGAACGGCGCGTACAATGTGTTTGCGCTGCAGGGCCTTTCCAAGGCGGAGGCAGTGGCCGAGGCACAGCGCCTGTGCCGCATGTGCGCGGGCGAGGCGGCTCTGGCCTACAACCTGCTGGAGCCGGGGCCCTGCAAGGCGATCCTGGACAACATCGTCTTTCTCGGCCTGCCGCAGAGTATCGCACTGGCCGGGCAAAAGCGCACGCAGCCCAGGCACGGCGCATAAAGCTGTGCGCGGAACGTGATGCATCTCCGCTCCGTGCGGCGGAAACATACAGCCTGACATCCGACAACAGAAAGGAATTCAAATGGACGCATACAAAGTTCTGGGCCTTACCGAGGGCGCGACAGAAGAAGAGATCAAAACCGCATACCGGGCTCTGGCGCAGAAGTACAACCCGGACAATTATGAGGCCGGCCCCCTGCGCGAGGAGGCCGAGGCCAAAATGACCGAACTGAACGAGGCTTTCGACGCGCTGATGGGCGCCATCCGCACCGGCACGCCCGTAAACAGCAGGCGCGCTGCAAACGCAGGCGAGCCGGAGCCGGACACAGGCGCGGCGGCCAACGGACGCTACCGAGCCATCCGCCAGATGATCAACAGCGGCGCGGTGGAGCAGGCCCTTGCGGAATTGAACGCGATCCAGGGCGGTGCCAACGACGCGGAATGGAACTTCCTTGTGGGCAGCGCATATTATTATAAGGGATGGGTAGCCGACGCGCTGCGCTATTTCCAGACGGCGTGCCGCCTTGCTCCGGGCAACCGGGAATATGAGGCCGCGCTGCGCAATTTGCAGAACAGCGCCGGCGGCGCGATGCCCGGCAACCCTTATGGGAACAACGGTATGGCGGGCGCTCAGGCCGTGGGCTGCTCCTGCTGCGACATGTGCACGGCCATGATGTGCATGGACATGTGCTGCGGCTGTGGCCGGGGAGGCTGCTGACGCCATGCAGAAACGCAGCAGTGAAAGCCGTAAGATCGCGCTTTCCGGCGTGTTCGGCTCGCTGGCCGCCGTCCTGATGCTGATGGGCGGCATCCTGCCGCTGGCCACCTACGTCGCGCCCGCGCTTGCGGGCATTCTCATCGTGCCCGTGGCCATTGAATTCGGCATAAAAACAGGCTATGTTCTGTACGCCGCCATCGGCCTGCTCTCGCTCTTTGTCGTTCCCGACAAGGAAATGAGCCTGATCTTCGTCTTTTTTCTTGGCTTTTATCCCCTGCTTAAGGCCAGCATCGAGCGCATGCGCTCCCGTGCGGCCCAGTGGGCCGTCAAGCTGGCCGTGTTCAACGCATGCATCGTCGGCATGTACGGCATCATTTTATTTTTGTTTCCCATCGGCGCCGTTGTCGAGGAATTCGAGAGCATGGGCATCCCGTTCACGGGGCTGCTGCTCTTGATGGGCAACGTCACCTTTGTGATATACGACGTCGCCGTGGCCCGCATCATCGGCCTGTACTGCGCCCGCTTTCGGGCAAGGCTGATGAAAATGCACTGAGCCGCGGGGCGCCGGCTTTACAACACCGGGAGGTTTGATATTCCATGCAGCTATGAAGCGCCGGGCCCTTTTGCAACAGCGGAGCGGGAAGCGCTGCTTCCCCATGGGCTTGCCCACCGCCACGAAGGGTGACGAGGATGGGAGATAACCCGTTTTCGGCAATGTGCCGAAGCGGGCGGCATCGAAAGATTCGGCGGATGCTCCCACGGCCGGGGTTCCGGGCGGCCGACACCATGCGGGCAAAACACGGCGGCAACGCCGAAACAGAGACGCATGGCACACCGGGATTTTACACATAAAATTTTGCGTCCCCGCGCGGCGGGCGGCGTTTTTTTGCGGGCGGTGCAGTACGCCGCCCGGACAGACGTTATCCGACCGCGGCAGCCTCCGGGCGCCGCCGCGGTACGCCTGTCTCTTCGGCTGTGCCGCAGCTTAAGCGGCGCGGCACAAAATACATAAATGCAAAGACGCAAAAACGCGGGCGCGCCGGCGGGGTACGCCCCGGACGTGTTGTGTCTTTCGGCAGGCCATGCGGCGCTTTTCTGCGCGGCGGCATGGCCTTGGTATTGTTTTGTGTTTTTGCGTCTTTCGCATTGTACCATTTTTCAAATGACAATGTTGGGAGATAGAATTTATGTGTGGAATTGTTGGATATATCGGCTCGCGCCAGAGCACGGACGTACTGCTGGACGGACTTTCCAAGCTGGAATACCGGGGCTATGATTCAGCCGGAGTCGCATTGTGCGTAAACGATGAGATCCGGGTCGTCAAAGCACAGGGCAGGCTGGCCGTTCTGGCAGAAAAACTGAACGGCATGCCGCCCATGGCCTCGCACTGCGGCATCGGGCACACACGCTGGGCTACGCACGGCGCCCCCAGCGACGTAAACAGCCATCCCCATTGCGCCGCGCGCGTCAGCCTGGTGCACAACGGCATCATTGAAAACTACGCCCAGCTCAAGGAGCACCTTATGAAACGAGGCTATGAATTCTGCAGCGAAACAGACACCGAGGTGCTGGTAAAGCTGCTGGACCACAACTATCACGGCGAACCGCTGGACGCCATCCTGCGGACGCTGGAGCAGGTGCGCGGCAGCTACGGGCTCGCCATCCTGTTCAAAGATTTTCCCGGGCAGATCTTCTCCGTGCGCAAGGAAAGCCCTCTGATCGTCGGTTACGGCGCCGGAGAAAACTTTCTCGCCAGCGACATTCCCGCTCTGCTGCGCTATACCCGCGATTATGCGGTGCTGGAAGAGGGCGAAATCGCTGTGCTGAGCGCGGATAAGATCGACGTATACGACGCTTTCGGCCATCCGGTGCAAAAGCAGCACCTCACGGCCGACTGGGACATCGGCGCCGCCGAAAAAGGCGGTTATCCTCACTTTATGCTCAAGGAGATCCACGAGCAGCCGGAGGCCCTGCGCGCCACCGTCAATCCGCGCGTACAGGACGGCCTGCCCGCGCTGGGCGTGCCCGGACTGACGGACGAATACCTTGCAGGAGTGGAGAATATCCACATCGTTGCCTGCGGCACAGCCATGCACGCCGGCATGGTCGGCAAGACCGCCATTGAGCGCATCGCCCGCGTGCCCGTTTATGTAGACATCGCCAGTGAATTCCGCTACCGGGACCCCGTCCTTGGCAAAAACGATCTGGTGGTCATCATCAGCCAGAGCGGCGAGACTCTGGATACGCTGGCCGCACTGAAGCTTGCCAGGGAGCGCGGCGCAAAAACGCTTGCTGTGGTGAACGTGGTTGGTTCTTCCATCGCCCGCGCGGCCGACTGGGTTCTGTACACCTACGCCGGGCCGGAGATCGCCGTCGCCAGCACCAAGGCGTACAGCGTGCAGATGGCCGTGCTGTATCTGTTCGCGCTGCGTCTGGCGCTGGCCCGCGGCGCACAGGACGAATGCATCGTGCGCCACCTGACGGTCGAGCTGCAGCGCGTTCCGGAGCTGCTGCGCCCCATTCTGAAGGACTGTGACAACATCAAATACCTCGCCAGCCAGTTCATGAACAGCGATCATCTGTTCTTCATGGGACGCGGGTTCGACTATGCGCTCTCGCTGGAGGGCAGCCTCAAGCTGAAGGAGATCAGCTATGTGCACAGCGAGGCCTACGCGGCCGGCGAGCTGAAGCACGGCACCATCTCTCTGATCGTGGAGGGCACGCCCGTAGTGGCGCTTGCCACACAGGACAGCGTATATGAAAAAACCATCAGCAACGTCAAGGAGGTAAAGACACGCGGCGGCCGGGTGATCCTGCTTTGCAAACAGGACGCAAAGGTCCCTGCCGACGCAGCGGATCATGTGGTGCGCCTGCCCGAATTTGAGGGCGTGTTCATGCCGCTGCTGCTGATCGTACCGCTGCAGCTGTTTGCCTATTACATGAGCGTGCTGCGCGGCTGCGACGTGGATAAACCCCGCAATCTGGCCAAGAGCGTGACGGTGGAATGACCCTTCCGCGCCCGGGACCGTCTTTTCCGGCGGTTCCGGGCGTTTGCTTTTCCCCTGGCCGCATGCTTTTTTGCCGCCTCCCCCGAACGGCGGATTACACCGCGCCCTGCACGCCCATCCTCAAAAGAAACGGGAGAACTCTCCCGGAGGAGGGCCGGTATGCTGCATCCCCCGTTCGCGCGCACGGCCGCGCTTCCGCCCGCCGTTCGGGAAGCGGGCGCAGACACAGGCTCACGACATTCTTTACAAACTGTTTATAGAAAAACTGTGCAAAGATGCTATACTTTAGTTGTCGGAAAGTATTTACAGACAGACCGCCCGGCAGGCCGCTCCGCGCGCGCCCGGGCTGAGGGAGAACCATTCATGGAACTGCGCAGCAACATCAAAATGCTGAATTACGCCCGCAAATATCTGCTGAACGATACGGACAACATCCTGCCGTTCCCCGTGCGGCCGCAAAAGCCGCCCCGCACGGGCAGGCTGCCCACACTCCTGCCGCGCAGTGCGCCGCGGGACGAGGGTGTGCCTGCTGCCGCGCTGGATACGCTGTACCGCAGCCTGTCCGGCGCCGAGTGCGGCACCCATGCCTGCATCGTACTGCGCCACGGCCGTGTGGTGAGCGAGGGATGGTACGCGCCCTATTCAAGCCGGTATTGGCATGTGACGCACAGCATGTGCAAAAGCGTGACGGGCACCGCCATAGGCATGCTGGCAGATGAAGGCCGCCTTTCACTGGATGAGCATGTATGCGAGATCTTTCCTGAAAAGTGCGGCCTGCTCACCAGCCGCCGCATGCGCGCCGTCACAGTGCGGCACCTCGTCACCATGACAAGCGGCGTCGCTTTCAAGGAGGCCGGCGCGGTTCTGGAAGGCGACTGGGTCAAAGGCTTTCTGGACGCAGATGTTCTGTTCGAGCCCGGCTCCGCATTCGATTACAACAGCATGAACAGCTACATGCTTTCCGCCATCGTCAAGCGCAAAACAGGGCTGGGTCTTTCGGCCTATCTGCGCCCGCGCCTGTTCGAGCCGCTGGGCTTCGGCGATGTAGCGTGGGAGACCTGCCCCCAGGGCATCGAAAAAGGCGGCTGGGGCATGTACGTTTATCTGGAGGACATCGCCAAGCTGGGCCAGCTCTATCTGCAAAAGGGCAAATGGACGGGTGCCGACGGAAAGGAACAGCGCCTTTTGAGCGCCGCCTGGGTGGAAGCCGCCGTCAAACCCGACACCGTGCATGAGAACGGCGAAGAATACGGCTATCAGCTCTGGCCGCACAGCGCCGACCACACTTATATGTTCAACGGCATGTTCGGCCAGTATGTCGTCGTTGCGCCGGACCTGGACCTGGTGCTGGCCGTGAACGCAGGCGCGGGCAATTTATTTACCCGCAGCCGCAGCTACACCGCTGTGAGAGAATTTCTGAAGGCCGTGGCCCGTGCTCCCGCGCCCCTGCCGGCCGACCCCGCCGCAGACGCGCGCCTTGCCTTTACGGCGGCGCATCTGCGCTTCGGCGAGGCTGTGCCGGAACCGCCTGTTCCCGTCAGGCATCCCTGGTACGCGCGTGTCCGTAACGCACTGTTCCCCCCTGCCGCGCCGTCTGCTCCCTCTCCTATCCCGGACAGCGTGCGCCCCGCTCTCGCCCAAACATACCGGCTGGAGGAAAACCGGGCCGGCCTGCTGCCCGCCATTCTGGGCTGCATGGAGGACTGGTATACCAAAGGCTCGGAAAAAGCAGCTTTCCGTGTGGGGGACAACACGCTTTCGCTGCTCTGGACCGAAGGCGGCGTGGAGTACTGCATTCCCGTGGGCTTTGAAAACGCGCTGGAATACGAGCTGGACTTGGGTGGCAACCGCTTCGCCGTGGGCGTGACGGGGCGCTTTACCGCCAACGAGGACGACGAACCCGTTTTGAAAGTGACGCTTTGTTTTCTGGAAAGCTCCAGCTCCCGTCTGCTGAAATTCGTGTTCCGGCCGGACGGCGGGCTGACGGTGAAATTTGACGAAGCGCCGGGCCTGCTTGTAGCAATGCGCTCACTGCAGGGCACAATGAAATCCCAGTCTCAGGGGCTGGATTTGTTCAAGGATATCGACTATCTGCATTATCTCATCCACCGCGTCTGTTCCCCCGTCGTGCACAGCGTGCCGCCGGAGGAATTGCCTGCTCCCGGGCAGGCGTGACACAGTCTTTCCCCGCCCGGTCTGCGGCAAAAGCGGCTTTCGCTTTTCAAACAGACCGGGCCGGATTTTTTCCCCGGCAGGCATTTGCTGTGCCAACCGGGCTGGCCAGGCCCGCAGCCCGCACGCACTTCGCCCTTTGAGCGAAAACGCCGCGCTCAAAGGCACATCCTCGCGCGGGGCGGCTTGCTCCCATCCGGTCGCATTTCGCCCTTTGGGCGAAAGCGCCGCGCTCAAAGGCACATCCTCGCGCGGGGCGGCTTGCTCCCATCCGGTCGCATTTCGCCCTTTGGGCGAAAGCGCCGCGCTCAAAGGCACATCCTCGCGCGAGGCGGCTTGCTCCCATCCGGTCGCATTTCGCCCTTTGGGCGAAAGCGCCGCGCTCAATGCGGTTTTGTTGAGGCCGCTTCGCGGCGTCATGGTATAATAACCTCAAAGCTGCCGCTTCGCGGCTGTGCGTGTGCAAGGCACACGCCCCTGTGCCGGCGCACAGGGCTTTGAGAACATTGAACCATCCAAAACCGCAGCACGTGCGGTTTTGTTGTGGCCGCTTCGCGGCGTCATGGTATAATGATGACAAGACGATTCAAAAAAGGAAAGCGGGGCGTATTCTGTGGACATCCGTGCGCAAGCTGTGCGGAGCTTTCGGCTCCGGGCACATCATCTGGACAAAATGCTCCCATCCGGGCAAATTGAAACCGCCGCCGGGGCCTGCGGAGTACAGAACTCGCCGCCCGGTGCGTGGGAAACAGCTCTGTTCAACCGCGTGGAAGGCTGCACTCTGCCGGAGCTGCACGACGCGCTGTACCGCCGGAAAACCCTGCTGCAGGCCTGGAGCTACCGGGGCGTGCCCGTTGTGTTTCCCACTGCGGAAAGCGGAATTTTTCTCTCCCCGCTCGCCGCGCTTAAGGGGGAAGCGCCGTGGATCTATACCCGCGGCATCGCTCTGGCGCTGGAGCACCTGCAAATGAGCTTTGACAGCCTGCTGCCGCTTGTGAAGCAGGCAGCGGGGTATCTGGATGCCCACACCGTTCAAGGCAAGGAAACGCTGGACCGTGTACTGGCGGATGCCGTACGGGAACACCTGCCGTCGGAAAAACGGACACTGTGGGACGCACCCTCTATGTACGGCGCGCCGGACCGGCAGACTGTGGGCGGCGCGGCCGTATCGTTCCTGCTGCGGCCCTGTTCCTTTTCCGGCCTTGTGGTATTTGGCTGCCGCCAGGGCGGCAGCCCGACCTTTGCGTCGTTCCGAAGCTGGCTGGGCCGCGCGCCCGAAACTCCGCCGGACGCGGACAGGCTGTTGGTCCGAAAATTCCTGCACTGCCACGGCCCCTCCACGCCGGCCCTCCTGGCAGAGTGGCTCGGCTGCTCGCCCGCACAGGCGCGGCGGCTTTGGAACAGCGTGGCGCAGGAGCTGGAGCCGGTATCTGTGGAGGGCAAAGCGCGCTGGCTCCTTTCTGCCGACCGCGATGCGCTGGCCCATCCCTGCGGCCCGCAGGAGCGGCTGCTCCTGCTCGGGCCGCACGACCCTTACCTCGACACCCGGGACCGGGACGTGCTGCTGCCCGACAAAGCGCTTCAGAAGCTGGTGTGGCGCACCGTCGGCAATCCCGGCGCTGTCGTGCTGGATGGCCGCATCTCCGGCATGTGGACGGCCCGGACCGTCCGGGACAGGCTGGAGCTTTCCGTCACAGCCTGGCAGGCGTTTTCGGCACGGCAGCAAAGCATGCTGGAAATACGCGCGCAGGAATACGCCGCGTTCCGCGGGCTTTCTCTTTTGAAATACACACTGGAGGATGGATGACGCCTTGCGTCCTCAGGCGCATCGCTTTGGCTGTTCGCCGCCGCTCAGGCGCAATGTCCGACAAAAAACAGCCACAGGCTATTCTTTCGGCCACGCGGGCCGTCCTTACCCGCGGCCATTGAGATACGTTTTTATTGCGGAGCAATAAAAAAGCTCCCGCGGGGGGCCGCAGATGCGGCCTCCATGCGGGAGCTTTTTTGTATGAACCGGCCGGATGCGGCGTTTTTATATCTGCGGCATCGTGCATACGGTTCCCGTTTTGCGTGCCTTTTCCGCCTGAAACACAGCCAGATGGCCATTGAGGGAATCGTTGATGTTCGTGCAGGAGATGGACGGCTGTTCGCCCTGCAGCACGCGCACAAAGTCCTCCACCAGCCGCAGGTCTCCGCCGCCGTGGGAGCCTGTCATGCCGCTTTTGTCTCCGCCGATGGCGAGGTCCACCACTTCCTCGCGCCAGCCGCTCTCGCTGGCCGTGTCGATGGTGCGCACT